>CADAXQ010000005.1 GCA_902791935.1 uncultured Erysipelotrichaceae bacterium | reverse complement strand
TGAAGTCGGAGTTCCTGAACGGGCCGCGCATGCCTAATTCTAGCAAAAAACTCGGGTTCGCTCGAGTTCCGACCGAAATTCATTTCGGTTTTGTTCTGCTTTGTGGATATGTAAAAAGGTGCAATTAATGAAATGATAAAACTTGTGAAAAGGTGCAATTAATGATATAACAAGCCTATGGAACGGAAATATTTAAAGGATTTAATCACATGGAAAGATGACCCTGATCGGAAGCCTTTAATGGTCTGGGGCGCGAGACAGGTTGGGAAAAGTTATTTGATTGAAGAACTGTTCGCCAAAGTTTATTATCCCGGCCATTATCTTCGTATTGATTGTTCCGAAGACAACGATTTTACGAACTATGTCATGCAGAACCGTAAACTCAGTAAAGTCTTAGATTACCTTCTCATCCATTATGGTTTCCAAGCTGATCAAAACCATCTTTTAATCTTCGATGAAGCCCAAGAATGCCTTCCCGTCATCCAGATGATGAAGCAGTTCTGTGAACAAAGAAGGGACGTCCCTTTGATTGTTACGGGATCTTTGGTTCGTATCAAAATTTTACGGGACGCCCATAAAAGAGGTGGCTACGCCAAAAACGAGACATTCCTTTTTCCTGTCGGGAAGATAAACCAACTCTATATGGCCCCTTTAACGTTCGATGAGTTTTTATATAACAACAATCGTGCCGCCTACGCATACATCAAAAGTCATTTCGAAGAAAGAAAACCAATCGATGCCACCTTGCATCAAGAATTCTTAGACATTTTTTATGATTATCTCTTCGTGGGAGGCATGCCAGAAGCGGCCGTAACTTTCTTAAATCATCGGGAAAACCGCATGGAATCCATAGAAAAAGTGGTTGATAAAACCCGTGAAATCTATGATGACTACCTTGCCGATATGGACCTATATCAAGCTTCCCCTGAATCCATCGTAAGAAGTCGTGCGATATACAAAGACATCTATAAACAATTAAACAAAGAGAATAAGAACTTTAAGTTTTCTTTCACTGAATCAGGCGCGAAAAGCCGTGATATGGCCAATCCAATCGCTTGGCTCGTGATGGCAAAAGTTGTGGATCAATCCTTCTTATTAAAAGAAAGAGTCACCACCCCTTTGATGAAAGAAGAAGATTCTTTAACCAGGCTATATTTATCGGACATGGGCATGTTCACCTATCAAAGCGGATTAAATGCTAGAACGTTCTTATCTCAAAAAGACAACGTTTTATCTGGCATCTATTTTGAAAATTATGTAGCCACTGAATTAGATGCTAGAAGAATTGGGCTGTTCTATTGGAAAGGCAAACGAGACAGCGAGTTTGAATTTATCTTAGACATCAACGGGCAAGCTGTACCGGTGGATGTGAAAAAGAAACGTGGCTCTCTCGATTCTTTGAAAGAGTTCCGCTCTCTTAACAAAAGTGATCTCGCCATTAAAATCTCAGCAAACCAATATGGTTACGATGACCAGCGACGAATCCTCAATTTACCGTTTTATGATGTGCCATTCTTTTTAGATGAATTGCAAAAAGGTGCAATTTATGATGAGCAAGACCTTGTTAAAAGGTGCAATTAATGCATAAAACCGCCTCATGATTGGTAAGCACACCTAGATTCGTAAGGGCTTTCTTATCGATAAAGGTATGAAAACATTTAAAATTTCTTCGAAAGAGAGAAGCGCCATGAACGAAACCGTCAAAAAAGAACGCCCCGCGAAGTCATTCTTTATGAAGACTACCAATGGCATGGCCATCGGGTTATTCGGAACATTAATTATCGGGACCGTATTGAATTTATTCGCCCGGATTCCTTATCTCGATCAGATGGCAACCTGGGCAAAAGTCGTCCAAGGATTAATGGGAGCAGGCATCGGTTTAGGTGTTGCTTTGTCTTTGAAATTAAACGGAGTCATGGTCGTTGCCATGATGGCAGCTGGCTTTGTCGGGAACTATGAGTTCCAATGGCTGCCCGATCAAAGCATTGCCCAATGGAAAGTAGGCTCCATTAACGATCCTTTATCTTGTTATGTGGCTGCCATTTTGGCTTATCTTGCCGTCAAACTCATTATGCGTAAGAAAACCCCGGTGGATTTGATTTTGATTCCGTTAGTGGGATTAGTTACTGCTATCCTTTATAGCTTCTTACTCGCCGAATGGGTGCATTACATTACCATCGGGATTAGCTGGGTCATTCAAGAAAGCTTTGGTGTCGTTCCAGCCTTAATGTGCATTATTGTGAGCGCCTTGGTAGGCATGGCCTTAACGGCACCTATTAGTTCGGTTGCCATCTGCGTTGCCATTCAGATCGGGAACGTTCCGTTGGCAGCTGCCAGCGCGTTAATTGGTTGCTCCACCCAGATGCTAGGCTTTGCTTTAGAAACTGCCCATGACAACAAATGGGGTTCCGTTTTGGCTGTCGGGATCGGAACTTCGATGCTGCAATTTAAGAACATCGTGAAGAAACCCGTCATTTGGTTACCCACCATCATTGCTTCGGCCTGTTTAGGGCCTTTGGCTATGCTACTTCCACTCGATGCCTTAGGAGGGAACGTCACCTCTGGATTATCGGTCGGTGCTGGCATGGGCACTTGTGCTTTTGTGGGCCAATTAAACTTCTTTGATGCCTTCTCCTATCGTTGGGATGTTGTTCTTGAGTTACTCGGAATGACGATTGCCGCCCCATTACTCTTAGTCTTCTTGATTGACTTGCTATTCCGGAAATGTCACTGGATCCAAAAAGGTGATTTTTCCCTCTCTAACGAAATCTAAAAGCCATCCTTTTCGGCATGGTATAATGGGACTTGTCTATGAATAACCATGTGATTATTGCTTTGGCAACGCCTCCCTTCAAAAGTGCACTCGCGATGATTCGTCTTTCGGGTGACGGCGTTTTTGAAATGACGGAAACCCTATTTAACAAAAAGGTCAGTGAAACCAAAACCAGAACGATTTATTTTGGTACATTATCCGATAACGGGCACGACATCGATCAAGTTTGCTTATATGCGTATAAGGGCCCCAATACGATGACAGGAGAAGACGTGGTTGAGATTTCTTGCCATGGTTCCATGGTCATCGTGGGAGAAATTGTGCAAGCGTATCTCAAACGTGGGGCAAAATATGCCGACCATGGTGAGTTTTCCTCACGGGCGTTCTTCCACGGCAAGATGGATTTGATCGAAGCCGAATCCGTGAACGACATGATTAACGCCCGCACCGTAGAAGCCAAGAACGTGTCTTTGATGTCGTTAGAAGGCAAAACCTCTGAGCTCGTTAAACCCTTAAAAACCAAGATAGCCGACTTATTGGCTTTAATTGAAGTCAACATCGATTACCCCGAATATACCGACATCGAAGAAGCCAACAAGGAGAAAATTGCTGCTTCGGTAGACGAACTCCATGCGATGTTAAAAGATTTAATCCGTTCGGGGCAAGAAGGCAAAATCATCAAAGACGGCGTCAAGGTCGCCTTAGTCGGAGAACCAAACGTTGGGAAATCGTCCTTATTAAATGCTTTATTGCAAGAAGATAAGGCGATTGTATCCCCCATTCCTGGTACGACCCGTGATGTGGTAGAAGGAGACTTCTCCTATCACGGCGTTGAATTCCATTTATTAGATACGGCTGGAATTCATGAATCAAAAGATGGGATCGAATCCCAAGGCATCGAGAAATCAGAAGAGGCCATTCAAAAAGCCGATGTGGTGATTTTGGTATTGGATGCCACCAAAGGTGAAGATGAAGAAACCAAGCGAATTGCTGCCTTGGCCAAAGACAAGATATTAATCTCTGTCGAGAACAAAGAAGACCTGGTGACCCAAAAAGAGGCGGGACATATCTATATTTCGGCGTTACATCATCAGATTGAACCCTTATTAGAGGCCATGTATAACGCGTTAGGAATCGCAGGCTCTTCTGCCTTTGATACCCCGAGCTTAAATAGCGCCCGCCAATTAGGGCTCCTTCGTCAAATTGATACGTTGCTTCAAGAAGCCAAGCAGAATGCGTTAGATGATTTGCCGATTGATTTGGTCTCGGTGCCGTTACAATCTGCCTATAACCTTGCCCGCCAACTTTTGGGAGAAGGGGTCACCACCGATTTAACCGATGAGATTTTCTCTCGGTTCTGCGTAGGAAAATAAGATGCTAGACTCTCATTGCCACTGGAACGATGACACATTATATCCTGAACGAAACGAGATTTTTAAGCGTGCCGTAGAAGCCGGTGTAACGACATTTTTAGTCGTAGGATGGGATGTTGCGTCTTCAAAGAAGGCCATTGAGATCGCCCACGAATTTCCCGGGGTTTATGCCGCGGTTGGCATTCATCCTGAAAATCTAGAAGGTTGCGACGATCATAGCTTAGAAGAGATTCGTCGCCTTTCTTTTGACCCCAAAGTCATTGCGATTGGAGAAATTGGGCTGGACTATCATTGGTTTTCAGAAGAAACAGAGCGCCAAAAGCAGCAGACATGGTTTATCCGTCAAATTGCATTAGCGAATGAACGGAATTTGCCCATTTCGATTCATGCGCGAGATGCGAGTCAAGACACCTATGACATTTTAGTGGAACATCGTCCTAACGCAGGAGCGGTGCTACATTGTTATAGCGGTTCTCCCGAGATGGAAGAACGTTTTGCAAAGTTAGGACTTTATTTTGGTTTTGATGGCCCGATTACCTATAAGAATGCCGCCAACCCGAAAGCGGCAGTACAAGCCTGCCCTTTAGACCGCATCTTAACCGAGACGGATTGCCCTTATCTTTCCCCGGTTCCTTATCGGGGGCAACGGAATGAGTCGAGTCATATCGTAGAAATCTTAAACGCGATGGCTTCCTTAAAAGGAATCCCTCCCAAAGCGATGGAAGAAAACGTCGCGAATAACTTCATGAATCTCTTTCACGTGAAACTATGAAAAAACAACATTTGGATGCTATTTTGGTAGTCGAAGGAAAAACCGATAAAGACCTTATCGATTCTTTTCTCGATTGTGACATTGTCTTGACGAATGGTTCAGAGGTTTCACGTGGAACAATAGACTATCTGAAAGAGGCATCTAAAACCCGCCCAATTATCATTTTGACCGACCCTGATACTCCAGGGAAACGGATTCGCGATATCTTAAATCACGAAATTCCGACCGCTCATAATGCATTTGTCCCGAAAGAGAAATCCATCAAGCGGCATAAAGTAGGAGTGGCGGAATCCGATCCCGATACCATTTTGGATGCCTTATCGCATTTAATCCCCACGGAACCATCCCCCAAGAGTGATTTAACGATGTCCGATCTCTTTGACCTTGGACTCATGGGACAAGATGGTTCTACCGAGAAACGGAAGGCCCTTGAAGATTCTTTGCATCTCGGCCACACGAACGGGAAAACGTTGCTATCCCGCCTTAGAGCGTTAGGCTATACCCGTCAACAATTAGAGGAGATTTGCCATGGTAGATGAGAAAACCTATTTCGAAACGATTGCTGAATATAAGTTATTGGCAAAACATGAGGTCGGGCAAAACTTTTTAGTTGATCCCTCCGTTGCTTCTAAAATTGTTGCTGCCGCAGCACTAAACGAGAAGGACCATGTACTAGAAATCGGTTCTGGTGCTGGCTCATTGTCTTACTTTATTGCCGCTTCTCCCGCGGAAGCTGATTTGATTGATATCGATGAAGGTTTAGTCACCAAATTACAAGGTGATTTCCAGAATGTCGCCCATGTCCATCCTCAAATCGGGAACATCATGCGTTATGACGTATCGCCTTATCAAAAAATCATCGGGAATCTACCGTATTACATCACCTCGGGCATCCTTGAACGGTTGCTCTTAGAAGCAACGTCTTGTTCTTTGATGGTGTTAATGGTGCAAAAAGAAGCATTTGAACGGTTAACTGCCAAAATTGGTAGCAAGGATTACGGGCCCTTGCCGTTATTATTGCAAGCCCAAGGCACGACAAAACGATTATTCACCGTCCCTCGTTCGTCTTTTGCTCCCGCGCCCCACGTGGATTCCGTTGTCTTTTGTTTTGCCTTCCGGCCTGACGCGAACTTTCCTTACGCCAAAAAGCTATATGCCATCATGAATGCCTGCTTCTTGCACCGTAGAAAGACCATTCAAAATAACGTGGCTTCTTACCTTCAAAGCACGGAAAAAGCCAAGGATGTCCTTACGAAAGCTGGCATTGCTCCTACCTTGCGGCCAGAAGAATTGTCTTTAACCCAATATCAAACGTTGGCGAGCGTTCTAAACCAATAACTGGTCCGTTGGTTTTGATTTCCGATATTCGCGAGGGCTTTTGCCGGTGACGCGACGGAACGCCTTGGAGAACGCAAACGAAGAACTGTAATGCAATAATTCGGCAATCTCTCCACAAGGTTTGTCATTCTCTAAGAAAGTACAGGCGGCTAAAAATCTTCTAGAATCCCAATATTCTTTTAAGGTTTGCCCGGTCTTTCGATGATAAAACGCTGAAAGGTAGGCATAGTTGTAATCAAAAGCGTTACTGAGTTCTTGTAAAGAACGCATGCTGGTTAAATGGGTGTCGATATAGTGGGTCAACCGATAAACGAGTTCATCGTCTTTCGAAAGAACAGAATGGTTACGTTTTTGGTTCGCGAAGTCACGAATGGCATAGGATACGATGGCAGAAAGCAGCGCTGTAATTAATGCCTTATCCATTTTGTTTTGGGCATCAAAGAACTCCGCCAAAGAAAGATCAATCAACTGACTAATCCGTTCATCTTGGAAGATCCGTTTCTCGTGACGGACATTCTTCGCGAGTTCTTTTAAGGCGCCCCGATACGTGTCGTCCGTGGCGGCAAACGAGAAGAAGTCATAACGTAAAGGGTTCTTCTTATCGACCGTAATCGCGTGTTTTTCAGCCGGCAAAGACAAGATGATATCTCTCGCCTTTCCTTCATAAGTCGTTTCGTTCGTGGTGATTTGACCACGTCCTGAAGTAACGATGGTTAATTCAAACCATCCGAGATGCATGTGGGGAAGAATTACGGTATCTTTCCCACCATAGAGGCGACCAATTTGATATAAGGCAACCGGGCCATAAGCGACGGGATCAAAGATATGATTCTCGTCTAAGTGATACCAGGCCTTTTGCGGTTTTAATGCATCCATACAAAAATAATAATGGTATTTATCGGGAAAAACAGGGTTTTTACGGAAGCAAATGCAAAAAAAGGATACATTTTGAATAAATTGTGGCTATGGAGAGCGCAAGAGAAGACCGTACAATAGAAGTGGCTAGAATATCTCGAAGGAGGGTTTCTTCATGAATCAACCTGTCGTTATTGCCATCATCGGTTGCGGACGGATTGCGCATCTCGGGCACGGAAAAGGTTTACTCAAAATGGCCCAAGAAGGGCTTATCCGTGTGAAGTATGCCTGCGATATCATCCCTGGAAAAGCGGCGGATTACCAAAAAGAATTCCCGGAATGTGAACAAGTCATCGAAGACTATCACATTGCGGTGAATGATCCTGAAGTGCAAGCCATCTATGTCTTAACGCCGAATTATTCGCATTATCAAATCACGATGGATGCCTTAAAGGCAGGCAAAGATGTCTTCTGTGAAAAACCAGTCACGGTGAGTTACGCCTTGTCTGAAGCGATGAAAAAAGAAGCGGACAAACAACATCGTCTCCTGCAAATCGGGGTGTGCAATCGCTATAAAGGAACTGTTGAAGAAATTCAAAAATATATTGCCGCTGGAAAACTTGGCGATGTTTATAACGTCGTCTGCAATTTCCGTTGCTTCCGTCAGATTCCAGGCATCGGCGGACCTTTCACCGACAAAGCGCAATCGGGCGGCGGTGTCTTAATCGATTGGGGCGTCCATTTCTTTGATTTGATTCTTTATTGTTTGGGCGGTGCCAAAATTGAAACGGTTTCAGCCGATTCCTACCAAGGTGTGGGCAAGAACATGAAGGATTATCATTACCTCTCCATGTGGGCCGAAGATACTAAAGATATCGAGCATGGCGTCAATGACGTCGAGGATTATGTCACGGGTTATATCCGTACGAACAAAGCCTCGATTACGTTCATGGGTGCTTGGGCGAACAACATCGACGACAACAATATGTATATCGACTTTATTGGCACCAAAGGCGGCATCCGTTTGGACTACTATGGCGGATTTACCTATTGGGATGGCAATACATTAAAAGGCGAAAAATGGGATCACCCCATTCCGGATATGTATGAATGTGAAGACCGCGCTTTTATCCAATCCATTTTTGACCGGAAGAAGAATAAAGGCAACGTGGATGAAGTCTTAGAAACGATGAAGCTTCTCGAAGCCATTTATCATAGCGGCGATCTTCACCAAGAACTGTCTTTCCGTTCTGAGGAATAATTTTATGTTACACGTCGCTGTTGCTGGGCTAGGCCGCATCTCTCCTTGCCATGTAGACGCGATTTTGGCGTTGTCTCCTGCGGTTGAACTTACCGCGGTGTGTGACAATAACCCCACCGTTTTATCTGCCTTCTTAGCAAAGCATCCCCATGTTCATGGTTATTTGGACTATGAAGAGATGCTGGCAAAAGAAAAGTTAGATGCCGTTCATCTTTGTTTGCCCCATTATCTTCATGTTCCCTATGCCATCAAGGCATTTGAACGCGGGGTTAATGTCTTAAGTGA
Organism: uncultured Erysipelotrichaceae bacterium; assembly: GCA_902791935.1. Taxonomy (GTDB): domain Bacteria; phylum Bacillota_I; class Bacilli_A; order RFN20; family CAG-826; genus UBA4951. Next base: position 72,606 of record CADAXQ010000005.1, on the reverse strand, counting down.
AAAGCCGATGGCCATTACGCTCGAAGACGCCGAAAAGGCGGTAAAAATTGCCAAAGAAAAGAACTTGCTTTATGGTGTGATTTTTCAAATCCGTTATGACACTGCTCCACAAGGCGTGAAAGCTAGGATTGAAGCGGGCAAGTTAGGCAAAATCATATCGGCCTCTAGCGTGTTAACTTGGGACCGTAGCCCCGATTACTATCGCGCTTCTAACTGGAAGGGAACTTGGGAAAAAGAAGGTGGTGGCGTCGTGATTGACCAAGCCATCCATTCCATGGATTTGGTGAACTGGATGATTGATTCCACCCCCGTCAAAGTAAAAGCGGCTTTCTCAAACCTTGGTCACCCGGAAATGCATGTGGAAGATACCGCGGTTGGTTATGTCGACTACGCCTCGGGGGTCCGTTATTGCTTTTATGCGACCAATAACTTCCCAAGCAACGAACCCGTCGTGTTAGAACTTCATGGAACGAAAGGTGATGTACGCTTTGGCTATGATGATGCCTATCTTTCTTATCATGACGGCACCAAAGAAGAAATTCACGCGGATACCAAAGATACGTTTAAGGCAGAGGGAAGGCCTACGTATTGGGGCCATCAACACGATTCTGAGATTCGGGATTACTATGACTGTCTGATTCACCATAAACCATTCTTTTTAAGTGGAGAAGAGGCGTTAAAAACACAAAAGATAATTTCTTGGATTTATCAGGAAGGAAGAAAAACATTATGAAAATCGGTGTGATTACGGATTGTTTAAAGATGAAGGATTTGCCTTCTGCTTTAGACGAAGCACATGCATTGGGGCTAAATGGGGTACAAATCTATGCCACGTTAGGGAAATTTAGCCCTGATATGAGCGAGGAAGAAAAAGCGTTCATCAAAGCCAAACTGAAAGAAGACCATCTTGAAGTCAGCGCCTTATGCGGTGATATGGGCGGGTGCGGCTTCCATGATGCCAAACTCAATCCCGAACGGATTGAACGTACAAAACGTATCGTGGACTTGGCCAAAGAATTCGGTTCTCATGTGGTTACTACCCATATCGGCGTCATTCCTGATGATCCTAATGAGCCACGTTATCAGGTCATGTTGGATGCTTTGACGACTTGCGGCCTTTATGCGAAGGAACAAGGCGTTACCTTAGCCATTGAAACCGGCCCCGAATACCCGAAAACGTTGTTGGGATTCTTACAGAAGACTAAAGGAGGGGTTGGGGTAAATCTAGACCCAGCGAACTTAATCATGATTGGCGGTTCTGATCCTGCCGATGCCGTTCGTTTGTTGGCGCCCTATATCGTCCACACCCACGCGAAAGACGGCATCAACCTCATTAAAGTCCATCCAGGCGATGTGTATATGGGCTTTATCGAAGGCGGGGAGAAAGCAACCTGGGCTTGCACCACCTACAAAGAAGTCCCCTTAGGAAAAGGATCCGTCCCGTGGAAGCGTTATCTCGAAGCCTTGAAAGAAATCGGTTACAACGGCTATCTCACGATTGAATACGAAGCCCAAGGCGATGCCAAGAAAGAGATCGAAGGGGCCGTTTCGTTCTTGCGCGAGCAATTGAAGGAAATCGGGGCTTAATCGTTTAGCAAAAGAAAGGATTGCTATCGTGAGATGTACCCAAAAGCTTGGACTATGAACAGTCTTGGCCGGAGGGTACTTTTTCATGAAATGGACGTTTGAGCAGAAAATGGCTTGGATGCTGTCTATAAAAATTCGGGATGGGCCGCGGGGAACCGACGAATTTTCACCAAAGCCAAAAAAGATGGCGTGAATCCAAGAACACCACCGCCAATTCATTCAATTTGCCTTTCATATTTTTATAGATGCTATACAGGGAAAAACTGGAGATGTATCGTTACAAAAAGAGGAAAGAAAAAATGAGCGTATCGAAGCTTCTGTTTTTAGATAGTATCGCTCCGATTTCTAAAAACAGACATTCAAGAACTATTCAATGACATTTCTGTCACTGTGCTTGAATCGGTACTCGCAACATTATTGAAAGAAAATAAAACTCACAAAAGTGGCACTTATGAAAGCGCCAAATACATTGTCGCAAGAATAGGCAACAAAAAATAACTTAGCATCTAGCGCCTCGTTAGAATTACCATGATTTTTTAACAAGATTTTTATTATATTTTACAATTAATATAAAAATATTATAAATAAAATAATTATTATAAAAAATGTAATTTTAAAAAATCATATAAATCTAGCATGCGTTGGCGGGAGGCGGTCTATGGTTTTAAAATTAAATTCGTAGATTTCATAAGGAGTCTTTATGAATAAAGTAGTCTTGCTAGGCGTAGCATCTCTCCTCTTTTCTTTTTGTTGCTCCCCATCCGTTCCTCCTTCGGGCGATTGCATCGAGAAGGCGGCCAAACTTCAGATGACAGAAGTCAAAGACAATTTGTTTTTGAATTCCAACAAAGCGTTTGCTGATTTCAAAGTCGAGAAGTGTGGAAAAACTCAAACCATCATCGAAGCATCTTCTCCTATAAAAGATTTCTATTCTGCTGAGAAATTGAACGCTACCGATGTCGATGTATATGATGGTAAGACATTTCAAACTTCCATAAGCTCTCTCGACCCGTTGGGTATCGTAACTATCGACATGAAATTGTCGGACGATGCTACAGGTGAAACGGAAATTTCAGAAAGAATCTACGCCTATCCGACCACGAATAATCTGACTGGCGAAAGCGATATCCTCTTAGACATCCATGGTAATCAAATTATGGCTAGCGAGGTCTCGCCACTAGACACCGAAAACTCGTTGACCGTGGAAAAAGACGGTAGGGTTATTATGCGCAAGCCCGTCATCGATGACGGGACCGGGGCCAACACCTTGTATCCGATCGTGAAAGCAATTCGCGGTTTGGTTTCTTTGGACGACGCAAAAGCAAACGCGCGCAAAGTCCTCAACATACCGCCTTTATCACTGATGAACCCTTTGCCGTATTTTTTCTACCTTTCCAGGCTTGAGCTGGTCAAGCAACACTATGAGAACAACGCCGCCTTGCCAAACCAACCAACGGGATTCATTCACCGGCAAAAAGACCTTTCCAAATTCAAATTCGGCATTTCCGAACAATCTTTTGGCGAAACCGCCTCACCAAATATCGGCGCTAATGGATGCGGCGTAGTCGCGGCATTCAACATGCTGAAGGACAGCGGCGCCGACATCGACTTCCCTTCCCTAATCGCGCTATACGAGCTTTGCGGGGCGGACCTTCTCTTCGGGCATTTCGGCGTGAACCCAGTCCCGGACTATTACGAAGCCATCGCCATGCCGGCCGCCAGCGCGTTGCTTTCCAGCGCCTACGTGCCTGTTTTGCAACCCATCCTGAATTTGGCTCTTTCCACCGTTGAGCCGCTTTTGTTTGCGCTTTGCTCGTGGACCCCCGCAGACTTAATCGTACCGGGGTCTAGTATAACCGCCGCCACAGCCGCCGTCGCGATGATTCGGGCGATTATTAACGATCCCGTTCGCCTCGTTAACGAATTGTTGAAATGGTATATCTCCTATTCGAAAAACGAGACAGACATTCTCAAGACTTTCTACGGAGAAAAGCTTCTAGAATATCCCGTTACCGACTTCTCTGGTTTTAAAACTAAGTTGCTTTATAGAAGGCAAGCGATTGTCTGCTATTGGAATTCCGCTTTTGAAAACGGTTCGCCTAATATCTCCAAAGGCGCGCATTATGTCTATTTGTGTGGCCAAAAAGCGGATTTATTTAATCAAACCTTGTTTAAGACGATAAACGGAACGGATGACGACAGGAACTATCGCGCTCGGGATGTAACAAGCGTCTTTGGTAGCAAGAGCAGAGAGGGCAGCGAGCGACAGTTCATCTGGGGTTATGTCCTGAACGGAGAATGACAATGAAACGGTTCCGGCGTGATATCGCGTTGCTTCTTTTGGCGGTGACGTGCTCCTCCTGCGTGTCAAAAACACGGATTTCCGTAGACGATTTTCTTGATTATTACTTCACCAAATGGGTCGCCGACAATGGGCTTTTTACCCTTTACGTAGAAGGGAAAGGGGATCCGTCGAGTGGCTATCTATATTATTCAGGCAACGAATTCCGGCGCAGAGCCGATGTAAATTATTATTACAGCGTGATGTGCTTAGACATTTCTGGCGAGGGAGAATATCAATCGTACGATATCGAGAAACATCTCGAGAACGGCGTCTGGAACGGGAAAATACACGTTTACCGACCGAAACCGGAAGAAAGCTTTTTGCTGACGCCTATTCCTATTCTGGAGGACGAGATTGACCCGAATCATTTCCAAACCACAAATCTCATAGGGGAAAGGGGGCATCTCGCCTTTATCTACAGCGCCGAAGACGCGTACAGCCACAAAAACTCCTGGGTTTACACGAGCGGCGGCAATAAATTCACCCTATCTTTCGACGAGGGGAAGACGTTTAAGATAGACGGAGATGGGGAGACCTGGGAAGGGGCCTACGAAGCTGGATACGACTCCATGGAGCTGCGTTTTTCGAAGGAGCGGTTGTTCGAGGGGAAGGAAAGCCTTGCTCTCAAGTACTATTTTGGCAGCAGCACCTTCAAGTATGACCCGGCAGCGTATGACGACCCTTCGTCTTCCAAATAGAGCAGCCTATTGGCGAACCATGGAAGCTCTTGCGGTCGAATCCGCGTTTACGAAGGGAGAGAAGCTTCCTTCTTGCCCCCAGAAGGCTTTTCCGGAAGCGGTATCAATCCCGATAGTTTCGATGATAACAAGCTGTATCCTTGCCTTTCGGGAGAATAAGATCTCCAAAATCACAAGTATTGGCGTGATTTGGAACGGGGCACGGGAAGTCGAATGTGATTCTTTGAAACTTCATTTCTTCGAAAACCACCCTTCAATGGGAAGGCGGCATTAACCTCATTAAAGTCCATCCAGGCGATGTCTACATGGGCTTTATCGAAGGCGGGGAGAAAGCAACCTGGGCTTGCGCCACCTACAAAGAAGTCCCGTTAGGGCAGGGATCCGTCCCGTGGAAGCGTTATCTCGAAGCCTTAAGAGAAATCGGTTATAACGGCTATCTCACGATTGAATACGAAGCCAAGGGCGATGCCAAGAAAGAGATCGAAGGGGCCGTTTCGTTCTTGCGCGAGCAATTGAAGGAAATCGGGGCTTAATCGTTATTAACAAAATAAGGGCTGCTATCAAGTTTATGGGGAATTAATTGGCAGCCCTTTTCCTTATCTCTAGAATGGTTTTTTCAAGCAATCGTTTGGGGGGCGACAACGTTTTTTACCTTTTATGTAGGAACGTTCCGAACACACAATGCAGTTGCCTATGTTTTTTTGATTTACTGCATATTTTTTGATGAAATATAGGCAAAAGCATTGAAATGAATAGGCACAAATTAACTTATGATTTTTTAAAAGCGGAAGTTTTAAGTGAGAAAGACTTTTGCGTAAGTTTGGTTACCTTCACCAGGAGTAAACAGATGCGTAGCGGACTTTGTATTTTGCAACGCACCCTAGCTTAAACTCTAATATGTATTTCATAAAAAATACCCCTTTCCTGGATGTCCAGGATTTGGGGTACACCTCACTTGTTAATGGACTCAAATTTGAATTTCCGTGAATATTTTAAGGAAAAACGGAAAGAGAGGATTGGTTTCTGGCAGGAATCGACGAAGGCACCCCCTCATCCAATGTAGCCAATAGGAACGGAATAGGCGTAATCGCCAATGGGTCGAATTTTGTCATAACAATCAATTACCAATCCAGGACGAATTGGCATTTTATATTTTTCTAGCGCAGAAAAATTCTTGCTTGGGTTGCTTGGATTGATCCCTTTCTTGATTTCGATCGGCGTTAGGGAGCCTTGATTCAGGTAAAGGAGATCAACCTCTCGTTGGTCAGTATCTCGATAGTAGTAAAAAGAATATTTGTATTCTCTTCCGTGGTTTTGGTAATTTTTGACGATTTCACTGATGACGTAAGTTTCAAAGAAAGCGCCACCCATCACCCCTTTTTCAAGCATGTTGGCGTCCTGCCAGCCGCAAAGATAAGCACACAATCCCGTATCCATGAAATAGAGTTTTGGCGCTTTGACAAGACGGCTAGAAAGATTCGCAAAATAAGGCTGTAACAAAAGAATAAGACCTGAACTTTCAAGAATCGAAAACCATGCTTTTACGGTTTTTGAATCGATTCCTAACGCGTTAGAAATATCCGAATAATGGAGTTCTTGCCCCGTTCTTAGAGCAGCGTAAGTGAGAAATTGACGGAATGCGGTTTCATTCCCGACCGACAGGACCTTTCTGACATCTTTTTCGATGTAGGTGTTCAAATAGGCTTTAAAGAAATTCTCACGGCTCGACTTCCCCGTAACGTAATCAGGCATTCCGCCTTGAAAGATAAGGCGAAACACTTCGGGACGGGTAAGGGGAATGGGGGCTTTTCTTTCCTTTAAGTCTTCGATGTCAGGAAGAAAAAATGGCGAATCTTCATGCTGTATTTCGGCTCGTGATAAAGAATTCATCTCTAGGATTCCTGCACGCCCGGCCAAAGATTCAGAAACCCCTTTTTGAAGCTCGAATTGATTTGAACCAGTAAGGACATACATCAATTGATATGGCTCGTTGTTTTGAAGCCACTTTATTTTTTGAATATCAATTCGTTTTTTGATTTCGTCTAAAAGGAGTGGCGCCTTTTGAATTTCGTCGATGCACACGGGGCAAGGGTATTGATCTAAGAAAGCTTTGGGGTTAGAAAGAGCCAACGTCCGGTCATCAATGTCATCCAAGGTTACGGTGGCCATATCTTTTCCGAAAAGATGATTGACCATGGTGGATTTCCCGACTTGGCGAGGGCCATAAACGACAAGGCACGGAAATTCCTTCGCCATCGTTGTTGCTATTTTCTCAATGCTTCTTGTGATGTACATATTAACTTTCTTGATAAAAACGGAATGCTATTCCATTTTCATCGTAACTATAATAAATTGTTAATCTGAAAAACACAACGAGAAAATGTTCTAAATCGGTCGGCGCGAAGCAAAATTCGTGAACCATCAAGACTGCCCCCTGTGGATACCGGTGATTATTTTCGTGATAACGTGTCAACATGCTGTTTGGAGCACGATGTTTTTGAGACCATAAATTAAAAAAGCACGCGTGTTCTATGCGATATGGTCGACGAAAGACAAAAGAAACATGTAAAACTGCCTTTTATATGCAGTAGCGGTTTTAAAGCGAAATGTCTGAGAATGATAAGATGAATGATAAGATAAACGAGCTCGAAAAATCTATTTTGAGTGAGATTAGAAAATTCAATATGATACCGTTTCAGAACTGGTATACAAAGCCAGAAAAATCGATTTATTATCGATAAAACACATACCTATTTTTGTTAGTAAGACACCATACATGGATATATCGCGTTAATCCTAACTTTATTGACTTCAAGAATTTGGATTTTTAGAATGGACTTAGCGAAAACCAATTATCATGATGATAAGGTAGGATTGAAAGGAGATATTTTATGAAAACAAAGTTTATTCTTTCTTCTCCAGAACATTATTTTCGGACGCGTTTGATTGGCATCAATACGTCTTCTTATGATGAAGTCATCGAAATCGATCCTGCGAAACAACGTCAAGTCATGCAAGGGTTTGGTGGCGCATTTACAGACGCTGCCGCTCATGTTTATGCCACCTTATCGAAGAAAGATAAGCAAAAGGTAATCGACCTTTATTTTTCGCCTAAAGGCTTAGGCTACACAATGGGGCGAATGACCATCGGCAGCTGTGACTTTTCGGTAGGAGAATATGATTACCTTCCCACGAACTCAGATTCGATGGAGGATTTCTCTTTGGCACACGATAAAATAGAAATTCTTCCTTTCTTAACCGATGCCGAGCAATATGGCAAGTTACGGTTAATCGCGGCTTCTTGGTCTCCGCTTGCCCGTTGGAAGGATAACCAAGAGAAATGCCATGGGGGTAAGTTACTACCGCAATGTTATGACATTTATGCCGAGTATCTTGCGAAATATGTAGACGCTATGAAAGAAGAAGGCCATCCCATCGCGATGATTACCCCACAAAATGAACCCGAAGCAATCCAAACCTGGGAATCTTGTATCTATACTCCCGAAGAAGAAGGAAAGCTTGTCTTGGCGTTAAAGCAGCATTTAAGCCCCGACGTCGCGATTTATGGCTGGGATCATAATCGGGACCGTTTATTGGATCGTTGTGAAGGATTATTCAAAGATCCCCATGTAGAAGCGGCCTTAACTGGCATTGCTTATCACTGGTACGATGGAAAGCGTTGGGACTTATTAGCCGAAGCAAAACGCCGTTATCCGGACAAACACTTCTTATTTACCGAAGGTTGTGTAGAGCTACGGGTATTAGACTACAACAATCCTTCTGCGGCGATCGGTCGGTACCATAGCGCCCTTCGCTACTTTGAGAATTATTTAATGGATACGCGAAGTGGATCAGAAGGCTTTATTGATTGGAACCTACTACTCGATGAAAAAGGTGGGCCCAATCATGTGGGGAACTACTGCGAAGCCCCTATTATGTGGAGAAATAACCAGTTATCCATTCAACCCAGTTATTATGCGATTAAGCATTTTTCTCACTTTGTAAGACCAGGTGCGGTAGTGCTGGATATTCCTAACCCGAAGACGATAGAGGTGGTTGGCTTCCTCAATCTAGATGGATCGATTGTCATTGAGATGCTGAACCAAGGACCGGCAACTACCGTTGCGTTCCAGATTCACGGAAATACCATTGCCTGTCATTTAGATCAAGATAACTTCGGTACCTTGGTGGTCTCAAAATAATTCTTAAACCCTTATCTAATTCGTCCGATTCGCATTCTGAGTTCGTCGCCTTTTTACCGACACCGTAACAAAACGGAGGGAACTATATGAAGAAAACGGATACTAGCCAGCCTTATCGTACGAAAAAGAAAGGCTTCTTGTCCATCGGGAAGAAATTATTTCTTGCGATGTTGTTATTAACGTTACTTCCTACCACCGCCTTAACGATTTATTCCACCGTATCGGTGTCACAAAGCAAAAAGTCAGAGGCCATTCAAAACGCGGAAGCCAGCGTTTCTTGGCTCAGAAACAAACTCAACGATCTTGTGGTTGCCTACACTCGTAACTTCTATGACTTAGAAACGGATACGACATTTCATGATGCCTTGCTTTCGTGGAATGATGACCCTACGTCTCTTGCTTATGACAAGCGGGAAGCGATCATCGGAAAGCTGAATGGCTACTTAAGTGCGAATGCTGACCTTTCTCACATTACTTTGGTGGGAACGAAGAACGGGCATTCCGTTGATGTCACCCCGACTGGCGCTTCTTTTACGGAAAGCAAAGAAGGAGAGGCCGCCTCATATGAACGCGAAAGTGGGTTACAAACCAATGCCTATTTCTTGTGGCAACAAAACGAAGCCTCTATCAACCACGGCATGAACTTATCGAACGGCACTTTGTTTGCCTATGCTTCGTTTCATTGGAGAAAAGACTTCTTCCCGCGCGTCATTGGAGAAATTCAGCTTTCAGGTCTTTACGGAACGATGCTACTCAATGACGGGAATCAAACGGTTTGTTCCGTGCGGGACGACTCGATGGGAGAATTCGAAGCGGAAGCAAACGCATTAGTAGCCCAAGGAAACGAGTTGTCTTTTACCAATGGCCGGGAAGGAAAGCATTCTTTTTGGTTTGCTTCTTCGGTCAGCGGGGGTAAGTTACAAATTTTGATGGCCGCTTCTAAAGCACCGATTCGTCAGGCTCAAGCCCGTGAAATCATGATGGGTATTCTTGTCGCGCTGATCTCGGTTATTGTTTCGGCCGTGCTAAGTGCTTTCTTGGCGTCGCGTTTAAGCCAACCCATTGGTACTTTAGCCAGCACCATGCGGGGCAGTGACTTCACCAAACGTCCGAAAGTCAAAGAAACCAACCACGACGAAATTGGCGTGTTGCAACGTAGCTTTAACCAAATGAGTGACGACATTGCCGATCTAATCGATTCTGAATATAAAAGCAAGTTAGCGGCAAGAGATGCTGAATTTCGGGCCATGCAAAGTCAAATCAACCCCCATTTTGTTTATAACACGCTTCAACTAATCGGCGGCATGTCACTCGAAACTGGCGATCATCGTATCTATGACTTAACCACCACCTTCTCCGATATCCTTCATTATTCGCTAAGCTTTGACCAAGAAGTCGTGCCGCTAAAAGAAGAAATCCGTTATTTGGAAAAATATATTTCCATTCAGAATCAACGCTTTTCTGGCCGGATATCCTTTGAAAATCAAGTGAATTCAGAAGATATGGACACCTTAGTGCCGAAACTTATCTTACAACCTATTTTGGAAAATAGTTTTTCACATGGCTTGTCCGAAAAATCGGGTCCGTGGAAGATTTGCTTAGCGGCGAAAGGAGAAGGGGACGATCTCTCATTAACGTTGTCTGACAACGGCGTAGGAATGAGTCAAGAAACCCTGCAATCGTTACGGGAGAGTCTAACGAACGATCCAGAACGGAGCTTACGCGCCAGCAAGCACATCGGCTTAGCCAACGTCAACCTTCGCGCCCGATTACTTTATGGCCCCTCCTACGGAATCCATATCGAAAGTACACCAAACGAAGGAACATCCGTGACGGTGAAAGTGAAAAAACATTGGGAGGAACATCGATGAGGCGATTACGGGCAGTCTTGATTGATGACGAGAAGTGGACGATTCAGGCATTACGTTCCTTAGGGAATTTTGCCGGGAACGACATCGACATCGTGGGAGAGGCTTCGGATGGTGCGTTTGGCTTGGAGCTCATTCATCAAAACCAACCTGATATCATTCTGACGGATGTTAGAATGCCAAAGATGAACGGCTTAGATTTGGCTGAAGAGTTACAAAAAGAAGGATCGCATGCCCAACTTATTTTTGTGAGCGGCTATGATGACTACGAATACGTGCATCGGGCACTACAAGCCGGGGCGGCGGATTATTTGTTAAAGCCCGTGAAGCAAGAAGAACTGAACCGTGCCTTATCTCAGGCAGCAAAGAACCTAAGAGAAACCCAGAACGTAATCCCGAAAGAACGGTTTGACTTCGTGTTCCCCGACCACGAATGGGCGAAAGATGTCAGTGATGTCTTGCTTCTTTTGGAAAATGACATCCGAACCGGGAGCCAAGAAAAAGGAAAACAAGACTTTGCTACCTTGCGCTCCATCGCGCTGAAGCGTGAGGGCATCAGCGCCCAAATCTATATCTATTCCTTGTGGATGGACCGTTTGTTACTGCTACGTTCCACATTGTCCGACCAAAACGAAATTCCTTGCTACCCCTTTGGGGAAGGAAGCAGCATGGGCGCCTTACTAGACTTTGCTAAAGTTTGGTTTGACGAAACGATGGACGCTTACCGTGAATCCATGCAAGGACAACGAAAATTCCCGTTAGAATCCATTAAGAAATACTTAGAAGAGAATTATCGTGACCACAACCTCAGCCTAGAAAGCGTTGCTGATCAATTTGGTTTAAGCAAGGAATACTTATCACGCGCTTATAAAAAAGAATACAAAACCAATTTTGGTGAAACGGTGATTTCGTTGCGATTAGAGAAAGCAAAAGAGTTAATCGAAGCAGGAAATATGCCGTTAAAAGAAGTTGCTTTGTATGTTGGTTATGATGATTTGCCAAACTTTTATCGCGCCTTTAAAAAACGCTACGGCGTACCGCCTGGATCTCTCACGGAAGTCAAAAAATGACAAGCGAGAAGTCAACGCTTGCCAAAGAAATGTAAGCGGTTACATTGTAATCTAAAGACAATCAAAAGGCGTAAGCAGAAAGGAGTCCCTATGAAAAAATCTTTTGCTATGCTTGCCACCCTCGTCCTGTTAGCTCCGTTAACCGCATGCACCAATACGCAAAGCGGCGGTGAAACCAAGGAACTCAACATCATGATGAGCTTCCCACAATACATGGAGCAGTGGGAAGCGTATTGCCACAAATTCGAAGACAAGATGCTCAAAGATGAGAACATTAAAGTCAAAGTGAATTTGGAAATGCCGACATCCGACCAATATGAAACCGTCCTTAAAGCGAGGCTTCAAAACACGGATGCACCGGATCTCTACACCCTCCATTCCAACAACATTGCCGAATACAACACTGCCGGTTATTTAACGGATTTAACGAGTCAGCCGCTGGCCGCCAAAATCTACGATGACGTTAAAGCCATGGTGTCGTTAGATGGCAAAGTTCTTGGCGTTCCTTTAGAAAGCCAAGCTTGGAGTGTCCTTTATAACAAGGATATGTTTAAGGATGCCGGCATCACTGCTCTTCCTAAGACCTTAACGGATCTTCGAAACATCGTCACTGCCCTGGAAGCGAAGAGCTATACGCCGTTCATGTTGGCGTTCCATGATTCTTGGGTACCGCAGTTAATGACCGCCGTCACCTTGGGTGGCTTAGTCTCTGGCAAAGTCACCGGTTGGGTCGAACGGATGAATGCTGGCACCGGCTCTTACAATGAAGTTTCAGCTATCTTCGATGCTATTGACCTCATTATGGCGCACGGCACTGACCGGGCGATGGAGGAAGGCGCAGAAGCGGGTTCTGCCGACTTTGCTAACGGCAAAGCTGCCATGTATGTGAATGGCACCTGGTCAGCGGGAACCATCTTTGAAACCAAGCCAAACTTCAATCTTGGTGTCTTGGCTATGCCCGTCAATGACGATGAAAACTGCACGCGGATTAACCTATCGGTTTCCACTACGTTAGCGGTTCATCCCAATTCGAAGAACAAGGACTTGGCCTTAAAGTTCGCAAACTATGTTCTCGATGACAATGACAGCTCAAGCTTATTTGAAGCTTGCAAGTTTAATCCGATTGCCACCTGCCATCACTATGAAGCGGCCGCCTATGTCTCTGAAGCCATGGAATATGTTGAAAAAGGCCGCAGCTATAAAGACTTAGTCCTTCCGTCTGCCGTAACGGACAAACAAGGCAAGTTGTTACAAGAATACTATCAAAAGACGGTCACGAAAGAGCAGTTCATCACAACGATGGACGCAACCTATAAAGACGCGATCGCGAAATAACATCATCACCGAAATAGAAGGGGCAGGCAATTCTGCCTGGCCCTTTCTCAATATCAAAAAGGAGGAGAAGTATGAACCGAGAAATGCAACGGAAAGCGAACCTCATGCTTCTCCTTTTTTGCTTGCCTGCCCTCACCGTTTACATTATTTTTAAGCTTTTCCCTGCGATTTCCGGGTTCTATTACTCGTTAACGAACTGGAATGGTTTAAATCCGACGTTTGATTTTGTTGGCTTTGCGAATTATCAAAAAATGGCGTCTGACAGCGATTTCTGGCGGTCACTTGGCTTCACGGCAAAGTATGTTGCGGCTTTTGTCGTCATGGCGAATGTGATGGCGTTAATCCTGGCGGTCGCGATTGAAAGCCGCCGCCATTTACGCGGCGCGTTACGCACCATCTTCTATATGCCCAACATGATTTCCATGGTCATTGGGGGCTATATGTGGATGTTTATCTTCACCAAAGTGGTCTATTACTTGGCAGATAATTGGCATTGGACGTTCTTAGATCATTCTTGGACGGGCGATCCCAATTACTCGTTTTGGTCTATTTTGATCGTGAGTTGTTGGGGCGCGGTTGGTTATCTGATGATCATCTACATTGCCGGGTTACAAGGCGTGCCAAGCGATTTAAAAGAAGCGAGCAAATTAGATGGCTGCAATAGTTTTCAAACGTTTTGGTACGTGGTTCGGCCCTTAATTCGCCCGGCTGCCACCATTTGCGTCTTCTGGACGTTAAATTCCGGTTTCCAGGTCTTTGACGTTATTTACACCTTAACGGGTGGTGGGCCAGGCACGGCAACGCAGTCTGTGGCCATCAATATTTACGAAGAAGCGTTTAAAGGGAATACGCGGTTTGGTTATTCCACCGCGAAATCCATGGTGCTTTTCCTCATTGTGCTGCTCGTTACCTTAGTCCAACTCTCCATCATGCAGAAGCAGGAGGAAGACCTATGAGACGGCGCACTTATCGTCACGTTAGTGTGGGCTATGTCTTAGTTGATGTCTTTTTGGTTCTCGCGTTGCTGCTTTGGCTCTTCCCGTTATACATGGCTTTGCTCAATTCCTTCAAAACCAACGGAGAATTGTTTACCAACATCTTAGCGTTCTCCGAACACCCCACCTTTGATAACTACGTTCGTGCCTATCAAAAGATGCAATATGGTCGTAGTCTTCTCAACACGGTTTTCTTAACTGCGCTAGGCGTCTTCTTGATTGTTGCCTTCTCTTCCGTGGCGGGGTGGGCACTATGCCGCACCAAGACCAAATTAAGTAACATCATCCTGAAATTCTTTATCTTTTCCATGCTGATTCCTTTTAGTGCCATTATGATTCCGCTTTATAAGATCGTGACGGCATTCCATTTCCGGAACTCTCTCGCCGGCCTTTCTTTGATTTATGCTGGTTTAGGGGTCAGCATGGCCATCTTCTTATATCATGGCTTTGTGAAGGGCATTCCTTACGAAATCGAAGAAGCAGCATTGGTGGACGGTTGCAATAAGTTCCAAGTCTTCTTCCATGTTGTCTTTCCGTTGCTGAAGCCAATCACGGCCACGGTTGTCATTACGAATGCCTTATGGATTTGGAATGACTTCTTACTTCCTTTAATCGTGTTATCCGATCGTAAGACCTACACCTTGTTGTTATCGACCAATACGTTATTTGGGCAATATAGCAACGACTGGACAAGCATCTTAAGCGCGTTGATATTAAGCGCATTACCCGTCATTATCTTCTATCTTTTCTTCCAAAAGAAAATTCTTGCCGGCATTACCAGCGGGGCATTAAAAGGGTAGGGGTATGGGATATTTGGTCACCAAAGAAAAACGACTCTATTTTGAAAACCAACCCGTTCTCCTTCGTGGGGTCGGTTTCGGTGGTTGGTTAAACTTAGAAGGGTATCTTTGGAATTTGGTTACTCCTTATGACCGAAGTAGAACCATCGAGTCATTAATACAAGAGATTCTGGGTAGCGAAGAAGCAAAAGAAGCCTTTCTCCATCATTATGAGGATTGTTTTATCACCGAAGAGGATTTCCGTTACGTAGCTAGCTTGGGCCTAAATTCGGTTCGAGTTCCGTTTAATAGTCGAAGATTATGGAAGAATGGTGCTTTGGTTCCGGAAGAAATTCGTCATTTAGACGATGCCGTAAAGTGGGGTAAGAAACACCATCTCTTTGTGTTTCTAGACTGTCATGCAGCACCAGGTGGGCAAACCGGAGCCAACATTGATGATACGGCAGATGATTTTCCTCATCTTTTCACGGAACCGAAATATCAGGACGAGTTGGTTCATCTTTGGGTAGCTTTGGCCGAACGTTATCAATCCGAAGAATGGGTTGGTGGTTACGATTTGTTGAACGAGCCACTAAAACCTGAGTATTCCCCCTATGAAGCGCGGTTATTACCGTTATACCGCAGGCTTGTTCACGCCATTCGTGAGGTTGATCCCCATCACATGTTGGTATTAGAAGGCAGCCATTGGGCAACTAATTTGGCGCCGTTAAGTGGCCTTAGCCCCGAAGAAATGCACGACAACCTATTATTTCAATTCCATAAGTATTGGAACGCCCCTGACCGCGAATCCTTAAGCCACTATCTTGCCTTTCAAAAACAATTCAACATCCCTTTATGGTGTGGTGAGACGGGAGAAAACAACCGCGATTGGTATGCCTTAACGTTCCCTTTACTAGAAAGGGAGGGGATTGGGTGGTGCTTCTGGGCCTATAAGAAAATGGAGAACCGCAATGGATTTTCGTGTTTCTCTGTTCCGCCATATTGGAACGAGATGGAATCCTATTCCCAAGGCGGTCCATTTCCTAGGCATGGCAAAGAAGCATTACAAGGTCTTCTAGATTCCATTCAACACGCAGAATATCAAGATAAAACCGCATCCGCCTGCCTTCGTTTGCCATCCACCACGATTCCTGCCGTCTCTTATGATGACTGGGAAGTCCATACTCCGCGTCATGGCGGCGTCCTCTTCCGCGAAACCGACCCCGTTTCGATTGCTTTCCTGGATGGCCACCAAGGAGCACCCAACTTCCATTGCCCTGCCGGCGAACCTTTTGCATCCGAAGACGCGATGTGTGTGTCGTTAGAAGCAGGAGAAGCACTGATCTATCATCTATCCACTCCAACCGAAGTCTTTGTTGATATCGTCCCTCATGGAGATGGCGTCTTCCGTGTGACCGTCGATGGAAAGGAAGGAAACCAATTCTTTTTATCTCGCGGCGTTAAACATCTCCTCCGCATCCAAAGTGAAAAAGATGGGTCACGACTCATGTCGGTGGAACTCAATAAACCGCATTAGTTGGATCCAAGAAAGGAAACGTATGAAAAGAATCTTAAAAGCGCTTGCGTTGATGATTTTCCCTCTCCTTTCCTATGAAGTACCCGCACCTCAAAAAGTAGTTGCCAGCGCCACCCAAACCATGTTACATACCGACGGCAGTCAAATTAAAGATGCCAACGGAAACGCCATCACATTCCGGGGCACCAATTTTGGTGGATGGTTAATGCAAGAAGGGTGGATGGGTCCTGTTGGTTATGGTGAACTAGACCATCAGCAGTACACAAAAATTACTCCTTCCTCCACCTATGGCGATCTAAGCGCTTCAAATGCGATTGACACAAAAGTTGTCGATGGCCACACCGTCAATGACTTATCTACTTATTGGCAGTCTGGGGTTGCCCAAACGGCGGACGGCTCTGAGTTATTGATTGAACTTGACGAAGCTCGTTACGTTGAAAAAATCGTCGTGGAAACCGGCCCCAATCACGTTGGCGATTATCTTCGCGGCGGCACGGTATGGCTTAGTCAGGATTGGACCAATTGGTTTTCTCCTTCCAGCTTAAAAATTGATGATTCGCGTTCTAGCGAAGGCATCGTCGTGCTGGATATGGGCCCACAGCTTGCGAAATATTTTGCGATACGTCCTTCGCAATCTTCTGAGGACGGTCAATGGTGGACGGTTGCGAACATCAGCTTGTGTATGGGCGATGAATATCACGTACGTACCACATTATTTAGACGTTTCGGAGAGGACGCAACGAATCAATTGTTTGCTACCTATCAAAACGCATGGATCCAAGCCAGCGATATCGCCAAGATTGCCTCCATGAACATGAATTTTGTGCGGGTTCCTGTGTATTGGATGGATTTTATGCACCCAGACGGAACGTTCCGTACCGACAGCAACAATGGCTTTGCCAAACTCGATTGGGCGATTCAACAATGCGCACAATACGGCATCTATGTCTTGATTGATTTCCATGGGGCACCGGGTGGCGATAATTGCTGGGCAAGTTGTGGCGAAGCAAGCCCAGTGCCCACCAAGTTATACGCCGGGGATACCGCAACCGTAGCTTGGAACCAAAACGTGGTGTTAAACATTTGGAGCGCCTTGGCAACACGTTATAAAGACAACCCAACCGTAGGTGCTTATGGCTTGTTGAATGAACCCGTCTTGAATTTTGATACCAATGCTGCCTATGAAGATTTGAAATACGGATTCTACGACCGCATTTATCAAACTGTCCGTGCGATTGATACCAACCATATCGTGATTTTCGAAGAATTTATGGACTGGAGCGTTGCCACCAATCGGCCAGAACGGGCAACTTGGACGAACTATATGTTTGAAAAACATCCCTATGACATGGATCATCCAAAAGACTGGTCCTCTCAAAAACAGCTCGCGAACAATACGGTTTCTACGATGAGCCAGATTCAAACCCAGTGGAACGTTCCTTTGCTGGTTGGTGAATTCTGTCTTTATTACTTCTCCGACGTATGGGACGACTTTTTATCGGATTTAAATCGGAATGGTATTTCCTGGACAAATTGGGCGTACAAAGTTCGCGGGACGATTTATGACTCTGGCGGCGGAAACTGGGGTTACTACAATACGTTTGATGGCGAAGAACCAGATTTATTGCATGACTCTTATAGCCGGATTCAATCCTTATGGGGCGCATGCCAAACTTCGCATTTCCAAGAAAACGCTGCCTTAGTTCGTCTTGTTTCAGCGAGGGCTGATGGCAGTACTAACCATCCTTATGTTGCGCTAGACCGGAGCGGTTGGAAGCTTAGTGCATCAAATACAGCATCTCTTCCTTATATCTATCCCCTTTCGTTCTTAAAAGACGGCATTGCTTCTACACGATGGAGCAGTGGCGTGGCTCAAGCGGCCGGGCAATGGCTGATGGTCGACTTCGGCCAAAACGAGAACTTCGACAAGATTGAGATGCTTGGTTATCAAGAGGATTATCCGGGATCCTATGAAGTGTCTTCCTCTTTTGACGGAGTGAATTTCAGTACAATTGAGCTCAATAATGTAGGCATTGGCTTTGGGACAAAGATGGTGCTCTTACCAAGCACCCCTCAGACAGCCCGATATGTCAAAATCACCTTAAAAGGTCCTCATGAGACCAATAACTGGTGGTCCATTTGTGAATTAAACATCCTTTGGCGTAATGTGAACGCGTAAGGTCGCTCCCCCCATTAGAGGCACGAGTTGAATGGAACGATTCATTTGATTCGTGCCTCTTTTTATGACTGAATTTGTCAAAAAATGGCAAAAAATAAAAATAAAAGTTGGCTGTTTATCGAATAAAAATATATAAACTTATAGATAAGTATCAAAAATAGATACTATGAAAATGAATTGTCTTTGGCAGTAATTATTTTCAGTCATCATATCTAAATAAATGGCAAAAAAAGAAAATAAAAAATGGCTATTTATCGAATAAATAAGTCAAAACTTATAATAAAGTATCAATATTAGATACTATGAAATAAGACGTCAAAAAAATGAACCATCCATCAAACGAAAGACGACAGGAAAAGCACCCAGCAAGCATTGCTGTTGCTGGAATATCGCTTTTATGGCCGCAAGAAAACAAATCTACCGATCAAGGGCGTGCTCATCCAAGAGAAAATCAATGACGTTTAAACGTAGGATCCCTTGTTCATCCACCCAGCTTTTGCCATAGGATTTGGAAATCACAACTTTGCGGAAGGAATCGTGAATTGCTAACAGTGGTCTGAGTTCCTTTCTCTGCTTTTCCTCGTCATCCATATTTAACGCAACTTGGATGTAATACTGTTTCGGGCCCAGGTGAGCGATGAAATCAACTTCTAGTCCTTTTTGCGATTGCTTGCCTTCTTGGTTTGTCTCTACTACGGTGACTAACCCCACATCAACGGCGTAGCCGCGAATGCAAAGTTCGTTATAAATAAGATTTTCGAGAATGTGGCTTTCTTCTTGTTGTCGAAGGCCGATGCGAATATTTCTTAATCCGATATCGGTGCAATAGTATTTGGAGGGATACTCAAAATATCTCTTTCCTTTCACGTCGTAACGCTGCGCTCTGGAAAAGAGGAAGCTGTCTTCTAAATAAGAGAGGTATTGGGATATCGTCATACTATTGGTGTTCACTTTGAAATGCGTATTCACGGAGGCAGCAATCTTGGCCGCATTCGTGAGAGAACCAACAGAAGAGCAAAGATCATCCGTTAAGCTTCTTAATACATTTGGCAGTCTGATTTGATATCGTTCTTCAATATCTCTAAAGTAGATTTCTTCAAAAAGCCCATCCAGGTAATTGTATTTTTCAGTGTCGTCGCCAAGTTGAAGGAGTCTTGGCATCCCGCCGTAAAGGATATATTCATTGTAGGCATCCCATTTATCGAGCCCGGATGCTTCAAAATATTCCTGGAAAGAAAGGGGATATACGTGGATTTTATCCCCGCGGCCACGGAATTCGGTTCGGATGTCTGACGAAAGGAGCCTTGAGTTACTGCCGGTAATATAGACATCAATATTCTTCCGATTCAGAAAACCGACAAGAACACCATAAAGCTCTACCGGAGTTTGCGTATTTCGGAGCTCCTCCTTGGTAATTGCGTATTGGATTTCATCCAACAGAACGTAATATTTCTGGCTTTGGTCCGAACAAAGATTTAAGACATATTGAGAGAGGACGTCTGGATTGCGGTAATTCTTATTGGCGTTATCGTCGAGCGCGAGGGAGATGATGTTCGTTCCCTTCACACCATTTTGAAGGAGATAATCTCGGAACAAATCAAAAAGCAGGACGCTTTTCCCGCATCGTCTAATGCCGGTGATAATCTTGATCTGACCGTTCCATTGTTTGGCAATCAATTGCTTCAGATACCGATCTCTTTTTATCTTCATTGAGCAATTCCTTCTTTGCTTGAATTTTAAATTCTACTTGAAAGTTAGTCAATATATGGACTAAGTTTAAAATTAGATGAATTAATTTGAACTTTTTGGACCCAATATATCAGTGATACATACGGGATTATCTTTCGGTTGTTTTCCATAAAAATGACTGAAAATACAAAATTAAAAACGGCTATTTATCGAATAAATAAAGCATAACTTTTAGATAAGTATCAAAAATAGATACGATAAAAATATGTGATAAATCGCAGCGTATCTCATTGCATGCTAATCCGCTTGGAAATCCTATTTGAAAGTTACTCAATATATGGACTAAGTTTAAAGTAGGAGTCTTACATAGTCTTTTTCTGAATTGAATAACGAATGTACCCGCAAATGAATTGTTTGGTTAGAAATGGCAAAAAGCGAAAATAAAAGTCGGCGTTTCATCGAATGAAATCACGCAAACTTTTATATAAGTATCAAAAATAGATACTGTTAAAAAACAGCGACGTTTGCCTGCATAAAAACAACGTCATTTCATTGAAAAAGTGGCAAAAAATAAAAAACAAAACAAGCCATTTATCGAATAAAAATAAGAAAACTTTGCTTAAAGTATCAAATATAGATACTCATAATAAAATATCATTTGATGAGGCGACAAAAACAGCACGATTGCATTTAAACCATTAGCTATTTTTGCTCATTCGATCCGTTTTTCACGTAAGTTTTAGAAATTTTCCCGTTGATGGCAAGTCTCGTTTGCTTGGGGGATTCTTCGAATTCCCGCTTATAACGATGGTAAAAATAGACCAAATCATCAAAACCACATTGCTCGGCAATCGCCTTGATTGGCAACGCGGTATTCTCTAATAAGAAATGAGCTTGTAACAACTTTTGGCTGTTAAAGAACTCCGTTAACGTTACCCCTGTGTACTTCTTAAAGGTACGCATGATGTATTGAGGCGAATAGTCAAAGTGCTTTAGAAGAACGGATAAGGGCACATTGAAGTTTTCAGCGGTGGACAAAACCGTAATCAGCAAGTTAATCCAATTGGGATTATGAGAAGAAGTGGAAAACGCATCATTCCCCTTTTCAAGCAACAAGGCAATCACCAAAGACGCCAACATCTTCTCTATCCCTCTTCTTCCCTCGCTTTGGTCAAATTTAGACAACCGAGTTCCAAAATACTCGAATTGAGAGATTCGATGAGAAGAAATCCGCGAATAAAAGACTTCTTTGCTGGTGGAAAACTTCTCGTATAGCCCAGGCTGATAGAAATCACACATCTGCTTGAAAAAGTCTTTTCGGAATATGATGTCACGATGTAAGAAGTTTTGATCGGGAGACAGAAAGCGATGGCTGATTCCTAGCGGGAAAAGAAACGCATCTCCAGGCATAATGGTCTGCTCTTTTCCGTTATTCAAATGATCGGAATTGCCTCTTATCACATAGAAAAACTCAATAAAGTCATGGCAATGCAGAGGGCTAAACTCATAGGCAATGATGTAACTTCTAGCTTGCTCATAAGGATAAAGAGACTCATCTTCCGTAAAGACTTTTGTTGGTTCTATAGTGCGATTCTTATCCATAAAAATGTCATTTTAAGACAATTAAGTTTATCTCTATTCTATTTTCATATCTACTCAACTTGATAAACTTTAGTTAAAGCATGCGTTTTTTCTAAGAAAAAGGCGGAATCCCTTCTTCTTACAGCGGAAGGTATCAATTTAGAAAGGGCTATCACCATGGCGACCTTATCGTTACAGCATATCGACAAGATTTATCCCAATCACGTCCAAGCCGTTTATGACTTCAACCTCGAAGTGAAGGATAAAGAGTTTATCGTTTTCGTTGGCCCTTCTGGTTGTGGGAAGTCCACCACGTTAAGAATGATTGCGGGTTTTGAACCCATCAGCAGCGGTCGTTTTTATATCGACGGGGTTTATATGAACAACGTTGAGCCAAAGGACCGGAATATCGCGATGGTATTCCAAAACTATGCGCTCTATCCCCACATGACGGTTTATGAGAATTTAAAATTTGCATTGGAATTAAGGAAGCTGTCTTGCCCCATTTACCAAGAATCAGCCGAAATCTCTTCTCTAAAAGAACAAGAAAAACCGATTCGAAAAGAAATCAAGAAAGTCGTTTCTTTGTTCACAAAGAATCAAAACTCACACACCTTATTAACGCAGTACACAGAACTTTATCGCCGTCTGTTTGCCATCGAAGATCAAATCCAATCTTTATATCAGCCTGTGGTTGGCATCGATCACGATGAAATCAAAAGATTAAAGAAAGACATCGAATCTTTAGCCAAAGACATCGCCTACGCAGAAAGAAAGATGAACCGCCACCAAGAGGAAGAAGTGCAAACGCGCGGGCAAGAATTGATTGAACAAAAACGTATTCAAATCCAAGAGGCGAAATTGCGGATTGATTATCTTGAGCATAATGAAGTTCCTTTAACTGAATTTCGACATTTAAGTCAAGAAGAGATGGATATAAGGATCAACCGCGTTGCTTCTTCGATTGATTTGACTCGTTATCTTTTCCGCCTGCCTAGCGCATTGTCGGGTGGTCAACGACAACGTGTGGCATTAGGAAGAGCTATCGTAAGACAACCCAAGGTCTTCTTGATGGATGAGCCTCTTTCTAACTTAGATGCCAAGTTAAGAGTCCAAACGCGCGGTGAAATCATCAAAATTCATAAACAAGTTGGGGCGACAACGATTTATGTCACGCACGATCAAACAGAAGCAATGACGATGGCGGATCGAATCGTCTGTATGAAGGACGGAAAAATTCAACAAACCGGAACTCCAGAAGAACTCTATAACGACCCCGCCAATCGCTTTGTCGCTTCTTTCATCGGCTCTCCAGCAATGAATTTCTTTGAAGGAATTTATCGCGATGGGAAATTTATCTTTGCTTCCGCACCAGAAACGGCTTTGGAATTGAACGAAGCCAATCAGAAATTACTTCATTCTTATCAAGGAAAGACCATCACGTTAGGAGTACGCCCAGAACATATTCATCTTGGAGCGGACGGACCGATGACCGATCTCTCAAATCCCTTCTCTGCCAAACTGGATTATTTTGAACTCTTAGGATCGGAATATAACGTTTATGGCTTATTAGGCAGTCAACCGTTCGTCTTGAAAACAGAAAAGAAGATCGATGCCGAAAGCGGCGCTCCCCTTTCTCTTCGGTTCGATCAAAATAAACTTTATTTCTTTGAGAAAGAAAGCGCGGATGAAGTCAGAATCAATGCTAAGGAGGTTAGCAATGAATAAACATCTCACACCCATTTTATGGATCTCGGTTCTTGGCTTAGGGGCCATGGGATTAACCGAACATCAACCTCTTGCCGTCAAAGCAGAAACTGGCGACACCCATCATCTAGCTTTCGGCGAAGTAGATCATGCCGTTTTGTATAATCCAAACGGGGCGGCACAAAGCGCTTCTTCTTTAAAAGCAAGTAGCGACGGAACCACCTTGACTTTAACCACCACGAATACGGGCAGTTACTATTCCAATGAAATCTCCTTAGAAGCAGGGGTAACCTATCTCTTTACCGGCGAAGTCATGATGCCAGAAACTGGAGGTGGCTTAAATATTGCCTTAAACAAAGTTTGGGGTCCAACTACCACTTCGTTATATTCGGAATCTGTCACGCCAAATGTCTATAACACGTTCTCTGTGACCTATACTCCAACCGCGGCATCCACGGATCAAATCATCCTTCAAGTCACCAAAACGCCTTCGCAAGGGGTATTTAAATTCCGTCATCTCTTTTTGGCCAAAGAATACGATGTCACCGAAGGCTCTGCCATCGGATCCATCGTTCCTTCTTTACCGGCAAATACGGCGGATAAACGTTATGACTATTGGACCATCGACGGAACCCAAATCAATGCCAGCACCGTTTATTCTTACACGGAAGATAAGTTGGCCTTGCCGCATTATTCGCAACTCCATTCTTTAACGTTCCAGTATCCGGACGACGTCACGAACCCGAATCTTTTCTACGATGATGGCGCCTTCAATACGCTAGATGGTTGGAACGTTTCTAGCGCCTCCGATTTGATTTCCATTCAAAGCGATGTCGCCGTGGAAGGCTCGGCCTTGAAATACAACAAGACCAATGCCGATGGAACGAGTTACTTCCAATCGCAAGGCTATACGTTATTCTCTAACTCCACGTATCGCCTTTCTTTCTCCATCAAAGTAGAAAACGCATCAGGTCTTGATTTCTCGACTTTTATTGCCGGAGAAGAGGGCTATCTTTCGTGGAAAGACTATTTCACGGCATCCGTCACCGCGAATTGTGATTGGACCACCGTCAGTGCGGAATTCCAAGTCAATGCCGGCACGAATCTAGAAACATCCGGCTTCTTTGTTGGCTTTAAGTTCTATGCCGGCGCCGGGACCGTTTATCTCGACAACGCCAAACTCGAACTCGTAAAGAACGTTCGTTACTACGCGGATGGCGATTTGCTTGGCGCATTACCTACGCTTCCTACGAAAGCAGGATACCATGGTTCTTCTTGGCTCGTCGACGGAGAAGCCATCAATGCTAGCACCGCCTGGAAATGGGACGAGAATAAGACTCCGACTGTCGAATATGCCGCCAACGAATATACGTTGTCATTCGCCTACTTCGATTATGGTTCGAATACCACGGGTGCTTCCGTTTCAGATCCAAAACTTACCTATTCCACGGATACGGATGGGTTAATGTTAACGAATACCTTAGAAGCAACCGCGTCTTATCAAACCCCCACCTTCCGCTTACCTGCCGGAAGCCAATATCAACTCGTGGGCAATGTCACCTTAAAGGAAGGAAGTAGCGCTTCGATTACTTTAAAAGGCACTGAAACTCCCTTAACGGCATCCTCCTTTGCGGTGGACTTCTCATTAGCAGAAGCGACCGATTTCTCCTTCACGGTTAATTTAAGCGCCAAAGGAGAAGCGTCTTTCGCTTCATTCTACCTTTTGGATTTAAGCAAGAACATGACCGTTACTTATCAATCCAAGATTGGTACCCTACCAACGTTTGAGACGGTGCCAGAAGGCAAGTTAGTCACTTGGCGCTTAAACGGAACGAAACTTTCTGAAAACTCCGTCTATGAAACGATTGGCAATTCCATTGCCATCCTCTCCTTTGAAAGTGAATCGCATAACTTATCGTTCCAAATCGGAGATTCCATTGTAGAAACCAGAGAAGTAGCCTATGGTGACCCCATCGGAACATTCCCCACCTATGAAGCCAGAGAAGGCTATGAAGCAAAATGGATGATTAATGGGGTCGAAGCCACCTCAGAAAGTCTCTTTAACTATCATGAAGACACGGTTGCCGTTTTAACTTTCACCCCGATTACGTATCACGCCACCTTTGAAGCTGATGGGAAAGTCGTTGCAGTCGTTCCTTTCACCGTTGAAAGCACAACTATTGAAGAACCAGAGATCCCGGCCAAGAAAGGCTATAGCGCTCATTGGGAATCCTACGAATTACAAGCCAGCGATATCACCATCCACGCCGTCTATGAGGCCAATCACTATTTCGTGACCATCAAAGCCAGCCAATATGGTGAAGTGCTGTCTTACACCCAAATCACCTATGGCCAAAAACTAGGCGATGTGATTACGTCTTGGCCAACACTTCCTGCGAAAGATGGTTATGCATTCGACCATTGGGAATGTGATGGTCAAGAAGTCACCTTAGATACGGTTTTTGAATATGAAGACAACATCGAAATCTATGCGGTTTATCATGCGGTAACACCAGAACCAAGCTCGGAAGATAGCACGGATATCACGCCAAGCTCCAGCGATCGCCAAGAACCGACCAATAATGGTTCGAATCCTGGCGTCGCGATTGGGGTAGGCGTCGGTGTCGGCGTTGCCGTGATTGGCATCGGCGTCGGTGTTTACTTCCTTGTGAGACATCATAAACATAAGAAGACCAAATAAGGACCTCTTCTCGTTATGAACACCATCCAGCGAAATCATACGCGTGTGCTTTGGGGCATCTTGCTTGCCACGATTTTCGGCATGGCAGAGTCGAGTATCAAACCCGTGGTTGCCGTCCATGCCGAAAGCACAGCCACGAACGTGCTTTCAAATGGCGACTTCTCGGATCCTAGCGGCAGTGGTTGGGACTTAGATAGTTGCCCCTCTGCAGAAATTCAAGATACGGTCGCCATGGATGGCAATGCATTAAAACTCGTTGGACAAAGTGGGCAATACATCCAACACGGATCGGTTCCTTTAACCTCGAACACCGTTTATGGCTTCACGTATTACATTAATGTCACGGAAGCGAATAACCTCACCTTTTCCACGTATTTCACTGGGGGTTCTTTAGGCTGGGTGGATTTTAGTTCCACCATCGTCACCTCCGTCACGGATGGCTGGCAAAAGATCAGCGCTTTATTGACGGTTCCTGTCTCCGAAAGTGCCACTCAAGGCATCTATATTGGGTTCCGTTTCTATAACAACACCAGTGATGATTCCAAAGGCACCGGTGTCGTCTATTTAGACAATATCTCTTTGGTCAAAGTCATGTCTGCCGCAGGAATCGGGCCCAACTTAAGCTTTGAAAGCCAATATGAAGGCACACCGATCAACTGGTCTTTTTCTGGGCAAGGAACGTTTGAAAGCCAAAGTGACGTGCTGCCTGAAAAGCACGAAGGTTCTTATGCGGCCAAAATCGTGAATCCCGATGCGAATGCAAGCAGTTACATCACTTCAACGGCCATTCCGGTGAATCCCGATACAACTTACGAATTTTCGTATGATTGTCGGTTGGAGGGGGATTATCTTGCCGACTCTTATTCGATGTTTATTCAATACCAAGACGAAGCTTGCTCCGCCGTAGCGTATTCTCCTTCTTTTAATGCGAGCAACGCAAAGAACTATTATCGAAGCACTGGAAATGGCTCGGACCACGGAACAGAATTCATCAACCCAACCTGGAACTACCATATTTATGGTGATTCTGCTTGGCGACGAGTCGCTTGGTCATTTACAACTGGCAAGGATACGCATTACTTGAAGTGTCGCTTTATTGTGGCAAGCGGTGAATGTGTCGCTTATTTCGATGAAGCTACTTTAATCGAGGCAAAACGAAAAAAAGATGCGGATTCTAGCCTAAAAGCTTGGGCTCAAGTCGATCCCAATTCCGATTTTGAATATATTGATTCGTATCGCAAACCGATAAACTGGACCCTTTCTAGTTCAAGGAGTCACGACACAATTCTTACTAGCGACGATAATTATTTTCATTCTGGCCGCCGCTCTTTGTATCTTGAAAACGATACCATGATTGAAAAGTCCATCCTTGATTCTTCTGCTAGAATACCGGTCACTCCTGGCGACATCTATGAATTCGAAGGCTATTTCTCGTCACGAAATTGTGATCCGACCGTCAAGACAAGACTTTGTTTGACCTATTATGACGAAGATGGCGGGAACATTTATAACGAATATGGGGACAAGCTCTATCTCCAAGGAGAAACTTATGTTGCTTCCTGCTCTTCCGGTGTTTCTTCCTGGACAAGGATGTATACCCGTTCCGCGATTCCCAGCATTGCCCGTTATGTTTCCTATCATATTGAAGTGACAAGCGGCCATGCTGAAATGTGGTTTGATGACTTAAGGCTTAAGAAAGTAGAAGCAGCGGAACTTGAAGATGCGAAAATTGTCTTTCATAGCGCGTTTGACCATAACGATTCCGATGGGGTCGTGGACGAGTGGCGTTTAAAGGATGATCGCAAGGCCATGTGGGTTGCGGGGCAAGAAGGAGCGGAATTGATTGCGGTTGCATGCGGTGAAAACGCCGTTTATCGTAAACTTGACTGTTTTATTTCTAATTATTATTATCGTCTTCGTTTTTCCTATAATGCCTCTGCTGACGGCTATCTTCGCATTGATTTTTACGACAGCGCCAAAAAACTACGCACCGGTTATTCGGTGGAAGTTCCTTTATCGGTAGATAGCAACCCTGTTGACACTTCCTTTTTCGCTCCTAGCGCGACTTATGCCATCATATCTCTCGGATTGAATGGGGAAGGCACACTTCACGCCAATTCGGTTTTGATTGAGCAAACAAAGCAACCAAGTTCGAAAGGCTCGTGGAGTGGCAAATGGGTTTGGCTGAATGAAAATCCTTCTAAGAATCCAGAGCAGTATCGTTATTTCCGTTACACCTTTGAATTAGAAGATGTGGCTACTTACGCCCCTCTTCAGCTTTCGGTGGATGATAAATACGCCTTTTATGTGAACGGCATCTTCGTTGATTACAACTGGGATGCAGGAAGCGATTCATGGGCCAATATCATGAAATATTTCTTGCAAGATTATTTGGTGAAAGGGAAAAACGTTTTCGCTTTTAAATGTTATAACTTGGTTTCGGATGCAGGCTTGTTATTCGATGGAAAATTCACATTGGCGAACGGAAAGGAGTTTTCGTGTGTATCTTCTCGTGATGTGAAAGTTTCAATTACTGGTGAAGGCGATTTTGTAGAAGGTTCAACCGAAGTTCCGCTTTGGGCAAAGCCCGACTATGACGATTCCACATGGGAAAACTGCAAAGAATACGGGATGCCACCTGTTTCTCCATGGGGACCGGTTTTCTATGATGCCTCTTTATATGTAGATAACAAGGTAGAAGTGGTTTCGGTCCATGCGCAAAAAACGGTGGAAGCTGGAACGACCATCGATTTTGAAGCGACCTTTCGAATCGAAGAACCGTTGACAAACATTTTTGATTTCACCGTTGGTTTGGTGAAAAGCGCAACTTCCGCATCCACCAAAAGCGTGCAGAAGTCTAATCTCAAAATCATTTCTGATAATGCGGACGAAACTTCTTGGCCGGTAAATGAAGACATCGTCGTTCGTTTTGAACTCCCCTTATCTTCGTTGTTAGATACAGGGCGATACGACTTGCGGCTGGAATCGTCGGTTGTTTCTTTTACCAACGCGGATTTAGCGGACAATCGTTTCCTATCTTTTAAAGTATTGGAAAGCACAAAAGAGAACGAGGATCTTACTGCTTCTGTTTCCAACTATAATGGCGCTCCCACCTTGATGATCAACGGAAAACCCTATAGCCCCGTTCTTTATTTACGACCGGACCTGAACGTGTATCGCCAAACCGATGCCGAAGATCGAATCTCTAATTCAACATATGAACTGTATGTGACTTATCAAGGCTGCTTAGGAAAAAATGGGCAAGATATTCTTTATCGTCAAGATGGCACTTTGGATTATGAAGCATTTGATGATGCCATCATTTCCATGGTAAACGCGTCAGGAAATGGCTATGTGATGGTGAATTTTGGCATGTTCGCCCCCAATTGGTGGAAAGCCAATCATTTGGATGACCTGGTTTATTCTTATGACACCCAGGGTGGGGTGATTCCGGATCCCAATAAGGGAAGCAATTATGTCGCGAACGCAACCGACGTTTCCTTTTCTTCTTTAGAGTGGCGCCAAACTTCGAATGAATTGCTTGGCAAATTGATTGACCATATGAAAGGACAAAAATATTATTCTCGTATTTTTGGATTGCGATTGACTGCCGGACAAACGTATGAATTTATGAACGTTGGAGCGGGTGGCGATTATCTTCCGGATTATAGCCCCGTTGCCTTGGCGCGTTTCAAAGCGTGGGCAAAAGAGAAATATCAAACGGTAACGGCTTTACGAGAAGCGTGGAAAGATGAAACGGTGACATTTGAATCCATTCGAATTCCTTCGATGCAAGAACGTACGTATGGTGGCGACTTCGTGACGATATATGATATTCGTAGTCAAGCATGGAAAATCGATTATAACCGTTTTTTAAGCGAAGAATCTGGCAACGCTTTGCTCACTTGGGCCAAAACCTGCAAAGAGAAGACGAATCGTACGCGTGTTGTCGGTGCCTATTACGGATATCTTTGGACGTTTGGCTCCTATGATGGAACAGCAAAATTCCATGGGAATCTTGAAAAGGTGCTTTCTTCTCCTGACATCGATTTCATCGCATCTCCCATTAACTATAATGAACGAATTCTTGGCATGTCATCCACGTTCATGTCGGCCTTAGAAACCGTGCAATCTTATGGCAAACTTTATTTGCTCGAACAAGACAACCGCACCTTTAATTCTGATGGTTATTCTGGGGTGAATTGGGATGCTAGTTGGGATGATTCCGTTGGCGAACAACATAGCATCAACGGGACTATTTATAATTTCAAGCGCGATTTTGCGAACAATTTTGTCAATGGTTCAGGCTATTGGCATTATGACATGTATGGCGGCTGGCTAGACGATGATCAAATTTATCAGTTCATGGCTGCTGAAAAGCGAATTTACGATCACTCCTATTCCTTCGAATCGATTGATTACACGAACGATGTCGCGGTGTTCGTCGGCGATTCCACTTATTCTTACATCGCCGCCGACACGGAATACAATTCCAGCTATACTTTATTGAATGCTTTGTTTTTGGAACAAAGAGAGTACCTCAATCGGATGGGCACAGGATATGATGTATACGCTCTATCATCATTGACCAATGGGTTTGTCAAACCGCACAAGGTGAATATCTTCCTTTCGCCTTTTGAAATCACTGCGGAAGACAATCATGCCATTCAATCTTATTTAAACCAGATGGACAACGCTTATGCCGTTTGGATTTACGCTTCCGGAATAAGTGACGGGACAACGAATGCAAATCCAGAAGGAAACTTACTTGCCGTTACGGGATTTGAGCTCGGCATCAACAACAAGCGTTCCTCTTTAGAAGTGCAGATTTCTAATGCCTCAAGCAATCCTCTAGTGAAAGGTTTAGCCAACAAACGTTATGGCACACACGGCGGGAGTGGAACCATTTCTCCGCAGATCTATATCAAAGACAGTGACTCTTGCGAAAAATTAGGGAGATTAAACCACGGCGGCGAAGCGGGATTAGGGGTGAAGACGATCCATCGCTATACTTCCATTTATTCAGCCGCGCCCGCTCTTCCGGTTAATTTACTGCGCAACATCCTAGACGCATCGAATACGCATCAATATTCCAAAAACAACAACGATGTCATTTATTCGAATTCACAATATATTGCGCTTCATTCCGCTTACGAAGAAGATAAAACAATCTATCTCAAAGGACGCTATGCCGTTTATGATGAATTCGCAGAGGAATATATTTCGTTAGATTGTGATCACTTCTCTTACCATCATGAAGCGGGCGATACTAAGATTTTCCGTCTTGAACCGGTAGGAGGAGTGCCCCACCCGAATCCGCCTGTCGATCCAAATCAAAACGCAACCGACGGAGTGAATATGGGGCAGTTTATCGGCATTACCTTCGCCATCTTTGCTGGCATCGGCTTATTGGCCTTTGGCAAGTTCTCTTTCACGCGTCTGAAGAAACGCTATCAAGAAAAAAGGAGGATTCCGTGATGAAAAAGAAAAACATCATCATCGCCAGCACGGCTGCTGCTATCCTCATTCCTTTTATCGCTATGAATGCCACCATCATTTCTACTGGCGCAGACAATCGTAATCAAAGCAACAATAGTGGCGAAGAAGATTTAAATTTGACGGTTCAAATTCACACCAACGGCGCCCCAAAGGTGGAGCAAGTTTGGACTACCATCATCTCGAACTTCATGGATGAAACAAATATTGATGTAAAGACCTATACCGGCGTTAACGTCAATACACAGCTCAAAGCGCAATGGGATGCCAACACGCCACCCGATTTTCTTTTCGTGGATGGCAGTGGTCTTAGCGATGCCGCCATGGTGAAAGACGGGAAATTTTTAGCGCTCGATGAATGGTTTGAAGACGCAACGGTTTATGGGGGTGAAGATAAACTTTCTGTTATCGTCGATAAGAATCTCATTGCCCAATTCGCGGACGGAAAGATGTATACGCTCCCCATCATGAGCCATGCTGGTGGCGTCTTTTATGACAAGAATTTCATGACCGTAAACAACTTCTCTATCCCTTCCAATTACGAAGAAACAATGGAAGAAGGAAAGAAAATGCTCGAGCAAGGCGTTGCTCCCTTAACTTATCCAGGACAATATGCGTCTTATTTGCTTTGGTCTTATTTGATGCCGGCTTACGCGGCTTATGAAGACAACGATTTCTTTAACGCTATCTGTTCTGCCAAAGACCCCGAAATATATCGCGATAAGCGTTTCAAAGCAGTTTTGGAACGTTTCAAGACTATGGTTGATGCCAATTATTTGTTAAACGACACGGTGAATTATTCGCACTCTCAATCGCAAGCGGCTTGGTTTAATCATAAAGCGGCCGCCATTGCCAACGGCATGTGGTTAGAAGGCGAAATTGCCTCTTCTCTTCAAAGCAATCCCGATTTTCTCATGTATTACACCCTTTCACCATTGCATCTAGCGTCACAACCGTCTACTGCTGTTATGGATGGCAACACGATCGCGATTGCTCGTTATGGAAAACACCAGGAAAACGCGTTGAAATTTGCCGCTTATTTATTGCGAGAAGATAATCAAGCCCGATTGACGGAAGCTTATGGATACTTGTCTTCTTTAAGAGGCTTTGACTATTCGGAGTGCGATTTGACTTCGTGCGCCAGACAGTCCTTTGAAACGATTCGTTCAGCAAAGAATCTGGTTTATCACCGTTACGACTGGGGAACGGTTGGCGATATTTTTAACACCGTCATCAACGGCATTGTCGATGGAAGTTTAAGCATCGATGCAGGAATTGAGAGAATCATCAATGAAGCAAAAAAACAATAAACAAATCAATCTCACAAGACCCCATCGGCGTTTCTCTTTTGGTGGGAAGTATTCTTTTATTTTGACGTTCGGCCTCGTTATCTTTCTGGTCTACCTTTTTATTTGTGTTGCCCCAGTAATTACCTCTATTGGTTATGGTTTCTTTGATGTTTCTACAGGGGATATCGCAGGAGGCAAATTCGTTGGATATGCCAACTATGGCGCCATCTTTCACGACCGTGAATTTTGGATGAGTTTTCGTAACGATTTGCTGATTATTTTAGGAAAGGTAGTATTGATCAGCATCGTTTCTGTTTTCTTTGCCGTGTCCTTCACAAAATTCGGTTTGAATCGAGTCGAGTCTGGAATTTATCGTTTCCTTTGTTATTTACCGGCCATCCTTTCAGTCGTGGTAATTACCTATTTTTGGCAATCGTTCTTCGATGGAAATTATGGTTTCTTTGCCTTACTCAGTGGGCAAAGCAACAATTTGATTTCGACGCATCCTATTGCCATCATCACGTTTATTGCCAGTTGGGCAGGCATCGGCTATTTTGTGATCGTTTTGATTTCGTCCATTAACGGCATACCTCAATCCGTATATGAAGCGGCGCGACTAGATGGTGCCAATCAAGTGCAGCAATTGTTCCGCATCACCCTGCCAGAAGTTAGAAATCAAATTGTCTATATGATCGTTTCCATTATTTCTGGTTCGTTTGCGGGAAATATGAACTTAACGCTTCCTTTCTTCGCCAATCGAAACGAAAACAACATGGTGATGGGCACTTATATTTATCATTATGCGAACGATTATAATGAATTGGGTTATTCAAACGCGGCAGCTGTCATTTTGATGGTGATTTCCTTTGTTGTGTGTTATTCACTCAATCAAGCTTTAACAAGAGGAGAAGAGCAATCATGAAGCAAAAGGAATTGGAATTAACACGCCAAAATGGCAGATTCCGCGCCGGGCCTTTTGCCTTGCGCCTTGTGACCCGTCTTTTGATTGTCGCTTGCTTGATCACCGTTTTGTTTCCGTTGGTCTGGTATTTCTACAACTCTTTCAAATCGAGCGGCGATTACATGCGAAGTCGTTGGAATCTTCCTCCTTCTTGGCATCCCGAAAATTATGTTAACGCCATTCAATCCTCTATCCTGCGGGATTGGAATGGGAATGATGTTGGAATCCTCAAATTATTAGCTAACACTCTCTTTACCTCTTTATTGGGTTCAGGTCTTTTAGTCATCATGTCTGCCGCCATTTCCTTCATTCTTTCCAAATATTCCTTTCCTGGCAGAAACTTCTTCAAGGGATTCTTGATGATGGCAATGGTTATTCCTTCTATCCTTTTGATTGTTCCTTTGTATACTCAGTTGATTTCTATTAGCCCTTATTTTCGAAATAATTTGATTGTTGTTGCCATTATTTACGCCAACCAATCCTTGCCTGTGCAGGTCTTTTTGCTGACGCGATTCGTCAATAAAATCGATGACGTGCTCCTAGAAGCGGCGCGGCTAGATGGCGCCAACGAATTTAAAATTTTCTTTCGCATCATCATGCCGACGATTAAGCCGATTCTTACTTTCATCGCTTTAACGTCTTTTATGGGTAACTTTAACGAATACACGGTCGCCTTGTTATTCTTGCAAGATCCCGCAACCTATACCTTGTCTATTGGTCTTCAACAAATGCAAGTGCAAGGGGCGACTTATGGAGAATACGGCACCGTCTTTGCGGGTTTCTTCATGACAACCGCCTTAATGGTGATTCTCTATCTGGTGTTCCAGAAGCAGATTTTGCAAGGCACAAGCATGGATAGCGCAGTGAAGTAGGAGGGCATAACGATCATGAAAAAGAAATGCTTATGGTGTTTATTACCCTTATTCCTCTTTTCTTGCGCGAGTGAGGTTCCTTCTTCGTCTTCTCATGAATCATCTTCATCTTTCTCTATTGATACCAACATCTCTCTTCCTCCCGAGAATGCACGGTTATTGCAACTCGACTCCTCCTTTTCGAAAACAACTCTCGTTTACGATGCTTCCGAGGTGCATTATCTTCCTTTACCGCGTGTCACTTCGGAAGAATGGTTCTTAGCCTATCAAAACATCGGTCGTTATGACGATGGATTCCTGGCCATCAAAAATCAGGGTTGCCTTTATAACCCCCATCAAAACTATGGCACCCATAATGCCTTTCCTGGTATCAAGAATATTGTTGTGGAATATGACGCCGTTCCTGGCGAATCCTTATGGTTGTCGTATGGTTGGAGCGAGGATTACTCGCAAGAAGCCATCCCTCTTTCTAGCGGTGTATCCTTTGACTTCTACGATCAAGACCCAGGATACTTCAAACTTTATGCTTCATCGCCTGATCCTATTTATATCCGTTCCATCACATTACGTTTCATGGGTCAAATCGGAACGGAACCAAAGTCGTCTTAAAACCGCGATACCCCGCGAAAACCGATTGTATTGCCCTTCATGAACGACTAGAATTCTTAAAGGCTGCTATGCTTTTTCGGAAACATTCCTTAGTCATAAAATCCTACGCAAAACTGAATTTGTCTTTGAAAATCGTCGGCACACGTCCTGACGGCTACCATCTTTTAGACATGGTCAATTTGCCGTTAGAGCTTCATGACATTGTCGAAGTCAATCTCATGCCTGGGGCACAAGATACCTACATCACCGCGGATGATCCCTTGCTTAATGCCATGCGTCATAACCTTTGTGGCCAAGCCGTTCAAGCATTACGGGATCGTTATCAATTCTCTGATAACTTTAATATCCATATTCATAAAGAAATCCCCTTTGCCGCTGGATTAGGGGGTGGTAGTAGCAATGCCGCAGCCGTGCTTTATGCCGTGAACCAGTTATTACATCTTGGGGCGGATGCGACAACGCTGCATCAAATTGCCTTATCAATTGGAGCCGACGTCCCTTATTTCTTTTTGAATCGTCCTGCACGATTACAAGGTATTGGGGATATCATTCAACCCTTAGATTGCCATCCTTCTTATTACTGCTTACTTGTGAAACCCAAAGAAGGCGTATCCACCAAGGAGTGTTATCAAATCTGTGACCGATTCTCCCGTCTATCTATCGACAACGACAAAGTCATTCAAGGCTTAGTGCAAGGGGATGACCATCTCATCTCTTCGGCACGAGGCAATGACCTAGAAGCGCCAGCCATGGAGATTGTTCCTGCGATCAAAGACATCTTAGATACCTTACATTCAATGAACTTCTCGATTGTGGGGATGTCAGGAAGTGGATCATGCTGCTTTGCCTTAACCAAAGATCTCAAGAAAGCCAAAGAATCGTATCGTCAGCTTTCTAAAACCATGGACTTCGTAGGCCTTACGAGAACCATGGAATAATATCGATTCATTTTTGTATTTTTGACGGGGAAACCCGCCTTTTTTGATGATTGGGTATGAAAAAAACGCTCCCGTGAGAGAGCGTTTGTTACGAATTAGGGAAGAGGATTAAGCAGCAGTGCGAGCAGCAAAGTTGAGCACAATGTTCACAACGCCACCGATTGCTGCATCTTGATTGTCCGACATCGTACCTTCGAGCCAAACAGAAACAGTGAGATAGCGAACTGCGCCATTGCCAGGGATGGTGCAAACCAATTGATTTTTAACTTTATCATCGCTATCAGCAGTGGTGACCTCTTTTAAGCTGTTGGTGGTGCTGCCATTGAACAATGTCGAAGAATCAGGAAGATTAGCTAAAGCGAGCGTTTCTGCGGTATCGTTTGGCGCAACATATTTTTTAGAAGCATCGTCAGTGGCGTTTTGGATGATTTTAGTGCTCGCTGAGGTGGTAAGAGTGGAGGTCGGTTTGGTTTCGCCGACGGTGTTAATAGCAACACGCGTCCAGCTTGCAGCAGAGTCATCTTTTGTTTTTTGATCGCCTGCTTCGGTGCTAGCGCCACTAATAGTAGATTCAGCATTGAGATAAACATTAGCCGCTGCGCCGCCGTTGTTCTTTAAACCGATGTAATATGCAGTCCAGTATCCGCCAGTACCATATTTTTTCAAATTTGCTTCGGTTTTGCCGGAAACATCAGTGATTCCGTGGACTTTTTCTTTATTTCCAGCTTTATCGGTCCAGTTTGGATGCGCGAAAGTGATGCCATCGGCAGAGCTGACATCGGTCATAGCAGAAGTGGAACCGGTTAAAGAGGCGGTCGTCTGCTTGTAGTCGTTGCCGTTTTCACCCAACCCTGGTTCGGTTAACGAACCCATCGCGATGGTAAGAGATCCTTCGACGGATTTCGCGGTGATATGGTTGAAGGTAGCAGTGGCCTTACGGTTGGTGGTGAACCAAGCGAAGGTTCCGGTTGCGCCAGCAGTTAAAGCGGCAGCAGTGAGAATGGAAAGGCCAAGCACTAATTTTGTTTTGTTTTTCATAAAAAATGAATCCTTTTCTGGATGTCATCAAATAACATCCTTCAATGGATTCTGATTGATCTATGGGGCAATATCTCAAGAACATTCGATGCCGGGCAGGCATTCCTGAGATGTCACTATTCTATAACGACCTGAAAATCGATTGCAACTATGAATTTTGAGAAAAAGTTCATTTTATGATTCAGTGATTTTTCACGAAAAGTACAGTGAAACGGCTAGAAAAGTTTGAGTTTCCCCATTTTACGTCATAAAAATTGATTTTCCTGTCTATTTGGTGGTCGTCATGAATTGCTTTGTATTGCGTCAACCGAAAAGTTATTCTAATAAATTAGAATAGGGTTAGTTGCCTGGCCTTTTTCCTGTGCTCGATCTGCTGCTTTGACTTTATCCCCATTTCCTTGTGGCCCAGCAATGTCTTTATCCCCGAGAGGAGCTGGTAGAATTTTATGTATGCATCGTCGCCCTTCAGGTGCTTTGACATCGATATCAGGCGCTTGTACAGTTCCGAATTCCCCTCGATGAGGCACGACATTATGGTTATTGCCGCGTCAAGGCACATCGTAAGGTTGTTTATCCTATTGAGCGACCTTACCCTGAAATCCTCGAAGTTGAACCCGCATTTCTTGAACCTGAACTGCTCCTCTATCTTCCATCTCGATACATAGTTCATGACCACGGACACCACATCCGACTTTGAGTTGATTGGCCTGTTTGTGAGCAGTGTCATCGGCTCGCTCGATTCGCCAAGGTAGCAATAGACGGCAAAGTATTCGCCTCCGTCGAGCAGTCTGACCCTTAGGTGCGATGCCTTGGCGACAAGCTTGCTCCCCTTGTACGTAAACGGTATGAGTATCTTTCCCTTCTTCCTCTTTCCCTCGCTGATCAGGCCCGCCTTCCTCGTTTTCACCACTATCTTCCTGTTCTTTCTCGCCCTAATGACGAAATACTGCAGATGGGACGCAACGAAATCGATTACCTTGTAGTCGTCGTACCCGCGGTCAAAGACGAAGACGGATTCCCATTTGCCAATCCGCGAGCACACGAACTCTATGCCTTCGAACGTATATGCGTTTGCCGAGAGGTACCCTGGTTTCGTCTCCGAGTGGAAGACGTCGTAAATGGGCATCGGGTGCTTGCTCGATGCGGTCAGCGCTGTAATGCAGCTCACCCTGTAGCCATTGCCGATCGCGCCGTCGATGGACGACGCATCCCTGACCTTCCCGAGCGATTCGAAGCACTTTCCATACGGCTTCGAGACATCGGTGTCGTCGACGGAGAAGACCTTGAGCTCGTTCTTTGGCATCATGGAGATGGCAAGCGACAGCAAGCCATTCCTGAAATCCAGGTCATACTCCCTGGAAAGGAACCTGGAAATCCTCTCTATCGTTTTCTTGGGGGTTATCTTCTCGTTAAGGGAATGCGCGATGTCGCTTAGTATTATGCTCTGGCCCTTCAGCATTCCGTATATTGTATCTATGTAGAACTTCCTTGTCGGCTTGTCGAACGTGCTTATGGCCTTTTCCAGGTAGTACATGAAAAGCCTATCGAACCTGTCAATTAACTTGCTAAAATTACTCATGTGGGTTGCCTCGCATTCTTTGTGGCCTTTAGATTTTTTCTGGACAATCAAAATCTAGCACAAATGCGCGGCATCCTACACGAAATAGGCAAAAAAGCCCTACCTGGGCTATAAAATTCTCCTAATTTCTATAGACATTGTTAAAAGTGGGGAAACTCAAACTAGAAAAGCCCTTTTCTATTTGGCTTATGCGCGTTATAATCGGCACAGTTAAGCAAAATTGTTATCCGGATATGAGTAAAAAGAAGAAGATTGGCATCCTTATTGCTGGCATCGTGGAATTAGCGATTGTTGTTTTTGTCTTGGTGACATCGATTTTAGTGATCGTCACCTTCAATGATCCCAATACGGTTCCTAACTCTGCCGAAGCCAACTTAGAAAAGAATGGTCCGTTTATTGGCTGGTTACAAAATAATCCTACTAACTTCTTATTAATCGTATTAATCCCAATTTTCTTAATCTTAGCCTTAGACATTATCTACTTGGTGATTGTTGCAGCGCGTCGTCAATCGAATTTAAGCGACAAAGAGCAAGAAGAAATCGCCGCTCAAGCCAAGAAAGAAGCCCGGGAAGAATTGATGCGGGAAATGATGGCGGAAGAGACGGCAAAAAAGAATCCTGACGATTCTGAGAAAAAATAAAGGTTCTTCGTTCTCTTTTCTTACCTAATGCGACTGTAAAAAGCCGCGTTTTTTTGTTGACAAGGTTGTCTAAGGATTTCATAATAGACTCACGAGAAACGCAAAGTCAGAGAAATCTGGCGACGCAAAGCTAAAGGGCCTTCCCCTAAGAGATGGCAGCCAGTTACCGCGGAACAAAGCAAAAATGATTCTGCTTTGTGGGCAACTGAGTTGACATCATTTTTTGTTCCTTAGGGCTGCTCGTCTGCATAACTTACTCGTTCAACTGGATTCTGATGAAGTGCGAAGAAACACTTCGAACGGGCGGGGAAAAGTCAGACATGAAGTGGTTTTTTCTTCGTATCCACTCACCCGAATGGAGGCCTTTTCGCTTGGAAGAATCGGAAAATCCAAAAATCGACGAATCCGTTACGAATCCCTCTGAACCGTCACCAGCTTCATCGTCTACGAAGCCTAACGACAACCCGAAGCAAAACGCAAAGCCGAAAGATCCTTTACCGGATACTTCGACGCCGAGCGATACTTCCCGTCGCTATGCCCGTCGGCA
Source organism: uncultured Erysipelotrichaceae bacterium (assembly GCA_902791935.1). Lineage (GTDB taxonomy): Bacteria > Bacillota_I > Bacilli_A > RFN20 > CAG-826 > UBA4951. The sequence continues at coordinate 32,364 of CADAXQ010000005.1, read as the reverse complement.
AAAGCAGAAGCGTATTGCTCTGATCGTGACATCAGTCGGCGCCGTAGGCACCTTGATGCTTGGCATCATTGCTTTTTTAGGACGCGTTTCGGGACAATTTACCATCCGTTTAGACCAACACACCATCTCCCAAAACCTGAAGCTCAGTGAAAACCGTACTTCTGGCTCTATGAGTGATGTTCTCTTGGCTGCCGGCTTAGACAATGCCTATACCACAACGGCCAAAGATGTGTTTGGTTATGTTGACAGTCTTAAAGATGAAGAAGACTTAAGTGGCTCTCACAATTATTCCCGCGCTATGTCGGGCCAAAGTGATGCCTCCCCAGTCAATCTGGCGTTGGTATACACCTTCTATGCCATTAACTCTTCGGCATCTGATCCCGTCACCTATCGCTTGTCGATGGCGATAGACAGTTACACTTCTCCAGAAAACTCAGCCGTTCAACCATATTCTTACTTACGCGTTGCCTTGTATGAAAATGCCTGTGCCGCGGAAGGGGAAGAAGAAACGCACGCCTTTACCGTTTATGCCAATGCGAATCAGCAAGGGCATGGAACGAAGCCAGGCGGCGATAGCGACTACCGTGAATGCCTTAGTGACTTCTCAATGGTCGATAACTTACGGTTGGCCCGTTATGACTATGATGGCAATCATGGTTATTGCGATGAGTTTGTCGGGAACATGCAGATCTTCGATCGAGAGAACGTGACTGTCGAACCGCTACAAACCATGCGTTATACCGTTGTCGTTTGGCTAGAAGGCGCCGACCCGGATTGCTATGGGCAACCCCCGGAAGGGTCTTCTTTCACGTTTACGATGACGTTTACTTCCGAATCCACCAATTGAGGACACTTCATGGCATATCGTCACCACAAGAAAGCAAAAACCATCATGTCCAACCGGAATCTATTTCTGGCTGGCGTTTTGTCTTTTGCCCTGACGTTTGCCGCTTCGGTGACCAGCACCTATGCTTGGTTTGAAGTATCCGAACACGCGAAAGTATCGCAACTTGATTTCTCAATTCACGACGAAGCCGATTTTGAAATCGGCTTAAAAAATAATAATGATGGTTATGATTACTACCATGAAGTGAATGATGAAATCTTAGAATCGCACTTCGCGCGGTATCAACCCAATTCGACACTACATGACTTATCTTCGAATTACCAAAGTCTTTGGCTAAACGAGGAAACCAACCCGGAAACAGATTTTCCGGTGTTACGTCGCTCGTATGCCGATAAAGAGAAACCCCATCAAATTTATGTGGCCCAAACGGGTTACTATCAATTTGAGTTCTTTCTCAAAGCCAACCGGGATATGTATCTCTTCTTAGACCCGGAAAGCTGTTATGCCAAACCATTACACGATTTGAATGTCGCCACCGCGGAAGCGTTCCATAAAAGCATCACGGCCGAAGATCTGGACAACATCGTTCATGCTTGCCGTGTGTCGTTCTATTCTTCCCGGGGTTTCACCATCTGGGAACCGAACACGGACGTCGGATCCACCACCGTCTTTGGGGGTGTGCTCGACTTAAATGGCGATGGTTATTATGATGATAATAACGGCAAAGAAGTCGTGTATGGCGAATACGCCGATGATGCTCCGCTTGTGTATGACGAAGCATACGACGTAGATACCCCCGCCTATAACGAGAACCACACCGCCTTTAAGGCAAGCCATCGCGCTGGCATTGCCCCATTTAATTTAGCCAAAAGCGAAGCAGCCGGCTTATCGTTTGCGCACGAAACTACGTATACGTTACAAGAACTATCGCTTCCCGACGGCGTGGGGCAATATGATCCCTCCACCATGCATCCTTTATTGGCTTTATCGGCAGGCGTTCCGACACGTCTTGTTGTCACCATTTATCTCGAAGGCTGGGATTTGGATATGGTCGACAACATTGGCGAAGGCCATTTTACGTTAGGATTAGGCTTCAAAGGCCTTGTGCAACCACTGATTGACTGAACACGAAAAAGGAGTTCACCATGTCTGCTTATTTTGAATATTTAAAGGAGATGATTGTCGCCTTTTTCCAAAACCTTGGCTTATGGTTCAACATGCGTTGGGCAATGCCATGGGCACCCGTTCCGAATGAATTCAGCTATTATCATTCGCTATATAGCCAATATTCTCCGAAATTCGGGGGTGCGGGTTGGTTCTTTTTCGTGTTATTCGCCATTTTGTTTATCGCGTTAATTGGCGGCTTGCTTTTCTTGTTATTCTGGGTCATCCGGAAGTATGTGCGCTTCCGGAAAGCTGGCGCGAATGAAGAAAAGTTACGCAAAGAAGTCGAAAAATTAAATGTTGAGTTATACCAAACGATTCAAGAAAAAGATCGGATTTTAGGATTACAAGTGCATTCGATGGGCGTTGCTGGCGCCCCTGAGAACGTGGCCGAAGCCAATGGAGAAGTCGTCGACACGAATGCCGAAGAAGAAAAGAAACCAGAATCTGACGAAATCCGTTTTCCACGTCTTACCTTGGTTGATCAGAAATACGAAGGATATTCGTTACATACCCAACTTCCTGCCGATGCCGAAACGATTGACTTAAAAGGCATCTGCGAACGGTTCCGGAACTTTGCTGCCTCCCAAATGGGCCTTTATTACACGATTGATACGATTCGGGTCTTCTTTGCGGCAATGGGCACGGGCAAAATCATCATTCTCGAAGGTATCTCTGGCACGGGTAAAACCTCTTTGCCCTATGCCTTAGGACGTTTCTTCCAACATAACGCGACCATCTGTTCGGTGCAACCATCTTGGAGAGACCGGTCTGAATTACTCGGTTACTATAACGACTTCACCCACAAATTCACCGAAACGGAATTCTTACGCGCCGTCTACGAAGCCACCTACCGCGATGACGTGAACTTAATCGTACTCGATGAAATGAACTTGGCCCGTATTGAATACTATTTCGCGGAATTTTTATCCATCATGGAAATGCCAAACGTGGCCGAATGGAATATCAATTTGGTTGCTGCTCCGCAGCCAAACGATCCAAAGCACGTGAAAGACGGCCGTTTGTTAATTCCGCAAAACATTTGGTTTGTCGGCACCGCCAATAATGATGATTCTACTTTTACCATCACCGATAAGGTCTATGACCGTGCCATGTCGTTATTCTTCGATAACAAAGGTATTGCGTTCCAAGCCCCATTCACGGAGTCTTTGCCATTGCCGTTTGATTATTTGATGAAGCTCTATCAAAACGCGATGCAAGACTATCCGTTATCGGCCAAGACGCTAGAAAAGTTCCAACAACTCGATACGTTTGTTATTGCCCACTTCCGTCTTGCCTTTGGTAACCGTATCATGAAGCAGTTAGGATTGTTTGTGCCTTGCTATGTCGCCTGCGGTGGCACAGAACTCGATGCGGTCGACTATATGTTTGAATCCAAGATCTTAAAGAAGTTCGAAGTATTGAATGTCGCGTTCTTACGCGATGAATTAATCGCCTTAGACGCCGAATTAACCAAGTTGTTCGGCAAAGGGGAATTCAAACGCTCTAAAGCGAAGATCAAGACGCTCCTAAAGACGAACGCGTAAGGTGTAACCTATGGCAGAGAAAACCCCTTCCGCGCAACAAAAACTCGTTTCGGCTCAGAAAGCATACGCCAAGAAGATGCATTCCTTGGCCAGTGCTTCCAAGCCTTATCAAGCGCTTGTCAGCCAAGTCGCCGATGAAGGGAAGAACTTCGTCCGGCAAACCGAACGGCTGGAAGACAAGTCTTTTGATGCGCGCTTTGTCGAGGAACTTGAACAAGGATTTGATGCCTTAGATCGGATTATTCTAAATCCGCGCACATTTATTCGCGATGAAGCGGAAGTCGTGAATGCTGGTTTAGCGAAGAAAATCACCGCGGAATCCGTGGTGCATTTGGCTTCGCATACCCAATTCGTGCACTCCGTCGATATAAACGGGAACATCACCCCGGAACGGATTTTAACGATCCATGCCGAAACGGATGTTCAAATCTATGAAAACCGTTTTGTCATGACGTTGATGAAGAAATGCGCGTTATTCATTGAAAAACGTTATCAATTCATCAAATCGCACGGCGAAACGTTTAACTCGGATTTATTGCTCATTCATGCCACCTCTGAAATTGATGGGGCGAAATATGAAGTCGATACTAGAGTCAAAGTATCCGTTCCTTCCGAAGACCAAGGCAAGCAAGAAGCCAACGCGAACTTGCTCGTTCGTTTGGCGACGTTACGCGAACGTTGCGCCTATTACTTACATTCCCCGTTTATGGAGCAGATGCAAGGCGCGAAAGACGTCTCTAACCCCATTCACTTAACGAACTTGTTATTAAAGAATCCAGACTACCATGCCGCCTATAAGCTTTGGACGTTCATTGATAACTACACGAACTTAGGCATCACCTATGACGTCAAAGAAACCGAACAAGAGTTCGATGACGCCTATTTTGAAGAAATCTATGGCTTGGTCGTGGCCGATATGTTGACGTTACATAGCCACGCCATCGCGAATCGGAAGATTGATCACCCCGTCACAAGACAAAAGACCATCCGCCCGAAAGTACTATTCACCTTGGAAGACGAGACATTCCATGATGGACGATTCTTATATGATCAATTCCCGGATCACAAAGACGAGAAGCCAAATCCGATGGCCTTAACGCCCGAAGAAGCGAAAGCGGAACGGCTCGCGATGGAAGAGAAGTACAAGCAAGATGTGGCTAAGAAGCTCTTGTTAGACGAAGCCATCAACGCCCAAAAAGCAATTGATATGGCCGAAGAAGCCGAAGAAAGACAACGGCAACTCGAAGCGGCCGAAGAAGCGGCCAGGAAAGCCAGAGATGAAGCCATCCGCCAAGAAGTCGAACGACTTGCCCGTGAAGAATGGGAAAGACGGAAAGCCCAAGACTTTGATCGTCTAGAAGAAGAAGCCCGTTTGGATTCCATGCGTTATGCCGTCAGAAGACAAGGCAAAGAAGACCGCCAAGACGGCATGTCTTTGTTAGATCCCTCCATCCCCGAAGAAAAAGCCGGAGAGATGTTATCGCGTGGCCAAGAAGCGTTCCCCAGCGCAACGCCATTCTTAAACGCCACTATGGCTAACTTAGAGCATCAAAAACAACCGACCCCAATGGCCGCGCCAACCCCCTTGCCAAGAGAAACGCCCTTCGTGGTGACACCGGCCGTATTTACTCCGACGGCACCATCGGATCCTTTGTTGCCGTCTGTTGTCTTTGATGCCACGCCTTATGTGGCAAGATTTGTGACTGCCCCGGCGCCACAGGTTACGACTGCCCCCGTTCTGACAGAACCAACACCAGTCGTGACGGTTTCGAAAGCACCCGAAGCGATGCCCGAAGATCGTCGTCGCGTTAAGATTATGAAACCAATTGCCGTAACGCCTGCCCCCATCGTGAAGATTCGGGTCTTAAAAGGCAAAGAAACCAATCCAAAAGAAGATGTGGCTTGGATTCGCGTCCAACCGCCAAAGAAGGCTAGAATTGCCTTAGCCAAGCGGATTAAGGTCACGTCAAGACGGCAAAAGAAGATTCGTTTGTCTAACCATGCGCCGAGGAAACGTCCATGAACGAGGCCCAAGAAGAGACGAAGACCAAGCGCAAAAAGAACGCGCTGTCGGTGATTGTCGATGTCATCTTAGGCTTACTCGTCGCCTTGATGCTATATATCGAAGTCTCGTTTGTGGTGACAGCCAATCACGCCGGGAATTATGGCGTACCTTCCGCCTTTGGGCATTCGTTTTTATATGTCGCGACGGATTCCATGGTTGGGGATAATCCCGATTCCTTGAATCAAGGCACGGGCATTATCATTCGTCATGACGACCCCTCCCAAATCAAAGAAGGGGACGTCATCACGTTTTACTATCCAAGACTTCAGAATCCCGATACGCACCGAGTGCTTTCGATTCAGGTGAATGAAGACGGAACGCGGACTTTTCTTACGCGCGGGGATAACCTACACGCGTGGTCGTGCGCGGGGCAACCGAATAACACCTGCCCCGAAACCGCTTGGGAATCGGTGGATGAAAAGTATTATATCGGGACGGTCGTATGGCATTCCGATGGCTTTGGGACATTCTTGACGTTAGTGTCCCCGCAAGCGGGTGCTGCCGCAGGACGTACCGCTTGGTTAGGGCCAGTGTTAATCTTAGTTCCGATCCTTGGCATCATTCTTTCTTCGACGATTGATACGGCCAAGCAGTACCGCAAAGAAAAGAAGGCCTATGAGCAAGAACTTCATGCCGCCATGTTAGAAGCAGGTGTCGATCCGAATGACGAAAAAGCAGCATTGCTTTTCGAAGAGAAATACAATTACAAAAAAGACCTCCGTGAACAGATGGAAAAAGAGAAGGCCAAAGAGAAGGTTAGGCTCCGGAAAGAGCTCGACAAAGAAGCCAAAAAGAAGAACAAGACGAAAGGAGAAGAGTAACCATGAGATATCAAAAACAACTCGAACAATTAAAGGTTTGGATCTTGGTGATCTTTGCGTTACTTGGATTATCGACTGCCGCGGTGGTGGTTTCGGTGGTGTTGCTTTGCCAAGGCGTTTCTCAAAATCGTCCTTGGGTGCTTGGCATCGTTGCGTTAGTTTGTTTCTTTTTAACGATTGCATTCTCGCTACTCATCGTGCAACTTTTCGCGAACCGTAAATTACTACTTCGCCACCATGCATGGCTCAATACGTTATTCGGTGAACAATTCGATGTGACCATTTGGGACGAAGATACCTTCTTTGACACGGTCGGAAGCAAATCCATCCATAACCGTCACAACATGGTGTCTTATGGTGGCATTCTTTATCTCCATGGCTTCAATAACCAACCGTTATTCTCGTTCCGGTTGGTGGATATGCAAGAACTGAACCGTATTTGTGTCGAAGCCGTTCGTAAAGAGTTACAAGACAAACCGAACTGGAACTATGCGGTGAATGGACAAGGCGATTTCTTGTTCTATGCCGAAGTTTCGAATGCGAATGATTTCTATGCTTCTCTACGGAAGATTGCTGATGACATCAATGCCGTTTTGGCAGGTCGTCCTTCGTTACCGATGGCGTTCGTGATGTTAGGCGCTACCCCCTATCAAAAAGAACAAACGCCCAGTCAAAACTTTGAACGGGCTTCGATTGCCGCGCGTTTCCATGCGGCCAACCGCCCTTCGGGGGATTTGCAGCTTTATGCCGAATCCATGAAGCAAGCATCCTTAAGCGACCGCGAACAATCCGCCGACATCGAAGAAGGTTTAAAACGAAACCAATTCATCATTTATTACCAGGCGAAGTGGGACGTGAAGAAAAAATGTTTCTACGGGGCCGAAGCCTTAATTCGTTGGCGCCATCCGCGCCGTGGTTTCTTACCGCCTTCGGTCTTTGTTCCCTACGCCGAAGCCAGCGGTCAGATTGTCGCGATTGACCATTATGTGTTTGAAGCGGTGTGCCGTGACATTGCGTCGTGGCGTGATACAAGACAACGACCGCTTGTGATTTCTGTGAACTTATCGCGTCGTACGGTTTACGACCCCGGCTTAATCGCTTTCTTTGCCGAAACGATTAAGAAATACAAGATTGATCCCCATCAGATCGAAATCGAGTTAACCGAATCTTTGGCTGCCCAAGACGCGAACTTCATTTCGTTCGTCATTCGGAAAATCAAAGCCTTAGGTTTATCGACATCCATCGATGACTTCGGGATTGGTTATTCTTCGTTGTCGGTTTTAAAGAACATCGATTTTGATGTTTTGAAGCTGGATAAGTCCTTTATTGACGACATTGAATTAAGCAAAGAGTCTGAAGATCTTGTGGCTTCGATTATTTACTTGGTGCATGGGTTACATATGCGGGTCATTGCCGAAGGCGTAGAGAACCCCAAACAAGTTTCGCTTCTTTCGGCGCATGACTTAGACGCGATTCAGGGGTATTACTTCGCGAAACCATTAGATAAAGCGAATTTTGAAGCGTTACTCGCGCATAACCCCTTTGAAGGGACGAACCCGAAAGGAGGCAAAGAAGAATGATTCTCATCTTAGGACAAGGCGAAGACGACATCCTTTATTTTGTCTCGCGGTTTACCACTTCGAATTCCGTGGATGAATTGCCGGGGAATATTCGTGTTTATCGTGGTTCGTTTGGCATTGAAGACATGGCGATTGCCGCGACGGGTTATGGCAATATGATTACGTCGGCCGTCACGGCCATGTTAATCGATCATTATGACCCCTACTTAGTGGTGAACATCGGACCGGCGGTTTCCTTAAGCCCCGACATGCATCAAGGGGACTTACTCGTCGTTGACCGTTATTACTTCCAACATGTGCGCTACAGCCCATTCTTTGCCACCAATTATGGGCAATTTCCTAATCAACCCTCATATTTCTTGGCGTCGAATGACCTCAACAAGAAAGCCGAAGAAGCCGGTTATGCGTTTAACGAAGCGTATTTGCAACGTGGTTACCTCTTATCAGGCACCAAAGTCATGACGGCAAAGAAACAATATGACGCCATCAAACAAAAACATTACGCGTCGGTACAAAGCTTATTGATGGGCTATGACACCTCTAGTGGTGGCATTGCCTTTACTTGTTATAGCCGTCACGTCAGTTTATTGTCGATTCGGGTCTTGGTTTATGAACTAGACCATGAAGATCAATTCTTAACTTGGCGGCGCAAGTGCTTAGAAGCCATGCCGAAGGTAGGGCATATCTTAGCCAAGATCTTGATGGATAACCGTCAAGACTTCAATGCCGCGGAGGAACTCTTCTATGAGCAGCACGGAACACACTAACGTAGAAAAGATGGAACAGGCGCTAAAGAACGCGATTGGCGTCGTCAGTGCCATTGGTTTCTCGGGCGTTGCGGTGATTGTCTTTGCCATTCTGTCTTTCTTCTACCGTGAGAATGAGCTTTATCTCACGATTTTCTTAAGCTTATTGGTGTTCTTTGTGTTAGCCGCCGCTTTCATGACGGGTTGGTTATTCCATAGTTACCGGAAATCCATCCATGAAACATCGGCCGCTGCCCAAGAATTCAGCGAGCAGTTACAAAATTTTGAAGCAGGCCGAATTCGCTTGTCACATGCGAATTATCGTTCTCCCACCTTAAATCGGTTACAAAGCCGTATCAATAACCTCTTGGCCATCCGTCAAGAAGAACGGCAATATGTGCAACATCACATTTCTTCTTCTGAGATGATGGCCCCAGAAGAGATGACCCAAGCGGTGTTAGCGGCTTTACGCGAATCTTCTTCGTACCGTTCTGCCGTTTTGGCCGTGAAGGCGTATGGCTCGGATCCGATTCCAGACCGCGTGGATGAAACGCTACTTCGCACGTTACGGCTGCAATTCCAGCCTACGTTAGTGGCCAAACAAGAAAACGGCTTCTATTACGCGTATTTGCCTTCGCTACCTGCTTTCCCGGAATTCCAAGAGATGTGCCGTCAATTCGTGGCGATTTTCTCCCCCAGCATCATTGAGAAAGAATATGATGCCGTGACGTATTATTCGGCCCGTATCGGGGTTGCTGTCTTTCCATTTGTCGCTGGGTCGAAATTATTAAGCGAAGCAAAGAACCAACTTGAAAAAGATGCGGAACCCGTTTCGATGGTTCCCACCGATAGCGCTCCCGCTTTACCTGACCCGTCTTTTGGCAATACACCCCGTCGTGTCATTGCCTTGGCGGCCAGTGAACGTTATCTTCGGGAATTCCGTTCCGCGAATGCGTTATCCCAATCCGTGAAGATTGTGACGGATTATATGACGTATGCGTGTGGCGAGATGCATTATGACGTTTGCGGTTTCTTACGGCGTGATGACAAAACGAACCGTTATGGCATCATGATGGAAGAGAACATCAAAGATGGCAAAGAAGGATTCCGTTTATTGGCTACGCAGGATCAAATCGGGAGCGAAGAGATCGCCCCGTTGGTTTCGTATTGCCGTCAAGAAGCAGCCACCTTTATCAATGATGTGACGATGTTGCCACCAGAAGTGGGTGAGATGTTACAATCTTTAGGCGTCGCCTCTGCTGTGTTTGCCCCGGTCATGTATCAAAATCAGCTCTATGGCTTCATGTATTACTTATCGGTGCAACGGCGGGATGAATTCACGTTAGCGGACCGCGAAGCAACCGAATTATCGTTCTCTTTGATTTCTTCGATGTTAGTCACCATCCAAGAAAAAGAGAACGCCTTAGATACGAATAATCTCGTTGAAGCCTTGTTGTCTCGTCATGGCCGTTTGGCTTATCAAGTGAATGCCAAGACATATCGGCTATTACATTTCTCCAACTTAGTCGAGAAGAACTTCCCAGACGCGAAAGTCGGGGAATATTGTTTCAAAGCCTTAATGGGGCGGGATACGCCTTGTGAGGAATGTCCGTTAAGAATGGGTACGGTGAAACGCGTCATCGCACCACTTGGACCGGCGGAACAAACACTATCCATGGTGAATTACCGTTCCTCATCGAAAGATGCCGCGACGATTTTAATCGAAAAACAAACGGCTTCAGCCGTCTCCTCGAATCTCTTTGATGCTAAGTTTGGCGTCTTTAATGCCAAGGCGTTATCGAATGACCTCGGGAGAGAAATTCGAAATCGTGGCACGGGTTATGTCGTCTCGGTCCGTTTGACGAACGTCAGCGATTTTGCCGTGAAATTCCCTAGTGAAAACACAGAAAACTTACGGCAAGTCTTAGTACGGAAGATCCAAGATGCCGGCTATGGCGACTTTACGTATCGTTACGATGAAGATACGTTGTCGTTCTTATTACGTTCAACGTCCAAGAGCGCCATGGTGTACTTTGCCGAAAGTTTGGCGGAAGTGATTCAAGCCCCCATCGCCTTTAGTGGCGCATTCTTCTCTCCCACGTTCGCCTATAGTGCGATTGGTTACCCCACCGAAGCGGCCAGCAACTTCGAAATGATGTCGATGATTAAGACGGAGTTAGACCGTTCCGTCAAAGTCGGCGATGGCTTCTTACTCGAAGTCGGTCGTTCGCGCGTTCGGAAAGCGTTACGGAAAGACTACCTCCGACAATTGCTCGACGTCTCGTTACGGACGAATGCGGTTGCCTTATCGCTTAGTGCCGTCACCGAAACCTCCACCTCCCATATCTCTGGCATTCAGATTAGCCTTGGCTTAGAAGGCCTCTATCACGAACGCATTTCCGACCGTGAGTTCATGCCGATTGCCGTGGAAGGCGGATTAGTCACCTCCTTTGATGAAGCCGTGCTTCAAAACGTCGGGCAATTCTTTGATAACTATGGGGATACGACGTTAAAGACATCGGGGATTCGTGCCTTCTTCGTCTATGTCTCGCCAAACACCTTATTGGCGGATCAGTTCTTGCCCTTCATGAAGCATTTCATGACCCAACATCGTTTCCCGAAAGATTCGTTCTTCTTATCGCTCGGATGTGGGGATTTGGCAGGACATGAAGAAACATTACGTCCCGTGCTTGCGATGCTTCGCCCCTTAGGCATTCGTTTCGCGGTTCGTTCTTATCAGCCAGAACGTATTGGTATTCCTGCCCTAAAGAGTCTCGGCATTGAAGCGGTCGCTATTTCTCGTGACCTCTTGCAGGATTCGTTGTTGTCACCGTCTTCGACCTCTTCGTTCATCCGGATGGCTACTTCCTTAGAGGAGAACAACTTCATTACGATTGCGAATGGGGTTGCGAGCCAAGATGAACGTGACTTCTGTTATGACATGGCCGTGCCTTACTATATCGATGGCGGCAAGGTGCATGGCTTAAGCACGCAAGACTTCATTACGGCATTGAACTATCAACGTTAACGAATCTTCTCAAAGAACGGATGGAGCCCATCCGTTCTTTTGCTTGCACCCATTTGTTTTTTCGTTTATTCTATCGGGCTGCCCTTGCAGCAAGAGAGAAGCAAAAAAGAAATGACCCAACAAGATTTCATGCAAGAAGCAATCAAAGAAGCCGAGAAAGGCATTTCCTCGCACGATGGCGGTCCTTTTGGGGCAATTGTCGTCAAAGACGGGAAAATCGTTGGGAGAGGCCATAATGAGGTCATTAAGGCCCAAGATCCAACGTGCCACGGCGAAGTCATGGCGATTCACGACGCGTGCCGCCATTTAGGGACCTATGATCTTTCTAACTGCGACATTTATACGACCAGCTATCCTTGCCCTATGTGTTTAGGCGCGATTCTTTGGGCGAATATTGCCCATGTCTATTATGCGTGTAATACCAGCGATGCCGAAAAGATTGGATTTCGGGATAAACAGTTCTACGAAAACAAAGATCATCTTAACTTCCAAGAACTTGATCACGCGGCCGGACAAAAGTTATTTGCCGAGTACCAAAAAGGCGACCATCAAATGTATTGAGGTCGCCTTTTCTTATGTGGACCGATAGGGACAACTTAAAACCGCCTGCTATGCGGGCGTGACGATAAAAAGCCGTGGCGGTCATGAAAAAAAGTCCTCCGAGGGGGTACAATTGCAATGCTCAGTTGCCCTTGCATCCGAGGAGGACTTTTATATTATGCCACTTAAGAACGACGAAGTGTCGAGCCTGTCGCACACCAAATGGGACTGCAAATACCATATCGTGTTCACCCCGAAGTACCGGAGGAAGGCGATTTACGCCAAACTTCGCGCCGACATCGGAAAATACATCAGGAGGTGCTGCATGTACAAAGGCGTCGACATCATCGAGGCGCACGCGATGCCCGATCACATACACATGCTTGTACGCATACCCCCGAAGCTCTCCGTCTCGAGCTTCATGGGGTACCTGAAAGGCAAGACGAGCCTCATGATATTCGACGAGCACGCGAACCTGAAATACAACTACGGGGCCAGGCGCTTCTGGTCCGAGGGGTATTACGTCAGCACCGTCGGGCTGAACAAGAAGACGGTTCAGAACTACATCAAGAACCAGGAGCTCGAGGACCGGATAGAGGATCGTCGAAGCCTGAAGGAGTACAAGGACCCGTTCACGGGTAAGTAAGGGTGACAAGGGCGATTGGGCGATTTAAAAAGGGGCATGATTGCCCCTGCCAGTAATCGGCCTTATAGGCCAGATCGGAAAACCGCGCCTTGAAGACGCGGATTTTTATTATGTTTCGTTAGTTCGATGCCGCGATGGTCTGTGGCACGTTGATGACGAGGGTCGTGTAGGTGTTATTCGTAGCGTCCGTTAATAAGGAGACCACAATGCCGTCAGCGACTTGGGTTGCCGTTACCTTGACTTCGACATCGCCTTTTACTGTGACTTGATAACCGGTTAACGAATAATAGTAGGTATTCGCGGTCTCGTCATGAGTATAGGCATAGGTTGAATTGACTGTGACCGTAACGGATTTTCCGTTGACATAGACATTCTTGACAACGGCTTCGGTATGCCAGCCATCGGTTCCAGCTTCAATCTCGACATCGGCGTCACCCCAGCCAGATGTGGCATTCCCATCGTTAATCTGGGTGGTCTTATTGCCGTCTTTATCTTCTTTATAAACCGTCTTGGTTTCTTCATCTGTAGAGGTGTTGTAATCCAATATGGTCTGCGATTTCTCTGTTTCCGTGACTAAAGAGACATAGGTTTCCGTCGTGATCGTTGTTCCGTTGCCCGTTAAGGTGACAGAATCCCCGATAAAACAGGCAGAAATGCCAGTATTGGAAGTATTCGTGTAGGCAACCGTCGTATCGGTACGTTTCACTGAGATGGCGCCTTGGTAGGAAGAGGGGGATAACGTGAGGCCCACGCTGTCGGAGGCCGTTACAGTCGCGGTCGTAGAATCCACGAAAGACACCCCATTCGGATAGGCATATTCATAGGTATTTGTGGTTTTAATTTCATTGATGGTTGTACGATCGGTACGTTGTGCGTTAGCGCCGATATCCAAATACATCAAATAAGCACCAGTCCCGCCGTCGACGGATCCTAAAGCATATTCTCCTTCGTTAACCGGTACCTCAAAATAATAAACGGCATTTTTGGTTAAACTGCTTTGTTTTTTAATCCACGCCGTATCGAAATAAGAAGTGTAACCGGCTGGAGCGCTGGTTGTAGTGGCGGATAGTTCATCCTCACTCATTGGCGTTCTGGTGCCAATTTTGCATTTTGTACTCTTCCCATCAATGGTTCGGAACCAATAAGGAGAAGAGAAAGTGCCGTCCGTGTATTGATAGACATAAGCGTAATGCTTTCCTGCCGTCATATCGGCCGTGTAATGATAAATCTTGCTGATTTCTTTGATGTCATCGATAGAATTGCTATTATCACGGAAGATACGATGCAACGAGAAGAAGGAATCGTTACCCGAAAAATAAGTGCCGGCAAAGAAATTAATATATCCTTTATCGCGAAGTTGGAAGTCAATCGCGTCTTCCGGCAACTCGTATTGGGAATACTCTTTTCCATTAATAGAAGCATAAGGAACTGTGATTAGATGATTCTTGGAGATGCTGGCATTCATAAAATGGAGGCCATAGACGACGTTTGACGAAGTTGAAAGCACAGTATTCATAGAGTTTAGTGAGTCCGTGAATTTCTGATAAGCAGAGGCATCACTTATCGTATTCGACCCGGAAGCATTGATGGTATAGACTTTGTTTGGGTCGACAGATGATGATGAAGACGAAGCAGTGCTGCCGTTGATATTCGTGATGGGATATTGAGAAACACGGATATCAGCCTTAATGCCACTGTCTTCGTAAGCTCCAGAGACAACGTATCCAGTATTTTTGGTTGAAACTTTTGAAGTTGAAGTGGCATCAAAGCTTAACGGGTAGTAGGTGCTTTGTGTGGCATATGTTGCATCTAGATTAGAGACGGTATAATTCGTGTTAGATGAAAGATTGGTTTTTACAAGTATTGAGTTTGTCGTAAAAGTGTAGCTTGTAGGGTTGCTGTAGTAGTAATAGTATTCTTCTTCATACGCGGAAGCGCCATATTGATAAAGATACCAAGTTGTTCCACCATATTCAGCAACTAGATAATTACCACTCTTCTTAAAAGCGGCGGTATCTATGTCGGAAGAAAAGGCAACGGATGAACGATAACTTGAAGATGAGGGTGAATCTAAGACGAGATAAGCTATATTTCCATTGATGACTGTGTAAAAATATCCGTTACTGTCGGTATAGAATTTCGCGGCAGTCGAAGAACTTCTGGTCGACGATGGTCTTCCGTTATTTATTGAGAGATAATAAGAAGAATAGCCGATAGTGTATTGTGTTTGCGTGATTTGCCTCGTCTTACTTAAAAGCCACTGTCTTTGATAGCACAATAAATAATTTCCCTTTGAAGAACTTAATGCGCTGTCGTTAGATGAATAATGCCATGTGGTTTGAACGGTGGAAGAAGTACTTAATGTTCCATTGTCGTCGTAAAGATAGATTTTTGCGAAGTTGTGATAAGGATCCAGAGTGTATATAGCATCGTTTTCAAAATACCAAACAGTGTTCCCATTGGAAGAGGATGTGCTATTGCTTAGCCCCGTTTTGCTCAAAGCAAGATAATTCCCATTCCCATCCGAAATGGCTCGAGGCGTTGTGCCGTTAGGACTAGTAGGAGCCGTGATGTTTTGCGTTAGAGAGGAGGAAGGAACTGTATAGGTTGCCCTGCCAGAAAGATAGAGGAATTGTGAAGTACTCTGCCGTTGGACAAAAGAATATTGTGCGGTTGTATTGCCGCCATCGTTTTCATTGTTATAAGAATCATAGCCGTAATCATAGTTGTAATTATGGCCGTTCCAATATCTCCAAGATGTGCGGTAGGGAACATCATCATTTGCTCCGCTCACCGCGCTTTGACTCGGAATGGCATTTCCAGACGCATCAAAGGAAAGCGAGACGTTTTCTTCGGTGGAATATTGATAAATTGTGGAATTCTCATAAAGAGGTTTGATGTGGTCGTACATCGATTTCATGTCGATGGAACCGCCCCAACCGGTATCACTACCACTGCCGGACTCAGATTTTGTTCCTGTCATCGGGGTAGAAGCTTGCAATGTGATTTCTTTGTTAAAAAGACTGGAACGAAACGCCTTTTCACAATAGCCAACCGAGGTATAGTCTGAAACGTTTTGAGTGTAATTTCCGAAAGCGGTTGCACCACCGCTAGGAACGCTTAAGCTGGAATCGCCAGTAATTCCTACTCCTTCTACAACGCCATTCACGTAACCGGCGGCAATGCCGATTAGGGTATTCGATGTTTTGTCATTCACCGCAACGTTATTCAAATATAGATTTTTGACGCTTGGGACAATGCTTGAAGCGGAGGAAGAATAATCCTGGCCAATTTTTCCTACAACGCCAAAGAAACCAACGATATTCACATTGGATACTGAAGTAATTGCGCCAGGATGGCGATTATAATCGGAAAATTCATTGGAGACGGTCAAATTGGAAACCACGGCCGCATGTTCTTGCCCTTGGGCATGGGTTGTGTCATAACCATTCACATGTCCGATGAAAGGATGATCGGTGGTGCCGATAGGTGGCAACGTCCAGCCTGTCATATCCAGGTCTTTTTCGATGATGAAATAGCATTCATTATCACCAAAGTAGCCGGTATACTGAAGCCAAGCAAGGTTATAAAGATGGAAGGGACGATTGATGACATAAGGGTCATCGGCAGTCCCTGTTCCGCGTGCAAAATATGCACCATCCGTCTCACCGTTAATTCGCTTGCCTAGGCTTTCTTGGTTGCTAAACCACGTGAAAGTGTATGCCGCAGAGGCAGCGCAGGTGGCTAAGGCGGTAGACCCTAGCACAATGAGCAAGAAGGTACGTAAGCTGAATTTGTGTTTCATACCTTATGCTCCTGCCCCAAGAACACGGATGGCAAAGTCACATTGATAAGTAATGCCGCTATCCGATTCAAATGCTGCGTTTCCGATGTTATAAGAATAAATCGAATCAATCGCAGAAAGATTGTAATCGATGACGAAATAAATGACGGAATCGGCGGTGGTCGTAAATTCATTTCCAATTTGGAGGAATTTTGTGTATGTCGGAGTTTCTCCTGACATCGATACAAAGGAATATTTTGTGGTGGGGTTATCTGCCGTTGGGGAAAGAACTAAGTAGTTGCCACTTGCTGTGATTTGATCGACCGCATAGACGTTAAAAGCGACAATAGAACTCAACGGATTGTTTGATGTTGCCCAAGAGACGGCATCCCAGGAATGGCCGCCATTTAAGATATCAGTATCAGCCGTAGCGGTCGAAATAAAGGTTGAGTAGAGTTCATTTAACGTGACTTTAATTAATATTTGATGCTCTTCTGTTGCAAAGGCACGGCTATATTTACCGATTGCATAACCGGCTGATAAAGGAGTGTTATTGAAAGAATAAGTACGAGTATTATCGGAGTTCACCGTGACGTGATCAATCGCATAATATTCGCAACTTTTAATGTACTTAACATCGGTGGCAACAATGCTTTGATAATCGGCAGACACTTTGCGATTCACATAAAACCATGCAAAGGTCGCTGTACCAGCGCTAGCCACGCAAACGGCAAAAAAACAGGAAGCCAAAATGGCTTGCAAGCGAATTAATTTTAACCGTTTAGATAAAAAATTAGCCATGTTGCCTCTATCAAATTTGGGGCAACTGGCTATCCAAGATGGACCCTACAGCTTTGCGTCGCCGGATTGCTCCGGTTTTGCTCTTCACGGGAATAATAATAAATTCTCTCGCACGCGCATGCAAGCAAAATACAAGCGTCTTGTAGTTACTGGGTTATTTGTTTCTAGGTATTTATTGGGTTATTTGTTTCCATCCAACTATCCCCCTAGGGGATCCGATTATCCGGTGATTTGTTTCCATCTAATTCGCCAACTGGGATGATTAGGTCGGAGGGACATGCCATGAACGGACTAAACGACGCATACGTCGAATCTGCGATCAAGGAGGCGAGGGACGGCAAGCTACGGGCTCTCACAGAAATCGAGAAAAGGCAGCGGGAGCCAAAGCCGGAGCCTGTGGGAAGGCCAAAGTTCGTCCCTGGGCCCAACCACTCCTGGAGAAAGTTCGTCATAAGGCCCAAAAAATGGTAGAAACAAATTTCGCCATAACGACAGTAAAATACAAGCGTCATACAAGCGTCTTAGCATAAAGCGATTCGTTTCTTAATGGTTCAAACAAAGGTTTCCGACCTGATACTTTAATAACGTTGTTAACAAAATAAAATGACGACAGTTTTATTTTCGTTCGCTGCAACAATGAAGAGTCCGTTTATTAACTGAATCCCTATTTTTCAAGTCGCATTAAATAAAACAAATGGGCCGAAAAGCCATAAAAAGGTGTCGATAAGCAATCAGTAGTAAGTCAGAAAAATGGAACGGAGCGATTTCAAGAACGGCAATGAATAGTTAGAACAGTCAAAAATAGGAAGAAAAATACCCTAAAAGAAATTGTTCAAAACGGCAGTCACTTTAATCGTGCCGAAGAAGGGTTAGAAGAATCACCGCAAAAATGAGCATGCACATCAAAAATAAGTCAAATCATTTTTGTCAACGACAGAACATAAACGGCAAATTGTAATGAAAGTTGATGCCGATTTTGTCAATTTGGCGAGTTGATCTCTTTGCTTGTCGGAAAACAAAATTACAGCTTCGCCAGACAGGGAACGAAGCCAGATTTATAGATGACCTCAGAAAAGGTTTTAAAGTCTCATCGACACCATCATCCAAAACGATGTGAAAAAAGCCATGAAAACGACTTTCAAAGGAAGAAACGTTCGTTTTCATACAATGTAATAAACTAATATAGCCTAATTATTAGGTAAGAAAAAGTGTGATAAAACCTATTTTCATTAGATATTATCTTAATTAGCACTAAATAATATAGAGTGCTATAAATTACATTTTTAGACCTTTTATTAACATGTAACGCATTATGCGTTACAATTGCGTTACAAAGATATCTTAAGGAAGATCTTGACTATGCCGAAAACTACGATGAATTTACGGGTTGACGCATCGCTAAAAAAGGATGCTGAAAAGGTAATTGATGAGCTTGGGCTTTCAATGTCTGCTGCCATCACGATTTATTTGAAAATGATTGTCCGAGAGAAGGGTCTTCCCTTTGAAGTAAAAGTAAAAAAATCTGCTCCAGCTTCTACTGTCAAAAAGGCTTCTCGCCCTGAAGACGATGATGATCTCTTTGATTTGGATCTTGATGGAGATGATTCGATTCGTAAAGCAATTGAGAAATTATAATTAGTCAATTTATTCTTAAACTTGTCTCATTGTTCTTTCTTTTTTATAAAAATCGTTTTTGAATCTTTGATTTTTTCTACTTTTCTTTAGCTGTTTTTCGCTGATTTTTTATCCTCTAGTCTTCTGGTCTTTATGGGGGTTCCGTCTTTTACTTCTGCCGTTGGCTTAATAAATTGACTGATTTTTATATGCTTAATCTAGTTTCTGTCCGTCATGCATTTCTAATCGTTTTCTACATTCGCATCTTCCGTTCTTCTTGCTCTATCTTTTGCTTTTACTTTCGTTCTTAACCCTCTAAATTATTCCTGATGTTTTTGCACTCCATTCGATATGACCTATCGGTCTTCCACGATCTTCAAAAGTCATACCCTCGTGTTCCTGGCGGCTACTTGGTTCTTCTTTTTGATGAGGGGCGTATTCTTTGGCATGGACGTCCGATTAAACTCTCTGATGCTTTGACAGAAGGAGAAATGATTGAAATTGAAGATGAAGAACCCAATCTTCTACATTTCGATTACTTCCCTATTGTGACGCACGAGAACGTTAATTCCCTGATTCTTTATCAAGACGAGCACTTGATTGTTTGCAACAAGCCAAAAGGCCTCCTTATGGTCGGTAAAGAAGATGGACAATCCTTGAGTTCATATTTGCGCCGTGCCGCCAAAGAAAAAGGAGAAGAACTTCCTTCTCCGATTAACCGTCTTGATCGCAATACTTCTGGAGTCGTTTTATTTGGTTGTGACTCTTCCTTTCGCGCCGCATTAACGAAGGCTTGGGAAGATCGCACCATCCATAAAGAATATTTAGCCCTTGTTTACGGCAACATGAATGAATCAAAAGGTGAAATTAATCATCCTCTGCATAAGGACATCATTTCAGGAAAAGTGACGGTGGAGCCAAATGGCAAACCTTCTTATACCTCTTATTCTGTATTAGAGAGGTATGATGGCTACACTTTAGTACGTTGCATTCCTCATACGGGCCGTAACCATCAAATCAGAGTCCATCTTGCATCCATTGGCCATCCCATCGTCGGCGATTTCGTCTACGCTTCAAAAGAGCAAGTGCTAGAGGCAGCAAAACTTGGCATCTATGATTCGTTCCTGCATTGTGAGGTTACGACTCTCCCAGGGTCTTTAACGGCATATCCTAGCCTTGCTGGCAAGAGATTCCATGCGCCCCTTCCATCGCGCTTAGAACGCGTTTTAGAAGCGTTAAAACAAAAATAGGGAATCTTGCGACTCCCAACAATAAAACTTTTACGTCTTTATGCAGTTTTTTCGTGCTTTCCCCATTGTGTGAGCACGAAATCACCTAGATAGAAACACAACAACGACAAAGCGGCACCCCAAGAAACATCGCTTAAGAAGTGGGCACCGATTAACATCCGTGTGAAAGCGACCAGCATTCCGTAAACAAAACCGATATAACAGAATAGATTTTGGTATTTCTTAAGGCTGCTTTTCCATACCGGTAGATAAGACAAAATCATAACGCAAGCCATCGCGTTGGAAGTGTGACCAGAAGGGAAGGATTTAAATTCTTCTTTTAATCCGGGATCTTTTAATAAGACGGCATCACGCAACGCTTTTACATTTTGCCACCAAGGAGTGAAATATCCTAAAGAAGACTCGTATGTTAGAGATGTCTCCCCGATTAGCCAACGATAACGGGGACGCGGGCTGATTCGTTTGATGCCTTCGAATAACAATGCCGAAACGATGACAACGGCGGCCATCGTGATAATCACGCGTAACAAGTGCTGCTGATCAGAGTGTTTGGCAAAAAAGAATCCACCAACACCGAAAAGTAACACCAAACCTCCACAGATTGGTAAGCCAATCTCCCAATGACCTGGCATGTTATAGGCATTTACGGATAAGAAAGTCAGCGTTTGGAAATACGTTCCTAAGCCATATAGCAAGGCGGCTGAAACATAAAGCAAAGCTCGTTGCCACCATTTTGGATAGCGATGGATGGAAAGGAAAAGTAAGGCACCAGCCAAGAATCCAGCACCTCCATAGGCCGGCAATTCACCAAGCGAGGCAACAAAGACGCCAAAACCATTTCGTTCGTGGTAAAGCGCTTGCGCCAATGACAAATCATAAAAAGAACCAAGCAGAATGCCCAATAACGCAATTCCGATTAGAATTGCAAAATTCCATTTTCTCAACATTGTGCCTTTATTCTAGCGAAGAAGCGATGAGAAGAAAAGACGAGATGGATGATTTGACTTTCCCTTTGCTAGCTTGATTCTTTTTCTATTCATCTATGTATGCTTCAGTGCCAAATCTTCGGTTAGAAATGTGCCAAATCTTCGATTTCAGACCAAAAGTTGGCTTTTTATCGATCTAATCTTATTGGAGAGTTAATGAAATGGCCAAAGAATATATCGCTTGTTTGTTTGATGCTCAACTGGATTTCCGTTTGAGTGTAGTTATCCGCAAATTTGTTTCTAGGCAATTATCCGGTAATTCGTTTCTACCCTTCCATCCCCCATGGAGGATCCGATTATCCCGTTATTTGTTTCCCCCCAATTCCACTCTGTGCCATCATTTGGCCGGAGGATCGAACCATGAACGGACTCAACGACGCGTATGTCGAATCGGTGATCAAAAAGGCAATTTCGGGGAAACTGAAGGACGTGCCGATCAAAAGAAATGTGAGTCGAGCTAGAAAATTACTCCGTTCTTATTCACGATTGGTTGATTCACAAGCCCCCGATACTAAAACCATGCAAGACCTAAGTGAAAGCGGAGATTCGATTGATAAAGAGACGTTGCATAAATATCTTTTGGCCTTGCAAAGACGCTATGCCGTGAAAGAACTCAAAGCGTGGAATCTGAATTTAATAAGCAAAACCGCAATACGCACCAGCAATACGCGTTACTTTGTTGACCCATCGATTGTCGTTTTTGCCTTAGGCGACATTCCGGAAAGTTTATTCATGGGAATGAATACTTTTGGTTTCTCGTTTGAATCGCTAGTATTCGCTGTCAATATATCTAGTGACTACGAAAGGCAAGCGTAACATATGAAGTCCTTCGGCAAACAGCAGTCAGATCATTGGTTTCTTTCCTTGATGAAATAGCCGCCTTTTTTCTGAGAGCCTCTGAATTCGATATAGTCCTGCAATTTTCTTTTTATGTTGTTCTTTAATGTGTCCAACGTTATTTCCGGCTGCTTTTCGTTGATTAGCTTAAGTAGATTTCTTGTGCTAATTCCTGGGTTTTGCTGTATTGTTTGTAATATAATCAGTTCCAGATCTCCGAGTCTATCGTCCTTGATTTTTACAGGGTCATTTACAGGGTCATTTACAGGGTCATTTACAGGGTCAGCATAGTTTTGATTCGGCAGAGTCAGCATGAAGAAATTGCCACTTGGATTGAAAACAGGTTGCCTTTCAGCTCCTTCATATGCCTGAAGGATTCTGGGGATGCCAGTGCCGAAGTTCTCGATGTAATGCAGCTTGCTGAGGATGTTGACCAGTCCGGGGTTCCTGTAAGTCTGGACGCCTGACATGATCTGCTCCAAAGTAGCCTGATAGATTCCACCGGGATTGGTTATCTTGACCCTGTCGTCGAAGAATTCGATTTTGATGTTCGAACGAATAAAGTAATTGCTATGGCAGAAAGCGTTGAGTATGGCTTCGCGGAGTGAGGATCCGGGATAGGAAACGGTCTCCTTCCGCTGCCACGAATCCGGTGAGATGACGGCGGACACGTCATTGAAATTCGCGGCATTGTCCAAAGTGCTCTCCAGACATTTCAGCAATGATCCCTTGAATTCCTTCTTTACGATGAAATTCAAGCTCTTATCGTATTTTGCGAACTTGACGACGATATCGGACTGATCCGACATCATGAAGCCGAGGTTCGTGTATTTTCCGTCCTTGTCAATCATTCTGAGGGAGCGCAGATTTCTTTCTTCGTGGGGAATGTGGTTCTCATCGCAGATGTCGTTGAAGAAACGGAACGTCAGATCCTGCTCATTAGAAACATCCTCTTCGTAACTGTATTTTTTGGAATCCAAAAGCATGAGCAGGATTTCGCTCTCGGTCGCCATTCTTGATGTCGTTCCGATGCGGACATATACACCGCTTGGCTTTGGTCCTTTCTCCTTGAGATAATATGGCTTTTCGATTCCTTGGTTGACCTCGATGACGAAGACGCCATCCTTATTGAAGTGATACCTAAGCAGGCTGGAGACATTGGGGTAGAAGACATCTCTTATCCAATTGGAGATCCTAACGTCCATCTCATCTCTTTCCTTGGAATCTTTATAAGGAACAACCATGCCGTCATCCTTTACGCCGACGTAAATGGCTCCGCCTTCGGTGTTCAGGAAAGCGAGAATCTCCTTCTTGATCTCATCCGTCATCATTTCCTTGAGTTCTACCTTATTTGATTCGATGTATTCCATAAAGCATGTTCCTTTCGGGGTCATTTATATATTAATTAAAATTTAAATGACCTTGTAAATCAATAATCCTTAGTGAATCAGCAATTTTCTTGTTTATTTTGCCGTTCTGACATGCCCTCATTCGGAATTTGGAAATCACGGAGAAAACTGGTCATGGAACCGTTAAGATCGTCTCCGCCTATGGTAAGGAGGCCTTTGACATCCAGGACGGATTCATCCAGGTCACCATCCCCTTCAACAAGAAGGTCATGAAGAACCGTGGCACAATAAATGGTGCAATAAATGGCACATTAAAAAACGATAATCTGACGAACAATGAGCTTACTTTGCTCGGCATCCTTCTTTCCAATCCGAGCATATCCTTAGCTGACGTCGGCGACAGGAGGGGAATATCCAGAAGGGCCGCTTCGAGAATCGTCGCATCGCTTCATGACAAAGGAATCGTCGAGAGGAAAGAATCAAAAGCAGGGGAGCTGGAAAATCGTCAAATAGTCTCTTGGATGAATCCTCGTTGTCGTAAGAGCCGTTTGGCACTCATCCTTCTTTCATCGAAGAAGAGCTCAAAAGGCTCATAAAGAGCAACGAAAGAATCACAAGGAAAGAAATGGCCGAGTACTTCGGCGTTTCGCCGAGAACGATTTAGATATACATGAATCAAGTCCGTCCGCTATGTGGGAAGCGGAAAATCAGGCCGTTAGGAAAATAAGTGTGGCCGTGAAACCGATGAGGTCATGGAATTCAACGACGACGCATGGGCGCTTATCGAAGTGAAATTGGGGACCAATACTGACATTGATGCCGCAGCCAACAATCTTCTTCGTTTGTCGCAAGACATCGCTAATCATGACGCTAAACCTGCCTTTTTGATAGTCGTCGCAAAAGATAAGGTTACTTATCAAAGAGAAGACAGGGTCTACGTGGTGCCGCTGGGCTGTTTAAAACCTTGAATCGATTCCCATCTTAGGTGGGGCTTTGCCGCCTTTTTCGATATCAACACAAAGAAAAAGACCGCTAGGAATTTCCTAACGGTCTAGAAAGCAAGAAGGTTATTTCTTGATCTTCAAGAATTTCTTTACTTTGTTGACTGGATCAGCTTCTTCGGCTTCCGCTTCGTGCTTGATGGCGGCTTGCGCAGCAGCTAAGCGAGCAAGAGGAACACGGAATGGAGAGCAGGAGACGTAGTCGAGACCAACTTTATCGTAGAATTCGATCGAAACTGGATCGCCACCGGTTTCACCGCAGACCCCGATTAAGAGATCCGGACGGGTCTTACGGCCGCGTTCAACAGCAATCTTAACGAGTTCGCCGACGCCTTCGACATCAATGGTCTGGAAGGGGTCGAATTCGTAAATCTTGCGATCATAGTAATAAGGCAAGAATTGGCCGGAGTCATCACGGGAGAAGCCCATGGTGAGCTGTGTCAAGTCGTTGGTTCCGAAGCTGAAGAATTCAGCATCTTTCGCCAAATCCCCGGCACGGAGAGCGCCTCTTGGGATTTCGATCATCGTACCGACATGATACACGAGGGTCTTGCCTTCGAGTTTCATTTCGTCTTGGACGGTCTCATCGACGACTTTCTTTGCCCATTCATATTCTTTGAATTCGCCGCAAAGCGGAATCATGATTTCGGGTTCGACATCGTGGCCAAGTTCCTTGCTGGCTTTGATAGCAGCTTGGATGATGGCACGGGCCAAAACCGCATAGATTTCTGGATAGGCAACGCAGAGACGGACACCACGGAAGCCCATCATTGGGTTGGCTTGGTGAAGTTGATTGATACGATCTTTGACCTTTTGTTCGGTGACGTTCAATTGCTTGGCAAGTTCCTTGATGTTTTCTTCATCATGGATGTCGGGTAAGAATTCATGAAGCGGCGGATCGAGTAAACGAATGTTGACGTTCGTGTCGGGGTTCGCCATATACATGTCGTAGAAGTCACCCATCAAGAACGGACGGATGCGTTCCAAGGCAGCGGTGCGTTGTTCGGTCGTATCCGAGAGAATCATCGCACGCATATTCAAGATACGTTCTGGCGCGAAGAACATACGTTCTGTACGGCAAAGGCCAATGCCTTCCGCACCGAACTTACGGGCGTTGAGCGCGTCTTCTGGCGTATTGCAGTTCGCACGAACCTTGAGACGACGATACTTGTCGGCCCAAGCCATCATACGACCGAAGTTGCCGCCCATCGAAGCTTCTTGCATCTCGATGGCACCTTCGTAAACTTCACCAGTGGTGCCGTTCACCGAGAAGACATCCTTTTCGGTGTAGGTCTTGCCATTGACGGTTAAGGTCTTCTTTTCTTCATCAATGATGGCGTCAGTGCAGCCAGCAACGCAGCATTTGCCCATCGAACGAGCAACGACAGCGGCGTGAGAAGTCATACCACCACGAGCGGTGACAATGGCTTCGGCGTTCACCATGCCGATGATATCCTCAGGCGAGGTTTCAGCACGGCAGAGAACGACTTTACGCCCAGCATCATGTTCGGCTTTGGCTTCATCGGCATCAAAGACGAGGTGGCCAGTTCCAGCGCCTGGAGAAGCAGGGAGACCATGGAAGATCGGGCTGTGTTTCTTTAAATCATCAGGATTGAATGTCGGGTGAAGCAAATCGTTCAATTGTTTCGGCTCAACACGGCAAACTGCGGTCTTTTCATCGATGAGGCCTTCATCGACCAAGTCGCAGGCGATCTTTAAAGCGGCTGCGGCAGTGCGCTTGCCATTACGGGTTTGTAAGAAATAGAGTTTGCCTTTTTCGACGGTGTACTCCATATCTTGCATATCTTTGAAGTAGTTCTCCATCCGTTTGATGGTTTCTTCAAATTGCTTATACACATCGGGCATGTGGTCTTTCAACCAATCAATGTGTTCGGGGGTACGGATACCGGCAACAACATCTTCGCCTTGCGCGTTTTGTAAGAATTCGGCGTAGATCTTCTTTTCACCAGTTGAGGGGTTACGAGAGAAGGCAACGCCAGTGCCAGAATCTTCGCCCATGTTGCCGAAGACCATGGTTTGAACGTTGACAGCAGTGCCCCATTCATACGGGATGCCATTCATTTGACGATAGACGTTCGCGCGTGGGTTGTCCCAGCTCTTGAAGACAGCGCCAACAGCTTCTTTTAATTGAACGTATGGATCGGTTGGGAAGTCTTCGTTAAAGGTTTTCTTATAATATTCCTTATAGCGTTTAACCAAATCTTTGAGTTGTTCGGTCGTGACTTGCGTGTCGAGTTTGTAACCGTTTTGCTCTTTGAGTTCATCGAGCATCTTGTCCATATCGGTTCTCGGCCAGCCTTTGGCGATGTTGGTGAACATCAAAATGAACCGGCGATAGCTGTCCCACGCAAAGCGTTCATTGTTTGCTGCTTCGGCGAGTTCTTCGACTGCTTCGTCATTCAAACCAAGGTTTAAGATGGTATCCATCATGCCTGGCATGGATTGACGAGCGCCAGAACGGACGGAGACGAGTAACGGGGTTTTTCCTTTCGCCCCGCCAAACACTTTGCCGCTGCTTTCTTCGATGGCGTGGACATGTGCCACGATGTCATCCCACACAAAGTCTGGGATCTTTTTGCCTGACTCATAGTACAGGGTGCATGCTTCGGTGGTCACGGTGAAGCCAGCAGGGATATTGATGCCCGCAGCCGTCATTTCGCACAGACCGAAGCCTTTTCCTCCCAGAATCTCTTTCCCGAGGTGTGCCTCGTGAGCTTCTTTGAAGGAGTAGACGTATTTCTTTTGTGCCATTTTGTCCTCCTATGACAATCTTGAGAGCTTACGAAAATAAGCCCCTGACGGGAAAACTATACCACTTCAGGCTTTTTCTTCCTAGAAGAAGAAAAGAAAAAGAAAGACATTCCATTTTGACGGATTGTCATCTTTTTGGGAAAAGAAGACCAAAAAGAGATACGGGAAAGAAAACGTAGAAATAAAGGAACAAAAAAGTAAAAGGAATAAAAAACGGGGGTTTCCCCGTTAAAAATGCGATTTTTTAATGATTGATGGAATAAATGGCTTCTTTTCCTTCTCTTGCCATTAAAGCTTTCCAAAGTAGCTGCATA
Organism: uncultured Erysipelotrichaceae bacterium; assembly: GCA_902791935.1. Classification (GTDB taxonomy): domain Bacteria; phylum Bacillota_I; class Bacilli_A; order RFN20; family CAG-826; genus UBA4951. The sequence goes on along the minus strand of CADAXQ010000005.1, from coordinate 4,672 downwards.
GCGACATGAACAAAGGTCATATGTACATCTTCTGCAATCTGCATGTCATTGACTTTGGCGTGAATATTGATGTCGGCAATGGCTTTCAATTTGCCCCCGTCATATCCTTCTAATCCAAGAATCTCCGCGCCAATCTTTTTGGCATAGGTCACGGCTTTAATGACATTATGCGAGTTTCCAGAGCCAGAAATGGCAATGACCATGTCGCTTGGTTTTAACCATTGCTTGAGCGGGAGATAAAAGACGTCTTCAAAACCGACATCATTTCCATAAGCCATGACGGAAGGGATATTATCGGTTAAAGAAACGACATGAAATGGTTTAGACAAAGAAAGAGAAATCCCTTTGTTAAAGTCACAAACCATATGATTTGCTGTAGCGGAGGAACCACCATTACCAATGACATAGATTGTATCTTCGTTGTCATAATGCCGTAGCAACGCATTCAAGGCAGTGTTAAATTCGTTGGGATCTAACGCATCAAAGACTTGTTTTTCTCGTTCGTAATAATCGTGAATCCCATTTCGAAAATCCATAAGATATTCTCCTTTAATCGCCTCATTCTATTTGGTTTTTTCCTTTTTGTCCACGGACGTGCCGTCCTTTGAAAGAACAAACGATACGGCCTCTTCTAAGGTAGGGAAAACAAAATCAGGTTGGATGTGATGATCCGGTGTTCCTTTATGGGGATCCCCGCTGGTTAATAAGATGGTTTTGCATCCGGCATTGTACCCCGTTTCCACGTCCCGGTAGGTGTCACCGATCATCCAGCTTTCTTTGAAATCAATATGATAATGTTCTTGGGCTTTTAGAAGCATACCAATTTTAGGTTTACGGCAACTACATTCGATTTTATATTCGATTCGTTCCCCGGGGAATCCTTTGTCCGGATGGTGGGGGCAATAATATAAATCATCTAAATAAGCGCCTTCTTCTCCAAGCAAATCTTCCATTTTGCGATGGATCATTTGCAATTCCGTTTCTGTGACTTCTCCCCGTGCGACCACTGGCTGATTCGTCACGCATATGGCTAAATAGGGGGAGTGGTTAATGGAACGGATTGCTTTTGCCGCTCCTGGGAGGAGTTCCATTTCTACGAGGCGAGTTACATAGCCTTGATAACGATTGATGGTTCCGTCACGATCTAAAAAGATGCATTTTTGGGGATGATCAAGGGATTTTTGAAAAACGATGCCTTCTTTTAAATCTTGGCACACCATTTCATAACGTTCGGGCGTGCCGCAATCTTTCACATATTCACTAGAACGATAAACATTGGCTTTTTGTTGTTCAATGAAGTGTTGCAAAATCACTTTTTCAAAATCGATCTTGACGGGATCGACCACAAAATCCGCGACTTCTTTTTTGGCCACATAGAGTCCAGCATTGGTCAAATTCTCATAAGGCAACAATCTTGGCTCGTTTTTTGACTCAATCCGCGAGATAAAACCAGCGGAATCCGCAACAAGGACATCAGAATCATAAGGATGAGAATTCGGATGTGCGAATGCCGTGATTGCCGCGCCGCTTTGTTCATGAAAAGCGATGAATTTTGACCAGGAGAGATGAAACATCAAATCGGCAAAACAAAAAATAAAGTCGTCTTGAATGACGTCGTGTAGCAATGCCAAAACTCCACCGGTCCCCAAAGGTTCCTCCTCCATTAGATAATGGATATGAGCGCCCCAAGAAGAACCATCTCCAAAATATTGGGGGATGGATTTTCCTTTTTTCGAAATGACGATATAGAGTTCTGTGATTCCGTTCTCGACAAGGTTATTAATTTCGTGTTCGAGAATCGGTTTTCCCCCGATGGGGACCATCGGTTTAGGAAGATTGCCGGAGATGGCTTTTAAACGGGTGCCTGCCCCGCCAGCTTGAAGGATTGCGATCATATTTACTCCATGAAAATAATGGAACAGCCGGCGCGATCAAATTCAAATGGCATCTCGGAAAGCGTCATCGCATCACGGACGCGGTTTTTGATGGTTTCATTCGGACAATAAAAGAGTAAGAAACCTCCTCCTCCCGCACCGAGTAATTTTCCACCGCTTGCCCCGGCCTTAATGGCTTTTTGATAAGCGTCATCAATAATGGGATTACTAATGCCCGGCGCCAACGATTTTTTCATTTCCCAACTTTGACTTAAGATAGGGCCTAATGCGTCGATATCGCCATCTTCGAGTTTTGCCCGCAATTCTTTGGTCATGGCGCAAAGCTGTTTGGTCGTTTCGATTTTGTCGGCATCGTTTGCTAAATTTTTTGTTTCTTGAGCCAAAATGCCATTCGCAGAACGAACTTTGCCCGTGTAAAACATCACCAAGTTACGCTCTAACCGATCTCTGGCATCGGCAGACATAACAACCGGCTCTACTTTAACGAAGCCATCGGGTTCAAATTCGTAATAACGGAGACCACCAAAAGAGGCGGCAAACTGATCTTGTTTGCCAATGGGATTTCCTAATTTCTCAATTTCCATTTGGCATGCTTCTTTTGCAATTTTATAAGCGGAAGCGTGCTTTCCCTCCCAAGTATAGAGAAGGCGAAGCAATGCCACAGTGAAAGTGGAAGAAGATCCTAACCCTGTTCCGGCAGGAACATCGGCCATGGAAGCAATCTCAATTCCGCGAATAGGAAAGTCTAAAAAAGCTTGCCGGAAAATGCGATGTTGAATGTCTTTAGGATCTTGGACTTCTTCCGTTTGGGAATATTTCAACATGATGGTATCTTTATTGAAGGCTTTTTGAGCAGCCAGATAAACGTATTTGCGGATCGAAGTGGACAACACGCATCCGCCATATTTTTCATAAAAAGAAGGAATATCACTGCCTCCGCCGCAGAAACTCACACGGAAGGGCGCTCGCGAAATAATCATAAGGAACTCCTTGTTGGCGTTTCTATTCTAACACGATGAGCGAGGAAGATTGACATGTGTTAAAATAGTGACGGAGCGTTGAAAATATGGAAGATGCAACCGTGTTGACCATGGACTTTGGAACACAAAGCGTACGCGTGGCCATTTTTGATCGTGAAGGCAATGAACTTGCCATGGAGAAAGAGAAATATAATCCTCCTTATTTTTCGACAAAGCCAAACTATGCTGAACAAGATCCTCGGCTTTATTATCAAGCGTTGTGCCTTTGCACAAAGCGTTTGGCAAATGAGCATCCCGACTTATTAAAGAATGTTAAAGGCGCCACGTTAACTTGTTTCCGTGACTCCGCCGTTTTGCTAGACAAAAACCGGCAAATCATTCGTCCCATGATTCTTTGGCTCGACCAAAGAACCGCGGAATGCCGAAAACCATTGCCTTGGTATCATCGCCTTGCTTTTCGTCTTGTCGGTATGACGGACGCCATCAATTTCAATCGCAAGCGCTGCATTGCCAATTGGATGAAAGAGAACGAACCGGACAACTGGGCCAAAGTTGATAAATATATCAACATCTCAACTTATTTCATTTATCGTCTAACGGGAGAATTAAAAGATTCGGCTTCGGATTATGGTGGCCATTATCCGATTGATTTTAAGAAACGCTGCTGGTATAAACACCCCGAAAAGCATTTTAAAGGACAAATTTTCTCCGTCGAAGCGAGGATGTTGCCTGAACTCGTAAAAGAGGGGGATAAAATCGGCGTTATCACATCTGAAGCGGCAAAAGAAACCGGTCTTCCTGAAGGACTGACGTTATATGCATGCGGCTCAGATAAATCTTGCGAGACTTTGGGACTCGGAGTGTTAGATGATCGTCATGCCGCTATCTCTTATGGCACGGCATCTACAGTGGAAACGACACGCACTCGTTATACGGAATCTGAACCATTCTTGCCAGGTTATTCCTCTTGCATTCCTGGCTATTACAACATGGATATTCAAATATATCGCGGTTATTGGATGATCAACTGGTTCTTAAAGGAATTTGGTGGCAAAGATGTAAAGGATATTGTAATTTCCGATGTCTCTGCTGAAGACTTTAATCGTCATTTAAAAGAAGTTCCGGCAGGAAGTGATGGATTGGTATTACAACCCTATTGGGGTCCGGGCCTTTCCCGTCCTTTGGCCAAAGGAGCGATCATTGGTTTCTCTGATTCCATTACCCAAGAACATTTTTATCGTGCCATTATTGAAGGAATCGCTTATGCCTTACGCGAGGGACTAGAGCATTTTGAACATAAAATCCACCATAGCATTCCGGAGATTCGCATTAGTGGAGGTGGTTCTCAATCCGATGAAATTTGTCAAATTACGGCGGATATTATGGGAAAATCGGTCAGCCGAGTTCAAACTTTTGAAACTTCCAGCTTAGGGGCGGCAATCGCGGGTTTCCTCGCCATCGGCGTATATCAAACCCCTGAAGAGGCCGTGAAACACATGGTCCATCCAGGGAAAGTGTTTCTTCCTCGCGCGACGGTTCACATCCGTTACAACTATCTTTATAACCACGTTTATCGCAAGGTCTATCCACGATTGCACGGGCTGTATCGTAACATTAAACGGTTCAATCACAGCCTTGAGAAAGCGTCGTTAAAGCAGAAAGACAGATAATCGTCTTTTAGCGCGTTTTCACACAAAACCTAGATATACCAGCAAATAAAGGATAGCCCTGTCGTGCTATAATCCCCTTGCTAAACAATCAAAGGAGATTGGGAGGCGCTTCGGATTGGTTGTTTAG
>CADAXQ010000004.1 GCA_902791935.1 uncultured Erysipelotrichaceae bacterium | reverse complement strand
GCGGAACTTGACAGCCTGAAACGGATTATGGAGAATACGGGCGAGGTCAGATGCCCGAGATTGCTAAAATGTTTCACATCAGCTGACAACTAACACTTTCAGGAAGAATATTTCGAAACTTCCTTGCTCTGACCTATATTTTCATCTTATGATTAAAAATGGTGCGGGATTAGAAACCCACCTTGAAGAGCCTTAAACGGGTTCTTTTTTCTTGCTTAAAAGGTTACAATCAAACTATGCCACAGATTGAAAATGAATATTTAACGGTTTCCGCCACCTTGAAAGGCGGAGAATTGACGCACGTCATCGACCGCGCGAATCAACAAGAATTGCTTTATCAGGCCGACGGCGTTTGGCCACATCAAGATGTCTTGATGTTCCCGATCATCGGGAAGAACGTTCCTTATGAAGTGCACGGCAAAAGCTATACTTGCCCGATGCAACATGGGCTGGTGCGGGTCAATGAATTAACCCTCGTTGAGCAAACGGCCACTTCGATGACCTTCTGTCTTTCTTCTAACCCCCAAACCTTAAGCGAATATCCTTACGCTTTCCGTTTCTTCGTTACCTATCGTCTAGACGGCAAACGTCTTATCCGTTCCTTCCGGATCGAGAATTTAAACGACGAAGACATGCCCTTCCAATTAGGGGATCATGCCGGCTACCAAGCCAAATTCGGGAAGGCCGTCTTGCATTTAGGGCAACAAAACCTCTACTTCTATCCAAGAAGAAATAACATCTTTAACGGCAATCCCATTTCCTTCCCGGCAAACGGAGATTGGCAATTCCAAAAAGAAGACTTCAAGAAATACGAAACGATTCTCTTAGAACGCCCTGCGCAAGAACTTTCCTTATCCACGGGATTTGGTTACCGCTTGACCTATCACTTCTCCTCCCCTTATATCGCGATTTGGTCGCCGGACGCGGCTTCCGATTTCTTATGTGTCGAACCATGGTGGGGCATGGCGCCTTATGAGGATCGCCCTGAAGCCATGCTAGACTGGAAAGACATCAATCTCGGTGGCAAGGTAAGCACCTTTGAAGAATCCATTAGCTTCGAGCGCGAATAAAAATAAAAACGGCAGAAACTCATCTTCCTGCCGTTCTTTTTATACCTTATAAATGCAGTTGCTCTTTTAGCGAGGCGAAGATATCGTCCACCCGTTTTTCAATGCCGTTCCCGTCTTTTTGATAGACTTCGACGTAGAACTTGCATTTTGGTTCAGTGCCAGAAGGACGGATCGCAATCCAAGAGGTATCTGGGAAAATCATGCGGATCACATTCGATTTCTCTAAGGCGATGTCGGTGAATTTGCCCGTCGCACAGTCCGTTGCTTTCAAGGTTTCGTAGTCTTCTAAACGTGCTACTTTCATGCCAGCCACTTCGCTTAATGGATGCGCATGGAGACGATCCATCAACGCGTTCATTTCTTTTAAGCCTTCTTGGCCTTCAAACATCACCGAGATGGTCTTGGTCGCGTGGTAACCATACTTCTTTTCGAGGTTTTCATACGCCACATCAAGTGGGATGTCTTTTAAGTGATACCAAAGGGCCATTTCGCAATATAGAAGAATGGCTTGGATTCCATCTTTATCACGTACGAATGGTTGAATTAAGCAGCCATACGATTCTTCATAACCGAATTCAAATTTTGGACCATGACCAAGCTTTTCATAGTAGTCAATGCGATTCCCGATATATTTGAATCCCGTTAAGAACGATTCGGTTTTGACGCCATAGGCATGGGCGATCTTTCTGCCCAAGTCAGAGGTGACAATCGTGTCATACATGACGCCATCTTTGGATAAGAGACCTTTTGCCTTCCGTTCCGAGAACAAATAATCCATCAGTAATGCCGCGGATTGGTTGCCCGTGAAGCGTTCAAAGGTGCCTTTCGAAGAACGATAGGCTACGCCACAACGGTCGCCATCAGGATCCGTCATGACGCATAAGTCGGCATGCTCTTTTTCTGCTAACTTAATCGATTCAATGAATGATTCCGCGGTTTCTGGGTTAGGAGATAACGTCGCGCCAAAGGCAGGATCATGAACGCATTGCGAAAGCACAGGAATCACATCGTAACCACAATCGTGGAATACGCGCATCGCGTTTTCGTAAGAGGTACCATGTTGTGGGGAATAAATGATTTTGAATCCTTGCTTGGGCAAATTCGGATTTAATTGGCAACCTTCCACTTCTTTCACATAGTCATCATCGATAGAGGTAGGAAGGATAGAAGTAACACCTGGTTTTGGGCCTTTCGGGGCAACGGCTTCTAATTCATCGGGAAGGCCGTCTAAATATTGCAACATGTCGTTCACGGCATCGGGCAAAAGCTGGCAACCAGTGTCATCGTAGATTTTGTAGCCGTTATATTGCTTGGGGTTATGGGAGGCCGTGATCATAATGCCGGCGCTGGCTTTCATCTTCCGCACCGCATAAGAAAGTTCCGGCGTTGGGCGAAGCGAGTCAAACAAATAAGCCGGGATGCCTTCTTCATTTAAGATTTTGGCTGCTTCTTCGGCAAAATCGCGCGAATGATAACGGTTATCGTGTGAAATCACGACGCCTTGTGTTTTGACATCAGGATAACGATGCAAGAGATATAAACCGAAAGCAATGGTCACACGGCCGACCGTGTAGGAGTTCATGCGGTTCGTGCCAAGCCCTAACTTGCCACGCATTCCACCCGTGCCAAATTCCATGTCACGGAAGAACGCATCCGAGATTTCTTCTTCGCTTAAGGAACGAAGCTCTTGTTTTTCTGCTTCACTCAATCTTGGCGAAGCGAGCCAACGTTCGTAGTTCTGTTTGGTTTTTTCGTCTAACATAAAGTCTCCTTTACTCCATTATTGTAGAGGATTCTCTCGTAATTTCGCGAGCAATTCCTCTTGTTTGGCGTCGGGTTTGATTTGAAAAGTGCGATTCGAAAGATAACGCAGCGGTTCTTCGATTTCTTTGAACGTTAAGCGATAGGCAATCAAGAACTGCCGGTCAATCCCATAATGCGTATGGAAATAACGGTTTGTTTCAAAATCGCCGTATTTGCCATCTCCTACAATCGGATGGCCGATGGAAGCCAAGTGCACGCGGATTTGATGGGTTCTTCCCGTTAAAAGCTCACATTCCACGAGCGATACTTTTCCAAAGGTTTCCCGTAGCCGATATTTCGTAACGGCTTCTTTGCCGTCTTTCGCAACCACTACTAACCCACGATCCCCATCTTTCTTTAAGGGGGCATCGATGGTGCCTTCTGGGGAAGGAATGCCTTTCACCAGCGCCAAATAACGTTTATCGAGATTGGTGCGTTCTTTGAATAACCGCGTGAGCTCCTGCAAGGCAGCCGCAGTCTTGCCAAAGACAATAATCCCGGCAGTGTTGCGGTCTAAACGATGGGCAGGAGAAGGCACAAACGTCGCTTCGTTCGGATCAAATTCTCCTTTGCCATAGAGATAGGCTAAAACATCGTTTTCTAAGGTCACCCGTTTTTCGTTATGGTCGCCCATCACTAACAATCCAGCCGGTTTGTTTACGATTAATACCTGATCGTCCTCATAGACAATCGGATGATTGAAGGGTTTCCGTTCTACGGCTTTTGGGTGGGTGAAGTCTGCCAATTGCTGATCGGTCACATAAATACGGACCACATCACCCGTATGAAGAACGGCATCTTTGTTGACCCAATGGCCGTTGATTTTGATGTCTTTTTTCCGGAATGTTTTATAAATGAAACCCAAGGGGGCATCGGGCAAATAACGGCGCACAAATTTCTCAATGCGTTGCCCCTCGTTTGCCGAGTCGATGGTAAATTCTTTCATGCTGGGAAAATTATATCATGACCTGTTGAAACAAGTGACAAGGAAGGCTATAATCTCACTTGCCATTTTTTTGAATGGTTACCCTTTTGGAGGAATACCCAAGTGGTCGAAGGGGCGGGCTTGGAAAGCTCGTAGGCGGGCAACACTGCGCTAGGGTTCGAATCCCTATTCCTCCGCCAGTGGTTTTGTATCCGAACACTATACGTTTCCAAGTATGGGTTCGGTCTAGAATTCCGGATGGCGAGTAGGTCAAAGCCTATGAGGTCCGGTGATAGTCGGGAGTCATCCGAGGAGGATGGCTTTTTATTTTAGGGAAGGATAAACAATAGTGTTGCCATCTTCGGCTTTCCCCGTTCTCCGGAGGAAATACTGGAAAAGAATGTTGCCGTGCCCAGTTAGGGGTGGCGCCCGTCCGGCGTCGAACGGTCTATCTGGTCAGAATATCACGAAGAATTCGTTGTTGGGATAAACCATCATCGAGACCGGAGTCAACACTTTCGTTTATCCTCTCCTTATTTTAATACTTCCCAGTATCCAGTCCTGTCCGTGCCAATCCGTCTTATCTTTTCCGCTTGCTTGAGATTGTTGAGGCTTCTTTGCACCGTCCTTATGTTTTTTTGAAAGGTTTTCGCCAGCTGTTCTCGGGTCAAAGTGGGGTTCTCCTTGAGTGCCATAAGGATTCTTATATCTAATGCCTTCAATGGGAATTCATCAGTGACATTTACAGTGACATCATCAGTGACATCACGCAATTCAGGGCGATAAAAGAAGAACGAGAATCCTAGCGGATCTGATTTCGAAGATATTTTCACACCCGCTTGCTCACATAGATGAAACACCTTTTTGAATCCGCTTCCGAACATTTCCACGTATTTGCATTTAAACAGCATGTTGAGGATCACGTGGTTCCTCTCGATGGACTTCCTTTGCTCGGAGACGAAATCCTCTGGTGTGAGGTTCATCGGGAATGGACCGGGGCTGTATATCTCGACCAAAGTAGGAGTTATGTCTATCTCATGTTCTGTGTCTCCTCTGTAGTCCGCATGGGCAAAAGCGTTGACCACGATCTCTCGAACGGCATCCATCGGTATTTCAGGGATTTCCATCCTTTGAACCCCATCACTTCCCTCCACACGCCATCGTATGTTCGTCCTGATGTAGTTGACCGCGGCATTCACCAAATTGTAGATATTCCCGGAATAACGCTTGATGTCTGCGAAGTTGATTCTCTCATCCGTAAGATAGACCGCCGCCTTCAAGGACACTGGACCCTTTTTGGAAAAAAGCATACGACCGGCGTTGGTGAGACTCTCTTTCGAAGCTAAGCCTAAGCCCCGCAGCAGTTCAACCTCATCGTATTTCTCCATGGGCACAAGCCTGCCACAGCCGACAGCGGTATCGTAAAAACTCTTCAGAGCTTCGTGGTCCACATCATTGAATGATTCGAGAGATGGGTTGTTCTCCCACTCTGAGGTATAGTCGGTTGAATTGAGAATAGATCTAAGTTCGTGAGGAGTCATTTCCTCGGTCCTGTCATGCACCCTCTTATAGTAATGGCCATGCGAGGAATATGGTATCTCGGTTCCTGAAAACAGAACCTTGATCAGGTCCGCGCCATCGATTGTGACCTTTTCGATAGAGGGATAAATCATGGGGCGGATATTTGTCTTGATAGCCTCGGCAACGTCGTTGAGAGTGGAGGCGTTGACCATGAGCCCCTTGGCATCTCCATTAGGCCAAACCCCGAAGTAAAGCGTGCCTGAACCTTTTTTATTCAATATGGCAGCAATATCATCGCAGGCGGCTTTTCTTTCTGAGGTTGTTTTCTTGAATTCCAAACTTTCGTTTTCCGTTCCCAAATTTTGCATCTTGATGCTAAATCCTTCTTTGATATTATACTAAATGTCACTGTATATGTCACTGTATATGTCACTGTTAAACTCATTTTTTCTCAAGACGAATGTTCGGATAAATTCCGCACTCCCCCGCCATCGAAGTTTCCTGCGAACGCTCTATGTGTGCAGAGAGTGCATCGTAGTCGAAGGAGTCATACCGAAACAGGTTCCGATAAAGCGAAAGTCATCCTATAAAGGATGATTTTTTCAATTATAGTTTTTAGTGAAGGGGAATTTTAATGCCTTGCATAAAGCCGGGGGATTCGGAATCTTCTAAAACAAATCTGTTTGCTTTTGAATCGGAATGCTTTTCTAAAAACTTGTGCATTGGCAAGAAATATTTGTGCATTGCTTGTAAAAACCTGTGCATTGGTGCATAATATATGTGCATTAGACCATTAGTATGAACATTGAAGCAATCAAGAAGGAAGCCAACACCATTCTTTCCAATAAAGAACCAGAGTGCTCGAGCATCGAATACAAGTCAAGCGAGAAACAGCTTGGAAAAATCCTGAAGACTATCTGTGCTTACGGAAACAATTATTATGACAACGAGATATCTTTCCTATACATCGGAGTTGAAGAAGAAGCTTCATCAGAAGCTAAAGCCGTTCCCAAACTGCCAATCATTGGAATAGATGACAAAAGACTAGAAATTGCAAAAAACGCCATTCTTTCCTTGAGGCCTCTTATCGCACCCAATGTTCGCTTTGAGGTCATCACCAATGAATTCCATGGCAGAAAATACCTTCTTGTTTATGTTGAACGCCAATTTGGCGGCCCGTTTTCCGTGACGGACAAGGCCACGAGAGACAAAAGAGTTGTACTTAAAGAGGGCCAGTACATCAGGATTGAAAGCGACACCAGGCTTGCGAACCCGCAGGAGAGATACCAGCTGCTGCGTAAGTTTTCAAATTATCGCTTTTCATCGGAAATGTCGCTCGAATACACAACAAATAATCTTAATCTCGGATTGATGAACGAATACCTTTCGCTCACAAGCAAGCGCGAATTGTATGAAAACATGAGCAAAGAGGAACTGGTGAAGATCTTGAAGCTTTCTCCCGAAAACGAAACTTCGGTCAATTCTGTCAAGAACTATGCTCTTCTCATGTTTTCAACCGATCCGAGTCAATACATTCCTTATGCCTATGTCGAGGTAATCACAAATACATTGGGAAGCATGAGGAGAATGGAGTCCAAAGAATTCAAAGGGCCCATATGGAAACAATACTATGCCTGTCTTGACTACATCCGTGATCATTTCATCCGCACGCTGACGATAAGAGAACCGAATAAAGCCAATCACAGAGAAATAAGCAATTACCCTTATATTACTGTTCGTGAGCTTTTGGCGAATGCCATCGTTCACAAGAACTATGAGTGCGGGAAGACAATACAGGTTTATGTGTCAGAAAATGAAATCAACATCGTGAACTACAATGCTCCCCTTCCTCCCCTGACTTTGGAAGATCTCAACAAAGGATATGTCTTTCACGAGAGGGATTCAGTGAATCCAGAAATCAGAGACATGTTCAAGTCACTCGGAATAATAGAAAGTTACGGGACAGGGATTGGTGAGGCAAAAAAAGCTGCAATAGATAACGGATCCGACATACCTTATTACAAAGTGTTTTCAACCGATGCCGACATCACTTCGGTAGTTATTCCAGCGAATAAGGAATTCTTGTCGCAGATTAATGAAAAATTGGGCGTTGACAATGAAAATTTGGGCATTGACAGCAAAAGTTTGGGCATTGGCAGCAAAAGCCTGGGCATTCGTAGTCGAATCGAGAAAAGCGGATATAGCAAGAATGTGAAGAATGATCTGATCAAAATAGCAGTGGAACTTAATGACAGGCCTTTCGGCGCTCAAGATATCGCCGGCCATCTGGGTTGCAGCAGAAACACAGCAGGAAATCACCTGAGAAGGCTGATGGCCTTGGGCGTTTTGGAGCCAGTCAAAGGGCTTGGAAAAGGAAAATATCGTTTTGCTTCAAACAATACAGGCCGTTCAGCCGAATAACAATTGATGACTTGCAAGTACTTAGGCATATCATGCAACAGCAAAAGGCGCATCCTTTTCCTGCTGAGTAGCAAAGCCGGAAGCCTGTAGACGATTACTTGGCAATAAAGTTCGAATCCCTCTCGCTCCGCCATCATTGTGAAACTTCCCCAAGGATTTTGTCCAAGGGTATTTTTAAATACCTATCATATAAATTGGACAATACCAATTATCAAAATTTATCGGGAATAAATCTTCTCTTGAATCAATTACTATTCCTTTTGAAATTGGTTTTCCATATTTTTTTAAGAAATTAAAGTTAAAACTGCTGCTAACTGGGTTAATACCTTTTTTGATTTCAATCGGAGATATATGATCAACATAATCGATGATTAAATCAGCTTCTTTTTTATCTTTGTCGCGATAATAATAAAAGCTTCTTTTATAATCTGCACCAGCATTAATGTAACTTTTTATTATTTCACTAACAGCGTATGTTTCGTAAAAAGCACCATTCATTACACCATTTTCAAGCATTTCGGCACTTGGCCATTTACATAAATATGCACACAAGCCAGTATCTATAAAATATAACTTTGAAGCTTTAGTTATTCTATCAGACATATTTTTTGCATATGGTTCTAATAAAACAGCAATTCCCGAAGTAACTAAAATAGAAATCCACTTCTTAACCGTTCTCACATCAATCCCTATATTTCTCGAAATATCGTCATAATTGATTTGTTGGGCAGTTCGTAAAGCCATATAATTTAGAAATCTTAAGAAGTCGCCTTCTTTATCTACATTAATTATTTTTTTGACATCCTTTTCGATGTATGTAGCAATATATGAACTAAAGAAAGTATCTCTGTTTAGATTTTTAGCAATATATTCAGGCATTCCGCCTTTAAAAATTCTTTCAAAAATTTCCTTTCGAGTGCGATAAAGATTTTTATCTTTGACTTGGGTGTATTTTGCTTTTAAACAATCTAAATCAGGATTGAATATGTTTCCCTCCACTCCTTCTAGCTCGTTATTTGCTAATGATGACATGTTCAATATAGCAGTACGACCTGCCAGTGATTCAGACACCATATTTTGTAATTCAAACTGATTAGAACCAGTTAGAACATACATAAGCGGCACTTTTGCATTGTTTTGCAAACACTTATTCTTTTCATTATCCACCACGATTTTGATTGCGTCTAAAAGAGGCGAAGCTTTTTGTATTTCGTCGATAATAATCGGCCAAGGATGTGATTCTAAAAAGAGTTTTGGGTTTTTATTTGCCAGTGTTCTATTTTCCAAATCATCCAAGGAAACAACGGCCATTTCTTTTCCGAAGACTTTACCAGCGGTTGTTGTCTTTCCGACTTGTCTAGCACCGTAAATAGTGATGACAGCATATTCATTTTTTATCTCATTGAACTTTTTTTCTATTGTTCTAATAAACTCCATACAGTTAAACCTCGATTGTATAATACACCACGATTTCGACCAAAACAACATTCTAGTGCTATTTTAGTCGAATATGTATGATTATCGGCAATAAATGCAATAGTTTATTGTTCTTATCTATTTTTGCCGTTAATGTGTACGGAAAATTGGACTTGACCACCAGTATGTGTATCGACAATTGAAGACAAAAAATAACAAAAAACGGTAATCATCGATTACCAGTTTTATACGTATTCAGTTACCCTTCAAGCCACTCGATCTTGCCAATAATGTCTTTTAACGCTTCACCGTCGAATAATGGTTCATTCATCAATTTGTCGTAAGCATCGTCATCGGTATCGCCAACAACTTCTATCCAATGGTCAATTTCATGTTCCTTCTTTTTGAATACACCGATAGTATATTTTTTTGTACCGCCTTCAATGTGGTAACGTTGCCCTTTGTATCCTATAACAACTTCGACATAACGAAGGCGCCACATCCAATCTTCAAAGGCTTCTTTAGTTAATCCACTCATTTTTAATTAATCCTTTCAAATTTTTTCCGCATTTTTATAATCGCTTTTTGCAAAAAGTCTAACTCCATTGTCTCTTCCACTTTTCCAAGTATGAATGTGGAGAGTTGCTTGTTTGCTCAAGCTTGCATGAACTCCGTAATCGATATCAATTTTTGGATGGCCTGCATAATCGTAGATTCTTAATTGATTAAAATTACCATTTTTGTCTAGTGAAATGTATTTAGTACCTTTTGTGTGAGAAATTGCTGCAATGAAGGGTGTATTGGCCTTTCAGCGTTTTGAAGCACTTTAATACCTTCTTTATATATTCTGCTGGCAAATTCCAACGTGCTTGCCCTAACGTTTTACCGCGGCTACCCATTGTTTTGCAACCTCTCATAGAGTCTTTGTGAAAAGCTCTTGTAGTAATGAAAGTTCGAAAAGGTGATTGGAAAGACGGCTATGCGGCTTACGGATTACACAAACTTCTTGCAACTCTCGTGACCTCATCATCACCAATGAAATCGCCTATGTTGATATTAAAAAATATAGAAGTATTCATATTATTCCACTATTTTTAATAAATCCGATAGGACTGTTATTCTGTATTTAGCTTTTTTATGTGCGCAAGCATCACCGATTGCCACGGGAACAAATCCACCCGCAACCGCTGCGTCAATACCAGCAAAAGCATCTTCAACAACAATGCACTCTTTTGGTTCTAGGCCAATTCTTTGTGCGGCAATTAAAAACACTTCTGGATCAGGCTTGCTATTTTTAATATCTGTGCCATCCGCAATTGCGTTAAATGCATTGAGTAAACCAACTCTTGATAAAATCAATTTGGTATTTTTGCTAGATGAACCAATAGCGATTTTAATACCTCGAGATTTCAATTCGTCTAACGTATCTCTCACATCGTTGTTTACAAATTCTGGAGTTAATGTATTTAGTAATACGCGATAGGTGTTATTTTTTTCTTCAGCAAAAGCAAGTTTTTCTTCTTCGCTAAATGTATATCCTTCAAGAACGATATCTAAAGAGGCCATTCTACTGACACCTCTTAAACGATTATTTTTTTCTCGGTCAAATGGGATTTTTAATCGGTCAGCCAGTTTCTTCCAAGCTTGGTAATGAAAGTCATCTGTAGATAAAATCACACCATCTAAATCAAAAATTACGCCTCTAATCATTTTTGTTATCTCCAATGAAATATTTTCTTAATCGATATCAAGGAGTATACAGCTCCATGCATGGCAATAGCTCAAGACGGCCTTACCACCATATGGGCTTTCATCTTTGTTCTTCGAATTAAATCATTCCTAGAAAGTATCTGCCCCATCATTAACCATCGCACCCAATATTCATCCATAGCTAAACGAGCCTCTTCTAATAAACCATATTTAATCAAGACTTCAATATAATAGTGATGCACATAAGGGGTCACTATTTCTTCTAGGGATAATGATTTTAAATGATTGATGATTCGTTGATTTTTCTCTTATATGATTCATTATCTAAAACCATGCCTGCGACTTCGTTGTCACCAATTAAATTGCCTTTGTGATATGTACCCAGTTTCCTGGATTCGCTGATTGAATTATATCATGAGGCCGACATGGGTGCTTCCCTATATTTAGCCGGAGGCATCCCTTTCGTTTTTGCCTAACGAAATCGTTTTTTTGCTCTTCCTATTAGAAACATCACGAAATGAAAGCGGTTCGATTTTAACGTTTAAACATCGTTCCCTTCATAGGCGCTTCTTTAAGTCGATTCATATTGATTGAAACTATATCCATTTCTCTTCATAATGTTCAATCATGTTAGGTAGGTAAAAAAGAAATGAAAAATAGAAAATTACTCCTTCTCCTCACTGCTCCATCGTTATTGGTTGTCGGCTGCACTCCTGAGAATTCTTCTTCCTCGAAAGATAGTGCCCTAGTTCTAGCAGCACCGTTGTTACTTCTTCGCCTTCAAAAGAAGGGAGCATTCGTAATGCAAACGACCTTCGCGCTCTTGTAACAGAAAATATGGCTTTGCCAACCTCGGCTTTGCGTTATACCTATGAAGAAAAGATGCCAAACGAAACCGAGGCACATACCATTTTCGACACTTATGACGTAAAAATGACGCAGAATGAGAATTTCGTCCGTCTTGTCCAAGAAGGAAAAGAGACGCCGATTGAGCGCTATGCCGGCATTCTCGACAATGTCTATTACAGCACCGAAACGGGAACTGGTTTTGATTCTGCCAGCCGAAAGAAGATCGTCGATGAAGTTCAGTCTTACGATCAAGAAATTACCTTGGATGATGCCCAAAAGAACATTCAAAACATTCAAAATCATAACGGCCTTCCTTTCCTTTTCTCCAATGGTGAGATGGGAAGCTTAACGGGGAAAATTAATTTTTTAGCCGCGGTTGAAGAAAAGAATACGCAAATTTCATTCTCTTCCGTATTGGGAAGCGATGGAAAAGAAACTGTCCATTATGTTTCTTATTATGAAGAAAAATCGTTAGATCTTGACCATCCGACTTCTTATGATTATGACTTCACACTCGTTATCGAAAACGGAAAAATCTCGGAAGCCACTTTGACAGGAATGGCGGCTGCCACTGACAATTGGGATTTAGATAAGCACGAGCCTAAAGAAGGAACGGGGACATTCATGTCGTTCCATCTAGAAAACGTAACTTATGTTGATGCCTTGCCACAAACTGGCACTGCTCCACTTCTTTCTACGCTTCCCTCTTATTTCATCACGGAAATCAAGCACGCCTCCTTCCAAGATTATATGACAGGGAAAGATGCCGTCATCCGTGTCGGCGATTCTTACTTCACTTCTCTTTTGAAGATTGATTCTTACGAGCCTTCAACGGCATTAGACGTCTCTACGATTACCATCACTTCCTCTTCCGACGAATCCGTGATTGGGAAAGACAGCTATGGCTATGGCTATGAAGCGTTAAAAGCCGGAACCACCGATTTAACTTTAGGCAACGTCTTTAACCCCAATCTTTATACGATGAAAGGTGTTACTGTTCTTCCGGCAGAACCTTCTGTCACCGGAATCAAGGGCGTCGAAAGTGACGCCACCGTCGATTTAGAAATCGGTGAAAGCAAGACATTTGATCTCGAACTTTCTTCTTATGGTGAAAAAGGACCTTGGGATCTTTCTAACCTCTCCTTCAGCGGTGGTGAAGGCATCGTTTCTTCCGCTTTCCAAATGACAGGAAGTAGTGAAGCAGATTATGGCATCTCTGTGACCTTAACCGGATTAAGCGAAGGAAGCGCCAATTTATCCTTAAACGGAACTTATTACGATGTCAGTCTCAAAGTCAAAGTGACTGCCAAGGATGAACGTCCAACGTTAACTATTCCCGCAGTGGAAGGCGTGACATTAACCCAAATCGAGGCGGGAAATAGCAAGCACGCTTCCGGTGAAGAAGTTTCCTTCTATGCCGATCCAAAGACTGGATATGCGATTGACACCGTCTATTTGGTGGTCGGCGAAACCAAAACCGAATTAAAACCTGGAAGCCAAAATCGTTATACCTTCACCATGCCAAATGGCGATTGTTCGATTGAATTCGTGATTCGGAAAATCGAAACCGCGACCATCTCTTATACAAAACCATCTTATTCCGTCGCCTCTGAGTTCAAGGTTTTCTATAACCCCGAAGGCTCTACCGAAGAAAAGACCATCACTTCTGGCGCTTCCGTTGCCGTTGGAACCAAAGTGAAAATCAAGCTCTCTTTGATTTCCGGGAAGGTCTTAAAATCCATTACGGTTTCCGACGGAACCGCCGTGACTACCGTGACGGCAAACAAGGAATATTCCTTTATTTTAGGTTCCAAGGATGTAACATTAACCTTCGACATTCAAGCCGATTCTTCCACCCACGCGATTAACATTACTTCCGGCGATTATGCCGTAGACACCGTTCAAGCGGATAAACAATATTTGTCTTACAACAAACGCGTTGCCAAAGAAGGGCAAAGCATCGAAGTGACGCTTTATATTTCGAATACCGCCAAATCTTTCTCTTCTGTCTCTGTGACTGATGAAAAAGGGAATGCCGTGACCTTCACGCAAAAAGCCACAACCATTGCTGATCCAAGCTTTGATCCAGAATACGATCATGGCGAACCAACGCAATTGCCGGCTGTTATTATCGCCTTTACGATGCCTAATAGCGCCGTGACGATCAGCGCCATCGTGGCATAAAGCCAGGAGAAAACACGAAATGTTTAAAAAGAAAAATATTGCCTTAACTCTTTCCTTACTTGCTTTGCTCGCCTCTTGTGGCGAAAAGCCTGCGACTTCTTCCGCTTCTTCGGAAAATACCACCTCTTCTTCTCACCAAGATAAGCCAGCTCCCACGCCTCTTGCGCGGATATTTTGGCCGATTATCGTGCCAATTTGACCGCCAAAGGAACGACCAATATCTTTTATGGTACCGAAGTTCATAGCACTTCTTCTTTCGTAACCAAGTTCACTTCGAATTCTTATCATTTCGAAGAAACGAATGAAAAAGGAGAAAAAGTTGCTTCTTCCGATTTGTTCCGCATCGTCCAAAATGGCGAAAGCTATGTGGCCGTCTCTAGCGTCAATGAAAATAACCAAGTCGTGATGACGCCAGCCCGTGATCAAGAAGAAAATAATCTAATCGGTTGGTCGACCGTGCAAAATCCCTTCTTGGACAGCGTAACCGATCCTGGTTTCTTTGATTACGATGAAAAAGAAGGCGTTTATTATTTGGATTTTGCAAAAGATACGCAAGAACGAGGGAACCGTTATCAAGCCGCTTTAGATTTGATTTCGAAATTTTCTGTGGTCATTCCCTATGGATTTGATTCCGTCAAGCTTTCCGTCGAAGGAAAGAAAATCACCGCGGTCAATATTGTCACCCGTTCTTTCTCCATCAATAATCCCAAAACCACCGTTCATTATGAAGCGAATTTTATGTTAGATAACGATCAAAGCCACGATCATAGTGCGACCATGGCAACCCCATTCGAGCATTTGGATTATCATGATACATTACAAGCCGCTTTCGACAAGCTTTTAAAGAGTCCATCTTATAGTTTTGAACGAGACGCTTCTTCACTTTCATCCGTTTCCATGCCACATTTAAAGGGGTACGTTTCATCTGATGCGTTCTATTATTCCGTTCCCAATCAAGCCGATAATTACGCTGCTTTGATCGTCAAAGACAGCAAAGTCTACGAAGTGACAAAGGAAGGCGATAACTACGCATACGATGAAACTCCGCTTGCTGATGACAATGATACGTTATTGCGCGCGATTCCTGTCGGTTATTACCCATTGCGTGCAGAGCCGGTAGAAGCCTTCCTCTATTCCGAATCTTCTCACAAATATGTATTGGACCAAATCGACTCTACGGGCACTTCTTTAGCCGATTATTTTGCTTTCTATTTCGATACCTTCGGCTATATTTTGGATGAGGACAGCATGGCTTCTTTAACCTTTAGCAGCGTGGAAGTCGAACTCAACGTGCAAAACGAAATTGGCACGATTGCACTTCATACCGAATCGAAGGGAAGCGTCCTTTATTCTTTCACTTATGACACTTCCGCTCTTCCTTTCGATCCTGCCAAAATCGAAACCATCGATATTGCCAAAGACGCTTATGGCACTTATCAAGGCACTTTTGCTACGGATGCGACCATTCACGCTGGCGAAACATACACCATCCATTTTAGCCGTGAAGCAAACACCGACAAATACACGAAGGAAAAACACCCTTATGTTTATAAAGTCACGCTTTCTTATGGCACAGGCACTTCCCTATATACGGCATTAGACGTCTCCTATTCGACAACAATGGGCATCTCTTTTGTCTCCGGCGCAGAAGATTACACCATCGCAAAACAAAAAGATGGCACCTACCTTCTAACGGTGCAAGACGAGGAAGGAAAAACTGCTTCTTGCCTAGTGACGAAGACGGCGTAAGTCCATTCCAAAACCATCGGACGCAATTCCGATGGTTTTTCTTCGTCTTTTCGTAAGAAGCCGTCGTTGTTCTCGATTAGAAATGGTTGGCTTATTTTAAACGCAGTAAAAATGTGCGGAGATCGGCAAAAATATCTCATTCTCCGCACAAATAGAAAATTTAAGCCGTTGAAATATCGATAGGTGTGCAATTTTCTATGATTTTATTCACTTCCGCCATCTTATAAAAAGCCCCTACCTGTTAGATTCAGAATTAGGGGCAAAGGCTATCTGGTGATAGACGCCTTATTTTGGCAAGGCAACGACGTCTTGTGCTTCTCTTTCGCGATATTTTCCACGTGTAAAGTCTGGCACTTCAACGGGTTCCCCACCCCGTTCCATCGACAAGGTGGATAACGGAGTGACGGCCATCCAAGTAGCCATATCATAAACATCAATCGGCAATGGTTTGTGATTTAATATGCAGTCAAAGAAAACTCTAAATTCGATGTAATCCATTCCGCCATGCCCTAATTCGCGCTGGGCTGGCGTGATGTTCTTCCAAATATCGCATTCGTATTTTTCTTTATATGCGTCGGCGTTATTTAACATCTTTGCATAGAATTTATTGGTCTCATAAATTTCAGGAATGTCGCCATCGAGACAAACTAAGTTCTGATCCCCTTGCGCCAATCCTTTGGTGCCACGGATGGTGAATTCGCGGGCATAGAACCGTGGCAACGAGGTATCTAGGCGGATGGTCACCACTTGTTGTTGCTCTGTGATTAACGTTGTTGAGACGATATCGCTTTGCGCAAAGCTTTGATGGGTCAAAGTCGGATCAATGCAACGTTTGTCTTTCGTATATGCTTCGAGTCCAACGCCTGGACGAGTACCGTTACTTGCCAAGCGAAGGAAACGATTGCCGCGATTGATGTTTAAGATCTTGGCAATGGGGCCCAATTCGTGTGTGGGATAATTTTCTGCGTTGCGGTGTTCGTAATTCCGTAAGCGATAATGGCGGTTAACGTTGCCACCCGTGATTTCATTTCTTAAATCATGGCCATAACAACCATGGGCGTAAAGGATGTCGCCTAACAATCCGTGACGCACCAATGAGGTGGTCAATAATTCGAATTCATCGAAGCAGCAATTCTCCAATAACATGATCGGCGTCTTTGTTTCTTCATAGGCGTCCACCAATTTCCAAGAATCTTCCACCGAATATGCCCCTGCCACTTCACTGGCAACGATTTTGTGGGCATGCATTGCTTCAATGGCCATCGGGATATGCATTTCCCAATCGCAAGAAATCACAACGGCTTGCACTTGAGGATCATAAATCAGCTCTTTCCAATCCGCATAGATCTTCGGCGCTTTATTCCGATGCTTCATCACGGCATCAACGCCTTTTTGGCGGCGATCTTCATACAAATCGCTGACGGCAACGATTTGGCATTCCGGGCATGCCATCATGCTCTCTAACAAAGCCAACCCGCGCTGTCCTAAGCCAATGACGCCGACTGAAATTTCACTCATATTGTTCTCCTTATATCGGAAACTTAACTCGGTAAAGTTTTATCATGAATCAGCAAAGCAACAAAGCAAGTCGCTGAAAGATGAATAAAATAGTCTAAATTTGCAATAATTTTTGATACGTTAACGCACTACTTTGCCGATGGCGTCAGCCAAAACGAGTGCGATTCGTTCCGCTCCCTCATCACTAGGATGGAGGCCATCATAAGTCATGCCCCATGCCTCTTTCGGATAAGGGTAAGGACCATGAGGATCGTATTGCCAATCGCAAAATTCAGGATATTGCAAATCACGAATCGTTCCTTCCGGTGTAAGGACCCGCATAAAACGAACGGCGTTAGCAATTGTAATGCCCGTCAAAGAATGAGTATCTACCACCACAACTCCTTCTCCCTTCACACAATCTACAATTGCCTTAGCGTAGTCACGAAGATACCCATATTTCTTCCGGTGCGTTGAATCTAGTGCATCGTGAAATTGATCTCTTGCATACACAAAATGGGCCCGTTCTATCGGAGTCAGAACGAAAATGGGCGCTGTAGGGCTCACTTGACGAATGTGATCAATAATAATTCCCAAATGACCGACGAAGGTCTGGGGCTTACGTTCAAGGAAATCGGTCTGGCCTCCAATCGGATATAATTCCGAATTCCAATCATTGGTTCCTAATAAAACCGTATAGAAGTCGCCAAGTGGGAATGTTGCAGAAACGAAAGTATCCACAATAGCGCCATCCACCCCTAAGTTCGTGACTTCGCAAGGAAAAGAAAGTTTCTCTTTTGTTCTGGTCACATATCCTTTTTCAAAACGATCGGTCCATAAATCTTGATGGGCGTCCAGATAGGTAAATGAGTCACCGATTGCTATCCAACGTTTTTCCATAGGCATCACTCCTTGTTCAAAACGAATTCATCTCCGTCTATAACATCGCTACTAGAGCCAATCCAAACGCGGAATCGTCCAGGTTCCGCTCTTTTTTGGAAATCACTTGCAACGAATGCGAGCAAGTCTTCTTGGATCTCGAACGAGACGGTCTTCGTCTCACCTTTTCGAAGAAAGACTTTTTGAAAGCCTTTTAGTTCTCTCACGGGGCGCACCACGCTTCCGACAAGATCGCGCAAGTAGAGTTGAGCCGTTTCTTTTCCGTCACACGGCCCAATATTGGTGATGTCACAAGAAACCGTCAAAGAATCCGCTTTTCCTTGCTGTAATACTTTTTTGCTCAAACGGAGCGGACCATAAGCGAATTTGGTATAAGAAAGTCCATATCCAAATGGATATAACGGAGTGTTGGGGGAATCGATGTAAGCGGATTGATTCCAACAACGATGATATTCGTCGCTACGGGGACGGCCAGTATTCACGTGGTTATAGTAAAGCGGGCATTGGCCAACGTTACGAGGAAAGCTCATTGGCAATTTTCCCGACGGATTGGCATCGCCGAAAAGCAAATCCGCGATGGCGTGCCCACATTCGCTTCCCGGAAAGAAACAATCCAAAATGGCACGAGCGGTTTCGTTTTCTTCCGTCAAAACCAAAGGTCTTCCGTTAAAAACACAAAGAACAATATTCGGGTTCACCGCCAAAACGGCACGATATAATTTCTTTTGAATGTCGGGAAGCGTCAGATTGGTTTTGCTTGCGCTTTCCCCGCTGTCATCCTCATCTTCTCCTAAGCAAAGAATGACCACATCCGCTTCTTTGGCCTTTTGAACGGCCAATGGAATTTCGCGTTCGTCTGTTCCACGATAATCAATGTCGCATCCACGCGCATAAACCACGTTATTTGCGCCGATTTTTTCTTGCAAGCCCTGTAACATCGTCACGCTGTCTTTTTCCTGCCCGCCACAACGCCATGTCCCTAAAATTCTAGGATTACTTGCTAATGGCCCAATCAAGGCGACTTTCTTTCCTTGTTTTGGCAAAGGAAGAATACCATCGTTTTTTAATAGCACGGCGCTTTCTTCGGCCGCTTCTTTTGCTAGCTCTCGATGCTTGGGGCAAAGGAAAAGCGTTTTTGCTTTTTGCTCGTCGCATTGCCGATAAGGGTCAATGAAAAGGCCCAATCGCTCTTTCACTGTCAGCACGCGACGACAAGCGTCATCTAGTTGCGACATTTTGATTTTCCCTTGCTTTAATAAAACGGGTACGGATTGCGCATAGACGGTGGTCATCATTTCAATGTCGCAAGTGGCCTCTAAAGAAAGATAAGCGGCCTCCTCTTCGTTTTCCGCCACACCTTGCGTAATCAACTCCGTGCAAGCGGCATAATCGCTCATTACCACACCTTCAAAATGAAGTTCATCACGCAAAAGCGTTTTAAGGATTTTCTTGTTTCCGGTCACAGGGATGCCGTCAAAAGCATGAAAAGCAGACATTGCCGCCGATACGCCAGCTTCGATAGCGGCTTGATAATTAGGTAAATAGAACGAACGGAACGTAAGTTCGCTCATGTCTACCAAATTGTAGTCACGTCCCGCTTCAGGAGCGCCATAGCCAGCAAAATGTTTCATGCAACTTCCGACGTGCTCATAAGAGATCTTCGCTTTTTTGTCTTGTCGCCCTTGATAACCATAGACAGAAGCCTTGGCCATGGCTGCACCAAGAAAAGGATCCTCTCCAAACCCTTCCGCCACTCTGCCCCAACGAGCATCGCGCGCTAAATCCACCATTGGTCCTAATGCCATATCAACGCCATTCATAGAAGCCTCTTTGGCAGCCATCGCGGCGCAACGTTCCATCAAATCAGGATTAAACGTGGCAGCCATGGCAAGTGGAATCGGATAGATGGTGACGTATCCATGAATGACATCTTGCACAAATAAAGTGGGGATATGATGTGGGCTTCTTTCCATGCATTCTTTCTGAATTCGGCGTAATTCTGAAGCTGGTAACATGGCACCTGTTTCATCAGAAAGAAAATTAACGCTGCCAGCAAGGTAGATATCTTCTTGCTTTAATCCCAATTGCGTATAAGGCCCAATGGCGTTCGCCGCATTGTCTTCTACTTTGGTTCCCCGATAGAAGCTTGAAATGAGTTGCGTACATTGCATGATTTTTTCAAAAACGCTCATTTCCTTTAACAATTGTTCAATGTCCATAAAGGTATCCTTGCTTATGCTTGATTTATAGCACAAATCCATGTTCCCTCGTTGCGTTTTCTCCTTGCGCTATTGTGAAAAATGTTTTTTCTTGTTCGTATTTCAATCCATTCGGCACCCAAACGTTATGATTTCTTTTATAGTAATTCCAAAAGGAGTGATTCCCATGAAATTGAAATATCTTGGCACAGGAGCAAGCGAAGGCATTCCTTCTCTTTATTGCCATTGCCCGGTTTGTGAAAATGCCAGAAAAAATGGCGGCAAGGATTTTCGCACCCGTACCGGTTTCGTATTGGACAACACCATCGCCATCGATTTTTCCCCCGATTCATACGTCAATATGAATCGCTGGGGCGTTGATTTTGGCTCCATCGCCCACTTGTTGATTTCTCACACTCACGAAGACCATTATTACCCCGACGATATCGTCATGCGTACGCCCGCATCGACAAAAGGAATCGCTCCGGTTTTAACCCTTTATGGCAACGAGTTCGTTCGTAAGCGGCTATATGCCGTGGATTTCTTTAATGAGTACGTCTTGAATTTCGTCGCGGTCAAAACCATCGAATGCAACAAGACATATGACATTGCCGGCTATCAAGTCACGCCGTTTTACACCAATCATATGCGTCGTGAGGACGCCATGGAGTTTTTGATTCAGAAGGACGGAAAATCTTATCTTCATCTCGTCGATTCAACCGATCCTAGCGAATTGGTCTACCAATATATGAAAGAACACCACGTCGTGTTAAATGCGATTTCTTGCGATTGCACCTTTGGCAGCTTGAAAGACGAATTCTATGGCCATATGAACATTTGGCAAAACATCCGTTTACGCGATCGTTTCAAAGCCAATGGGAATTTGGCTTCCGATGCTTTGGTCGTCTGCACCCACATCTCACACTACAGTGGTGTTGATACCCATGAGCATTTATCAAAAATCGCTGAAGCAAACGGCTTAATTGTCGCCTATGACGGCATGGAGATTGAGTTTTGATGCGTTCTTTCCGCCTCTTTGAAAACAATCCCAATCGCTCGGCGGAAATAGATTTCTATCCTTCCGCGGATCCCGTCACCCAAGCGGCCGTTTTAATTTTCCCAGGAGGCGCATATCAAACTTTATCCGAGCATGAGGGAAGAGGATATGCCGAATTCTTTAACGTTCTAGGCATGCATGCATTCGTGCTTCGTTATTCGTTGACACCGCATTATTTTCCTGATCCCTTGCTCGACGCTAGACGCGCTATTCGTTTTCTTCGCTTCCACGCCGTTTCCTTCGGCGTTAATCCGCAACAAATCCTAGCCGTCGGTTCTTCTGCTGGCGCTCATTTGGCCGCCCTTCTATCGGTAGATCAACTCGATTTGCCAAATGATGTTAATGATGTCGTTGACCAAGAAGACTTCCACGCTTCTGCCCAAGTTCTTTGTTATCCTGTGGTCTTATCCACCGGTCCTTTCGCGCATCTCGATTCCTTTCGTCACCTATTAGGTCCGCGTTATGAAGAACGGCAAAAGTTCGATCTTTCGCGCCTAGTCGCATCAAAAACGCCAAAAACGTTTTTATGGTCTTGCGCAAACGATGCATTGGTTCCCGTAGAAAATACTTACGCTTATGCGAAAGAACTGGCTGCAAAGCATGTCCCTTATGAATGCCATGTTTTTCAAGAAGGAGGACACGGCATTGGGTTGGCGCCAAAAGTGCCATCCGTTCACGCTTGGACGCTCCTATTGGAGAATTGGCTCAAAAGCAATGGCTTTCTACCGCGCTGACCTTAGGAAAGAATGGTTTCAAAAGCGCGAATCCACGCATAAAAAGAGACTTTGATATCATCGGCATCCGGAAAACGCGGAGCAACGCGGTAACGGATGTCTTTCTTTTCGAAGAAGCCACCGCCGGTGATGAAATCCATCTGGTAGATGGCTTTTTCTTCGCCGTTTGGTCCAATTTTGGCAAAATTGGTCGCAAAACCAGAGAGGGCGTTCTCCATGGCTTTTGAATCTCCCGTCAAGACGGCATACCAGTAATCCGCTTCCGTGCGCCAAATGGTCCAGCCATGGCCACAGCAAAGCGCTGGCCCATCGCCATCCCCTTCCCATCTCGTCTCCCACCAACGGAGCGACGAACGATAAACATTGCAATCCGGCGTCTTCATCACCCAAGTTTCGTGGAAATCCAATATCTTTTTTGCCAAGGCGATCCATTCCTCTTTCCGTTCGATTTTGGCGCAATAATAAAGCAAAGCCAGCGCGGAGCAAGAAATGGAACCATCTTCCATTTGTTCTTCGGCTAATGGACTATCCCCGCCTTCCGTAGGGAAATGGAAGCCGCGTTTGGCAATATAAGACGCCAAACGATAAGCGGCATCATGATATTTCCTCGCTAAAACCGGATCTTTCTTTTCGGTCAATAAAGCCATATCGACAATCGGAATCAAAGGGCAACACACGGTGCTGTAATCTTCTGGCGTTCCGGCGTGGGAGGTTTCTAGCCGACCATCTTCTTTTTGATAGGTATCTAGCAATGTATTCAAGGCCTTTGTCGCATATTCATAATAAATATCTTTGCCGGTTAATTCGTATGCATCTTGGAAAATGGTGATGCCGAAGGCTTGTTCTTGAATCCTTGAAGAACGATATAAATGATAAGCAGGATAACCGTTTTGCGGTTGATTAAAAATAGTAAGATCGGGGATAGCTTTGGATTCGTCTGTTGCCATCAATAAGGAGAAGAACTTCTCCATTTGGCTCATGAAAAACGCATTTTCCCCGTATTTTTTCATATAACGCAAGGCGGCGGAAGCATAACAAGCCCCTTCACAAAGATTGTCGTGAGGTGGGAAATCCGGGCGTGAGAATAAATGTTCCAAGACTTTCTTCCCCGTTTCCTTCGGATCTTCAAACGTCCATACGGATGCATCAAGCCCGCGCTTGCCTTGCCAATAAGGAATCAAATAGGTCTTCCGTTTGGCGTTTTGATACGTGAAATGGGAGGAAGTAACAGGAAATTTTTCTTCTTTCTCCTCCGTTTTCACCACCATTTGGTCACAAGGGCCGATGATTTCCACTTCTCCCCTTCCATCAAAGGAATAGCTCTTTTCATAATAAACGGCAGGAACTTTCAATAATCGTGTCACGATTTCTAATGCTTCACGCAAGGAAGAAACCGGGAAGAGACCCACTTTCACAAGCTGTTTGGTGGAATCGGTGTGATAAGCGCGGTCAAAAGAAGATAACACTTTCAAATTCGTGAAATAATGGCCACCGACATAAGGAGAATAATCCATCTTCCAGCCATCAACTGGCGATAAGAAGACAACCAGCAAGTCATTCCCATCTGGCTTTTCTAGCAAAACATATTGATAAGTGTCTTCCAAGGACCGATAAGGGCTTGTGAATAAATATTGATGCGGATAATGTCCGGAATTCTTTTTCCCCATGAAGTCAAAAGGAAGGTTCAGTCCGTATTCGCTTGCCAAGGAAGAATGCCCTTCTAAGGTCAAGACGATGCCATTTTCTAAGGTTTCATAAGACAATGTGGATTGGAATTCTTCATTCCGTAACGACTTTCTTTCTTTGTCCCATATTAGTTTTCCTTCATGGCTGTCATAAGGTGAGCAGCCATTTTGCCGTTCCCCTTTGGTGATGTCTTCGTCTTTCCTGGTATAGGAGAGAGATAAATCACCGCCATTCAAT
Source organism: uncultured Erysipelotrichaceae bacterium (assembly GCA_902791935.1). Lineage (GTDB taxonomy): Bacteria > Bacillota_I > Bacilli_A > RFN20 > CAG-826 > UBA4951. The sequence goes on along the minus strand of CADAXQ010000004.1, from coordinate 103,775 downwards.
AAGCTTCGCCCATCGCGTAAATCAGTTAACACCAACGTGGTGTCATTGGGTTTGGTGACAATTCTTTTCTCCATGATTTGTCCCTCTATTCCGCTTTAAAAGCCACTTCAATCCAACGTTCTTTTCGTTCATCGGGAAGTAACAGTCCATTTGGCACTTCTTTTCCATCTTCTTTGACAGTAACTTTTTCTCCTGCAAGGAAATGGAAATGATAAATGGTGCCACGGAATTCGCGGCTTGCTTCCGCTTCCTTCCAAGAAGAAGGCAAGCAAGGATCGACAAGCAATCCTTCTAACGTTGGACGAATTCCAAAAAGATATTGGGTCAAGGCGCGATAAATCCAACCCGCCGTTCCGGTGATCCAACTCATTGGGGCATATCCGGCTAAATTCGGATCGTCCGGCCCTATATACATATTGCTCCAAGCATAAGGCTCCATCCCGTTGTCGGGATTTTTCGGATTGTCATAACGGATCAAACGATAGGTCTCGTAGGCTTTATCCCCTCTTCCTAACATGCAGTCAGCAACCATTTTGAAAGCAACGCCGTGGTTATACACTGAGCCATTTTCGACCAATCCTGGTTTAAAATAACTGACCCGACCAATTGTGTCATCTCCTTTGGTGTAAGAGGGATAACACAAACGATAACCAAAGGGACAACGCAGCGTTTCCTCCACTTGATCCATGTATTTTTCCAATTGTTCTTTCGAAGTCAAAGAAGCAAGCACTGCCCATGTTTGCGGATTTAAGAATAGAGTGGGACCTTCACTGTCTTTTGCACCGATGGCCTTTCCTTCATCGGTATAGCCATAAATCAAGTGGCCGTCACTTTGTCCATCAGCCAAAATGGCATGACGGATTTCTTCTTTGATTTTGGTGGCTTCGGGGATCCATTCTTCTTTGCCAGCGAAACGCAGAATTTCAATCCATTCGTTATAGGCTTTGACAGTAGCAATGGATAACCACACGCTTTCGCCTTTCTTTGCTAGTCCTGCGGCATTCAAGGAATCGTTCCAATCCCCGCCAAGGAAAAGCACTAAGCCATGTTCACCGCGTGTTTTTGCCAAGTGGTCCATCCCGCGTTTGACGTGTGCTAAGACGCTTTCTTGATAAGAAGTTCCCTGATAAGCGCGGTAAACAAAGGCATCGCTTAAATCCCAATGGCTTTCCGTAGTTCCTGGAAGATAAGGAAGTTTCTCTTCCAAGATGGTTTTATCGCCCGTCTCTGCAAGGTAAGCATATAAAGCTGCTGGAATCCAACTGGCGCCATCGTTATAGGGATAGGTAAAGTCAGGTTCATACATGCGGATGGGATTCCCATCTTCATATTGATGCTTCAGGATTTCTAAGATTCGGGTGCGGGCTAAAGCAGGATCTAAAGAAGCAAAGGCCGTGCAATCTTGCGTCACATCACGAAAGCCTTTGCCATAAATCCTTCCCCAGTCTTTTCCTAAGGACAATTGTCGTTTTAGCCAAAGGTTGACTTGCGAATTTAAAATCGGATCAGGAGAGACAACATGGAAGCAATCATCATATTGCTTTGCTTTCTTTTGAATTTCTTTTAATTCCTTATCAAAACGCGAAAGAGAAGCAAAATCATGAACCAAAGATTTCGCTTCATCTTCGTTGTTGACGGCACCATAGGCATAAACGTTTTCAAAACGTTCTCCTGGTTTTAAAGTAACGTGATGCATGATGACTCCGACATAAGAAGCGTCGAAATCACTGCCTTGCGAAGCTAGTTTTCCCTTTTCTAACGGAAGCGGATTCGCATAGGTGCGATAACCGCGTAACAAACGTTGCTCGGATACTTCGTATTCTTCAAAAGGCAACGCAGATCCAAGCACCACATCATCGTAAGAACGAGGGATGCGATATCCTTCGTAGGTATAAAGAAGATAATTTCCGTCTTTTGCTTTATGCCCTTCTCCATAGGAAGTGTGTGGTCCCATCACGACAGTGGGATGACAAAGGAAAGCGATGTCCAAGGGTAACGTCTTCGAAGAAATATTTGTCACCGTGGCTTTGGCAAGCACAACTCTCCCGATGGTAGGCACAAGGAAAGTCAATTCGGAACGGATACCGTCCACTTCTGAAAGAACGGTGTGATACCCAATGCCGACATGGCATTCAAAACGATCGAATTTCTCTTGTGAAAAATTCCGATTCATCGCCCGTAATTTTCCGTTATTTCCGTTCCGCACATAAAGATAACGAGGGCCGGCGTCGATTTGACGGTTCGTCGATCCTAAATTGGTGAAGGCATTCCCATCGCCAAACTGTGTCAAGCAAAGAACCGTATTGGAATTCCAAAGGTAATTCAACCAATCCCGTCTAGGGAACATATCCTCAATCACGTATTCGCGTTTTTCGTCATCGAAATGATTTGCCATAATGAATCCTCACAATCTATTTTTGCGACCTAGCGCAATTCCAAGCCAATCTTTATAAAACGTAATTTTTCTTTCACTACCTGGATATAAAGGAAGGCGTGTTTCACTGAAAGAGGGCAATGCCGGTATTTTGCCATCCAGATAGTCCCAAATAGCCTGGCGAATTTCGACAAGGCGAGCAAATGAGGCAGCGAAACGAGCAGTAAATAACGCAAAGCCATCCTCTTTGCAGTAGCTTAACCAGTGTTGTCGGTAGGCCTCGTAAAACGATTGCCATTCTTCCATTAACGGCGATATATCATCGGCAATTTGATGCAATTGCAGCCGGTCATGTTCTTGATACGCTTGAGGCAAACGATGCACGAGAGGTGTCTTTTTTGCCAATAAGCGACATAGAGCCGTTTCCCAAGAGAAAAGAGGTGACAAATACCCTTTCTTCTTGGCTAAGGCATTCAGCCGAAGAGCCGCCTTACGATAGAATTCCCCTGCCGTTTCTGGCGTGTGGGGAGCCATAACGCCGAAAAACAAATCATCAAAAACAAGATAATAAGCCGGATTAACTTCCTCGAAAGGATCGGTTGGTGTCTCAAAAGAGACTTCGTTTGGCAGATCGAGTTCTAACAATTCTTCTTGGCTGTATCCAAACAAAAAGGGACTCCGAGAAGAAGGATCGATTCCTTCGTAAGAGATAGCGGCATTGCTATAAGCAAAATAAGTTGGGATTGCCAACAAAGGGGATGTTATCGTTTCCCAACGTGTAATGAGCAAATCTTGCATGCCACTCGTCTTCATTCCGTCCCTGATGGCGGGAAGAGAACGAACCCCTATCTTGTTTAGCGGCGCAAAAGAAGCGTAACCATGCGCAATCGTAGCGAAAGAGACGCGCGGGCAAAGATCTTCCACCATCCGGTAACAACGCAAAAACTCTTCTTTTTCATGAACGGCATAATTCCAAAGTCGGATGGTCACGTGGGAAGGAATCTGTTGCTTGATTTCGTTTGAAAAGGGGCGATACAGCGAATCTGGCGGGAACATATACCCTTGGAATTCCATCTCAAAAAGGGTATCACACCAAATTTCCAAGTCTTCGAATCCTTCTTCTATAGCAATTTGAGATACACGGTTCAGGTGCCGTAAAAACATGGCCTTTTGATCCGGATAGGAACCATTGACAAACCAGTGATAACGACCGCTTCCCATCCAATAAGACTCATCCATGCCTAAAGAGAGGCGTTTGGTTTTAAAACAAGAACGGATGCTACGAATCATTTTGCGGATGAGCGCATATGTTGGTTCGTAATCCGCTAGCATCACATCATTGATATCGCGGAATTCCCCAAAACGTGACCAGCGAAGCATTTGACCCATGTGGCCAAGTGTTTGAATAAAAGGGACGATTTCAACATCAAATCGTTCCCCATAGGCAGCGATTTCTTTTAGTTCTTCCTTGCTATAGGAAGCATTTCGGTAACCAAAATAAGGTTCGTCATCGACACGGTACGTGGATTCAAGATAAAGCCCTAGATAGGTATATCCCAACAGGGCGCTTTGTCGAATCATGGTCTTGATGCCTTCGACAGACATGACGCCATCAGAGCAATCTTGCATCGTTCCTAGTTGAGAAATATTGCGTTTGACGACAATCGTTTTGTCTGTTTTCACATATTGAAGGGCCAAAGAAAAGCCAAGATAAAACAAATGATTCTTTGGATAATAAACCACCGCAGCACTTTCCGTTGTTTTCACGGTCAGCGTATCGCCTTCAATTGACAAAAAATGAATCGGATATCCGCCCTCATCTAGCGAAAAAGAAAGTTGCGATTGCAACTCTTTGATTCCTTCTAGAAAGGGAGAGACACAATCCACTTTGATTTTCATTCCCGTTCCTCTTTTCTCTATTTTATCAAAACAAGAAGAGGCGGACGATAAACACGCCCGCCCTTTCTTGTCGTATTTTTATATTATCCGTTTAATCCGTAAGTGATCTTGGAAACAAGAAGGGTTCCATCTGTTGCTTCGCCCCACGGATCGTAGTTCATCATCCTAAACATCAAGCAGGATTGCTTGTTATAACCGACAGTTCCAAAACAAAGATTATAGAATGTATCATCGCTATCATCGGTATAGGTAGCAGACTGTGACCAATACATTTCCGATCCTTTGTTTTTCAAATTCTCACGTGTCACTTTGAGGTCCATCCATTCGTTTGAATAACGAGCGGTGCCATAATAAGAACTATCAAGTTCCACGTTGGCGCTGTAGGCTGAGATTCTCTTTTTCGTTTCCGTCGCAAAGCACATTCTGATGGTGATGTAATCGAACGCGAATTTTTTGTTCCCCAAATCTAAGCGAACGCTGGATTGGGCGTTATTTGCTTTCACGACACCATATTCAGTGACGCCATTGGAATCTTTATATTCTTCCAACCAGGTGCTACCGCCGTTGTGGTAATCGATTTGCACGTGCTGCCCTTTCACAGGATATGGTTCGCCAACGGGGTCTTCCGTATAAACATCATCGGTGGCGTAGCTATAAACGGTGTTGGTCAAGTCTTCTGCCAAGAACGTTTTTTCAAACGCGTCCGTCACGCCGTCGGCTTTGACGACCATTTTGTATTTTCCTGCCTTTGGCAAAGTGACGGCATCGTTTTCCGTTGCCACTTCTTCCCAGGTTTCGCCATTTAAGGCATACACTTTCTTTTCCGTAATATCTTTTTGGCTTTCGAACACGCCATCCGTCAATTTAACTTTGGTCGGTAAGGCCATGGCTCCTTTTGATAGGTCGTAATCTGCACTTAGCCCTTCAATGGAGACAATGCTGTCGGCAACATGGCTGACGCCCCAAGTAATGGAATCCAAATAGAACGTAACGGGCGCTTTGTTTTTAACCAATGTTTCATCGTTGGTATACATCATGACCGCGCTTCCATCGACGTATTTTTCTTTTAAAGCATCATATACACCTTGGCGATTGATTTCCTCTTTCGCCAGAAAGGAGTTTGCTGAAAGAGTCTTGAGGTTAATATCAAAATATGTCCATTGCTTCAAAGCAATATCCCCAAGCTTTGCGTTCCAAGAGTAGAAAGGCAAGGCGGCGCTTTCTGTCTCTGCATCCACATAAACGTGCAAACGGATGTAATCGAATTTGGCTTCCATGGCCTTGCTCATAACCAAGGAAGAGAAATGCATGGCCAAAAACCCTGCTCCCGTATCCGTCGCATTCGATTCCACGGTTTTGACCACGCCGTTTTCCCCTTCAAAGGTTTCTAAGAATTCTTTTGTGCCATCAACATCGCCCATTTCTTCGGCCGTATCAAAAGACGTGAAATAATTTGGATCAGACGTGATGTCATATACAGCGGTGTATGTCGTATCCGCAACGGCGTCCGTCACCTCTTTGTCCCAGCCAGCGAAGGTATAGGTTTTTGACTGGGTGCTCTCTTTAGAAGGCGTAACCCCGTCATAAGAGACTTTATCACCGTGCGAATAAGTCTTCTTTTGTAGTTCTTTTCCATCCGCATCCACGAAGGAAATGACGTAGGTATTGATGTCCACAGAAATCGATAAAGCAACATTTGCTTTTATCGCGCCCGTTTGATAGATGCCCTCACCATTGGGAGTCAGCTCGTTGGTTCCTTCTTTCACCGAAAGATTCGTCTTTTTGCTATAGGCGTCAGTCATGGTCAAATGGAAGCGGAAGGGAGTGCCTTCTTTGATTTTTGCTGCGTCTAGGCCGGCTTCAGGAACCAAAGTATATTTTGCAGGGTCTTGATTCCACGTTACCGCAAACGTTTTAGCGACTGGCTGTGAGGATGTGGAATTTTGGTGAGAGGAGTTTGAAGACCCACTTGGATTCTTCTCCCCGCAACCACTAAGAAGCATCGCTCCTGTAAAGAGCAACACCAATGTTGTTGATTTTTTCTTCATGTCTCATTACCTCCTATAACATGAAAATTTGCTTTTTTCTCTTTTTATAAGAATCGAAATCATGAATTTTTTACCCATGAAATCAGCGAAATATAGACCGTGACATCCAAAAGTTTCCAGGGATCATAGTTATAGATATCGAATTGGAAGCAGCTTTGATTGTTATAACCGACGCGTCCAAAGCATAAGTTATAGAAATCATCGACCGAGGCGTTATAAGTCGCCGATCCTAAGGCGTACATGGCCGCTTTCTCGTTATGTAACATCTCCCGTTTAATGGTCATGTCGGTCCAAGCGTTGGCAGGCAAACCGCCATCATAGTAAGAGACTTCCGAACTCGCGCTATAAACGCCAACTTTTGTCGCACTTTCTGCTTCGAAATAAATGCGGACTTTGATTTCGTCCCATTCGAATTTCTTGTTTCCGATGTCAAAGCGAAGGCTGGACTGAGCTTGATTTGCTTTCAAGACCCCGTATTCCGTAACGCCGTCTTTGCCAGTGAATTTCTCCATCCAGGTGCTGCGGCCGTTATGATAATCAAAAGTAACGTGTTCCCCTTTTGCCGGATACCATGTCTCTTTCGGATCTTCTGTATAGACGTCATCGCTTGAAAAGGAATAGATGGCGTTGGTTAAATCTTCCACGATGAAAGAAGAAGTAAAGTCGGGGCATCCTTCCACCTTTGTCACGGCTTTATATTCTCCTTTTGATGGGAAGATAATGCGGCCGTCTTTGGGTTGAATCTCATTCCAATCCTCTCCGTCCTTTTGATAGAAAGCAATGGAAGAAATTTCTTTTTCGCTGCTTAAGATGCCATCCGACACCATCGCGATGGTGGGAACGGCAATCGAGGTTTCATTCGCAAGATCATAAGACGCTTTCAAGCCTTTGACGGATTCCACATAGTCGCCTTCGTGGTAAATTCCCCACTCCACGGAATCGAAGTAGTAAGTTACCGCTTTTTTATTGCTGATCAGATCCGTATCAGAAAGATAGAATAAGATTCCTTTTCCATTTACGTATTGATTCACGAATTGTGTGTAGGTGTCTTGCCGCGTCAATTGCTCGTTATAGGATAAGAAAGAATGGTAGGACAATCCTTTGATGGTTAAGTCAAAATCAATCCATTGATTTGGTTTGATTTTTCCTAGATTGCTGTTCCAAGAATAAACAAGGACATCGCTCGAAGAAGTTTCGCAAGCAACATACATGCGGAAACGAACGTAGTCGAAGCGGCCAGCAATAGCGGCATCAATCGCCGCTTTAGGGAATTGCATTGCTAAGAAGCCACTGCCATATTCGACGGCATCTTGAAGCTTTACCGACATGACGCCATTTGCCCCTTCAAAGGCATCCAGGTAACCGATTTCGCCATTGGTTCCGCCGATTTGTTCTTCGGCATCATAAGTGGCGATAATATGTGGATCGACGGGTTCATCAGTTGCCGTAAAGGTGAAAACACGATCGGCATAATTTCCACTATCGTCGCGAACGCCAACCACCAATTGATAAGTACCCGCATCACCAATTTGTACTTTGCCATTGCTGATGCCGATTTCCTGCCGTGTTTCGCCGTTTACATAATAGAAATGCAGACTCTCATAAGTCGATGTGGCATCCATGTTGTCTTCGACGACAATGGTCGGAATGGTCATCAAAGTGTGGGATTGGACTTTCCATGTCGCCCCCTCTAAACGCACTTTTGGAGCTTCGGTGTCTTTCTCCCCTTCTTCCCAAGTGATGGCGTCGAGATAGATTTTCACATCGGTATCGTCTGATGCGCTGTTGATGGCAAAAGCCAATTTCGGCGTATCGCCGGTGATGGCTTTGGCGAACGCCAAATATCGCGCTTCGCTATCATCGGTTACCACCATATTTGGGAACATTCGGCTGTTTTCGGGCGTTAGATACGCTTTGCGCGTGATTTTGAAATCCACCCATTTTCCGGTTTCGATTTCGCCAAACAAATAGGAACCATTAGACACTTTCACGGTCGATTCGTTCCCTGCGCTCACATACATCGAAAGCGTGAATGCGTTCCAATGGCATTTCATCATCTCCGCCACGGTTTTGTTCAACCCAAGCTGAACAAAGGAGGAATGATAATAATATTCTTTGTAATTCGGCCGAATCTCTGCCACTCCTGTTCTTCCTTTATAGGAATCAAGCCATCGCGTGGTGGTTTGGGAAGTGTAATGATTGATGTTTTTAATCACTTCCAAGTGGCGTTCATTATCAAAATTCTCCCATACGCCCTGTGCCATCTTTTCAGTGATGATTAAGTCTTTCGACGCTTCGCCGATATTGCCATGGGAATCTTCTGCTTTGGCATGGAACACATATTCGCCAGGCGTCACAAAAGTCATGGTTTTCTTTTCTTTGTTGATGGTAACGGAATCGGCGACTTTGCCACTGCTTTTATCTAAGATTTCATAAGTGGCAGCCAAAGTCTCACCAGAATTGTCGCTGACCCGTAACGTTGGCAATGCAAATGTCCCGACCTCGCGTTCTGACCGCAAACCAAGAATCTGAATTTTCGGGCTGGTGCTATCCTTCACCTTTAAGGTCACTTTCCGTTCGCGATAATCTTTTCCTTCGTAAACCCGATAGAATACCGTATAGCCATCCATGTCGGTCACCGTAAATGACCCGTTTGTGATTGCTACATCGGCACCTTTTGAATCGGTAGCGGTGATGAATAAATCGTTATTTAAGGTATAGGTTTTCCCTTCTTTTGTCTTCACTTCGGTCAAATCGGGCGTATAGCGGTCGCCTGCTTCCGCTGTAACGGTTTGATCTGAGAAGTTCTCTAGCGTTCCCCAAGTGGATTTTCCTTCCTTACTCTCTCCGCAGGAAGCCAGCAAGAGGGTTAATGTCAGGAAGAAGAACGATGCTTTTTGGTGTTTCATGCAAATCTCTCCTTCTTAATATTCGATGCTGCCAGGATGGGTTTCACTCGCCCATGAGAAATAGAAATTGTCGAAGTAAAAATGATAGTCTTCCTTTTCGGTATATTCCGGATAGACAAAGCGCAATTTACCACCTTTGGCAAACCCTTCAAATTTGGTTAACGCCTCCTCCATCGACAAGGAAAATTTCATCCAGGTTTTCGGCTTCAGTTGCAAGGAGCAATAAACCGTTTGATCCGCATATAAGAAATCCTGCTCCATCCATTTCATGGCATCTGTGTCGTTATAAACCCAAAAATTCAAAACGAGTTGCTTGGCTAAAGTCGCGTCAACCTGATTTAGAATAGTTGCCTGCGTGACCAAGGAAGAGAAAATCACCGAAGACCATGAACCGGTGTTCTTGGGGCTGGGATGACAAGTCCAAGAATAGATGTAATCCCCGCTTGGCGCCTCTAGGCCAACCGAGGTTGCTTTGACGATGCCGCCCTCCGGTTTAGCATCGGCTGGGCCGTTCACATCAATGGCCATTTCTTGCAACGGGTCTTCAAAGTTCATGAATTCCATTGGCTCTAAACGAAGTCCTTCGCCTTTTGGAGGAGCAACAATATACCGTTCAATCTTGATGTTATCTAAATAGACGTGTGGCGCCTTTTCTTCGTCCCGCGTTCCGCTATTGGCAAATTGCACATAGAATCCGTCGATATTGGCCACATCGAAAAGGAAACCCAAAGAAGTTTGATCAACTTGATAGGTGATCGTTGTCCAAGCTTTCGCTGCTAACGTCTGCCATACGGTTTTCGTCAACGTATTGGTGTAGGCAGTAGGAATGGACGGCGCTAAACCGACTGCAACCTGTAATTCCTTATCTTCTGCATTATAAAAATCAAAGACCAATTCTTTTGTTTTTGAATAATCGCGATAATCAAAACCTTGTTTCTCGGAATAATTGGGGAAGAGAAAGGTAGCCGCTTCCTTTCGCGAATAGCTTCCCAAGGGACGGAAGAGGCAAGATTTGCCTGTTCCATCGCGGCTGTATTGCGGGTCTTCATTCAAATACACAGCACCCGAAGTAGGGCCAACGCGAATCAAAGTGAAATCGGTGTCCCAATCATTAAAGTCCGAATAAATGGTTTCGGGCGCATCAATTGGGTCGGCGGAAGACGTTGACGACTGTTGTGCTTGACATCCGCCTAGACACCACGACGAAGCCAATAAGAGAATGCAATTGCGACGGTATTGTTTCATAAATGTTCCTCTCTTATCCCTGATAGATTGTTGTTCCCATGAAGTAGATATCATGACGTGCAGGCAAAGCGACACCACTTGGAGAATCGGCAAAACGGAAGTCAATCTTTTCAATAGAACCGACATCGGTCCAATCTAGGCCAGAAATGCTATTCCAGGAAACGAGATTCTCCCCTTGCTTCAGAGTGACAGAAACTTCTTGAGAAAGCGCGATTTTGTTCTTGTATTTCACTAACATCAATAACGGTAACGTTTCACTTGCCCCGCCATCGAAGAAGAATTTGAAAACGGCTTTGACGACTTTATCGTTAAATTCGGATAAATAAGAAGGTTTCCATGTGACTTTTTGGAATCGCTTCACTTCATCCGCTCCAACCGCTTGCAATGCTAGTTGAACGGCGTTTTCGCCATTCTTGGTCACAAAACTTGCACCCGTCAAATCCGTTCCGGAGAAATCAGACGGGCTATTGCTGTCAATGCCATGAACGACTACTTTTCCAGGCAGATTTCGCGTCAAAGAATAGGTTTTTCCAGCTGCGTTTGTGGCCTTGAAAACCGCTACTTCTGCCGCTGTATTCGTCATATCGACGCCATAATGGTAAAGTGTGCCACCAGTTGCTGCCTCTTCCGAAAGTTTTGTGGCCCCTTCAACGGTCAAGGTCGTTCCGGCAGGAACATACACACCATAATCTAAATGACCTTTGCTATCATCAGAATAACTTGGGAAAACAACACCACTTTCCGTGAATTCAGATAAATCCAGAAGTTCTTGTCTTGCTCCCACGAAATCGGCAACCGTTCCGCCCAATTGCATCCCATTTACCATTTTTGAAATCATGGATACGAAACTGGAAGAAGCATCGAAAGACAAACCGATCGCCTCGCTAACCGCTTTATATTCTTTTTGAATGTCATTCATCAATTCGTATTCTTCTAATCCGTCTCGAATGGAAGTCAAACGAATCGTTGGCAAAGGGCCATCCACGCCCATGGATTTGCCTGGGCGGAACAAATAACCTTCCCCGGGATAAATGTCAAAAAGGGCGGCCGTACTATAATAATCGTCAAGATAGCGGTAATAATGAGCACCCCCGCCAATGCTTTGATAGGCGGCATAAGAGTCTGTCGCCCAATAGAGATTGCCGCGGACTCCATAAAGGTTTTGCAACCACCCCACCAGTCTTGGGCCATATCCCAAATCATCAATGTGATAGGTAGGAAACGGGGCGGCAGGAACTAAACAGCCATACCACCAACGTTCATCAGGATTGACTTCTTGATACTTTTGACGCATCGAAGGCGTATCGTAGCTGTCAAAAAGTGGGCAGAAAGTATCGATGGTTCCTGCATATTCGTTGGTATAGCTTTGTGTGACGACATTATGAATTTTTGCGGTGCCTTCGATTAAAGCGTCGACAAAATCATCGTCCACACCATAAGTGTTTTTCAAATCGCCACGCATCCCTTCGATCATTTTCCGGATTTCGCTGATGGCACCTTGGTGGAAAGATAAAATGTTGGCGCAATATTCTGGCTTTGTGCCGTTGGCGGCCGGTTCATCGATGCAATAAACACGGCAACGTTCTAAAAGATTTACCTTTTCACGACAGGAGACATTCACAATCGGTTTCAAATAACGTTTGAATCCTTCTGCATAAGATGGGGCTGAAGCCAAGGAAACCGGGATGGTGAAATTAGTAAAGCGATCGGCTTTAGGGCCAAAAACGGATTCATCGCTGCCATAACGATACAATTCCACAACTTTTTCGGCATAATAAGCGGCATCTTCGTCATTCCCGCTCGTGTCAACGACTAAACTGGTCGGGCAAACACGATATTTCATCAAAGCTTTGTGATAAAGGTCTTGCATCCGTTGGGACCCGTTATATTCGCCAATACAATGGGTCCAAGTATCAGAAAACATGCTTAATGTGGAAACATCAGGATTGACTGCGATGCTTCGCACTCTTAAGGTGACGGGAACTTCGATTTCTTTGTTACCCAAAGCCACCAAGAAAGTGCCTCGATACGTGCCTTCCATTTGTCCGAAGGGGATATTGAAATCAAAATACAAACTGAGCCGATTGCCTTTTTCGACGGCATTTACCCCTTTCTTGACTGCCGCTTCATAAGGCAGCATGGCATCAGGATAATAGCCCGAAGAGAGATTGCGTACCCGCCCATTAAAAAGGGCTGGAACATTAACGTACATCGCTTGGTAAACGTCGATGTGAGTGGCTTCGTAAATCTCCGTCCCGCCATCGCGTTTCAAGTCTTCTAAGGTGAGACGATAAGAGCAGTTCTCGGCAGGTTCTAAAACCAATTGCGCCGCTTCCGCTTCATCTTTGGCTGCATCGACTGATATTTCACCAACGCCATGTGCGTATTTCCGCCCAGAGCGGAGGACTTTTTCCACGAAGGGAGCGCTCCATAGCTCTTGACTATCTATGGCTTTTACGCGCAAAGCGGGCTTTGAAACATATGAAAGTGTTAACAAAGCGGCGCCTGATAGCAATAGCAACTGAATTCCTTTTTTCATGAAAATCATCCTCCTTACTTGGTTCGTTATCGCTGATTATTTGATGAAGCCGGCAAGACGAAGGCAGTTATTCCACTTCTCGCCATCATTGTTGGTGTAATAGTCGATGTCACGGTCATAAGCAGCTTGTGCTGACCATTCATCGGTAGGATCCAAAGAACCGTTTTGGGCATAGTTGATATCCCAAGTTCCTTTTAAAGCATAGGAAGTCCAGATTCCTAAACCGCCAAATTTCACTAACGGCATGTTTGTGCCGATTGGCATACAAGCAGATTCGTAAATGCTATTTTCGCGCATGTCGATCACGCTCTTTTGCAAATCGGAGAATCCTTTAAAGACCTCTTTGTCCGACATCTTATATTTGAAGGGGAGCGTTGCACCACCCGTTGCTTTGGCGTAAATCTCTTGTGCTTTGTCCGTTGCCATGAAACGTAAGAAATCAATGGCAACTTCTTTTCCGGCGGCATACGAAGGAATGCAAGAATGGAAACCGGCGCCCAAAGAAAGCGTCACGCCACGCGCATCCATGATGGTCTTGTAGTCCGCTTCCGTAACGCCAGAAATATTGGCTTCAGCAAAGGTTTTGCCATCATCGATCGCCTGCACCACTTGACGCAACGTTGCATCATCAGGTATCGATTTGGTTTTGTTACGAATGGAAGAAATGATCGGTGTCTTCATCATCTTGAAGTGATAAGGAGACTCCGCTAGATCTTCTTTGCTTTCTTCCGCCAGCCAGTCGCCGTTGCACATAAAGACGCCTTTTCCTTGGAAGTAGAATTTTTGCGCTGCCTTAAAATCGGTGGCCGCACCGCGAGAATAACGCAGACCGTTTGTTTTTTGTGAGAGGCGAATCAATTCGTTCATCGCTTCTCTTCGGCCCACTTGTTTGAAAATATCTGAACTCTTTTCAACGTAATTTTCTCCATCGAAGCCGATACCTTGATAGTAGTTATAGATATTATCGATTCCTTCATATTGTCCCCACCAAATTTGATAGAGATAGCCCATATAATCGCCGCCTGAAGAATACATGAAGGTATAGTCTTCCTTGTATTGGTCATTGCCTTCTTTGATATGTTGCGATACTTCGAAAAGTTCATCGCTCGTACGGGGAGGAACGGAATAGCCAAAGGACTTATAAAGTTCCTCGTTATAGACGATGCCCATCATGCCGCTTCCCCACAAGAAATCATAAGTTTTGTAGGGAACGTTGCCAGAGAACGAATTTTCACCGACGCTGTAATAAGCGGTTTGCTTCTTCCAATCATCGCGAAGCTTGTCATAAACGGTGATATCTTCTCCTGGTACTTTGGAGTGATATACAACATCGGTTAAATCAACGCTGCGTGCATTTCCTTGGTTGTCTTCACCCATGTAAGGAGTAACGGAATCGGAGAAAACTAAGTCGACGGTATTGACGCCTTCTCCTGCATCTAAGCGGGTGTTGATGGCGCTACGATCGGCGCTCGTTTCGAAAATCGTTTGAAGGTTCGGGTATTTCTCTTTAACCCATGCTTCTTCTTTAAAAGCGTCCAAAAGATTTTTTGCCCAATCAGAACCGAATCCCAACTTGACTGTCCAGACTTCCAGTGTTTGGGTGGTATCCGCGACGGGCTTGTTGCAACCGGTCAAGGAGCCAAGGCTCATGGCCAATAATGCGCTGGCGGGGATGAGGAGAGCCTTTTTCTTGTTCTTCATATTATTTTCCTCCTTTATGAGAACAATCGAATTTCTTGTTTTTGAAGATTAGCCTTTAATGCCACCAATCGATAGATTGGACATAATTTGATCGGAAAAGGCGATAAAGATCGTTAATACCGGAATCGCCATAATGGCAAGCAAAGCGAAATAAACCGGCGGGTTGGTGTAACGCAAGGTGTCATTTCCATTTGAGAGCTCAAAGACGCCTGAAGCCAAAGTCGGATAATCGGGAAGGTAGATTAACATGGTTCCAGAATCGTTCCATGAGCCAATGAAAGTCATGACACCAAACGTAGCGATTAATGGCAATGACATCGGCAAGATAATACGGAAGAAAACCGTGTAATCGTTCCCTCCATCGATATAAACGGCTTCGGCGTAATTTGAAGAGATGCTTTTGAAGTATCCATACATAATCAAGAAGCTGCCACCAAATCCACCTAATCCCGTGAAAACGACAAACAAAGGATTGTTGTAAAGACCGAGTTTGTAATAGAACGTAAAGGCAGCACCGTTTGTTCCGAAAATGGGAATGGTCATACTGGTGATGACAAAGCCATAAATCAAAGCCCTGCCTTTAAATTCAAATTTCGCCATCGCATAAGCGGTCATCATGGGAACAAGTACGCCCATGATGACACGTAATCCGCAATACCAAAGAGAATTCCATAACATTCCCCAGAAATTGGTCTCCGTCAGACCTTTTAGAGAAATGCTAGTGAAGGCAAGCCCCCAGTTTTGAAATTCCCACTTTTTGGGGAAAGCAAAGGGCTGTCCATAGAAAAGATCGCTGTAGTATTGGCCTTTGGTCTTGAAAGAGTTCAACACTAGCCAAAGAACGGGGTAGAGAAGCAAAATGGCCCAAAGCAAAAAGATGATAAAAGCAATCACATAAATCACGCGATCGTGTATTGAAAGCTTGTTGTTGGCAGACTTTCGCGGACGATAGGGTCGATTTTTTAAAGAGAATAAAGCGCTTTTCATCATTAATACTCCACGGTTGAGAATTTTTCTGCCAAGTGGCGAACCAAGAAGACAATCGGCAAGTTGATGAGGGTGAAGCACAGGCCGAGAGCGGACAAATATCCGTATTTGCCAATACCGGTGGAACCACTGCTATAAACGGAATAGAAGAACCAGTTTGCGATATTCTGAGTTCCCGGCGGGTTGCCAAACAAAAAGATTGGCGGGCCTGCGTTTAAAATCGAACTTACGTCCAGTAACAAAGTCATCATGAAGGTGGGCATAATCAAAGGGAAGATGACATGGATAAATTCTTGAAACGGCGTTAAGCCATCAATCTTGCCGGCGTCGATGAGATCAGGCGGAATCCGCGACATGGCGCTATAGAAAAGGATGTTTCCGGCGGCGCTTGTAAAGAACGAATAGACGATGAGAGCCCATTTTGCTGTCGATTCGTTATAGAGAATGCCTTCTGTTGGGAGCTTGATGTTAAGCCAGGTGCAAATCATTTCAAAAGGACCTTGCGGGAAGACGAATTGAGAGAAAGCAATGACCATGACCATAGTCGGGATGATGGAGGGAAGGTAAAAGATAACGCGGAACACTTTATATCCTTTGATGTGCTTGTAAATGAAATAGGAAACGAAGAATGAGGCCGGCAAACCGACAAATTCCTGCATTGCAAAATATAGTAACGTATTGAGCAATACCGGCGTCATGTCTGCTTCGTAAGGATCAGTAAAACGTTTCCAAACCTCTTTGAAATTATCAAAAGTCCAACGATTCCATGGGTCTTTAAAGGCAAGGAGCACGGTTTGGCCGTTAATAAAAATCCAGTTGATAATCAAATACAAAAGCGGAATGAGAATGAAACTCCAAGCAAAAAGGACTTGTCCGCGTCGTGTCGGACGCTTTTTGAAATCTCCATTGTTCCTGCTTCGTTTAGGCTGACGGGCGAAACGTTGTGAAGACGAAACCATGCCATATCTCCTTTGTTATTTCGCGTTGCAAAAGCTGTAAGAGAAGTGTTTTAGAATGCCAATGATTTCTTTTTCTTCTCTGCTTTTTACTAATCTTAATTTAGTTGTGAGCGCTTTCTTCTTGTTATTGATTTCTTGTTATTTAGTTATAAAATTTGTTTGCCAAAGGAGATTTGAAAATCGTATGTCAAATTACATGACAGAGGAACGTAAAGTCTACCTCGATCCAACCCCTCTGAAGTCTAAATACAATGTAAAGGAGATTTTCCAAATCTTTACTTATCTCTATACGCCGAACTTCTCTTATATGGGCGAGAGTCATGAACCGATGGAATTGGTTTATGTGCAACGCGGCTCTATTACTGTTGCCACTTCTCGTTATTCCTCCGTATTGGAAGATGGCGACATTTTGATTCATCGCCCGTGGGACTATCATCGCGTGAAGGCAAACGGTGTCCAGTGCCGCGTGATGTTTTTTACGTTCAAACTAAGCAATAACAGCAAAAAGGCAGCGGATGAATTGTGCGATCGAGTCATTCGAAGTAACGAAATCGATCAGTTCTATTTGAAAAACATCTATCATCAAGGCACTCAATTAATTGCGCGCACCGCGGGTGGAAGACCGTCTGGCAAAGAAGAAAGCATATGCTTAGAACAAGAAGTCAAAGACTCTTTCGAATTGCTATTATTACGTTTGGCACGCCCTTCTTCCCAAAATAAAAAGGAAACGGGAAACATTACAGAAATCAAGCATAGCAAAATCGTAACAAAGGTCTTGGAATACCTCAACGCCAATATCGACAAAGCAATCAATCTGGAAGACACGGCGAAGCAATTCAACTACAGCGTTTCGCGAATTTCCGTTGTTTTTAAACGAGAAATGCATGATTCCATCATGAGTTATTTCACAAAGATGAAAATCAAGAAAGCATGCGAGCTCATTACTTTAGGCACACTTTCTCTAAAAGATATTTCCGACGGTCTTTCTTATGATAACGTTCAATATTTTTCTACCCAATTCAAGAAAATCACCGGATTGACGCCAGGGCAATTCCGTAATCAATCTCAAATTGATATCGATTATCAAAACATCACCTTTGAAAAAGTATAAAGGGATTTTGGTTCATTCACGAAGCTTGACTTTGTTTGTGATTGACCTTTTCCAAAAGAAAGGCAACGCCGAATCCGATTCCTCCTGCAATCAATTTGCCAACAATCATCGGAAACAAAGCGTTCGGTGCCTCACTGATACAAAAAGCAACATGATCACATAACGCATAACTTGCTCCCACCGCAAAAGCGGCATTCATGACTTTTTCTCGTTCGTTCATCAACGGATAAACTTCATAAGTCGAGAGCAAATTGGTCAAAGAAAGCAAGGGACCGATGACTCCTTCTTTGGTGCCATGAAGACATTTTGCGAGACGAGAAAGCGGTCGATCAAGCCAACGAAGAAGCAAAGTCAAAAACGGATAGAAACCGCAAAGCAACAATCCGATATTTCCCGATATGCGGATTCCTTCCGAAAGCGGGGCGATGTAACGGAAGAACGGCAAGGCATTCGCGTCAAACCCGACTTGCTCCCCAATCGGAATCAAAACGAGATCACGAACCAAGGCGATGCCAAAAAAGAGCAAGGAAAGTACTTCTGTTCCTTTTGCCAAATAACGAAACGCCCGAAGCGTCCCTTTGGGAAAAAGAAGCAGCAAAAGAAACAGGATGGCGAAAAAGAGGCAAGGAAAAATAAGGTTATAAAGCATTTTTAAAGGTGCAACACCAAGCATAAGCGCGCCGATAAAAGTGCCAAAAGGAATGCCCCAAAGGCCGATTAATAAGCCTTTGCCAAAGAAAGGAAGGTCATCTTTTTTCAAGAAAGAAGATGCCGTAGGCAAAATAAACAAGAACGTGACACCGCTCATGGAAGCATAAACGATGCCGCTAGCAAGGGCCATTGTTTCGTCCGTTGTCGCTAATTTTACCGCTGCATATCCACCCATATCCATTGGGAGAAACGTCGCTAAAGGAATACTTGGATCCATATTCATCCGAAGAAAAAGCGGGCCTAAAGTATGATCGTTAATCCAGGATACCAACGGAGCAATGGATATCATTCCAGCCATAGAAAGAATCAAAGGGCCAACCATTTTGATTCCTTTTTGAAAGGATTCTCCGATGCCCCAACGCTGTTTTAAGAAGCATAAATCGATAATGCCCGCCAAGGCGAAGCAAACAGCAAACGAGGTAATGACAATATTAAACCAAGCCATATTCAAAAACGATGGACCAAAGTTTTCCCTTTTTGATATACGTCTTGGCTATTTTTTGCTAATTCAAGCATTTCTTCGCCGTTTGCAAAGGGTGAAATGCCAGCCAATAAGAGATGAGGGAAAGAAGTTAACATCGGAACATCGGAATTAGAATCGCCGAAAGCAAAAGAAGGTTCTTCCCCGAAAATAGGAACCAAATCCCTCCGAATCACGGCAACCTTCCCTTCTTTCCAAGGCAGCAATCCTTCTGAATCACCATTGATTGGCAAAACATAACCGCAGTCATCAAAAGCATCTTTCACCGCACAAACATGGTCCACTTCTTTTTCTAGAGAAAGCGCCTTTATCATTGCTTTTACATCGGTTTCATAAGAGGCGCTGACGACGGCAATACCAATGCCTTCTTGGTGAAGACGATGCAAAATATCGATGATGACCTGATTGGGGCGTAATCCTGAAGGATATGTCATGCCTTGATAAGACGACTGCAACGGTTCTTTTAAAAGATGGCGAAGCATCAAAGAAGTGAAAACGGATAATTCCTCCCGTTTTAATCCCATCTTTAAGAAATTTGGGAACGTGCAGTTTTCTAATCCGGGAAAATTGTCAACTTCGTGAAGCACACCAAACATCGCCGTTTGAAAAGCGGCACGAATGGTTGGGTCAGTTTCTTTCCTGGAAGCGAGTGTCTCGTAACATTCCACCGCTTCTTTCGCAAAGGAGCTGAATCCTTGCGGATAATAAGAAGACATGCCTTTTCGAAAGGTAACGGGATCCATCCAAAACAAATGGTGCATCACTTGCGTATATTCCGTTGTGATTTCAGTATCGTTGACAGTCAACGTGAAATCCATGTCAAAAACGGCATAAGGATGGGCGCGTTTTTTCGCTTCTTGAAGAATTGGTTCTAATCGGTCCATGAGGCACCTCGCTTGTTCTCAGTAAAAAAAGATAGACGATACGCAAACGTTTGATAAAAAGGAAAGTCATTTACGGCAAACATCTTTCGCTTAGAAGAGGAAGAAACGCCGTATTGCAAAAAGTCGGTGACACAAAGAAGAAGTTCCTGCTGTTGCTGGCATAATCTTTTCCTTCGTGTTCTTTAAAAAAGCAAAATCAAGGATGTATCATGAGTGAAATGGCATCTTGTCTGTTATTTCACCGCCACGATAGACGATTTGATGCAAAACAACAGGCAAATCTTCATCGGTATTTTCAAAACGAACTTTCATTCCTTCCGGGGAACGAATGGTTACCTCAATATGATTCGCTGCTTTTCTCCAAGAAACGCCCACTTTCCCCTCTGGAAAACAATGACTGGCCGACACTTCGCTTAAACAAGCGGGGAAATAAGGACGGATGATGATTCCGTCATCCGTTAGGAGAAAGCCTGCAATATCTTCGTAGAAGTAGGCGACAAAATCGCCCCAAAAATGGTGGTTATGAGAGCAACGAATGGCTGGGAATTCTTTGCCTCCTTCATAGGAAGCGATTGCCTTGTAATGAAGATCCCATTCAAACGCTTCTGGCAAAGCAGAAAAACGTTGCACGTCTGCCCAATACCCCAAACTAGGAAAGGATGGCTGCAACAACAATTTCATGGCCAAATCGACTTGCCCGTGTTCCGTCAATGCGCGATATAGCGCTTGATTCCCAAAAACACCAATGGAAATGTGACCTTCGTCTTTTCCTTGAATCAAAGAAAGCAACTGAGAAATCGCATTTGGCTCTTCTTCAGGCGCAAAAACGTTGCGTTCCAATGCCATTGCTAGTCCTGTTTGCGTGGCTTTCTCTTCTAGAAAACGGCCACCGGCAATAAATGCCTTTCGGAAATCGGCTTTTATTTTTTCTTCTTTGTCAATCAGCTTAGACGTGTCTTTGTTTAGCCACTTTGCAATTCGAATGGTTTTTTGCACCATGTCAAGAACATGCAATGTGTCGGTGATTAATAGATTGGTTTCAGTGACGTAACGGTAATTATGTACTCCAACAGGACACCAATCGCCAAGTCCATAGCCATACAAGCCATTCGGATCTGCTCGCGTCTCGGCATAAGCAAGATAACGCAACAAGTATGGATATGCTTCCGCGATGATTTCTTGGTCATGCGAAAATCGATAAATTTGATATGGTAATTCGAAAAGCAAGCGATCCCAGCCTGGGCCTGAACCCCAATCATATCCCCACCCGCTGGTCGGGACGATACCTGGTATAGCACCTTTTTCATTCATGGCCTTTAATACCGATCGATACCATTCTTTCAAGGAAGGGATGGCGTTCCTCGTCCACAAAAAATAATCTAAGGATAAAGCCGCATCCCCTGTCCATCCGTTTTTCTCACGATGCGGGCAATCGGTCGGGAAATCAAAGAAATTAGCCAAATAGGAAAGATCAGCCATATCCGTCAAACGGTTCATCGTATGATTCGAAGAATGAAAGGAACCGATTTCTGGCAAATCTGTATGCATCACAAGATAGGTCAGTAAATCCGGTGTCGCCTGTTCATCTTCAAGTCCTTCGACGAGTACCACTTGGAATCCGTGGTAAACAAAAGAAGGAATATATGTCTCCTTGCCTTCTCCTTTAAGAACGTAGGTATCCATCTGGGAATAACAATCCGGCGTTTGTTCACCAAAACGGATGAAGGCGTCATCAAATTCGTCATTAAGCATCCATTCGCCATGGCGAAGCACGATGGTTTGGCCACGTTTCCCTTGGATCGAAAGTTCTGTCACTCCCGCTTCATTCTCAGGGAAAACATAAACATAACCCCGTTTGGTTTTCCGAATCTTCACCGGCTTCTTTCTCTCGAAAAAGCGAATTTTTTGGGCTTTTGAAAAAGTTGCTTCTCCATGAGGCGCATTTTTGTCAATGGCAGGATCCCAAGAAGCATCATCGAAATCAATTTCGTTCCAATGGGGGATTTCTTTTCTGGCGTCGTAATATTCACCACCGCGATAATCGTTCCATAAAATTGGGGAGTCTGCTGTTAAAAAGGAAGAATCGCTTTCAAAAACAAGCTTTCCTTCTTGATAGAAACCCAATGCTACTTTAGGGGCATCGCGGAAGGGAGACCGATTTAAATCCCAAACCGTCGTTCCCTGATTCAGAAAGCCATTGCCCAAAAGAATCCCGATTACGTTCTTCCCTGATTTTAAAAATGCCGTTACATCATAACGATCGTAATAAAGATAATGGTCGGGGTTCGAAATATAAGGGGTAAGGACGCCATCGGTGATTTCCGTTCCGTTCACCCAAAGGCGATAGAAGCCTAATCCGCAAAGGATGATTTCACTTTCTTTAACGGAAGAGAGGACAAACGTCTTCCGAAAATAGGGGGCAGGAACCCAGTGGTCGATATCTTGAAAATCTTTTGTTCGGCCGACGAAATGACTTGGAAATTGCATGATTTCATTATAGAAAACCGGAATATCTCGCACGTTCATTTTCTTCTTGTTCTTTTATAAAAAAATACCTTCTTTCCAAGTTTGATTCATTTGGATTTGAAAAGACTTGATAATTAAGCGATGAGCACCCTTGTCGTAAAAGACCTTTTTGTCGATTATGTCAGTAAAAAATCCGTGACACACGCCTTGCAGGGCTTCAGTGCCGTCTTTTCTTCCGGCATCAATGTCATTATCGGTCCTTCCGGCTCTGGAAAAAGTACTTTGTTACAAACCATCCTTGGTCTCTTGAATTACGAAGGAACAGTCGAATTCGATCATAAAAACCTCGATAGAACAGCACCAAAAGATCGCAATTTTGCTTTTGTTTCTCAAGAATATCAGCTTTATCCCATGTACACCGTGTTTGACAACATCGCCTTTCCTTTAAAAATCATGGGTGCCAGCAAAGAAGAAATCAAAAGCAGGGTCTACGCCATTGCGGAGCGCACCGAATTAAGCGTCTGTCTTGGAAGGAAACCGCGTCAACTCTCAGGTGGACAGCAACAGCGTGTGGCCATTGCAAGAGCACTGGTGCGAAATCCTGTCGTGTGTCTTTTCGATGAGCCTTTTTCTAATTGCGACCTTAAAACACGCGAAAAAGCGCGCGGATGGACTAAAAACATTCTGCAAGAACAGGGATGCATCGGAATTTATGTCACACACGATTTCAAAGAAGCATTGCTTCTGGCAGACCGAATTTTTGTCGTGAATGACGGCAAGAAAATACTAGAAGGGACGCCGACTGAAGTTTACGACTCCCCACTTCCGTTAATTCGTGAAATGAAAGAAGCAAGCGCAGTATGAAAAGACGAAAAATCAAAACGGCGAGCCGTGACTTTGAAGAAAACGACCTCCCTGCGTCTCGTTTAGCTCAATATTTTTCCATTTTCAAAGAACGTTTCAGAATGATTGCGTGGCTTTCGTTTTTGACTTCCCTGTTCTTTTTGCCTTTTTTACTTGTGCTATTTTTCAAGGATTTTCATTTATTGGCAGTGACTTCTAATTTGGAGAACCCCGATGAATCGACACTGCAACAAGCGCGTGTCTATGCCAATCTCCTTTATGGAGGGGGTGAAGTTCTTGCCCTCACTCTTTTCGGTTTTCTTTTTTCCGGCGTCATTCAAATTTTCCGTCAATTACTATGGGATGAGCCAATTTTTCTCAAGGAGGACTTTCGTGAAGGGCTAAAAAGCAGCGGTCTTCGCTTTGTTGCTTCTTTTTTGTTTATTGCTTTCGCACGTTTTTTGACTAATCTTTCTCTATCCCCTTTCCTTCAAATCCTTTTATCCGTCATTCTAATCGCCTTCTTCGCGCCCATCGCGTTATGGTTTTCACTTCAAAGTGTTTATTATCGTTCTTCGTTTATGGACACTTTAAAAAACGCTATGAAATTGTCCATTCGAACCTATCCTTTCACGTTGCTGTTTATGGGGCTAATCATCGCTCCTCTTTGGGCGATGGAAACCTATCTTTCTAAAATTTCATTATTTGGTGCTTTCGGAGGCATGCTATTGCTATCTTTTGTATGGATTGCCCCTTTATCGCTCGCTTTTCTTTCTTTCGCCTGCGCTGTCTTTGATCGCTATATTAATGAAGATTACTATCCTGAATACTATCGAAAAGGTTTGAGGCCGTTACGATAATTCTCGTATCGCTTTGTTACTTTTTTGCTTGATAAGCATCAGGCAACACCGATAATCGAGCTTAAATCAGAAATGCCATAACGTTCCATGGCTTCAGGTAACCCCAGCACCAGCTTTTTACCAATATAAGGGTCCACCAAATTCATTGCTCCCACTTCTACGGCAGAGGCGCCTGCCATCATCATCTCTAACACGTCTTCCGGGGTTTCGATTCCCCCGATTCCAATCACTGGAACATGCACGGCATGCGAAACGTCATAAACCATTCTTAAGGCAATCGGGAAGATGGCGGGGCCTGATAAGCCGCCTTTCTTCAATGCCAAGACCGGCTTTCGGCTTTTTAAATCGATTCGCATCGCGTGGATGCAGTTAATCAAAGAAATGCCATCCGCTCCGCCTTCTTCGCACGCCAGGGCAATAGAAACAATATCCGTCACATTGGGCGATAACTTGACAAAAACCGGTTTGTGACATCTTGCTTTCACAAGACGCGTCACTTCTTTTGCTAAAGCAGGGTCGCAAGAAAAACGGCTCGCCCCTTTGACATTCGGACAGGAGATATTGATTTCTAAAAAGCCAACCACATCCGCTTGATCCATCCGATAAGCCACTTCGGCAAATTCTTCGGGAGAAAATCCGCAACAATTCGCGAAAATCTTCTTGTGATATACCTTTTGAAGACGTGGAAATTCCGTGCTTATCACGGCATCAACACCTGGATTTTCTAAACCGATAGAAATAATCACGCCGTCTTTGGCTTCGGCAATGCGAGGTGAAGGATTACCAAAACGCGGTTCTAATGTCGTTCCTTTGCAAGAAAAGGAACCCAGCATGTTGATGTCATAAAGAGAAGCCATCTCATAACCGTAATGGAAAGTTCCCGCGGCGGCGATGATTGGATTGTCTAAGATTTGACCACATAAAGAGATTTTCGTGTTCACCATAAAAGATCTTCCTTTTCGAATACCGGTCCATCTTTGCAAACGCGTCTTGGCCCGTGCTTCGTCTCGATGGTGCAACCCATGCAACAGCCATATCCGCAACCCATTCTTCGTTCCAAAGAAAATTGACCAGGAACGGGATCCGTTAAGGCAATCGCCTTCAATAATGGGAAAGGACCGCAGGCATAGACGTAATCGTGGGGAGAAGATAAGGCCAAAGTGGGAAATCCTTTTTCACCAGCGCTGCCATCGACCGTAAACAGGCGATAAGAAAGAGACATCTTACGAAGTTCTTCTTCCGCGTAGATTTCCACTTTGCGATTGAATCCAACCGCAACCAAAGGATGCTTTCCTTCTTTCAAAAGGAAGCGAGCTAAATCTACCATCACCCCGATTCCACTTCCTCCTCCGATAAGCAAAGGATGGTCTCCGCTTTTTGAAAGGTCATAACCATTTCCTAGTCCAAGCAAAGCGTTCAAAGAAGTCCCTGCCCTCATTTCGCTCATGGCTTTGGTTCCTTTGCCGACGACTTTATAAACAAAAGTAAAGAAAGAATCATGATGATCCATCAAAGAAAAGGGACGGCGTAAGAAGAAGGAAGGCAAAGACAAGGCAAAAAACATGCCCGGGCGAGGAAAATTTTCCTCTTGTTGCCTTAAAGTCATGCGATAAGTATTCTCACTAAGTAGAACGTTTTCTAAGATTTCGCAGTTTTCTTCTTTCATGTTATTTCTCTTTTTGAATCGAAAGAATCATCATTGGGCCCCTGTCACAAGGCTATCTTGTCGGTCAATCCGCCGTTCCATGTTTTGTAGTTCGTAGAGGTTATAATAGACGCCACGTAGTTTCAACAATTCTTGGTGGTTGCCTTCTTCGATGATTCTACCATGGCTGACCACAAAGATATGGTCGGCATTCTTGATGGTGGAGAGACGGTGGGCAACGATGATTAATGTGCCAATCGAACGCATCTTCTCTAGACTCTCTTCAATGACGTTCTCCGTTTCAGTATCGATGTTCGCCGTGGCTTCATCGAGTAACATCAAGGACGGGTGATAGCAAAGCGTTCTAGCAAATGAGATCAGCTGCCGTTGCCCTGCCGAGAAATTCTCCCCACGTTCAGTAACAGGGGTATCTTCTTTTTTGGGCAAGGAATCCACCATCTTGTCTAAGCCGACGAATTCTTCTTTTTCGCGCACTTCTTGCCGAGAAATCGAAGTATCGCCCAAGGTGATATTGTCTTCAATGGTGCCAGAGAATAAGAACACATCTTGCATCATTAAACCGATATTCCGTCTTAAGCACTTCAACGTGTATTCATGAATATCATGGTCATCAATTAAGATTTGACCACTTCGGACTTCGTAGGTGCGGGTGATTAACGAGATGATGGTGCTTTTGCCAGCGCCGGTGGCGCCAACAAACGCAACGGTCTTTCCAGGATAAATCACAAAGGAAACGTCTTTTAACACGTCTTCCGAGCCATCTTCGTAACGGAAATAAACGTGACGGAATTCGACTTTGCCTTGGAAGTGATCCACTTCTAACGTGCCAGAATCATGTTCCACTTCTGGTTCCATCGCCAAGATGACTTGGCAACGTTCGGCCGATGATAAGATAGATTGTAAGTTATTAATCAAGGACGCTAACTGTTGGATCGGTTGGAAGTATTGTCCATTATAGTTAATTAAAAGATAGAACGTGCCGTAAGACATCGTGCCTTGATAAACGGAAGGAATCGCAAAGCCGCAGACGAGGATTAAGCAACTCATCTGCAAGAAGTACATGAAAGGGAAGAAGGCGGCAAAGAGGTCTTGTGAATGTAAGAAATGCGAATAGATATCTTCGTTACGAACTTCGAATTCCCGTTGTTTCTTGTCTTCGCGGTTATAGGTCTTCGTCACACGGATGCCGGAGAATGACTCGCTTAGGAACGAATTCATCTTGGAGATGGCGTTCTTTTCCCCTAAGTAGTATTTTCTGGCTTTCTTGCGGAAGAAATAAGAGATGATAAAGACAACGGGCAAATAGGCCAAGTAGATAAAGCCAAACCAACCGGTTTGGGTGAAAATCAACACCAAGATGATTAAGATAGCGGCCACGTTACGAACAAAAACCGGAAGGATATCGCTAAAGAAGGTGGAAAGGTTTTGAGAATCGTTCGTGATTCGAGTCACAAACGAGCCGATCTTCATGGATTTAAGCTGCTTCTGGCTTAAGGATAACACACGATTAAATAACGTTTCCCGGATGTCACAGACAATCTTTTGCCCGACTTTCCGGAGATAGAAATTCACGACATAAGCAAGCACGCTCGCCACGAGTAACATTCCGATGTCGAGCCCGGCGTAAAGAAGGAAGGAACGCATTGCCTCTTCATAGGCTAATTTGCCACTTAAGAACGATTGCACGACGTCTAAGTTCTTCGACAGCATCAACGCTTCGGCCGTAAAGCAAAAGTTCACGACAACGTCGAGCAAAATCAAAAGAATTAATGGCGCAAGATAAGGCTTTACGAAAGGCACATACGCCTTCAAAAGCTTCATATCCTTCAAGGAGTAGGATTTATTCGTTGTTTGTAGATCTTCAGATTCATCGAAGTCTTCCATATTAATCCACCTCCTTTTGTAATTCTTGTAATTTGGCGATGTCACGATATAACGGACAGGTTTGGAGCAATTCTTCATGGGTGCCCATGCCGACGAGCCGTCCTTCGTCCATCACCAAAATCACATCGCAGTTTTCCAGAGAAGAGACGCGATGGCAAATCAAAAAGCTCGTCACGTCTTTTCGTTCGTTCTTTAAGTTATCGAGAATCTTCTTCTCCGTATCGGCATCCACCGCGCTTAACGAGTCATCCAAAATAAGCACATCTGGGTTTTTATAGATGGCTCTTGCGATGGAGATCCGTTGCTTCTGCCCGCCCGATAACGTGTTGCCTTTTTCTCCGACAATCGTGTTATAGCCGTCGGGGAACGCTTCAATATCCGTATCGATCGAAGCAAACTTTGCTGCTTCTACCATCTTCTTTTCGTCGATATCCGCGGCATTTTGTTCGGCAAAACCAATTGATTCTCGAATGCTGCCAGAGAACAAATACGCACTTTGAGAGACAAAGCCAATATGTTCGCGTAAGTCTTCTTTCCGCCATAGCGATAAGTCCACGCCGTCTAACGAAATCATGCCTTCAGGCACTTCATAAAGTTTGGGAAACAAAGAGACCAACGTGGATTTGCCACTTCCCGTACGGCCTAAAATCCCTACTTTGCTGCCCGGTTTGATTTCAAAAGAAACATCATGCAACGCTTCTCCTTTGCCATCGGGATAGGCGAACGACAGATGCGAGACCACAAAATGGCCTTGGATATGCCTATGAGGAATGGCATTCGGCGCATCGACAATATCGGGTTTTGCCGCAAGGATCGTTTCCATTCTTAAATAGGCCGCCTTTGCGTTGGAGACTTCGGAAATTAAGATACCGCCTGCCATCATCGGCCAGATTAACGAATCGCAATAACCGGCAAACGTGATAAAGTCGCCCGTATCATGGATGTTGCCTAAGAACATCGTGTTGTTTTGAATTAAGGAATAGGCCCCAAAGCCAAGCAATAACGCATACATCAACGTAATGATTAGGTTGATGACCATATCTAACGAAGAAGAGAAACGAGCCAACCGGATATTCTCTCCTTTGGCATCCACTGCTTTTTGTGCAAAACCGCTTTGGCGTTGGCTTTCTTTGGAGAACGCTTTAATGACGGCAAAACCTTGTAAGTTCTCTTCGGTGTAGTCGCTTAACCGTTCAAAAGCATCATCGGCAGCTTTGCTTCGTTTTGTTAAATGGGAGCCAATCCAACGGCCCATAAAGATGAATAATAGTAACGGGATGGCGCAGATTAAGGCTAAGCTCCAGGAATACTGGATCATCAATACAAAAGATAACGTGCCTAACACCGTTAAGTCCGTTAAGAAAATAAAACCGTCGATGAATAATTGCTTCACTTGTTGGATATCTGCGGTCATATAAGACATCAAACCGCCGACTTTCTTGCTGGCGTAATAACGAAGCGACATCTTTTGAATGTTCTCGTACATCTCATAACGGAGGTCGTGTTCAATATGCGCCCCGATACGAGCGGAGAATAGTCGCCAACCCACCCGGCCAAAGACGATGATCAAAGTGATGACGGCTAACGATATCATGGCGTGAGAGAATGAGGAGGCGTAGAACGGAAATGTTGTTTCTACCCCGTTGATGACCACGGTAGAGATACCATCTTTCATAAACGCGTCTGGCGCATCGTTAATGCCCTTCAAAATGAAGCCGGTGATCCGTGGCAATAAGAGTTGCACGACGTCCACGGTGACGTCAAAAAGAATGGTTAAAACAAAAAAGTACCAGTATTTCTTATAGTATTTGTTGATGTACTTTCCAAATATCATAAATGCAAAAGAAGTCACCGCAGGACTTCGGACTATATTGTGGTGGCAGGGTCGCCAAAATTTCAATCAAAATAACGGCAACGTAATAAGAAAGAGGTTACAAGACGAGAAATCACAAGATAAATATCTCGTGTAAAACTGCCTTAAAAAATAAAAAATCCCCCTGAAAACCGTGTTATTTTTCCTGCCTTAGGCGTGCATGGATAACGATTGAGAGAGATTTTGACAAGCCCGTTCGCAGATAAAGTTGAAATGGTCGCCACAACGTTCGAGGTTGCCTGTCAAATTGATAAAGACATCGGAGTTATTAGGAGAGCATTCGCCTTTGGAAAGACGTTCCATGTGGCCTTGAATCATCGCGGTCCGTTGATTGTCAATCTTATCTTCAAGCTGTTGCGCTTCTTTTAACTTTTCAGGCGAAGGATGATCGACTAAGGTTTCGGCATTCTTGTATTGCTCGTTAAGCAAACGTTTCATCTCCCGGATTTGATCATAGATAATCGGGGAGAAATTCAGTTGTTCATTCACTTCATGACGGGTATATCCCGTTAAATTATCCGCGACTTCCGTTAAACGAATGATGTCCGCTAAGTCGAGTGCCATGCGGGAGAGTCTTGCATTCTCTTCTTCGGAAACGCCAGCAGAAATGACTTTGACATTAAAGTCCGTTAATTTCCGGCTCATCCGAAGCACTTCCTCTTCTAAGGCATGAATCTTAGGGGTGTTCTCCATATTTTTGTCCATAAAGGCATCAATGGCTTCATTTAAAGAAAGTAACGCCTTCTTAGAAATGCGATGATAATACTCCACCGATTGGGAAGCTGCGATGGCCGGGGTCTTTAAGAACCGTTCGTTAATCAAATCATCCTCGTCATTCGGATTCTTTTTCTTGTCACGCACAATCCAAGTAGAGACTTTGACAAACACTTTCGTTAATGGCAAGAAGAGAATGGTGCATGTCACGTTAAAGAACGTATGGAACATCGCGATTTGTTCTTGGGGAGAAGACGCAAACCATTTTGCGAACGTCCATTCGTTAAAGCGAGGAAGGCAAAGTAACAAGATAAAGAACAAAACGGAGCCAAAGACGTTGAACAACAAATGGATAAACGCGGCGCGCTTGCCGTTGATGTTGCTACCAATTGAAGAAATCAACGCCGTCGAAGTCGAGCCGATATTCGTGCCTAAGATTAAATAAAGGACGCCATTCCCACCACCGCCGACGACAACGCCTGCCATGGCCATCGCAATGATAATAGAGGTAATCGCAGAAGAAGATTGCACCATAGCCGTGGCCACAATGCCAATCAACAATAACAAGAACGGATTATTCAGATTCTTTAAGAAGTCCGTCAAAGCAGGATAGGAAGAGAACAAGAGGTTCATTTCTGACGTCATCACTTCTAAACCTAAGAAAATAAGGCCGAGCCCTGCGATCACTAAACCAACAGAACCGACCTTTTCTTGTCGTTTGGAAAATGCCATATATAATGCGATGCCGACCAGCGTCAAAGCAATCATGACTTCCGAGATGGGAAGATTGCCTAACGCGACAATCTGAGCCGTAATCGTCGTCCCAATATTCGCGCCCATGATATAAGCCGTCGCTTGCGCTAAATCCATAACGCCAGCGTTGACGAAGCTTACGACCATAATCGTGGTCGCACCGCTCGATTGCGTGATCATCGTCGCCAACGTGCCAATCCCGACACCAACAAGCGGGCTTTTTGCCGTCTTAGCAAAAAGTTTTCTTAACGAACCGGTCGCTAATTTCTCGGTGGCATCTTGAAGTAACTTCATGCCCACCAAAAAAGCGCCCAAACCGCCAAGCAAGAGAAGAATTACCGTGACTAAAGTCGCGTTGTCCATCCATTTCTTTATATTACTTTTACATGTGATTTACAAAAAGAAAGCGGTTTTATAACCATATTTTTACAAAAAAGCCCCGTCACAAGCGGGGCTTAAACATCAAATCGGTTATTTCGTTTCGGGCTTTGCTTCCGGC
Source organism: uncultured Erysipelotrichaceae bacterium (assembly GCA_902791935.1). GTDB lineage: Bacteria > Bacillota_I > Bacilli_A > RFN20 > CAG-826 > UBA4951. Next base: position 72,369 of record CADAXQ010000004.1, on the reverse strand, counting down.
ACTGCTTCCGCCGGCTGCGGTTGGCTCGATTTCACTTCGGTGGCAGGAGAGGTTGCTTCGGGGGCTGGCTCCTCTGGAACACTGGCCGCTAAGATCTTCATCCGTTCTTGACGACGAAGTTCCCGTTCGCGGTCCGCTTCATCATGATGCGCCATCACATTGAAGTAGATGACGAGAATCAAAACCGCACCAGCAAGCAAGATAAACCCAAACCAGCGATAACCCATGTGCATATTCGCGGCAAATGTCGCTTCGCCAGTCCAGTTCTCGCTATTCTTCTTCGGAAGATAGTCAGAGATAAAGCCGAGCACGATGAAAATGATGCCGAGCACGGCGATGATGCCGTCAAGGGCTCCGAAAATGGAGCGCCATGCGACATGCCAGGATTTGCTATGTTGTTTTCTGGTTTTGGTTTTTGTATCTGCCATACGAAATCCGTTCTATTTGATTATTGTTTGGGGAGACCCGTCTTCGGATCGAGTTCTTGTGGCTCTTCGTTATTGGCCGCAGGTTGAGCGGCTGGAGCTGGTTGCGCACCAGCAGCAGGACCACCAATCTTGTTGTCATTGGCGCGAGCTTGATTGATGAGTTCGTTTAAGAGCGGCACATAGGCTTGTTGGAATGCCGGTTCCACTTCACGAACGAGGCCAGCAATGGCGTCTTGGGTTTCGCGAATGACTTCGCCAAATCCTTTGCCCATTGGTAAATCACGACGACCCGTCATATATTCAACGAGTTCGAAGATCTTGTCTTGGACGCCCATGAAGCGTTCATCGGTGATGCGAGAATTGGCGCGAACGATGTTCAAATCTTGGATGACTTCGTTGATGTCGTTCCCAATGAACTTCGAAGCGGCGCTTTCTTCACCTTTGGCTTCCCGACGCGCTTGGTTATAGTCGTTGAAGAGTTTGATCAATTGGTTCGTCAACGTTAAATACGCAACCGTGCGATATAACCGTTCTTCTAAGAGGTCGACTTTTTCGACTTCAGCCACGTCGAGGTTATTCTTCTTCGCATCGACGAGGATGCCACGAACCATCGATTCAATGTTTTCATGAATCGGTAACACACCACGGAAAATGGCTAAATGTTGGGCGTGATCCACGCGAAGTCCATCTTCGGCCAATTTCAAAATGGTAGAACCATCGCCATAAACTTGGTCATAGAAATCACGGATGAGCTTTTCTAACTTTTGGCCGTTTTCGCCAGAGTTATTGATGATGCTCTTTAATGGGGTGTTTTGATCGACCTCCACCAAAATGCTCCGTTTTTTCTCATTGTACGCGTTGATGTCGTAATTATCTCTCGGCAACGTGTACTCCAAAGTATCACGGACCACGACTTTGTAGTGTTCTAATGTCGTGATGACTTCTGAAACTTGATTCATCTTAACTTAATGTCCTTTCGTATCTAACGTTCTTAGTCCTGAGGATTGTTCTTCTCCACAGACGGGTAGATATACTCTTTCAAGTCGGAGAAACGTTGAATGATGTGCGCTGCATGTTTTTGCACGTCCGGAGAGGAATGTGCCATGCAGAAACTCGTAGGTTGGAAAGCTTGGAACATGGAGATGTCGTTCCCGCTGTCACCCACAACTAGTATATTATCGCTAGAAATTTTATTGTAATCAAGATAGAAAGCAAGACCGGAACTCTTCGAACACCCTTTGGGTGTAATTTCAATCGCCTGATTGCTCCAAGCAAAGACCATGTTCGGATAGGTTTTGGTCAAAGTTTCGGTGATTTGTCTTGCTATCTCTTTGTATTTCGGCATGATGCCTGTGATTAAGAGGACTTTATAAACTTCGCCTTTTTCAAGTTCTTCATAGAAGAGCTTGTCACTGATTTGCACCGGTTCGCGGTACACCCCTTGCATAAACTGGTACATGCGGTAACCCAGTAACGTTCGCCAGTTCATGATGCCAGAATCAATCACGAAGTTCCGATGACGGCAAAACAATGAAGCTACCATAAAATGGTATTCACGGCGTACCTCTTTTAACATTTGCTTCAGTTCATCCGTCGGGAAGCATTTCTCTTGAATGACCATGCCGTTACAGGTCACAAAAGCGCCATTGCATCCCACCACGTCGACATGACGTTTAAGATTGCGCTCAACTTTCTCACCGAAATAGCGATTACGCCCGCTCACGATGACCAAACGTCCGCCGTCATCGATAAAACGTTCTAAAAATTTACGCGAATCAGACGGAATCATTTTGAATCTTTTCCGGGGATAAAACAGCGTGCCATCCAAATCGGTAGCAATGACTTTCGCGGTATTCATGGCATTAATTCTAAGTTTTCTTAGCCGAAAGACAAGAGCGCCTTAACGAAGCGTGTCCACCGCCACTTTCACACGATGGACTGCTTCTTTAAACGTCGCTTCATCGGTATCTAGGGGGTCGAAGGCACGCAAAAACTCAAATCCTTTCTGATTGCGTATAAAGAAGACGAGATCGGTCGAGGGGTAGATTTCTACGAGTGAACGATAGGATGATTCGTAGCCTTTCTTAAATTCTGTTTCGTGAAATGGCGTGCCATCTGTCAGGGCGCTAAAACGATTTCGCGCAGCGCATAAAAGCCTTCCCGAGAAAAGGTAATAAAGGGTGACGCGATAGCCTCTATCGTGGGCGGCGGTGATATAGGTCAGGTGTTTCGGATCCGTCAAATCCGAAGTCGCGGCAAAAGACAACCCCCCAACTAACCCTTGGTAGAGGGGTAGAACGGGTAAGGACTGTAGAAAGGAATTTTTGAAGCATTGGCAAAACATTTCCTTCCCAGAACCTTGTGAACCACAGACTAAAACCAACTCTTTACGAGATGATTTTGTAAGGGTCACTTCCGCATCTTTTTTATCTTTACGATTCATCTTCTTCATGTTTTTCATTTTGTTCCAAACGCGCCACTTTCACCGTCTGCATTTTCCCGTTCAAATACTCTTTCGCGCCGTTCTTATATTCGTAGACCAAATACCCGTCTTCCACATAGGCAATAGGCACCCCGCAAGCAAAGTTTTTTTGCCGTGCCTTTTGAATGCCGTATTCCGATCCTTTTGACGTTAACAAATAAAGATATTTTTTGTATTTGGTTGACGACACAGAACCGAGATAAGTCGTATGCAGTTTCCCTCCTTTCCGATAGGTTAGGTAATAGTAATCTCTGCCTTTGATCTTTTTGCGCGTCAACGTTTTCTTCATGCCTCTATTTTACGGCTTAAATAAAAGTTAGGCAACTTTTTATTTTTGTTGGTTAACTCTTAAAATAGAAAAAGAAAAGAGAGCCGAAGCTCTCTTAACTTTTCACGAATTCAACAAGTTATTTTTTTAACTCGTTTTCTGCTTCGATAACCCCGTATCCGCCATCAACACGCTTATAGGCAACGGAGACACGATCATCATCGATATCGAGATAAAGGAAGAAGGAATGACCGAGCGCATCCATACGGGTAATCGCTTCGTCTAACGTCATCGGTTCAAGATAGATTGACTTCGTTCTGACAACTTCTTCAGCCTCGGCAGCTTCCTCTTCTTCTTGGAAGTTTTGGAAGGCCAAAGTCTTGCCTAATCCAAGGCCCTTTCCGGCGTCCTTGGAACGGTTCATACGCGTCTTCAAACGGCGCATCTGATCTTCGAGTTTATCAATGGCATGATCCACGGCCGCATACAGGTCGTTATCACGGACTTCAGTGCGGAAGTCCATGGCTTTTGTGAAGATTGTAATCTCCACTTTTGCGCCAACATTGTAAGCAACTACAACGGCGCGGCAAAGCACATTGTCGTCATCGACAAAGTACTTGTCCATCCGCCCAAGCTTCTTTTCGATGTCTGCGCGGATAGAGTCGGTAACGGTTACGTTCTTACCGACGATTTGATATTTCATCTTATGTACCTCCGGGGTCTCCCCCTTACAACTTTATGATATATTTTTGGCAATAAAATTGAAATAAAAGTTATTAAAAACCAACTTATAATCTAAACTATTTTGTAATTGTTAAGATTTATGCAGAACACCGATATGTAAAAAACCACCTCTTTTTGGGCAAGAATCCATCTAGATGGTGGTTTTTTGGGGGTTTTGAACTATTAGTTTTTCGCAAAGAACGCTTTCAGTTCATCGACTTTGTCGAGTTTTTCCCATGGCAAGTCAAGGTCGGGACGTCCAAATGCACCATAGTTCGTGGTATCCGCATAACGGAACGAAGGATGCCGTAATGAGAACTGTTCAATGATGGCGCCAGGTCTTGCGTCAAAGAACGTTTGAATTGCTTTCAAAACCAAATCGTCGGAATAATGTTTCGTGCCAAAAGTCGTAATGCCAATTGACATCGGATGAGATACCCCGATCGCATACGCTAGTTGAACTTCTAACCGATCAGCCGCACCAGCCGCCACTAAGTTCTTCGCGATATAGCGCGCGTAATAAGAGGCAGAACGGTCCACCTTAGAAGGGTCTTTACCAGAGAATGCGCCGCCGCCATGTCTTGCGGCTCCGCCATAGGTATCCACAATCAGTTTTCTGCCCGTTAAGCCAGTATCGCCCATCGGTCCACCGATGCAGAAACGGCCAGTCGGATTAATCAAATATGCGAAATCCGTGTTGAGATGGAATGACTCCGCAACCGGAACCATAATCTCGTCGTGCACATAACGTTTAAACGCATCTAAATCGCAATATTCGTCGTGTTGGCAAGACATCAAGACATTATCGATGCGCACGTGCTCTGGATCGGTATAGTCAATCGTGACTTGAGACTTCATATCCGGCCTTGCGTGCAAGAATAATCCTTTTTTCCGATTGGCGGTTGCCGTACGGACGAGCTTATGCGCAATGCTGATGGCAAGCGGCATATATCCGCTAGACTCATTCGTCGCATAGCCAAACATGATGCCTTGATCGCCAGCACCCATATCTAACTCACTCTTATTTTCTTCAATGCCACGAGCAATGTCGGGCGATTGTTCTTTGATGCGGTTATCAATGCGGCACGTATCGGCACCAATCCCGATTTCGGGGCTGGTATAACCGATGTCCCGTAACACACGCCGCGTGATGCCTTCATAATCCACACGAGCCTTGGTGGTGATTTCACCGCCCAAGAGAATGTATTCCGTGGTCGCGAACACTTCGCATGCCACGTGGGACGAGGGGTCTTGCGCTAAGCAAGCATCCAAAATCGAGTCTGCGATCTTATCACACACCTTGTCTGGATGGCCTTCAGAAACGGATTCCGAAGTAAAAAGTACTTTGTTCATATGATCCTTTCTGACGAAAAAATCCTCCCACACCAGTGGAAGGACAACATTTCGTTCCATCCTCCAAGTATCGTTAGGGGTGTGTGGGCTCCCTCTAAGAACAAGCACTTACCAGGGCTATAGTCGCTGGAGTTGCTAGCGTCTTTTTTCAGTTCTCATTAGGCGCTTCGTGATACTCGGTTTTCGCCGTTCATTATTCTAGAGAGGCAAAGAGAAGATAGCAAGGAAAACGATAAGGCAATTGGTTGTCGTTAGAATAACGGTCGAAATAGAGCTTTGAAGGCAAACGCATCAAAACATAGCTTTATCGAATGACTTCCCATTTGGCGGATTTTTTCGTTCCGGTACGGAGGATGACCCCTTTGTTTTCCAAGGAAGACAATGTGCGTTCCGCCGTACGCACCGAAACGCCGATTTGTTTGGCGATGTCAGAAGTCTTCATCGTGGGATGGGTGATTAACAATGCCGCTAAAACGTGCTCTGTTTTGTTTAAGCCAACCTGATCCACAACGTTCTTACTGACCACAGGCTTTTTCGTTGCTTCTAACACCTCGCGATCAAAAGGTATTGTGCAACGGATATAGTCGTCTTCGATTTCAAACACGTTCTTGCCATAACGGTGCACAATCGTCGGCACGCCATGCCCCGTATGTTCTACCAAGTCCACGTTCATAAAAATGCGCATCAACGTGGCGTTTCTCGGCTTGCTTATTCCTTCAAAAAACTGTTGTTTTGTCATGCCGTTCATCAAGCCGCCGTGAGAAAGAATTTCAATGCGGTCCGAAAACATTGAGATTTGCGGTTCAGTGATGGTCCAATCGTTATGAACCAACGCGTTTAAAACGGCTTCATTCACACAGTCGAAATCAAATAAATATCGGTCTTTTCTCGGCCTAACGGTAGTGTCAGAGAGACAGATATTCTCCGCCATCAATCGCGTTTTGATTTTGTGATAGGTCGTAATCAAACAGCCGCATCCATAGTCATTCCGTTCTGAGATGGACGATTTATCGTTTCCTCTAAATTTTACGAAAATGAGCGGAATATAGTTTCGATCCGCCAACAATTCCGCCAGGAGATTGTATTCCCCTTGGGGATTACGAAGATTCAAATTGGTTTCGAAACTGACATCATCCAAATGAAAGCCTTTATCGGCATAGTAGATTTTCAGTTCACGGAACGATAAATCAGCCAAAGAAGAACGCTTCTTGAGCATATATTCAGTATCGAAATAATTTCTTTCGTAACGAATCTTAATTTGTTCAGAGGTCATTTCCCGGCAAGTTGTGCCAACGCGAATAGAACACCCCGTCGAAGAAAAACCATATCTCTTTTGGCAATAGATATTTTTGTTTCCCTTATCAATGTGAATCAAAATCAAGGTTTTGCCATCTTCGAATTTTAATTCCGTCCGGATTTCATCTTGCGGATTCGGCTCAATTTGCATAGTGATAACATCGGACAATTTTCGTAAGGTCTCGTCAACTTTGTCCACACCAACAAGCGTTCCATCATCTTTCACCCCAATAACGATGGTGCCGCCAGACGCATTAAGAAAAGACACGATCTCTCTTGCCATCGTATCCGTGTATCGTTCTTTGCATTCTAATTGTTCCGATTCCATCCATTTCATAAAGTATTCTCCGTATGCGACATTTTTATTTTATATGCGACATTTTTTGTCGTTTTTAAAATATCATGGTTTGCTGATACTTTCAATGTATCTTAGAAAAATGATTTGAAAGAAATAGATAATTTAACCTTTGCTAATAATATAAAAATTAAGATATATTCAAATTATTTTCACAAATTTGCTTTCTATTCAGACAAACAAATAAAACGACATTTTCGTTTTTATGCGACATTTTTTTGTCGCATTCATTGCCTGATTCAAACAAACGAAAAAGAAAACAAAAAGGCCTAGAAGCAAACTAGGCCATCAAAACACGTAGAAAGAATACGTCAAAGAATCCTTAACCCGTATTGGAAGGCAGTTTCGCATTGCCCTAAGAAACGTTCTTGGCCAATGGCCTTAGAAGGCGGAATGGCCAGGAAATGCAACTCTTGCCAACCTTCTCTTTGGCAAAGCAAAGCGCAGCTTTCTAGGATGGGTTTCGTATCTTCTAATGTTCCTACGACAAAGAAAATCACTTGCTTCGCGACTTGCTTTGCTTCTGGTATAGAGACAAGACGATCTAATAATGCCGTCAACACAGAGGGAAAGCCATAAGAAGATAATGGGAAGGCGATAGCGATCACCTTAGCTTCCCCGATGGCGCGAAGGACGGCATTGCCGTCATCTTGTAGCACGCATGGGCTTTGACAAGCAGAACAGGCCACGCAGTCATGAATTTTTAGATAAGACAAATGGTATTGCTCAATGTCGTGTTTCTGCCTTGCTACGCCAGAACGAAAAGCGCCCAGGATTTGGGCGCCATCCCCCAAGATGGCTGGAAATGCGTCGAGTAACAGAACGCGACTCATAATCCCCTTTCTTGGGTTTGAATTTGTTTTAACGCCTGGGCGAGTTGGTCCGGGCAAGAAGTCATGCCAGTACGAGAACCGGGACAACGGATTCCGTCTAATAAAGAAATCACTTCCTCGATGGTTCTCCCTTGGCAAAGGCGACACACGCCTTGCGTATTGCCAGCGCAGCCACCGACGATTCGAATCGTGACGATACGATTCCCGTCTAATGTGATTTCAAAGTGACGGGAACAAACGTTTTGTGGGGTGTAGGAATAGGTTTTGGTCATTTGACGATCGTGCCATAGACCACGCCAAAAGCACTCGCGGCATTGCATTCATCGGTATCGATATGCATGGCTAAAGCATATTTGCTAGAAACCCGGATCACGACATCGCCAAAGATGACGCTACGGCCGGTGCCTTCTAAGGCAACGCTCACGATTTGGCCATTTTCGACGCCGAAGTTCTTGGCATCTTCTGGCGTCATATGAATATGACGTTTTGCCACAATGACGCCTTCTTCGAGGTCAACTTCGCCCGCTGGGCCTTTTAACGTGCATTTGCCAGATCCAGCGATATCGCCAGATTCCCGAACGGGGGCAGTGAGTCCTAACGTACGGGCATCGGTGAAAGAAACTTCGACTTGGTTATGATCCCGTACCGGTCCAAGAATCGAGAAATTCGCGCTAGGACGTGGGCCATTCGGATCTTTGCGGTTATAGCCGATGACGGTGACTTTATCGGTCGAGGCAAATTGCCCGGGTTGCGAAAGCATCTTCCGGACGGCTAATTGATGGCCTTCGCCAAAGAGAACCTCAAGCGTCTCTTGGGTCACGTGAACGTGACGGGCACTGGTTTCGATTAAAATCTTTTGATCAGACATAATTTGTGTTCTTACTCCTTTAGGACGCGTCTATTATAAAACATCGCTTCGTCTTTGCGTATGAAGAAGCAACAAAAGTATTTTTGAACAAGAGAAAAAATGGTGTTCGGGTTTCCTTTCCGTTAGAAAAGAGGCTAGACTTACTGAGAAGTAACGAAGGAGGGACAGATATGGAAGAAAAAGAACCAAAGAAACCAGCCGAGTCAAACGAAGAAAAGAAACCGATTGAACTCGATGTCCCTTTAGATGAAGCGACTTCCGAAGATGTCACGGAAAGCACCTTTAATGAAGATATTTTGCGTGACGCCATCGAACGCCATGATGCCGAAAAGTTAAAGAACATCTTTGATTCCGTTCCCGATGCCGATATTGCGAAGGCTTGCGAAGAACTCGATATCAAAGAGTTAATCACGTTGTTCCGCGATACGAAGTCCGAACAAAACGCCTCGCTTTATGACGAGCTCTCCCAAGAAACAAAAGAGGCGCTTGTCCAGGCCATGACCAACAAAGAACTCGTGGCCTTAATCAATCAACAATCTGCAGACGATGTTGCGGATACGGTCGGTGACATGCCCGCCAACTTGGCCAAAAAGGTTTTGGCTGCGGCAGATCCCGACATGCGGCAAGACATCAATAAGCTTTTGAAATATCAAGATGACACTGCCGGTGCCATCATGACGACGGAGTTCTTGGAAATCAAACAAGGCTGCACCGTCAAAGAAGCGATTGAAGCCGTCCGGAAAATCGGACGCGAAGCCGAAACGGTCTATACCATCTTCGTCCGCAATGACAAACGCCGTTTTGTCGGCACGCTAGACTTGGATGATTTGATTTGGGCCAAAGACGATGCGCCGATTACGTCCATCATGAACAAAGACGCCCCTTATTGCCACGTGAATACCGATAAAGAGGAAGTCGCGAACATGTTCCGTAAGTATGACTTGAACGCGATGGCCGTCTTAAATGAAGATCATTGTTTGTTAGGTATCGTCACGGTCGACGATGCGGTCGACGTCATGACGGAAGAATCCGCAGAAGATATGGCCCGTATGACCAACATGGAACCAACCGAGAAGCCTTATATGAGCATGACTGCTTGGGAAAGCGCTAAGAAGTGTTTTCCTTGGCTCATCGCCTTGCTGATATTAGGCACCTTCACCACCATGGTTCTGAATCGGTTAGAAACCCAGCAAATCTTTGTCAGCTTACCGATTTTGGTGAGCTTTGTTCCCACTTTGATGGATACGGGTGGCAACGCAGGGGGGCAAACAACGGGGCTTATGATCCGTGGCTTGGCGGTCAATGAATTCACGCCGAAAGATGTCGGAAAAGTGTTATGGAAGGAATTCAAGTCGGGACTATTGGTCGCTTTGTTTACCGGTATATTTGCTTTCTTGTGGGTTTTGTTAGAACAATACACTGGTATCGTGAAGGTTTACACGCGCGACGTGGATTATTCCAATATGATTTTATGGAACGGGACTGTCTTTAGCGACCCGCGTGCAGCAGACTTTGCTTTGCATACCATCACTTTCTCTGGGCTTGTCGCCATCACGATGTTCATTGCCATCATTGCTTCGAAGTTGATTGGCACTTTATTGCCATTAGGTGCCGCGGCCATCAAGAAAGACCCAGCCTTACTTTCGCAACCGATGTTAACCACTGTGATGGATGTCACGACATTGTTGATTTACTTTTTGATGGCGTGCCTCTTCTTCCCGGATTTAGCACACGTTTAACTTCCCAAGAATTCCTGTTGCCTAAGCCGAAAAGCTTCATTATAATAATGAGCGCTGCGGGAATGGCGGAACTGGTAGACGCGTACGTTTGAGGTGCGTATGGGATTCCCATGTCGGTTCAAGTCCGATTTCCCGCACCACCAGAAATGAAATCCCGATTCGTTCGGGATTTTTCTTTTCTTGGAATCTTGCTTTAGGGATAAGATTACCGATTTCGAAACATCGTTTTCCTGTCTTTTAGATTGGTTTCCGCCTATCATAAAAAGAAGAAAACGAAGGAGAAAACAGGTTATGTCGCGTGCCGATCAGATTTTTATAGAGAATTGCCAAGATATCCTGACAAATGGGGTGTGGGATACCAAGGCGGAAGTCCGTCCGCATTGGGAAGATGGGACCCCGGCCCATACCATCAAGAAATTCGGCATTGTGAATCGTTATAACTTGCAAGAAGAATTGCCGATTTTAACCATCCGGAAGACCGCGTTTAAGAATTGCTTAGACGAAATCTTATGGATTTGGCAAAAGAAGTCGAATAATGTGCATGACTTGCATTCGCACATCTGGGATGCCTGGGCCGATGAAACGGGCTCGATTGGAAAAGCCTATGGTTACCAACTCGCGAAGAAGGCCATCTATCCCGAAGGGGAATTTGATCAAGTCGACCGCGTGCTTTATGACTTAAAACATCATCCGGCATCGCGTCGTATCATGACGAACATCTATAACTTTGAAGACCTTCATGAGATGCATCTTTATCCTTGTGCCTATTCGATGACATTCAATGTCTCTGGCGATACGTTGAACGGCATCTTGAATCAACGCTCGAATGATATGTTGACCGCGAATAACTGGAATGTGTTGCAATATTCGTTGTTATTAATGATGATTGCCCAAGTCTCTGGTTTAAAAGCAGGCACATTGCTCCACGTCATCGCGGACGCTCATATTTATGACCGCCACGTGGATTTGGTCAAAGAAATCATGGCCAAACCACAACATCCCGCCCCGAAGTTAAAGATGGATACGTCCATCACGAACTTCTATGACTTTACGGTCGATAGCTTTGAGCTCGAAGATTACGAATATGAAAAACTCGGGAAAAAGATCCCGGTTGCGATTTAATTTATGTTTACGTTACGCGCCATCTTAAACTGCGACGAACATTTCGGGATTGGAAAAAAGAACGGTCTTTTGTTCCATCTCCCTTTGGATATGGCTTTCTTTCGGAAGACCACCTCTCACCACACGGTTGCCTTAGGAGAAAACACATTGCTTTCGTTTCCGGGTAGCAAGCCTTTAAAGAACCGGGTGAATATCGTCTTATCCCAAGATCCTACCCATACCTATCCTGACGTCATCAACGTCCATACGTTTGAGGATTTTAAAGCTGCCATCAAAACCGCCTTAGAAAAAGACGATGTCTATATCATCGGGGGTGCCTCTATCTATCGCCAGATGTTGCCCTACGTCCAAGAGGTGTATCTCACCAAGGTAGCGGCGGATGGCCATGCCGAAGTCTTCTTCCCAAATCTTGATGCCGATCCAAACTTCGTCGTCGTCTCTGCTTCAGAACCACAAGAAGACAACGGCTATTCCATTCGTTTCGTGACCTACCAGAATCAAAATCCAAAATCGTTATAAACAACCGTGCTACAAAAGAGGCGGGTTTTCCTGCCCCTTTTTGCTTTTCTGCAAGGAAAACCATACATTTTTGTTTTGTTTTGCTACTACCGAAAGGTGTTTTTTCTTCTACAATAAGAAAGACAAAGGTATCCCCTATGAAAACCACTTCATTTCTTCATTGCCTACGGGCGCAGTTTTATCCCGATGAATACGCGGACGAACGAATCCATAGCATCACACAGTTTTGCCTTCGTTATGGCATTCAAAACGTCATCCTGATTTTTAATGGCGAATAATTTAATGTTGGGCACATCACCAAAGAAGAATTAAAGCCTTGGATGGATGTGATGAAGCAAGCGAAGAAACGTTTCTTAGAAGCGGGGCTTACTTTCTCATTAAATCCTTGGATGGAAATCGGGCATGTGGACCGGGGTAGAACATTGCAACCGGGGCAACATTTTCAGACGATGGTGGACCGTAATGGCAAAGCCTGCACGATGGTTGCTTGCCCTTCCGATCCCGAATGGAAGAAATACTATTTAGATTTGTTGACGTATTACGTCAAAGAATTAGAGCCAGATGTTTTATGGATTGAAGACGACTTTCGATTACATAACCATGATCCCTTAGACTGGGGCGGTTGTTTTTGTCCAATCCATATGGAGCAATTCTCCAAGGCACTAGGCAAAGTCGAATCGCGTGAAACATTTGTGAAGAATTTATCGGCGCGGGAACCTTCTCCCGAACGGGCTGCTTGGTTAGATGTTTCTTGGAAGACGATAGATGGCTTAGCGAAAGACATTGCCAAAACCATTGCTTCCTTAGGCGTCAAAACCCATATTGGATTAATGAGCTCTACGCCATGGCAACACGCGATGGAAGCAAGAGATTGGGCAACCTTACATCAAGACCTTTGTTATGATGGGGTCAAGATTGACCGCATCCATTTGCCAGCGTACCGCGAAATGGGTTCTAAGGCGTACTACTTCGACTTTAACCGCATCTCCGTCGTGAACCGTTCGTTCATCGGGGATGATTGCGCCATCTATCCCGAATTGGAGAACAGCTCTTATTGTTTGTTCTCCAAAGATGCGAAGTTTGTGCAATTCCAAGTCGAAGGGGCATTGCCACTAGGATTAAGCGGCATGACCTATAACATCTTTGAATCGACGGGGAATGGAGTACAAGAACAATTCCATTATGGCGAGGCGATACAAGACATCACCCCCTATCTGAATGCCGTGATGAATCTGCATCTCTTGCCAAGTCAAATGAGAGGACTCATTTTCCCACTTGATGAACATACGGTTTATCACCGGCACAAGGAAGGATTCTTATCATTAATCCCCACCGATTTTGATCCTGTCGGTTACTTCTCCTCGTTAGGTTATTCTTATCAAGTCAGCAAAAGCAAATCATTCCTTGGCCAGACGATTGTCTTAACGGGAGATAATGTCTGGAACTTCTCGGAAGAAGAACTAAAGAACCTCTTCCATGATAACTTCGTCGTGGTCGATGGCGGCGCCGTCTTGGCGTTACAAGAACGGGGGCTCTTATCATTGATTCATGCCGTATCCGCTTCCAACGAAGGGCAATGTCGGATGCATGCCACCTTGGAGATGGGCGAAGAAGGTCCCTATCACAACTTCCATCATTACCGCGTTTGCGCCCAACGCCGTGCCGGGGATTATGTCCAAATCAAATATGACAAAGACGTCTCTGTTGCCTCAGGGCTATATGACCCCAGAATGAACCGAAACGGGAACGGCGTTGCTTGTGATGGCAATCACTTCTACGTCTATCCTTATATCGTTCAAGGCAACGACGATACCGCCTTCTTCTTTAGCTTACGGGTGGGATTATGGGAAAAACATATGTTATCCCAAGTCAAAACCCCGATTGCCTATAGTGCGAACGAAGGGGTATATGCCTATCTTTATGAGCAAAGCAATCGTTACGTCTTATTCTTCACGAATGCGAATTACAGCCGCTTCGAAAACGTTTCCTTCATGTTACGGAATGTTCCGTTTACTTCTATCACCTGGATCAAACGGGATGGAACGGAAGAAAAGATTCCCTTTCACCAGGAGAACGACTCCATCACGTTAGATATCCCGTTTGAACCCTTATCCACCGCAACGTTCGTATTGGAATAAGGTGAGTTAATAATGGGTAAAGGATTCGTCAAAAGATGGCGGATCCTTTTCTTCTCTCTAGACGGCATAGAAGATACGCCTATACTTGTGAGACACGGAAATTCTTTTCCTGGTAGAACCCATGACGAAACGTAAACCCTTAACCGTCAGTCAAAAAGCATTCATCTTCATCGTTTTGATGTCGATCATGTCGTTATTCAATGACATGGTCTTTGAAGGGGCGAATTCCGTCCAAGGGAAGTTCGAATCGTTTTTAGGGGCACCGACGATCGTGATTGCCGCCGTTGGTGGCGTGGCTACATTACTCGGTTCAGGACTCCGTTTGTTCTTTGGTTGGTTATCCGATAAAACCAAAAAGTACTGGTTATTCACGATTCTTGGTTACACGATTGATATGGCTTCCGTGCCTCTACTCGCATTGGTGCCTAATGGGAAGTGGCAACTTGCCGTCTTCTTCATCTTGATGGAGAAGTTTGGCAAGGCGATTAAGAAGCCTTCGAAAAGTGCGTTAGTCTCCTTCGCGGCGAAAGAACGTGGGGCAGGCAAAAGCTTTGCGTTAGGAGAAGCGTTAGATCAAATCGGTGCCTGTATTGGCCCTTTAATTTTAACGGCCGTCTATTCATGGCGGGCGCAAGATAGCCAATACGCCCAATATATCTGGGGTTTTGCTTTCTTAAGCATCCCCGCTATCCTTTGCTTGGCCTTGCTTTGGACATCGCGGTTCTTATTCCCAAAGCCAGAATCCTTTGAGCATGACAGCAAAGAAAAACTCGGTTCTTTCTTAACGAGCAAGACCTATATTCTCTTTGTCGTTGCCGCCTTTGTCTTTGCGATGGGCTTTATGGATTCCTTTGGCTTGATTGATAAGCATTTGGCTGATTTATCACTGGTCTCAGACAATCTCTTCCCGTTGCTTTATTCTTATGCGATGTTAGTTGACGCCGTTGCGGCCTTGTTATTCGGCTTCCTTTATGACCGCATTGGGTTTTATAGCGTGGGCCTTGCTGCCTTACTCACTGCCCCTTATGCCTTCTGCTTCTTCTGGAACACCAATTTGTCGATTGTGTTCTTAGGATTGACGTTCTGGGGCATTGGGATGGGTGCGATGGAATCCGTGTTATTATCGGGCGTCACTTCCCTATCCCCGAAGGCAGATCGTGCGAAAGCGTTTGGTTTCTACGAGCTTGCCTATGGTGTTTCTGCCTTCGCGTTCTCTTTCTTACATTCCTACTTATACGAAAACAATCCTTTAGCCCTTTGCATCTTTACCTGTGCTTCGGTTGGTGTATCAAGCATTCTTTTCTTCCTTTGTGAACCATTGCATCGGAAAGAAGAAGCAGCTGCTGTTGCTGCAAAATAATTTTATTGATTTGAAAGTTTTCTATTAAATTTGAAAGTTTTTGAAAAAAGAATGTAGCCTCAGGCCGAAAATTGCCATTCGACCATCATTTAAATACTTGCTTCACGGAATATTACAAGATACACGACGACATTTTCTTCTGATGTGCTATATTATGACATATGTCACAATTAACCAAGAAAGCTTTGGCACAATCCTTGAAGGAATTGTGCGCAGAAAAACCCCTGAACAAAATCACCGTCGGTGAGCTATGCGAACGGACTGGCATTCGCCGTCAGACGTTCTATTATCATTTCGATGACATCGCTGACTTGGTGGAATGGATCTGTCAAAGCGAAGCGGATGTTGCCTTGAAACAAAATCGCGATTATACCACTTGGGAAGAAGGGTTCTTAGATATCTTTTTGTTGGCCAAAAAAGAGAAATCCTTCGTGATGAATATCTACCATTCCGTCTCAAAAGATACGTTGATGCGCTACCTTTATCATCTTACCTTGCCTTTATTGAATCACGTTGTCAATGAAGTCGCGACCAGTCTGCGCATTCAAGACATCGCTCAAATCGATAAAGATTTCATCGCGAATTTTTATACCGTTTCTTTCGTGGATATCATGGTTGGATGGGTGGACCGCGGGATGAAAGAAGATCCGCAAATGATTATTGACCATCTTTCCCCTCTCATCAAAGGGACGATTCCTAACGCCTTGAATGCCTATTCCGGTCGAAAATAATTCTATTTTTGTCATTTTATATAATTTGTAAATTTATTGGTCAATTTGAATTTATTTTCTTATTTCTTGTCAGTTATCAAAAATTGACCATTTGACGTTTTTCTTTTTTCTTTTAAGGTGGAATTGCCTTTCAAGGCAAGGAGAAAAACCATGTATTATTCTGCTGGTAACTATGAAGCCTTCGCACATCCTAAGAAACCCGAAGGCGCCGACACAAAAAACGCCTATATCATCGGCTCCGGCTTAGCGGGCCTTACCGCTGCCTTCTATCTCGTAAGAGATGGGCAAGTCCCAGGCAAGCACATTCATATTTTTGACCGTGATCCTGTTGCTGGTGGCGCTTGCGACGGCATCCACGATCCGAAAAACGGCTACATTATGCGCGGTGGCCGTGAAATGGATAACCACTTTGAAGTCATGTGGGATGTCTTTAAAGACGTTCCTTCTGCCTCCGATCCGAAAGTCTCGGTGCTCGATGAATATCGTTGGCTCAACAACGCCGACCCGAACTACTCGCTTTGCCGCGCGACTGCCAATTGTGGCCAAAAGCTTCCTACCGGTCATGACTTCACGTTGGACCGCAAAGCCCAAGAAGAATTGCTGAAACTCTTCATGACCCCCGAAAAAGACTTAGAGGACAAGAAGATCAGCGATTGCTTCGATGACCATTTCTGGAAATCCAACTTCTGGCTATATTGGCAAACGATGTTTGCCTTCGAAGAATGGTCTAGCGCCCTCGAGATGAAACGTTATTTGCAACGTTACGTCCACCACATCGACGGTTTGCCTGATTTCACCGCGCTTCGCTTCACCCGTTATAACCAATACGATTCGATGATTCTTCCGTTGCTCCACTATTTGGAAAGCCATGGCGTGGAATTCATCCCACACACCGAAGTGACCAACGTCATCTTCGATGCGAAGAACCCGAACGAAAAATGGGCCAAGAAGATTGAATTGACGCGTGATGGCAAAGCCGAAACCATCGAACTCGGTGAAAACGATCTCCTCTTCATCACGAATGGTTCTTGCGTCGATAGCACGGTCTACGGCAATCAAACGACCGCCCCGAACTGGAAATCCATCAAGAACAAAGAAGGCGATTCTTGGAATTTGTGGCGCAAGATGCAAAACCAAGTCACCGATGGCACCTTCGGCGACGTTGACAATTTCTGCTCCAACATTGAAGAAACCAACTGGATGTCCGCGACCATTGATGTCGATGAGACTTTGATTCCTTACATCATGAAGATCACCGGCCGCGACCCGCGCGATGGAAAAGTCTGCACGGGCGGTATTGTCACCGTCAAAGATTCTTGGGACTTCTGGCGCTGCTCTTGGACCATCAACCGTCAAGGCCAATTCTTGGACCAACCGCACGACCGCGTCTTGGTTTGGTTCTACTCGCTTTATACGAACCGTCCTGGCAACTATGTGAAAAAACCGATGCGCGATTGCACCGGCATCGAAATCGCCGAGGAATGGATGTATCACATCGGCGTTCCGAGTGACAAAATCGAAGAATACGCCACCAAACACGCGAATACCACCTCTGCCTTCATGCCTTATATTGACGCCTTCTTCCAGCCACGCAAAGAAACCGATCGTCCGCGTGTCGTTCCGCAAGGATCAAAGAACTTCGCCTTCATTGGCCAATTCGCCGAAATTCCACACGACACCATTTTCACCACCGAATATTCAATGCGTTCAGGCATGGAAGCCGTCTATACGTTGATGAATGTTGACCGCGGTGTTCCGGAAGTCTGGGGTTCCCGTTATGACATCCGCGAATTGCTCCGTGCGACCTATTACGCCATTGACCGTAAGAAAATCACCGACATGGGTTTGAGTTTTATGGAAAAGGTCGTCCTAAAGAAGGCATTAAAGAAAGTGAAGGACACCGATATTGAGATCTTGTTAGAAGAATCTAAGCTCATCTAATTGCATGCTTTTCTCTGACCGTTAGGACTTCCTCTCCTGACGGTCTTTTTTGATTCGTTGGACGATTCTTCATCCGTTCCTGCCCTTTTTTCTTTTTGCGTTCTTCTCTTCTTGCAAAGAAAAGGATGGGACGGCATGATATCTTTCGATTATGTTGCAAGATTGCAAAACATGGATCGGCGCTTGGACCGATCCCCAATACGACATTTCGAATCGTTATCAGGAATTTGGCATGCCTTCCCCCTATATTCGGAAGGAATTCCTGCTTCAAGAAATCACATCCGATGCCTTCTTAGAAGTCGCATGCTTAGGGGTATATCAAATCTATCTTAATGGTCATTTAGTGAACGACTCTTATCTTTGCCAAGAAGTTGATGAATATCGCAGAACCGTTTCTTCGCATCGTTTTGAAGTGTCTTCTTATCTTCAAAAAGGCAAGAATGTGCTTGGCATTGTTCTAGGAGATGGCTGGTATGCCTCTAACCTTTCTTACGTTGGAAAAAATGCCTTTGGGCCTTACCCCTTAAAAGTTTGGTATCGCTTAACCAACGGAACAGAAATCATCGAAAGCGATGGCAAGGAAAAATGGCATGATGGAGAAATCCGTGCCAGCGATAATCAAAATGGAGAAATCATTGATCATCGTTTTTCGCTCGGCGATTTCTCTTCGCCTTCCTACCTGGCCAAAGGATGGAAACAGGTAGAAACCTTTGAAGTGCCCTTAAAGGAGATTCCTTCTTCTTTGCCTTTGGTATGTGCTTTTCAAACCGATAAACCGATAACCACAAAACATAACGGCAAACGGATTCAATTCGATTTCGGGCAAAACTGCGCCGGTGTTTTGGAAGTTATTGCAAAAGGGAAAAAAAGGGCATCCCTTATCGTTCGTCATGGCGAAGTTCTAAACGAAGATGGATCGCTTTATACGGACAACCTTCGCACGGCAAAAGCCACGGATACTTTTGTTTTAAGTGGCGAAAAAGAAGAAACTTTCTTGCCCCGCTTCACCTTTCACGGCTTCCGTTATGCCGAAATCGAAATCCAAGGAGAAGCAGAAATCATCTCTGTTGTTCGCAAAGACCTTTCAACTGATTTACAACCGGCTGGAACATTAAAAATCGCTACTCCTTTGTTGCAGAAGATAGCCGATTGCGTCTATTGGGGCGCGCGTAGCAATTTCTTAGCGCAGCCCACGGATTGCCCTCAACGGGATGAACGACTTGGCTGGACCGGCGATGCCGAGATTTTCTTCGGAACCTCCACTTATCTATTCGATGTCCGTCCATTCTTTGGCCATTACCTTCAAACCATGCGCGATGCGATAGATTTGCAAAGTGACGGCGTTCCGGTTTTCGTTCCTTATATCCTCCCTGACTTATTACGTGTCGGTGAACCCGGTTGGAGCGACGCCATCATCTTTATTCCTTATGAACTCTACGTCCATTATGGAGAGAAACACTTTTTGGAAGACAATTATCCTTATATGGAGCGTTTCTATCGCTACATGCAACGTTATGAAGTGGGGAAAAACGGCTTGTTAGAGCGAAAAACCTATGGGGATTGGCTAAGCGTAGATGAAACCTTACCTTGCCCTGTCTATAACACCGCCTACTATGCCGAAGAAGTAAGAATCCTCGCGAAAATCAGCCATATTCTAGGTAAAGAAGAGCGGGCCGCTTATTACGAATCCGAATACGCAAAAACCAAAGCGATATTCCGTCAAGCCTATTACCACGATGGCAAAATCTTAGGTGACACGCAAAGTGCCTATGTCTTTGCCTATCGTTTTGGCCTACTCAGCAAAGAAGAAGCTAAACCCAATCTCTTACGTAAGCTGGCCCAATGTGGTCGCTTAACCACCGGTTTCCATGCGACAAAGTTCTTGTTACCCGTTTTAAGCGAATGGGGTAAGGAAGACATCGCCTATTCGTTATTGCTCCGAAAAGAATACCCATCCTGGGGTTATATGATCGATTGTGGCGCCACCACATTATGGGAACGTTGGGATTCTTACCGAAAAGACAAAGGATTTAACGATGTCGGCATGAATTCCTTTAATCATTATGCGTTTGGCACATGCTTAGAATGGATGTATGAAACGATGCTTGGAATTGCTCCTGAAGAAGATGAACCAGGATTTACTGCCGTTCATATCGCACCTCGTTTTGATCCCCGTGTGCCTGAATTAAGCGGCTATTATGACTCCCCGAAAGGCAGAATCGAAGTCTCTTATCGTGTTCAAGACGATGGCATTCATTACGAACTTCATCTTCCCGAAGGAGTGAAGCCCCATTTTGATTTTGTGAATGGAATCCTCTCTTCTCAAAGGCAAAAGCGTGTTTATACTTATGTATTCACCAAGGAAAAATGCAAAACGAATTAGTCTTAGAACATATTGCCTTTGCGTATGAGGACCATCATCAATCCGTCCCCATCTTTTCCGATTTAACAACGACATTTCCGGCCGATAAAATCTCGGTCATTCTCGGAGAAAGTGGCGTTGGCAAAAGCACGTTACTAAACTTGCTTTCTGGTACGTTGCAACCCGATCGAGGAAGAATCTTATTGGGTTCCAAACGGATCGATAACTTAGCGATAGGACAACGGAACATCGCCCTCGTCAGTCAGGACTTTCGCCTCTATCCGCAGATGACGGTATTTGAAAATATCGCCTTTCCGTTGAAGGTGATGGGGGCGCCCCGAGAAGAAGTTGAAAGACGCGTCAACGAAATCGCAAAACAGTTTGATTTAACGTACCTTCTTTCTCGAAAACCCCGCGTTCTTTCTGGGGGGCAGCAACAAAAAGTTGCCCTCGCGAAAGCCTATATTCGGCAACCCGCTTTGTTATTGCTTGATGAGCCCTTCTCAAACTTAGATCCCGAAAGTCGGTCACACTGCCGTATCTTCTTGAAGCAAAAGATAGAGGCTTATCCCGTTACTACATTGCTAGTGACCCATTCTTTTGATGACGCCACAGCGGTCGGGGATCAAATCTATCTTTTAAAAGAAGGCAAGTTTGTCTTCGTCGGAAGTGCCTTAGAAGCCGCGAAATCCTTCCGACCGGAACTCATGGAGTTTAAACGATGAAGCGAATCGGAGAAGGACAAGCGTATTTAAAGCACCGAAAACTCGATATACTCGTCACGGTTTTGTGTTGGGTCGTCGCGGTGACTGGTTTTATTGTGCCTTTCTTTTTCTTCACGAGACCACGAGAAACGTTATGTGTTACATTATCGTTTCTTTTCTTACTGGTCTTTGGCTATGCCGGCATTGCATTCCTAGTCTTTGCCCATCAAAACAAGTTAAGACTTACTTTGTTAAAAGAATGGGCGCAAGAAGATTCTGAAACCAGCGTAGAAGGAAAAGTAATCTCGATCCGTAAATATTCGTTACGAAGAGAAGTTCCTTCGTTAGAGATTACGTTTGAGCATGGTTCCTACTTCTACTGCTTGTTATTTGGTGCCCCTGATATTTCCGTGGGAGATAACGTCCGTTTCTTAGCAAACCATGAACGGATCATTGTAGGTTACGAGGAGAAACACGATGAAACGAAGTGACGCGTTCTTTTTCCATCTCCGTAACTATGGGGTGTATTACCTTGGTTTTACGATTGCGGCCGTTGTCGTTGGAGCGATTGGTTGGCGTTACCAAACGAAACTTCGCGAAGAAGAAAAAGTCGATGTTTTAGTCATTTCTAAGCAGGCGAACGACGCTTCGTTTCAAAATAAGTTTCAAAAACAATTGGATAAAGCAAAACCAAAAGACTTAGTCACGATTGAATATCGTTTTGTGATGGAAAACACCCAAGAAATGAATTCTGTGTTAGGCACCTATGGTGAAGTGACGTGCGATGTCTTTATTCTTCCCGAAAGCGTCTATACCTCCTGGGGCACGACATCCTTATTGCCGTTAAACGAGAATGCCTGCTCTTCTTTATTCGGTGATGGCTTAACGTATTATCAAAAAGACGACATCAATTATGGGATTGCCTTAACGAGTTCTATATTGCCCGATGACCAAACCTATTACGTGTCGTTTGGAAAAAGTTCGTTGCATCTCGGTGCCTTATCTTCCCAAGAAGACGATGCCGACATCGTCTTGGCTAGGACGTTATTATGAGAAAGTGGCATTGGTTTTTTGAAAAGACGGCTTCTAGGGATTATGAAGAAGACGATTTGCCTTCGACACGTCCCGAAGTCTTTTGGGATGTTTTAAAAAACCAATATCGCGTTTTGCTCGGGATATCCCTGCTCCTTTTCTTATTTGCCTTGCCATTCTTAGGGGTTCATCTTTATTTGGATTTACAAAAAGCCGTCACCTATCAAGCGTTTACTGCCGGTTCTCTGGCAGAAGACGCCTATCAAGACCAAATTGATATGTTAAACCGCTTGTTCCTCATCACGATTCCGATTGGGGCCATGATCTTCTCCATCGGACTCGCTGGCGCGGCCCGGATTTTCAAACGGCTTTGTTTTTTACAACCCGTCTTCTTCTTTGATGATTTTAAAAAAGGCATCAAAGAAAACACCTGGTATTTCATGGGGATGGCTTTCTTGTCTTCTGCCATCTTTAGCATCTTCGCCTGGATCCGTACGTTAGATTCCTCAAACTTCATCTACTCGATTTTATTGGCGTTATCTTTAGTGATCGTCTATCCAGCCTTCTTATTCTTTATCCCTGTCGCTTCTTTATATCAAACGAAGTTTCTCACGGCAGTCGGTATTTCATTCCGAATCTATGTCCGTTCATTTTTGCCATTCTTGCCATTCCTACTTGGCTTTGTAGCGCCGCTTGGGGTCGAATTCATTCCCGATGTTGCCATCAAGTATATTGTCTTGTGCCTTGCCTTAGTTCTCGTAGGACCGTTACTCACGTTAGCGTTCTTCTTATTCTCTTATTGGCGGTTTGACAAATACATCAACAAAGAACGTTACCCTGAGTTAGTGGACCGCGGGGTGCACCGTAAGAAATCCCATTAGAAACTACTGCTCTTTTTTGCCGTATTCCTTGTCTTTGTTGGGGTTACCCCAAACGTTCTACGGTAAAGCTTGTGAAAATACGAAACCGACTCAATCCCGACTTTGGAACAGATTTCTTCCATGGATAAATCTGTCATCTGCAAGAGATATTGCGCATATTCCATCTTGTGACGATTCAAATAGGTGATAAAAGGTTCATTGAACGTCTCGCGGAATTTCTTGCAGAAATATTTTTCGTTATAAGGCATCTTGTCCCGAATCCGTTTCGCGGCATCAGGATAGGTGAATAATTGGTTCGTTAAATCGGTGATCTCGACCCGGAATGGGTTTAAATTCTCCGATTCGATGCCGGCGGTATAAAACAAGAAAAGAAGATAAGACGCCATCGTCTGTTCCATGCGGGCTTTCGCTGGCCCGGCCGGCAAGCCAAAGAACACCGTGCTTTTTTCCTCTAAATAGAGAATGTCTTGATGCGATACATGAATAAGTCTCGTTTTGTCTTTCTCTAATTGTTGAAAGAACGGAGCGTCAATGCGGTCAGAAAGTTGACGGTAAAAAGGAACGCGCATTAAGAAATCGCGATGCACGCATGGGCCATGGCGGTGGAATTCATGGGCAACGCCAGGGAACAAAATCCGGCAATCCCCTACATGGAGTTCTTCATGAACGCCATTATATTCATGCTCAATGCTGCCCGTTTCGATGAGTAGCGCTTCCACGAAATCATGCGTATGAAGAAATTCATCCTCGTCTCCCGTGAGCCTTGAGCAAAAACCAATGGCGATGTCGCCGATGTTCATGATTTTGTCGGAGTCCATAGCGTTCCACTTCCTTTCCCTACTACACGATTGTATAAGGAAAAAAGAAATAAAAAAGTCCAAAATTCACGCGAAAAGTGAAAATAAAGCATTTCTAAAAGAATTCAATGGATGGGAAAGCCATTCTTTTTTATTTAGCATTTCCTTAAGGTGAAAGCGCTTTCTACTTTCTACCTTCGAAAGAGAAAAACGAATCGTGACCATATCACATTTTGCACACAAGGGTTTGTTTGGCCTGAGTCTCGTCTTGGCCTGTCTTTCCGTTAGTTGTGAAAAAGCGCCGATGGAAACCTCGTCATCTTTGGATATGGCCACTTCCTCTTCGATTGCTTCGGAAACTTCGATTTCTTCTTCCGCCGAAGTAACGCCCAATAGCAAAGCCAATCTCTTAGACTATGCGGCGAAAAAAGATACGTTAAAGCGCGATATCTATGGGTATTACCCACCAACGAGCAAAGAAGGCATCGCCGCCATGAAAGAAGCAGGCGTCTCCTCGGTGATTGCCACGCCTTGGGCTTGTGGCTATCTTAGCGACACCACCGGGCTTAATTATGCGAATTCCCTCTTAGAAGCGGGATTAAACGATTTTCCGTATACCGGATCTCGCGATGCCATCAATCAAAGTGACTTATTTTCACCTGCTTGGTTAAAAACGCAAGAAAACTTAGAAGGCGTTTATGTCATTGACGAGCCATTGCCTTCCGATATTCCCGCCTTGGCCAATCAAGTCAGCGCATTTAACGCCACCTTACCTGGCAAAACATTCTTAACTTGTGTCTTGGATCCTGGCGGAACGGCATTATCTGGCTGGACGAAAGGCGTCACTTATCCAGAATATTTGGATTCTTATTGTACGAACGTATTAGACGCCTTGGATCCTTCTTGCCCCAAAATCTTATTGGGCGACACCTACCCTTTGCAGTATGTAAACGGAAATAATCTCATTTCTGCCCATCATCTATACACAATTGGATTATGGGGAAGTTTAGCAAAAGAAAGAGGTTATCGTGCCAATAGTTGCATCATGGCCGATGACGCCATCATCTTTAAAACCCCAACACTTGCTTCGTTACGGTTCCAAATCAATTCGTTATTCGCCTGTGGCATTGAGAATTACACCTTATTTACGGTGGATACCCCACCTTCAGGAACAGAAGAATACCGTAAAGCCATGTGGCAAAACGGGGCGACCACTTCGATTTATCCTCTCATTCAAAAAGTAAATGCGGAATCGCAAGCCTATAGCTATGTGATGTTGCAATTTACGTGGGATGGCGTCAAAGGATTTTTGCCACTCACGTTAGATTCTACGTATTCCGGGGAAAAGACTGCGCTTGAGAATTTAAGCACTACCGGTCACGAAGAAACCACATATGACTTCTCCACGAGTGCCATCTTTGAAGAGGTAGAAACCGAAACCCCGATCTTGTTGTCACATTTTACCGATCGTGCCGGCAACGAAGCCTTCTATGTCATGAACTACAGTCAACCAAGCCACTCCTCTTCGGATTTTGTAACCTTGTTATTCCAAGGCGTCAATCGCGCCTTGGTTTACCGTAACGGTGAAGAAAACGACCTGCCTTTAAGCGGCGGATCGCTCAGCCTTTCGCTAAACAATGGCGAAGGCGCCTTTATCTTGCCTTATAAAAACTGATGCTTGGAAAGGAGGAATATCATTCATGCCAAACAAAAAGTTTTTCCATGGAGCAGTCGCATTATGCGGCTTGATGCTGGCCCTCAATATCAGTGCTTGCAACAATGACCACCCGACTTCTTCATCCCCAGCCCCGACCCCAGAGTCCAGCGTACCTGTGGCGTCATCCTCATCCACGAAGTCAGAAGAAAGTTCTAACTCTTCTTCCGTCGTGACGAAATACGCGGTGACCGTCCAAGCGGACTTAACCAAAGTATCGGTCACCGATCCCGATGGTGCTGCCTTATTAGAAGAATACGAAGAAGGCACAACCGTTTCGTTTAAAGTTCAATTGTTAGACGAAAGCTATGGCATCACGAAAGTCGAAGCAGGCGGCGTTGAATTAACAGCCTCCGAAGCGGGCATTTACTCGTTTGTGGTGAGCAAAAAGACCACGATTCGTGTGAGCGTGGAACTCATGACCGCCACCTTAACGACGTCTAACACCAACATTTCGCTTCGTTTCTATGATGATGCCGGTGCGTTATTAGAAGATCAAACGGGTATCTTCAGCCGTGGCTCGAAAGTCCACTTCGGCTTAAGCTCTGCCGTTGGCGGCTACTTAACGTTCCATGACTTCACCGTCATGCAAGGCGAAACTGAATTAACGGCAACTGATGGTATCTACACGATTGATTCGTTAACGGAAGACACTTCGCTTACCATCACTGCCGCTGACCACATCTTTGGCGAAGATGACAAATGCACGAAGTGCGGGCAAAGCACCATGGCCGTGCTCTTTGCTAACTGGGTTGGTTGCACCGCGACTTATGATGCGAACCATGGTTGGAAGATCTTGTCGAGCAATGGCGATGGCTTCAACTACGTGATGAACCCGACCGTTGTCGATTACTACTACGCCCAAGGCAAGACCAAAGTCAAAGTGACATACGGTAACGGCACCTCCTTCGGCACGAAAGATGCCGATGGCGTCGTTGGAAACCCTGTCAACGTTTCTTCCGCTTTAACGGCATATACCAGCGATTTAGCCAGTTCAAAAGTCATTTCGAACGGCTTCTATCCCAGTGCCGGTGGCGCATCGGGAACGGATGACCTTTGCACATTCTCCTTTGATTTAACGGAAAGCTACAACACCTTAATCTTCTATGCCAACCCAAAAGATGCTTCAGGCAATGCTGCTCCTGCGCAATACATTTATAACGTTGAATTTGTCGATCCAAAACCAGTGGCAACCGACTACTTCATGATGGATGCCGGCGGCACTTGCACTTACGATGCCGACCATGGCTGGAAGATCGATGGCGGAACAGGCAACCACTG
Source organism: uncultured Erysipelotrichaceae bacterium (assembly GCA_902791935.1). Lineage (GTDB taxonomy): Bacteria > Bacillota_I > Bacilli_A > RFN20 > CAG-826 > UBA4951. The sequence goes on along the minus strand of CADAXQ010000004.1, from coordinate 45,442 downwards.
GAAGCTCTCTGGTAGCGTTCCAACTTATTACCAAGGCTTAGGTAAAAAGAAGATGCGGATGACCTTCGGCCCAGCTTGGGATGATGGCGTAGCCGATGCCCAAACCTCGCGTTTGATTATCAACGTCAGTAAGAACGGCGCGACCAACGGTCTCTTCAACAGCTGGATTTCTACCTCGATGACCTCGGCTGGCGACAACAAGTACTATTACGACTTCGACCTCACGGATTCCACGATCGATTGGTCCTGGGGCGTTGAATTCTACGACTATGGCGTCAATGGTAAATACATCATCTACGTCTACTCCATTGAATTCTTAGACTAACCACAACTGTATTGATGGGGGCGGTCACCCGCCCCCTTACCTACCAGGATGAATTTCCATGACACCAGAACAAATTGAATTATCAAGAAACGATGCATCCTTGACATTAGCCAAACAACTTTTGCTCACCTATGTCAATCGGGCCTTAGGACAAAGCGAAAAAGACGAAATCCCAGGAGTTCATTTTTCTTTGGTGCTCGCAAAAGACCATCCAAATCCTGCTTTCGACGCAAAATTTGAGAAAGAAAACGCCTATGCGGTTTCGGTCCAAGGAAAATCCATTCTTTTTTATGCCAAGACGGAACGAGGCTTACTCGACGCCATGGTATCGTACTTAGAAAAAGACCTTCACATTCGTTTCTACACGAGCGAAATCGAATATGTCCCATCTTTTTCCTCGTTGCCTCTTCCGAAAAACGAAATCATGAATCCCGTCTTTTCGATGCGAAATTACCTGACGGCAGACACTTATTCCATGAATGAAGACGAGGTAACAAGGATTTCGAAAGAAACGTTCATGATCAAGGCCCACGCCTTAGGTGCCTTTACGCCCTATGACGAAGAACATGGTGGCCTGATTCCGTTCTATGCGAGAGGACTATTCCATAATTTCCATTGTTATTGCCCTTATGAAGTCTATGGCAAGGATCACCCAGAATTCTTCCAACCCATCGAAGTCAATGGTCATAAGATGATGACGATTGATATCACGAACGGCATCGCGGAAAATGGTTCTTTGCTTCGGGACGGAAAAGTGAGTGTCGCGAATATCGTCATCGAGGAAATGAAGAAAGACATCCGTTCACATCCTTCCTTACGTTATATTTCCTTAACACAAGAAGATGGCGAACGCTATTTCGATGATGAACATAACCGCGCGGAAGAAAAGAAATATCGTCGTTCGGGGATGCTCATCCGTTTCTGCAACGCCATCATTCGTGAAATTCATCCTTGGGCGTTAAAAGAACTCGGACGGGATATCAAACTGGTCACGTTTGCTTATTCTTATACGGCTCATGCCCCGGTGAAAAAAGAAGGAGACCATTACGTTCCCTTAGATCCCACCGTGGTTTGTGATCCGAATCTCTATGTAATGTTGGCCTTCCCTTGCAACGGATTCTATAGCTATTTCTCTTCGAAACAATGCGATCAAGTCAAACAAACCTTTGCGGAATGGAAAGGGCTTGCTTCCCACTACTGGTTCTGGGGTTATGACATCGATTTTGCGAACTACTCCGCCTATTTTGATTCGTTTGAACACATCGTGGAAAATGTTCGCGGCTTTCAAAAGAACCATATCGATTATCTTTTAATCAACGGACCTTATGACACGAAATATAACTGGCAATGCAACTTACGTGCCTACTTATACCGTCGTTTGATGTGGGACCCTTCCTTAGATCAAAATGCCTTAACAAAAGATTATTTGGAACATGTCTATGGTCCTGCAGCCAAATTCGTGGAAGCCATGATGACCTTATATCACCAAAACTATGAATCCGTCGCGAGGCGAGGCCATGACCTCTATCTCGATACGTGGGGCACCCATGTTTATCCTGAGAATTTGCCCGTATCGGTCGTGGAAGAAGCGTTACGTCTCTTAGAAGAAGGCGATAAAGCGATTGATGAAGCACCATTATCCCTTCATGAAAAAGAAACGTATCATCGCCGTCTTTCTGCCGTAAAACTAAGCCCATTAAACGTTCGTTACATCAATTTCCACGCCTATTATCCCACGAAAGGCGAAGCGGAACGTCAAGCGGCAAAAGAAGCCTATCTCCAAGAAGCTAAGAAATCGGGCGACACGAATGCAAGAGAATACTTCTCCTACGCCAAATACGTGGATTACGTCGAAAGCGAAGATTATAAAATTCACCCCATCCGAGTCAGAGAACATCTGCTTACCAAACATGCGGAGGAAAAACGATGAAAAAACGTTTCGTGATGTTATTGACGGCAACTTTTGCCCTCATTGGCTTAGCCGCTTGTCAAAATACAGGCAATTCCACACGGGAAGAATCCTCTCAAGAAGCCCATGTGCATGTCTTTGCGGAAGGCACTTATCCTTGTGAAAGCAGAATTTGCTTAAGCTGTGGCAAAACCATTGCCCCTACGGTGAGCCATGATATGCAGGCGGGAGAAGTCATTGCCCCAACTTGCGAAGAAGCTGGCTACACCGTCTATACTTGCTCCCGTTGCGGTACGACAGAAAAGCGTGACACCGTCGCGGCATTAGGGCACAACTACGTCTTAAAGAGCGCGACGGAATCCACTTGTTCTTCCGTCGGCGTATTGACCTACGAATGCAGCCGTTGTGGCAAATTGTCTTATGAATATAAGGCAAGAAAAGCACACACGTTCGATGCTTCAAAAGACGTTGTTGTTGCCCCAACTTGCACCGCTTCGGGTTACACGGTCCACACGTGCAGCGTTTGCGGTGAAAAAGTCTATGATGGCTTCTTACCCGCCACCGGTCATACAGCAAAGGCTGATTCCGATACCGTCATTGCCCCAACTTGCACGAGCCAAGGCTACACCGATCACGTTTGCTCCGTTTGTGGCGAACGCTTCCAAGATACCTATGTCGCGGCATTGGGCCATGATTATCAAAATCCCGTGACCCACGAAGCCGATTGCACGCATGGCGCCTATGAAAGCCGTACCTGCAGCTGTTGTGGCCAAGTTGGATACTTTGCGTTAGACGAAGCAAAACATGAACATACCTATACGAACCATACTTGTAGCGTATGTGGCGAAAGCATCGAGACGGCACAGCACTTCTCTTACACGCAAAACGGCAAGCAAGTGTTATCGCTTCCTAGCACCACTTCTGGCGATACGGTGGTCTATGCCGCGGCAGACAAAACGAATGAAATTGCCGTGCATTTAAGCTTGGCAGAAGCCAACGCCTTAATTGACGCTCGCGTTTCTACGCTCAAAGTCTTCTTAGGCAACCCCGATAACAACGCCCGTACGTTTGGCTACCGCTTCAGCCAAAATGATTCGTATACGTACTTCCACACGGATCCTGCGACGGGCTATAGCAATGAACTGATTGAAATTCCGCTACAAAGCGAATCTGGCAAACGGAGTTCTCACTTAGGGGACGATGGTCTCACGTTCTACCTCATTCACGCCAACTATGACGATGGTGATACAGCAGCCGCAAAAGGCGATTGTTTCTTACTTCGTACTCGTGTCAGCAAACTCTATTCGTACGATGATCCTTCGACTTGGGTCAAAGAAAGCGAGACCTTCACAACCTATGATGCCGACCATGGCTACAAGACCACTTATTTAGGCACTTCGGGTTCGTATCGTTTCTACATCCGTTCTGAAGTCTTCGCCCAGAAGTTAGAAGAAGGCTATAAGTTCTTCACGATAAATTACTATGATCCATGGGACGACGAAGATATCGGCGAAGGTCACGCGAATCAAGTGAACTTCGATATGTGGGCCTATCAAAAACAAGAAGGGAGCAACCCCGTCTTATCGCGAGTGCAATTGGCGTGGATCCATATTGCCGGCGCCTTAGAAAGCGATGGCAGCTACGCTTGCACCTATGACATGGTCAATGGGGGATTCGATTATACCTATGGCGACCTTCAAATCGACTACAGCGCCAGCGACATGAACGGCCATTACATCGGCAAGTTGTATTGGAAGTTGACGTTTTCGAAATAATCTAAGAAAGGGGGATATATGACTGCTCAGAATAAGAAAAAACGGCGTTATACCTGGAAAGATCACCTTTTCATTCTTTCGTGTGTCGTAATTCCAGTCGTCAACTTCTTGGTTTTCTATGTCTATGTGAACATTGATTCCTTCGTGATGGCATTCCAAATGCCAAAAAATGGTCAATTGGTCTGGACATTCGATAACTTTCGTTGGGTTTGGGACAAGATCGTGAATGGCTCAACGAACCAGCGGGATGATTTGCGATTGGCGTTCGCGAACACTTTCTTAACCTTCTTGGTTCAGATTGCCATGTTCGTCGTCGGCTTGTTTGTCTCTTACTTCTTATATAAGAAGATCTTCGGCTACCGTTACTTCCGTATCCTCTTCTTCTTGCCTTCCCTCGTTTCAGCCGTTGTCACCAGTATCTTCTATATTCAGCTCATGAATAGTGACTTCGTGCCGCATCTCTTAGAAAAAATCTATCACCTAGATTATGAAATGAAATCTCCATTGATGGATTCAAAATTTGCGAACCGCATGATTTTCTTAAACCTCATTTGGCTGAACTTCCCGTCCAACATGATTCTTTGGGGTGGCACCTTCGCCCGCATTCCTGCCGAAGTTTTGGAAAGTGCCAAAATCGATGGCTGTGGCTGGCTTCGGGAACTATTCCAAATCATTCTTCCGATTGTTTGGCCGACGTTTGTCATCTTGATTACGACCCAGGTGGCAGGCATCTTCGGAGCCACCGGTAACGTCTTCTTATTAACCGGTGGCAACTATGGTACCCAAACAGTCTCCAACTGGATGTACCTCTACGTGCAGACAGCAAACGGAACGATGTCGACAAACCTCTATCGTGCCGCCGCGCTTGGATTCATCCTTACGATCATCAGCTGCGCGTTAGCGTTACTCATTCGGAAATTCTTAACATCGCGTGTCGAGGAGGTGCAGTACTAATATGTCGCCATTTCAAGAATTAAAAGCCATGCATCTCACGGTCGCGGAACGAATCATCCGCGCGATTGTATGGATCGTCTTTGTTTGTTTCGCCGCTTCTTACGTCTACCTCATCCTCTGGTGCTTCTATAGTGGCGCTAGAAACTATGCCGATTTAGCCTCGAACCCCTTCGGATTCTCTCGTATTCAATGGTCAAATTACATCGAAGTATTCACGGCCATTCAAAGTAACGGTTCGAACTTCTTGGCTATGATTTGGCACTCGGTCTACTTCAGTTTCTTTGGCCCATTAATTTCCATCTTCTTAACGTCGGCTTTGGCCTATTGTTGCGCAAAGTACAAGTTTGTCGGCAGTTCTTTGATCCCTGCAATTATCTTAATCGTCATGACCTTGCCGATTTACGGTTCTGGAACGGCCATGTACCGCTTGCTCTACCGTCTTAACTGGTTAGACAGCTACTTGATGATTTTCACTTCCTTCAACGGCTTTACTGGCTACTTCCTCTACTTCTATGCGTTCTATCAAACCGTTTCGGGCGTCTATTCCGAAGCGGCATCGTTAGATGGTGCGAATCCTTGGCAGATTTATTACCGCATCATCTTACCCCAAGCCATGCCGTTATTCGGCTCGTTGTTCTTGATGGCATGGATTGCCGACTGGAACTCTTACGGCAGTGCCTTGATTTACATGCCCAACTTACCTACTTTGGCGGTAGGCCTCTATCAATTCCAAACCTATGCCGCCTATAACAACCGGATGGACTTGTTGTTCGCCGGATGCGCCATCTCAATGATCCCGCCGCTTGTCCTCTTTGCGTTCTGCAATAAAACCATGATGTCTAATGTCTCGATCGGGGGCATTAAAGAATAAAAAAATCAAAGGAGTAAATACCATGAAATCGTCTCGTAAAATTGTTATTGCTTTAGCGGCTTTATCGACCGCGCTCGCCTTAGTCGCTTGTTCTCAAACGAATGGGCCAAAAAACGAAGCCGATGCGAACACCGTGCAAATCTATGCTTGGGATTCTGGCTTAGGAACGGCATGGCTTAGCCAAATCGTCGATGACTTCAATGCGTCGCAAACGGACTACAAAGCCGTTTTAACGACGAATAACTCTTTGACGACCATCACGAACACATTAGAACTTGGCGCGGCCGGGAACCCCTATGATTTATATTTCAGTTATCTTGGCTCGTTCTCCCATTATGATGAGTTTGCTTCGTTAGACGATGTGCTGAATAGCAAGGCATCAGACGATGAATCTGTGCTCATTAAAGACAAACTTTATAGCGGATTCTATGATGCTTCCAAAGATAGCGATGGCGTCCATAAGTTCATGTATTATGGCAACAATGCGACTGGCATTGCCTATAACCGTTCCCTGATTTCTGACGACCAAGTGCCGAATACCACCGATGAATTAGAATCGTTAGTCACCGACTTAGTGGCCGAAGGCGTCACCCCTTGGTTATTCTTCAACGAACCAAGTGGCGGATCGAATGGTTACTGGAACTACGTCCTTGATGCTTGGGCCATGCAATATAGTGGCTTGGATTATTATTACAACACCTTGATGCAGTTAAAGGGTGACGATGGCACCTCTCCTTCTAAGGCAGCCTTTGAAAAGAAAGACGGCCGTTATCAAGCCTTAGAAGTCATGGAGAAGATTTTGACTCCGACCACGACGCATAAGCAATGCACGAACACGAACTTCACCACAGTGCAAACCTTGTTCTTGGAAGGACAGGCGGCCATGAATATCAATGGAGCATGGTTATTGAATGAAAATAACTCCACTGCCGATATCTCGATGATGAAGACGCCAGTCATTTCTTCAATTGTCGAAACGCTAGATGACACTTCCATGAGTGACGCCACGTTATCTGCGATTGTGGATGAAATTGATAATGGGGCAACCTCTAGCACGCTTTGCGATGAGCACGATTTTGCCCGGATCAAAGAAGCACGCGGCGTCTATACGAATAACTGCGCAGAGCAATATATCTTCTCACCGAATTACAGCAATGCCCGAGAAGCAACGACTGCGTTCCTTCGTTTCTATAGCACCGATGCCTCGATCATGCGTTACATCAATGCACTTCATTTGCCCGCAACCATGCATTTGACCGATGATTCCAAGATTCCGCTTTCAACTTATGCGGCCTGGAATCAACGCTGCTTCGAAATTGCCAACCAAGGCAATCCATTATTGACACCTGTCAAACGTTCGCGCGTCTTTAAGAACTACAGCATCAACATCATGAATAACGTGTTGATCGCACAATCCTTGATTGCCGCGAATCCCGTTGACCGTCGTAACGCCGACGAGATTTGGTCAACGTTTGTCGACAGTGTCGAAGAAAACTGGGAAGGATGGATTCAAGAATGAAACCCTTTTCCAAAGCATTACTGGTCTTAGCATTAGGAGGAAGCCTAGGGTTAGGAACGGCACTTTATGCTGCTTCTAGGCCGATGCTTTCGGCTTCGGCTGGCGCCAGTAAAAAATTTATCGCTTCTGAGACTTCGGTTGTCGATGGCCACATCAATACCGGTGACTTCTTGCTTTCCGGTGGGGTGCACGCCACTGACAAAACCGTTCTATTTGATGAAGAATGCTCTTCTTATAGCAAGCTTGTTGGCAAAACAAAGATCAATAACTATGCCGAAGAAGAGGTGAGCACCTTATTCTCCGCGAGTTTCTCCATCCGCATCGATGATTTGGTCAAAGATGGCGCCTTTTCTATCGCCTTCGGATTACCGAAAGTATCTTCTGCACTTTCGGAGAAAGGGGTCGTCGAAATTCGTTTTAGCGCCCCGGCTGGTGATCCTTATCTTTCTGTCATTGGCCATTATGGCGAAGGGGTAGACGAAGAATTATTGCCATTATCCCCTTTAACTGCCTTTGGTTACGGCACTCGCACAAAAGTGACGTTATTGGCCACCACCAATCAAAAGTTAACCGTTACGTTTGGCGATACCAAAGTATTGGATGCCGCTTCGTTCCGTGAAGACGGGAGTGGCTTCTTTGGATTCTTCTCCGATGGCATCAACACCGTTTCCTTACGGGACTTCTCCATCTATGGCTATACGTATGACACGCCAGAAAATGTCGACTATACCGAATACTTCGATGATGGGCACTATAACGCGAATGTGTTTTATAGCAATGCCCAATCCTCATTCTTAACGCCAAGCTATCTCGGGGTCGATACCGATGAAAGCGGGAATGGGGTATTGCGTTTCTCCAAGACTGGCCCTGCCTATATCAATACCCGTTATGAATACAGTAATTTCAGCACGGAGTTCGAAGTCCCCTTCATCCAACGGAAAGCCGAACAAAATGAGGATGGCGCGTATACCGCGTTAATCTCGAACTGGTTTGGCATTGCCTGGGGCGTGCAAAATATCACGGAAACCACTGGCGAAACCATCGCGTATGACAACTGGATTCAGTTTGAAGGCATTCCGGTCGATGGCGCGCTTCATACCGAGGATTATTCGAATCCGCGTTATGTGCTTTGGCAAAAAGGAAGAGCCGTTAAAATCCAGGCGATGGAACATAACTTCTTTTCCGAAAGCGATGCCAAAGACCGCACGCTCTATCTCAAGATGACGATGGTAGACGGCATCTTCTTACTCTATCAACGTTATGAAGGGTCGGCAGGTTATGGCCAACCGGTCTTAAGTTATGACTTTGGTACGACTTCGCTTGGCACGGTGCGTCTCTTCACTTGGGCTTTAACGAATCCTTCGGGCCAAGGGGTCGCTTATTCAGGTGTTGCTGATTTCTCGATTGATAACTGGAACCTCACGAACTTAGATGCGGCGAGTGTCAAGCAAACGATCGCTGATCCTGGATACCGTGAAAACGGCATTGAATCGGGTCAAAATTACGATTACGAAACGCCGATTGATAGCAGCGATTTATTAGGAAACCGCGTCGATTCCTTGTCGCAAGATAATGCTTCCCCTTTGTTAGGCCTATGGATTGGTTTAGGCGTTGGGGGAGGCGTGCTTCTAGTCGGAGGAACGCTCGGCGGCATCACTTTTGCCAAGAAACGGAGAACAAAACATGAAAACTAAACGGTTACTCGGACTTGGGATATTCCCCTTCCTCTTCGCCTTGGTTGGTTGCCAAAGTAAGCCAGCCATCACCAAGCGTTATGTCGATGGCATGACGTATCACGAAACAACAAAGCACGAAGCAGAAACGTATTATTCTTTATCCTATGATGCGATCGGTGGCGATGAAGTCATGCCGATTGGTGGCTTCTATGGCCCTTATGCGTCGGGTGGCTCAGTCGACGGCCATAACTTCCCGAACTTTGTGAGCGAGAAGTATTTCCAATACCTCGAAGATGCCGGCATTAACTTATTGGTCTATAGCCGTGACTTCTGGACGTACCAAGGCGGAAACGCGAATTTAACGGAAGCGCTAGATTTAGCCGAAGCCCACCATATGGGTTACTTCGTCTATGTTGACTGGATTGCGAACCAATTAGGGCAACATATGGCCCCTAGTGACGCCACTTCGATTCCCTTAGCCCAAGACGATGGCAAAGAAATCTTAGCCGGCGTCATTGATGAAGTCAGTGATTCGGGCAAACGCAAAGCCTTTGTCGGGGTGCACGGCATGGATGAGCCATTCCCCAAACAATTCGACAGCATTTCCTTGTTCTCCAAAACCTTCTATGAGATCTGCCAAGAAAAAGGTTATTCCTACGACATCTTTTATAACTCGTTAGGCCGTTGGAATGGTGAGAACAATTTCTTTGGCGCTGGTCCTTCCATGAATTATGAATCCTACATGGAGCAATACTTCGATGAGATTACACCCAGGATGTTCTCTTGCACCCAATACCCATTTACCTCCGAATCAACGGAAGAATCGGCACTGGTTTCGCCACTATATTATGGCTTAGATGCGAATCGTTATACGGCCAATAAGTATCACGTACCCTTCTGGCGGATGTTACAAGCCGGTGGACAACATAACGATGCGGCGGCTTGGATTCCTTCCGTAGATCCCTATCCGAGCGAAGGCGAGACATTATACGATGTGAACTTAGCGCTTGCCTATGGCGCGAAAGCCATTCAATACTTCCCGTTAATTCAACCGCTTTATTATGCGTATAAAACAGGTGGCACTTATGATTTTGACAATCGTTGTGGCTTAATCGGGGCGGATGGGAACTTAACGCGCTGGTATTACTATGCCAAACGGGCGAACGCCCAAATCCAGGCGATTGACCACGTCTTAATGAAGTCTGCGAATGATGGCGTATTGGTCCATGGCGATACGGCAAGGCACTACATCGTCGACGAAGCGCAGAAAGAATCGTCTTTCGGTGCCGTCTTAGAGGGTGGATCTTACCGCGAGCTTAGCTCCATTAGCGGTGGCGATTGCGTTGTCGGTTGCTTTGACTACAAAGGGGGAACTGCCCTTTATGTGGTGAACTACAACCGTAAAGAAAAGGCGGATATCACGTTACATTTTGACCGCGATGATTATCGTTACACCGTCACGCAGCGTGCCGAAAGCGTCGATGTGGTCGGAAATGCCGTACCACTCCGCCTAGACGCCGGAGAAGGCGCCTTGATCGTCTTGGCATAACCTTATGAACTCCTATGATGTATTTGTCTTAGGCGGGCAATCAAACGGAGAAGGACGAGGACGCGGGGAAGGAAATCTTCCCGTCGTCCTAGACCCCGTTCTTTGGGAATATTCCGATCCGTATCCGTTTGGAATGCGCCAGCAAAAAGACGGCAGTTATCGTTTGTTACTCCATACCCCGCCCGCTTTCGTCTTAAAACCATTCGAAGAAGAAACCTATCCCGAAGGAGAGGGGCATTACGCCTGCTTGTTCCCTGGCTTTGCGAACGCTTATCGGAAGGCGGGTTATCTTCCCGAAGGTCGTAAGATCTTGCTTGTTAAGGCCGCCGTTGACGGCACGGGGTTTTATTGGGATGGACAATGGGGACGACACGAACCACTTTCAGACCGCTTATTGTCTGTGACGCAAGATGCCTTAAAACTCGGCGATTGCCGTTTGGTTGCTTTCTTGTGGCACCAAGGGGAACATGAGGCCTTTGAAAGGCCAAACCTCTCGATGCAAGAACGGCATGATGATTACTACGCCTGGTTAAAAGAGCTTTTCGATGACTTCCGTGCACAGTTTGGCAATGTTCCGATTATTTGTGGCGAAGGCACAAAGCAATGGGAGAAAGAATACGCCTCCCAATGCCAAGCAGTATGGAGCGCAACAAAAGAAGTGTTATCTTCCATAGGGAATGGCGCGTTTGTCACCACCGAAGAGTTATTATCGAACGATGAAGTCGTCCATAATGGCGATGTCATTCATTTCTCTCGGCTTGGCCAAGAAGCGTTAGGCGAGCGTTATTTTAACGCGTGGCGGAGGCTAGCAAAGCAATGAAGTGGATTTGGTTAAACGACGACTCTATTCAAGAAGATGTATACGCGGAATTCCGAATTCCTTTTGAGACGCAAGAGGAACCATTATGGTTAGAGCTCTCTGCCCATACGGATTATGCGGTGTATCTAAATGACCGTTTTGTCTATGCCGGACAATACGCGGATATGCCTTGGTATAAGATCAAGGATCGTCTTCCTTTGACGCCAAAACAAGGGTCCAATATCTTAACGATCTATGTTTATTATGGTGGCGATCCGAATTTTCACCATAAAGTTGGGAAGCCGATGTTATGGTTCGCCTTAGAAAACAAGACGAAAATCCTTGCGACCTCGGACGAATCCATCGCCTCGCGTCTTGCGCCTGGCATTCGTTCTGGGGAAAAGAAAGTCATTACCCGACAACTTGGTTACTCGTTTTGCTTAGATCCGAATTGGAAAGGTGGAGAATACGCCTCTTCGAAAGTTGTCGAAGGGCCAGAGGCTTTATTTCTTCGCCCGATAGAGCGGATGGTATATGAATCACCAAAAATGATGACACCCCTGCCCCATCGCGTCTACGATGCCGGGGAAGAATCCTTAGGGGTGCCCTATATCAAAGCAACGATCCCGATGGGCAAGACCCTGGTCGTTGCCTTTGGAGAATGGCTCGACGAGGAAGGGAACGTCGCCCAACATATCGGGTCACGGGACTTCTCCTTTGAACTGGTCGGGAATGGCCAAGAAACTTTATACACAAACCCGTTCGCGAAATATGGCTTCCGTTATTTCCAAGGAAAAGGAGAAGGCGATATCCACGCGATCGGATGGATCCCCGTCCATTATCCGTTCCACGTCATCTCTCGTCAGTTCTCCTCGCCTTTACGGCAAAAAATCTATGATACCGGCGTACGAACTTTAACACGGAACGCCTTAGATCATTACTTCGATTGTCCTTGGCGGGAACAAGGTTTCTATGCGCTAGATTCCCGTTGCCAGATGCGTTATGGGGCCTACGCCTTTGAAGGTTATACCTATCAAAAAGAGGCCTTGAAACTCATGTCTGAAGACCGTTCTCCCAAAGGCCTTCTCTCCATCACCGTTCCGACCGATGATCCAGAAGTCATTCCGTCTTTCGCGTTATATTACGTCGTGGCCATGGATGAATATGCCTCTTATAGCCAAGATACCTCTTTATTAAAAGAATACTTGCCAAAGATGAAAAGCATCGTAGATCAGGTCTTAGCCCAGAGCCGAAATGATGGGTTACTTGAGAACTTCCCAGAACCCACTTATTGGAATTTCTACGAATGGAATCCCGGGCTCGATGGCTGGCCAGCCGGTGGCAAGGTAGACGCCTGCTTAAACTTCACAGCTATCTTTGCGTTACAACACCTCATAGCTGCCATGCGGCGATGTGAAGAAGATTCAAAGGAATATGAAGCCAAAGAATTGGCCTTAAAACAAGCGGTTACCCGTTATTTCTGGGACGATGAACGGAAGTTATTCAAAACGTATTTGACGGGTGGGTATCACGCTTTGGTGAATGCCTATGCCTTGTTGACGGATACGGTGCCTCAAGAAGACGTCATTACTCTTGCCGATACGTTGACTCATCCCACTTCCGATATCGTTCCTTGCACGTTAAGCATGTTATCAGTCGAATATGATGCTTTGCTTCATACGGACAAAGCGCGTTACCGCGACTTTGTCTTGCAAGACATCGACCGAAAGTTCGGCATGATGCTAGCAAAAGGCGCGACGACTTTCTGGGAGACCTTAAAAGGAAAAGATGATTTTGATGGGGCAGGTAGTCTATGCCATGGTTGGAGTGCCCTCCCCGTCTACTACTACCCATTGTTAAATGCATAAGGAGAAAAAATATGGATGCAGCGATTCTTGCCGCCTATGAAGCGGCCAAAAAAGTCTACGCCGCTTATGGCGTCGATACCGACAAAGTCTTAGAAGAGTTTGAAAAAATCCCGGTGAGCTTGCAATGTTGGGCTGGTGATGATGTGAAGGGATTTGAAGGATTAGGCCCAGTGGCAAGCGAAAACGTCGTCACAGGCGCGTATCCTTACGCCGCGCGAAATGGTGATGAGCTTCGTTCCGATATCGATGAAGCATTCTCGCTTAGCCCGTTGACCCACAAAGTGAACTTACATTCCATGTATGCCGAACATCATCATCCACGGAATGATTTAACGATCGAAGACTTCCGTGAATGGATTGATTGGGCGAAAAAGAAAGGATACGGCGTCGATTTCAACGTCTCCTTCTTTACGCACCCAATGATGAAAGACGGCATGAGTGTCGCTTGCTTAGACCCCGAAGTCCGTGCTTATTGGATTAAAGCTGGTATCGATGGTCGCAAGATCAGCGCCGCGATTGGCAAAGAATTACATCAAGTCTGTTATAACAACTTGTGGTTCCCAGATGGTCTAAAAGACATCCCAGCCAACCGTAAGAAATATCGGGAACTCTTAGAAGATTCTTTGAACCAAATCTTTGCCGAACCATACACCGAGGATGAAAAGCCCTATGTCAAAGACGTCTTGGAAGGCAAATGGTTTGGGATTGGCACCGAATCGTTCGTGGTCGGTAGCCATGAATTCTATATCGGCTATGCCGCCACACACCATGTCGGTGTCACCCTCGATACCGGCCACTTCCGTCCCACGGAAGACGTGGCGGACAAAGTCAGCGCCATCTATCCGTTTGTTAACGGCATGATGCTACATGTCTCCCGTGGCATCCACTGGGATAGCGATCACGTGGTCATTGAAGATGATGGTTTAACGAATATGATGAATGAGCTAAAACGAGGTGGCTATTTTGGAAAAGTCGCGATTGGGTTAGATTATTTCGATGCCACCATCAACCGAGTTTATGGCTGGGTCATTGGTCTAAGAGCGGCGGCCAAAGCCATTTTAAACGCCTTATTAGAGCCGACGGCAATATTACAAGATACCGAAGAGAAAGGGGACTTTGGAGACCGATTGCTCTATATGGAAGAATTCCATAACCTGCCGCGCAACGACGTATGGAACTACTTATTGGCCAAGAAAGGCATCTTAAGTGGCAAAGACATGGAGCAAGAACTCAAACGTTATGAGAACGAAGTCCAACGGCTTCGCCAATAAATCCCTATGATCACCTTACAAGGAGAAATCAAAAGACGAATCGATCGGAACCTCGATCGGTTATTAGAACCACTTTATTCGTTTGCCTCTGCCAAAACCATGTCGCCGGATTGGCCAGGGGATTTCTATGGTCGAGAGATGTTATCACTGGTTTCTTTGCTTCAAGCGGAAACCGGGGACAAAAAACGGCAACAAATGGCGTTAGAACGTCTGGAAGAGCTTTATAAAGGATTGGATCAATGTCTCAACGAAAAAGGATACTTTGGTCCCATCCATGAAGACGGCTTAGTCGATGAACAACAACTGGCGGGCAATTCCTGGTTCTTACGGGCACTCATTGAGTTCTATCGTTACAGTGGCAAAAAAGACGCATTAGACAAAGCCCATCGGGTCATGGAGAACTTATTGGTTCCTGCTTCTTATCACTACGCCGACTATCCGTTAGGCGAACGGAAGAAAGGCGAAGTCAGCGGTTCATTGGTCGACGAGACCAATGGTTGGAAGTTATCGAGCGACATTGGAGCTGCCTTTTTGGCGTTTGATGGCTTTTCCGCTGGTTATGAAGCCATGAAGGAGCCAGCATTCCTTGATGCTTGTGAACGGGTATTATCCCGTTTCCAAGACATTGACTTTGTGGCAAAGCAATTTCAAACCCATGCGACATTGACTTGTTGTCGCGGCATCTACCGGATGTGTCAAGCGACAGGCGACGAACGTTATCTAGCCTGGGTGCAAGAGATCTTTCACCTCTATTGCACCCAAGGCATGAGCGAAGACTATGCAAACATCAACTGGTTTGGCCGTCCGGAAACTTGGACAGAACCTTGTTGCATCGTCGATAGCTGGATCTTAGCCAAAGAACTCTATACGTCCACGAAAGACGAACGTTACTTGAAGCTATATCACCGTATCTTAGCAAACTCGATTCGTACGTTCCAACGCGATAACGGAGGTGCCGGTTGTTCCACCTGCGCCACGACAGCGACGAATCACACAATGAAAGAATGGATGTATGAAGCCTATTTCTGTTGCACGATGCGTTTGGGTGAAGGGTTCAAAGAAATCCAATCTTTCGCGGTGCAAAAGCAAGAAGGTGGTTATGAGGTCCTAAATCCTTTTGACCTTCGTTACCAGGATGAAGATGTCTCATTCCGTTTAGAAGGCGATGTCTATCACCATCACAAGGTCAAAGTCATCGTATCAAAGATGAATATACCGTTCATGATATCCCTTGCTTTACCAACATACGCCGTCGCACAAGGCAAAGAAGGGAATGTCACCCTAAAGATTGATCATCCTGGTACCTATGAAGTACCGGTCAAAGTCATGCGTTACGAAGAAGATGGATTCCATTATTACGGGGATATGATCCTCGCGAAGAAAGATGGTTCTTCTTCGTATGGCAAGTTAGTGGATTCCTCGACTTTATCGAAGGATGAACTTCAAAAGGTAGTCCAAAAGTTAAAGTAAGACAAAACGAAAAGACGGGCGAACGCCCGTCTTTTTTGCCCTCTTTGCTTATTTCCAGAGGAATCCCGTCATCGCGATAGAGCCAAGGTTACAGACATTGTTAAACACTTCAACGTCTCTTCTTTGGGCTGCCCCTAAGCAATAAAGCAAGGGAAGATAATGATCGGGCGTAGGAACGGCATAAGAGGCATAAGGAATGTTCTCATAACGAATGACTTTGTCATCGTCATGATGTTTGATGGCATCGACCACGACATCGTTAAATGCATGGGTCATTTCACTGCCGTCTGGATTGTCCCATTCGACTTCGCGAAGGTTATGCACGACGTTACCACTACCAAAGATAAGATAACCTTCGCTTGATAAGATCGATAACTGCTTACCTAGTTCGTAGCTTTCTTTGGGACTTAAGAATCGGTTCACGGATAACTGCACCACGGGAATATCGGCATGGGGGAAGAAATGAACGAGCACGCTCCAAGAACCATGGTCAATGCCCCAGGTATCGTTGATGGATACCTTATCTCCTAACACTTCTTGGATTCGTTTTGTTAATGGGGCGTATCCTTGGACGGGATACTTTAAGGCATAGAGTTCAGGCGGGAACCCGTACATGTCGTAGATTGGTTTAGGTTCTTGCTTACTTTGAACAAAGGTATCACGGGTATACATACCAGTGAGCAGAGATGGATAGGATGGCTTTCGGGGTGCCATATTCTTTCAAGATACGGTTCCCGACTTCGTTCATGGTTTTGGTGATGTCATTATGTTCTAAGGCGATCATGGGGCTTCCATGACCCGAGAAAAGGATAGGCATCGTCATCATCTTTAGAACTCCAACACTTCAGGGGCGTGCGTAAAAGCACTAATCACAGCAGTCCCCTTCTCAAAATAGAACACCGCCGTATTGCCGTTTGGTCCAGTCGTATACATCTTCCGTAACGAGGGATAATCATCAAGCATGGATTCTTGTGCTTCGACGCGATTGTCGAGCACTAAGGTTCCAGATACCCGAATCCATTCCCCTTTGTACATAGCGCAGATCTCGACTTTCGGGTTCTTTAGGATTTGCTGATACACTTCTTTCTTGTTTCCGGTTTGAAGGTATAGCTTGCCTTCATAGATATGGGCCGTGCCAAAGGGGCGAACCCTGGGTTGGTCTCCATCGACGGTCGCAAGGTAATACGTCCCGGCTTGTTTTAAGAAGTCACATACTTTTTCCAGGTTGGTCATACGTGATCGATCCTCCTCATTTCTTCGATGCATTCTCTTGGGTTTGAATCTCGTGGTTCATATCTTCTAGCATCTCTTCTAATGTCATTTGTTCCATCTCTTGATGCATCGAAGTCTCTAAGACTTTGATTCTTGCATCCATCACATCCTTAATGGTTCTTCCTACGGGACAATTGGGATTGGGATTCTGATGCATCGGGAAGAGGTCGGTGCCTTTATCTTCAACGGCGTCAAAGATATCGGCTAACGTGATGTCTTTTGGATCTCTTGCTAAAGAGGTACCGCCGACACCGGGCTTTGTTTGCACGAGCCCTGCTTCTTTTAATAAGCATAGGGTTTTACGAACATTCACCGGGTTCACCCCGGTGGTATCCGCCAAGACTTCAGAAGTAACCTTTTGCTTATCTTGATACGCAGCAAGATATAACAAGATATGAGAGGCAAGATTCAGGCGACTTGAGAACTGCATACTTCTCCTTTCATGGTAGTAAGGGCAATTACTACGACAACAATCATACGTTGTAGTTGATGTGACTACAACTAAGATGCATTCCGTATTCTTATGTCACAAAACGAAAAATCATATATGATGATGAAAAAGAGGTTTGGTGAAATGAAATGCTCAAACTGTGGCAAAGAAGACTTTGAAGAGGTGTGTTTAGATATCCGATTAAGATCCGCGGTGGATGCGTATCAATACGATACGAATAATGCCTTTTCACCGAATCGATTCCGTTATGTGCATTCTTATGTGTGTAAGAACTGTGGGCATATTGAATTCTTTTATGATTTAGATGCATTAAGAAAAGCGGACAACGAACAAGAGAAGAGAAAAGTGAAAGCGGCTCAACTCAAAGTGGAACTCGAAAACAAGAAAAATCAATTAGAAGCCGATGCGCAAGAATTAGAACGACTAGAGTTCGTGATGAAGCATCAAGATCAAACCATTCGAGAAGCAAGAGAGACGAAATCTAGGATCAACGCTTTAAATAAAGAAATGGCTCAACTCAAGAAAGATATGGCGGATATGGAGGCAACGATAAAGGATCTGGAGACAAAGCATTTGATCGGAGAGCCGCCAGGATATGATTGGCTGTTTAAATGAATCAATCAAGAATCCATAACGGCATAAAAAAGACCCTACGTTATCGTAGGGTGTCGCAGCTTAACGCTGCCCCACAGACGGCCTGTACACGTTTTGACGTCTCAAGGCACGCTGCGCGATTGGGACCACCATAGGATTTGCACCTACAACTACCCTACTTGGACGGCCATATCGAGCTTACTCGGCGGCATATTTATAATCCGGAAAAGAGATGAATGCAAGAATGGAACGCGAAATGTTCGTTTTGGCCTATTCAAACTCACTACTCAACGTAAGCAAAGGACTGGGGTGCGATTCTTAACCCATAAGCAGCTAAGGGCTTGTGCTCTTTAAAAGCCATTACTTTGCCAAGCTTATAGGCATAAGCAATCTTACGTCCAGCAAAATAAGATTCAAAGAACGCCTTACTGATTCCTGAATAGTCTTTTGTTTGCTCCCATAACTCGTCGGGAGACATCGCTAAAACTTCTAGAACCTCTGCTTCCGCCACCACTTTCTTTACCGGAATGGTTTCGTAAATAAGAATGGAATATACGTTTTCCTTTGCTACAACTCTGCGATATTCATATTTCTTGGCCCCGTTGATGATTTGACGAACATACTCGGGATGAATTGATATCAAAATCTTAGTCTTCATTTTCATCGTTTTGCCTTATAAATAAGACTCATCAAAGTTCTCATATTCGCCTTCGTAGTTGAGATAGACCTTTTGACCATTCAAATGAAATGTATCCAAGATTATCTGACGATAATGAGGGTCTTCTAGCAACCTATGCGATGAGGAAATCGTGTAGGTATTGGTTTTAACGTTGTACCACACCCTACCACGAGGGAACGTCCATACTGTGGCTTTTCTTAGATCATAACCTAGATAGTCTTGAAGCTCTTTGAAATTAGGTTCATCACCATACTTCATCTTATCTAGTAAATATTCATGGTTATAAAGAGGTTGGATCTCATTCATAGAGTCCACTTCGTTTTCTAAGGGATCATTAATCATCGTATAGATATTCCCGTCTACGATGTAAAACAAACCCACACGTCCTTCGTTATTTTTGAGTCCCATATTGAAAGATTACTTCAAAATTTTATGTAGCTACTTGGGGATCTGCAATATCGCCGTTTTTTAGAAATAAGCAAAAAAGGATATGAGTTAACAACCATCTCAAACCTTCGCCCGAATGTCTCAGAGTCTTTGTCCGTTGAAGAAGGATATGAGTTAACAACCATCTCAAACCGCAAGATGTGGACTAAGCAATCGCCTCTTGTTGAAGAAGGATATGAGTTAACAACCATCTCAAACTTCCGCCGATCGGCATTTTTTGCCCGTTTAGTTGAAGAAGGATATGAGTTAACAACCATCTCAAACTCACGAAAAGCGACTTGATGCGGCTCATCGGTTGAAGAAGGATATGAGTTAACAACCATCTCAAACGGAGTTCCCTATTTCTTTGGCATTTGATTGGGTTGAAGAAGGATATGAGTTAACAACCATCTCAAACCGAATTTTCAATAAATTTTCTAAGGCTGAAGTTGAAGAAGGATATGAGTTAACAACCATCTCAAACAAAGGTTGACGGGACGAGGGCCAACGTCTTGTTGAAGAAGGATATGAGTTAACAACCATCTCAAACGATAAGCATCATACGATTCCTTTAATGTTCGTTGAAGAAGGATATGAGTTAACAACCATCTCAAACCTCTCCTTCGCCTGATGAATCGGCCGCGAAGTTGAAGAAGGATATGAGTTAACAACCATCTCAAACGACAAACTGACCAAACGCTTCTATTACGCGGTTGAAGAAGGATATGAGTTAACAACCATCTCAAACACCGGAGTTGAGCAAGTAATACTTATTGATGTTGAAGAAGGATATGAGTTAACAACCATCTCAAACGGAAAATCTAGAACCAGCTTAGCATATTTGTTGAAGAAGGATATGAGTTAACAACCATCTCAAACACGAAAGAGAGAACAGGGCGGAGACGATGCGTTGAAGAAGGATATGAGTTAACAACCATCTCAAACGCGTTCTAAGTCACTACTTACTACTTATTAGTTGAAGAAGGATATGAGTTAACAACCATCTCAAACCCACAAATCCACTCTTCTTAGTTGCCATGTTGTTGAAGAAGGATATGAGTTAACAACCATCTCAAACCGTAATAGCCATCCATATCGTCTTCAAAGTGTTGAAGAAGGATATGAGTTAACAACCATCTCAAACGGACGGTTAGCGCGTTCCAAGAGCCGAACGGTTGAAGAAGGATATGAGTTAACAACCATCTCAAACGCCCGATCAAAGGGAGTACGTCATGCGGAAGTTGAAGAAGGATATGAGTTAACAACCATCTCAAACCATTTGTAGTTCATTTTTTCCCTATTTTTCGTTGAAGAAGGATATGAGTTAACAACCATCTCAAACAGTGCGAGCCATAGCATCTCGTTTATCTCTGTTGAAGAAGGATATGAGTTAACAACCATCTCAAACAAAGCGGCCGTTTCCCTCTCTATCGTTCCGGTTGAAGAAGGATATGAGTTAACAACCATCTCAAACGCTCCGCCAGGCGGCATAAGGCAGGCTACGGTTGAAGAAGGATATGAGTTAACAACCATCTCAAACAATATAAAAGAATTGCTTTATCATTTATTTGTTGAAGAAGGATATGAGTTAACAACCATCTCAAACTGGACTTTTACGTCCGAACGTCCCAGTGTCGTTGAAGAAGGATATGAGTTAACAACCATCTCAAACCGGTCTCCGGCCGGAAGAGCCGCTCCATGGGTTGAAGAAGGATATGAGTTAACAACCATCTCAAACTTGATGTATTGGTGCGGACTGACAATCGCAGTTGAAGAAGGATATGAGTTAACAACCATCTCAAACTCCCGAAGCCGAAGGCATCTACGTGTTCAAGTTGAAGAAGGATATGAGTTAACAACCATCTCAAACCTTGGGCAATATCTTAATCGCTGGTCTTGGGTTGAAGAAGGATATGAGTTAACAACCATCTCAAACGACTATGAGAAGACCATAAAAGGCGTCGCCGTTGAAGAAGGATATGAGTTAACAACCATCTCAAACTATTGTTCTTCTGAACTCATTGTTGTTTGGGTTGAAGAAGGATATGAGTTAACAACCATCTCAAACGGCAAAGATCAGGGTTCTTCTCCTTCCCCTGTTGAAGAAGGTATCCTTCCTCAACGGACACCGGCGGCAATCGCGGGGATAAAAGGTTTGAGATGGTTGTTAACTCATATCCTTCTTCAACGAAAGGTTTCAAAGACGAGGCTATAGACTATAAACCGTTGTTGAAGAAGGATATGAGTTAACAACCATCTCAAACTCTAACTATTTCTATGAGTCTAGTTTGCTCGTTGAAGAAGGATATGAGTTAACAACCATCTCAAACCTCAAAATATGGTGTTTTCGGGTCTTTTTGATGGTCTAACCATTGATTATTCTACTCATTTGATTTTTTGGTTCAACGTGTAACTCGGCTTTGTCTTGGTCAATTTCGATTAAGAACTCATCATCCAAAACAGTATTTGGACGATGAGATGACACCAAAACGAAGTCAATCTCAAGCTGACGCATGCTACGAACGAAATTTTGTAGTTCTTCTGACCTTAAATAGTCATGAAGATTCACGAAAAAGAATATTTTGTATCCTAAAACGAAGGATATTTTCTTAATGGTGGCCACCAAGTAATCAAAATAGGTGCCATAGTCCGCTTCCGAAGTCAAAGATACCGCCTTTAAGAAAGATGCCAGACTTATATCCGTGTCGAAAGTTAATGGGATGGCGTAATCGAAACTTATTTTTTCAATATATTCGTTAATCTTTTGGATCAGTTCTGCATATTCGTCCTTACGTTCTTGGGCCATTCTCTTCTGCACGTCTTTTTGCACCAAGGCATCGGTCTTCTTCTGATCGAATTCAATCTTTAAAGGGTTATCTACCAAGAAGGCAACCTTAGATAAATTCTCTTTTGCTCCGTCCACCCAATAAGAAAGGTAATCGTCGCCGGACAATAACTGGTCGTCAATATGAGACAGTTCCTCGCGGAACATGAATGGATCTTCAAAAACGACGTTGAAGAAAACGTCGGGCTTTAACTCTATGTTTTGCTCAATGACAGGGCTTTGAATAATGTTCATAGGTCCACTACTCGATCCGGCGAAGAAACGACATCGGAAGTAATCTCACCAAGAAGATAATCCATGCCGTTAAATTCTTTTTCCGTGATGGTTAAGGCTGCAACGATTCCTGCTGGTGGCAGGTTCTTTTTTGCGTCTGCAATGACCTTTTCAGCCTGAGAAGCATTCAAGGTCATCTTCATATAAATCGATTTCTCAAAACGGATATAACCTGACTTTTCGAGATATTTCACGAATTTTTGAAAATGGCGGCGATCTTGTGCCGTTAAAGTCGGCAAATCAAACATCAATAAGGTTCTCATAAATCGAAAGTTACTCATAAAGCCAAAAAATTAATTGGCTTACTTAGTAAGTCATCGTCTGGAGATAAGGCTTGAAGACAACTCAAAACATAGTCGAAAATTGCGTTTTGAAATATTTCGTGACGACCATTGAAATCCACGTTTTGGCCGAAAGCCTGCAACAAATCGTGTTTATAGTCATCCGGTGCCAAATCATTCGATAAAATGTAGTCGTCAACGAAAGGACGCATGGGTTCCATTAAATCCGAACCAAGGTTATAGACGTTTTGCTTACCTCTATGGTGAATGCCAAAAGACGAGTTATAGCCGTAAATAGCAATGGCACGGTCCACCAAAGCAAGCAATACTGAATAACCATAATCCAGCATATCGTTATAACCGCCGCCATGTCTTTGCCGAACGAAGCCTTCGCCAAATACGGCAGGAAAATATGTCTTTGCCGACAACCCCTCACGATTGGTTGGGTCACCCGGTAAGACTTCTTCTTCCCATTTGCTTAGCATCTGATATGCTTCACGTTCGTGATGGCGTTGCAATACTACAGCTTGGTTATGAATCTTTTGCTTCACGATTTGCTGCCAAAGTCGATCTTTCTTCTCCTGTGTCCACTCCACCTGCTTCTTTAATTTGTCAGGAGAGTCGTAGCAAACAGAATAAGCATTAATTTCACCTTGTGGATGGTGCTTTTCGTCACATAGTAAAATCTTCACTTTGTGGTCGAGCAAAGCGGTGATTAAAGCTTCCGTGATGACGGCTTGCTGGCTTTCGATGACCAGCAAGTCAATTTCATCTAGCGGAACACGAGTTTCTTTATCCGTACGGCAAACCAAATAGTTCAGTTGGGTTTCCAACTTACAACGGCTAGTGATGCGAATAATTCGGAAACCCATTAGTTGTTACCTTTCGGCCAACACTGAGTTTCATAAAAACCAGTGACAGATTGGGCGATGATGCGATCAGTGTCTGGGTTCAGCACCCCCGAAATGCGTTTAAGTCCTTCGCTTTTTGTTCCACCGATCAAAGACAGGTTGCAAGTTCCTGAACCATAGGAAAAATAAATTAAAAGCTGCTCTAAAACCTCGCATTGATCCTTTATGCACAGCGTAACAAACAAATTTCTTCCTTTCTCGTTCTGAATTTCTCGCTTAATTGATTCGGACCCTGGCATATCAATATATGGACTGCGGTTCAAAACGTTGTCGCCAAAATAGTTGAACAGCTGAATATTTTCTGTCTTAGAAAGAATACGACCGTCGCTAATTGTTATTTCTTCTTTTTGAAGGTCTTTCTTAAAATTTATAGCGGCCTTTCTTTCTGGCGGCAATTCTAGGCCAAGGTACTTGCTGATCATTTTGAAATAATCGTACCAGTGTTTGGGAAGAACTAAATTGGTCAAATTGGAAAAATAGAAACGACGAGCGTCGCTTTTCCCGGTAACAGTAAAGCGCATGTGTCCGTGAGGAGTATTTCGCTCAAAAACCGCGCCAGGGAGAAGTTTGTTTAAAACGATGACTGGTTTGATTAATCCTTTTTTCTCTGCTAAATAATTCTCTAGTCGTTGATTCTTCTTTTCCTCATCAAAATTTAATGGCGCACACGCTATATAGACAGCAGGTATAGATTCCAAAGTATAGACAAAATCACCTTTTTTGTCGTTAGATCTAACAAGCAAATAATACGGATAAGATACGCCTGTGTATCCGCCATAAACATCGGCATATCCTTCTTTTGCGTAAGGGCCGTTTGCTTTTAAAGGCACTCCAGCGCCCTCTCTTTTTCCAAGAATGGTTTGATTAAAGAATCCGCTTTGTCCTACAGGTTTTGTCTGCATCCGCGTTACCAACGGATCATTGTGTGCCATGTACTTTCGTACAATATCGATAGTCCCAACGCTAGATGGATTCTCTACGCCGTCACTCGCGTATTCTTTCGCTTGCCAAACACAGACGCCATGCTTTGTGCCAAAACGATACTGGTTGCGCCGGAAGAATGTCTTCACATCGGTACGGATGGAATAGTCTTTTCCAAGTTCCTGCTTCTTTTCGCGCAACTGCTTGACGCTAAAGCTCTTGGTAAAGACTTGTTCATATACGTCCCCTACCACAATATTCAAATAAGCGTCTTGTGCGTGATGGAAATCATTCACTTCCCGGCACTTCATCATGTCGAATTCTTTTCGGAAGTCGCTGACCCGATCGGCTTTGGAGAAGACCACACGGCTATTGGGGTCCGTCTTCCGTAATAAGTTTGCAATGCCCGTCGTGGCTTGGCTGGTGGCTACAATTTGACGGTTCACAAAACCAACGAGTTCATCTTCAGATAAAGGCTCAACGCGTAATAACCGCCGTGCTTTTTCAGCAGACATGAATTTAATCTTGTTTGCCGCGCTCCATTGCTCCAGATATTGAATCCATTGCCGGCCACCTTCAGTCAAAATGGTTGGTTCAATCGGATATACATCACTCTTATTGCGATTTAAAGCTTGTTCGACTAAGACGGTATTACCAAAACTATCATCTTCGTATTTTGCACGAGGAATGATGTGGTCGATGTCGTAGTCTTTTTCTAGTCTTTCGATATCAATCGGCTTGCCGGTATAAACAGAATGGCCCAATTGCGCAAAGTACAAGAAGAGACGGCGATCATTCAGACGGTCTTCTTTTTGCCCTAATTCTTTTTCGAGCTTGTCAATCTCATCACTCATGGATTTGTTCATCTTCTTGACTTGCTTATAGAAATCAAGAATTTGATCTTTCCGTGATTTGGTTCGCTTCCCTTTCTGGTCTATACTTGCACTTCTTGTGACTTCGACAAAGATGGCATCGAAGGAATCGATATGCAAAATCTTCTTTAATTCTTCGATAATTCGATACGATTGCCGTAACGAACGCTTAACTGATGGTGAAGCATATTGTTCTTCAATAAGGTCATAAGGCGTACCGGCTTCGGCATCCGTCAGTTCCTCGACCTGTTTTTGGAAGCCAGTTGTATCTAACCCAGTCACGGGATCAGGTTCTTTCGTCCGATAAATCTCCATGAAAGTTTTGCCAGTATCCCACATCAAATCCAGGATGGTTTTATCAAAGACTTCCCCTGTTTCTTGATCTGGCACTGGGATGGTTAGCCCATCAATCAGTTTCTTAGATAAACGACCCCAGTCTTTGAAGGAGAGTGACTTAAAGTACTTCTTTTGCCCATCACTTAATCCTGGCATCTCATCAATATGGCGACCAGCCGTTTTCTTGTCTTCAAAAATCGTCAGGCAATAAATGATTTCTTCTGCTTTATCGATATCTTCCTTGCTGCTGGATAAGTTAGGGCCAAATCCACGCGGATCCATCATGAGAACCCATGGCTTTAACGATAACGTGATATCGGCATTATCTAAAGAATCTTTCTTGTCCGTGCATAACACGATATCCTCTGGCTTTGCTTTTAATAACAAGCAAAGCTCACTTTGGATACGGGCAACTGTAACCTTGTGTTTGGAGAGGAAAACTTTATTAAATAAATCCCGCCGTTCATCTACCGTTAATGGACGTTTTGAACCATGGCAGAATATCCGCCAGCCATTCATTTGATCCAACGCGATGAATTCAGTATAACGTAACGAATTCTTCGGAAGCGTTGGTTCGTTCATCAAATAAGTGCAGTTATTTTTAAGATTGTTGATAAAGCCTTCTTCTGAGGCGTTCTCATCGACGACGTCGTGGAAATTCCAAGGCGTAATCTTGCAATCGCTCTTTCGAACCACCCAGTGGTTTTTGCCCTTGGGGTCGTTTTCACCGCGGCTTACGATCAACGGTCCGACATAGTAAGGAATTTTAAATTCAAGCAATGAGACCAAGCGATAATCCTGCCGTTTTGGATTGTTGTATTCAGGCGCTTGTTCGCCTAAGAAGGCATAGTATTTCGATTGGTTGAAAAGAATGATCCGCATTTCGTTGAGGTTTAACTGATATGGCAAGACACCATTGTCTTTGGAATTTTGTAGCAACAAATAGTTCCGAGAATCAATGGACGTTAAAATGTCTTTCACGATGGGATTTTCGGGATCATTGGCAATCGGCGCTGACTTTTTTAAAGCGCTATAGAGTTCGTCAATCTTCGTCGAATGCGGGTAGTGTTGAATCGGATTGCCCTTGCTCTTATAAACACCGACATAATTCAAATAATTCTTGTTTGGTTCTTTGCCCTTCGCTGAAGCGATTTCAAAGAATTCCGCGAAGCATTTCGTGCCATGGGCAGCATCGTAATCCCGGAAGAGTTTCTTTAACGTCTTCAATTGTTGTTGATGTAGCTCATAACGTTTGACCATCGCGTTAGACAAACGATTTTCGCCTTGTAAGGTACGGACCAAGACCCGGAAATCATAAATGTCTTTTGCGGCCATTAACACTTCAGCATAGGCATCGCCTAATTGAGGGATAGAATCCACGAAATCTTCGTTGTCAAATTGAATGGGCGTGTCCGGCAATTCCGAATCTCCCGCTTCTTCCTCATCAAACGCAAAGATGTCCTTCATCTTCGCGTTCCCGCCGGCAATCAAATTAAAGAGCCTTACGATGTTAATCGGCTTTTTATGCGTCTTATCGATTTGCAACAACTCCATGGTGGCGTCTTCTAAATCGCCTAACCGCAGATTGGGGTTTTGCATATCGAGCAACCATTGCTCTACTTTCTTGGTATCCGAATAAGAGAAACCGACATCATTTGTGTTCTCATCGTCTTCTTCATCAAAAGAATAGTCTTTCACGGCGTTTTCTAATCTTAGCAAGAGATCCGTAAGACGACGGATATCGGTTCCGCCTTCTTTAATCTCGCCTTCTTGTAAGAAATTGCCACGATATTTGATCATGTGGGCCATCACCAGATAAATCAAACGGATGTCATATTTCTTATGCGGGTGGTCCATCATGTCTTTTCTTAAGTGATAGATGGTTGGGTATTTCCCATGGTAAGCCGCATCGCTAGAGAACGTCACATCCACGTCCTTTTGTGGCCATGGGAATAACAAGGGGCGCCCTTTTAAATTGTCATAGTCATCTTGCACTTCTTTCGGTTTGTCTTCAAAAACGAAGGCAGCGTTATTGAGACGTTCAAAGAAGTTCGGATCCACTTTCGCCATTTCTTTGGCAAAAATTTCTTGTAACCAAAGAATCCGTTGTCTTCTTCTCACATAACGACGACGGGCGATACGATGCGCACGCCGCCCTTCCGCTTTTTGCGCTTCGCTAAAAAGTCTAGAACCCCAAAGATGTTTACCTTGTTTTCGAACGATATGGTAATGTTCATCGGTGACTGCCCAACCGACGGAATCCGTACCGATATCTAATCCAAGGTAAAACTTTTTCTTATCGCCCATCTTGACAAACCTCCTAACTGGGAAATAAACTGAAGACGGTTAACAACCGTTCAAATAAAGCAGTTGCCAAAACCGAGACCTGCGTTGGCGGGTAAAAGAGTTCCTCTAGAAAAGGAACTTTTTCTTTTCCTTACACGCTGGCAATTCATTAACCGTATTTTACTATGGATGGATTACAGAAGGAAGGCAAAAATATCACCAAATATGGCAGTTATCGTCGTTTTTAGCGCAATAAGAAAAATACCGGCTTACCAAAACGGTTTTCAATTTACTCCCCCATCGGGAACTCTAATGTCATGACATCCTTCCAACCTGACACCATATGATGCACTTCTTCTTTTAATTGTTCTTTGGACTTTGACTTGCTTAAGCAGTCATCAATAAGACCCGCAATCTGAATGGCTTCTTCTTTGGTGCACCCTCTCGTTGTTGCTGCGGCAAACCCGATTCTTAATCCTGAGGTCTCATTCGGCTTTAAGGTATCGCCATGAATCATGTTTTTGTTCGTCGTAATCCCGATGGACTCTAATTCTTGTTGGGCAACCTTGCCAGAAATCCCATACGATTCTAAAACATTGAGCAAGAACAAATGATTCTCTGTGCCCGACACGATTCTTCCTCGTCTTGCGAGCTCATCATTACACGCCTTGGTATTCTCTAAGACTTGCTTCATATAGGTCTTAAATGCAGGAGACTGGTCTTCTAAGAATGTGATTGCCTTCCCGGCAATCACATGTTCCAAAGGTCCCCCTTGGGTATAAGGGAACACCGCAGAATCAATCTTTTTGGCTAAGTCAAGCCGATTGCTTAAGATTAAACCCCCTCGTGGCCCTCTTAAGGTCTTATGGGTCGTAGACGTAACGATATCGGCATAATCCACGGGATTCTGGCATAACCCTGCTGCCACAATCCCGGCAATATGCGCCATATCCACCATAAATAAGCAAGGAGTGGGACTATGCGCATTATGCCGATCAATCCGTTCTCGCATGCCTTTGAAGTCAATCGCATAAGGATAGGCACTATAACCCGCTAAAAAGAGATTGGGATTTTCTTGATCTAGCCATTTCTCAATGATATCTAAATCAAGGTGACCTTTATCATTTAAAGGATAAAACACAAAGTGGTAGGTTGCCGAAGAGAAGCTGACGGGGGATCCATGCGTTAAGTGACCCCCATCATTGAGCACTAACGATAACACCTTATCCCCTGGTCTTAATAAGGCATGATAAGCCGCGGCATTCGCTTGGGAACCACTATGGGGTTGCACATTCGCATAAGCGCAAGAGAATAACCGCTTTGCCCGTTCAATCGCGAGTTCTTCGACCTTGTCGATATACTCGCACCCGCCATAGTAACGTCTCTGGGGATAACCCTCGGCATACTTGGCCGTCAAAATCGACCCTTGTGCTTCTCGCACGCTCTTTGAGGGATAATTCTCCGAAGCAAT
The DNA here is from genome assembly GCA_902791935.1 of uncultured Erysipelotrichaceae bacterium. Lineage (GTDB taxonomy): Bacteria > Bacillota_I > Bacilli_A > RFN20 > CAG-826 > UBA4951. The sequence continues at coordinate 15,838 of CADAXQ010000004.1, read as the reverse complement.
AAGCTCGATCCCCTCATTTTGTCGCTTCGCTTCTAACGTCAATAAATTGGCAATCGCCTGGTCGTTCATGGGCATTCATCTCCTGATGTTCTTGTTGTTATTAGCATAGAACATTCTGAAAGATGGCAAAAGAAAAACGCAAAATAAGACAGGCAAAACGATGCGGTTCTATTCTGAACGTTGCTAATCTCAAAAACATAGTCAAAAGCAACGCTTCAAAAAACATGACCTTTCCGATGGCCCAAACGCTTTCCAAAAAACGCAGATCGGATTGTTTTATCTTGCAATCTTCTTACGCACCGCGACCCGTTTGCCGTGAAACGCAATTCCGAACAGCAGCAAATGGGTGGCGGCATCTTTCTTCAACCTCTCATCGTATTGCTTCTCTTCAATCTGCCGCAAGGCGCTTAAGGCGGTTGTTTCAATCCTTGACTGGCTGCTTTTTCCTTTTAAAGCCTTAATTTCAATGACCATGCCCGTTCCCACTTTTTGCTTTGGAGAGACGAGGATATCGCATCGACCAGTACCAGCAGGAATCTCGCTTTCTATGGCGCATTCCTCGAACAATAAAGATGCCATAGTAAGAATCATAATCTGATAGTTCTTTTCCTGTCCAAAGTCATAATAAGAAAAGCTGGTGAGAAGATTCTCTTCTATGCTCTTGGAAATTTCTTCCTCGCTTCCCTTTAAAAATGCTTCCTTCAAAGATTCAATCCGATTGGATTTTCCGTTTTTAAAATAAGAATCGTTGATTTCTAGGCGAAAAACTTCGATGATCTCACGATTAGGAAGAGAAAGTTCATAGCGGCCAGGCGCCAAGGCTGGCTTTGCCGTGAGGTAGCCCGACTGAAGCAGCAAAGAGAGAAACGGTGCTTCTCCATCTAGTTCTCCGTAATTTAGTGAAAAGGGGATTTCCGATTCTACGCTTCGACAAGCGAGAAGCGTTTCCACGTCGCGAAGTATTGCCTCATCTCCATTTGCTAAAAGACGTTTTATGACATCGTAGGACCCGGTGTTAACCCAATAGCACTGGAAAAAACCCTGATTCTTGACAAATTCCAGCAACGACCAGGGATTCAAAATTTCTCTCCCTTGAAAACGATAGCCACCATACCATTGACGGACAGAAGACGCATCCTGAGCGATTCCATAGTAGGAGAACAGTTCCTTGGCTTCCTCAGCAGAAAAGCCAAAGAATTCATTTTCACTATGGGACATGACTGTATTCGCTACCAAATTATTCATTCCTGAAAAGATGGAAGCCTGCGCAACTTGAGCAATACCGGTAAGAACGGCTTTTTCAAGAGAGGGATTTCCCTTCAATGCCATGCCGAGAAATTCTTTGAAAAAATCCACCGTATCTTCGTAAAATCCTTTTGTGAATGCATTTTGCAATGGGGCGTCATATTCGTCGATCAGGATCATGACTCTTTTCCCATAGCAGAAGCACAAATCATCGCAAAGTTCGCGCAACGAACTACTAAGTTCATCTTTGCTGGCTTTTTGGGCCAAAATTTTCTGAATGTAGTTTTTCCTTCTTTCCGACAAAACGGCTGCATGGGAAAGATTGGCAAAAGACTCATAGAGCGATGCCATGGCTTCCCCCATTTTGAACAAAAAGCCTTTCTCGTCCGACCCCGTCACGTTCTTAAGATTTAAATGAATTAAGGGAATCTGATTTTGATACGTTTGGCAAAACTCTTTATCTTGCGAAATAGCCAGCCCGCGGAAAAGGTCGTGGTTTTTTCGAAACGACGAGAAAAAGCAATCCATCATAGAAAGCGCCAGACTTTTTCCAAAGCGTCTCGGCCTAGCATACAAAAGAACCGTGCCTGTAGGATATTTGACAATTTCAGAAAGCAACATGGTTTTGTCGACGTAATAGCAATTAGAAATCACCTGCTCAAAATCCTCAATGCCTAACGGCAGCATTTTCTTTTGTTCCATAACTACCACCTCTATTATTTAATGTTACCACATGTTACCTTTGGTTACCATCCGTTACCTTTGGTTACCGCTCGTTACCGTTGGTCACCTTTTACTGGTACGCGTTCCTTGTATTTTCTTCTTTTTCTTTCCTTATCAATGCCGGTACCCAGAGAATCACCATACGAAGTCCCTAAAAATCCAATACTTCCTTCCGATCTTGTCATATATTTTTTTGAATTCTTCGGCTTCATTTTTAAAATGAAGCAAGAAATGAAGCAATAAATGAAGCAAGAAATGAAGCAAATAGTACGAGCTCGTTTTTTGCTAGAACGTATCTGAGAGACAGCTTCCTTCATCGTCTAAGATTGGCGATCGTTTCCAGGTTTCGCGTCGCTCACATTAGCAATCACAAAAGAGATAATTAGGATTTCTTCTTGGATTTCTTATCGCATTCTATCTCAACAGGCTCGGCGTCAACTTCTGGCCTCATGATGCCCAAGACAATCATCTTCCCATTTTCTTCTGATGCTCCTTCCACAAAGACGTCATTCCAAAGCCTAACGATGTTGTATCTTGTCGTATATTGCAAGCCATTGACAATGCGAGAATCACGATAAATTTCCGTTGAGTCATCCCAATACCTGTCTTTCACGATAGGCTCTCTTTCGTTAAAAACGGTTAATGCGTTTTCCCCGCTTTGCTGTTCAATTAATTTCTTGTAGTTATAAAAAAGCTGAGGGCAATGCACGTTCAATAGGCTAGGCAGATTTTCATACACCGTTTTGCCCACCATAGACAAGGCATAGTATGGAGTGATTGTCCCATCTCTGATGTTTACATACAAATGGTTATAAAAATCTATGTCTACAATACATCCATGGATTGTGCCTTCTCCGCCAAAGCGTTTGATGTCATCCGATACACGTTTTTGATATGCGTTATATTTGGCTAAGAATAGTTTAACCGATTCAGAGTATTTGACGATATTCTCATAAAAATATTCCAGAGAATGATTACCCGCTTTTCTGATGGCGCCGCCATTTAGAATGACTAAAGTTCCTTTGGGAGTTTGCATGAGAAACATATAGGTTTTCTCACGTTTAATCATGAATAGCTTGTTGAATTTTCGTTTAAAGGTAAGCTGAAGCCAAGTGGTTCCCCGGTAGAAGCGTTCGTAGTCTTCTCTAGAAATTTCGTAAATCCCGTCTTTATAATCAGCAAACCATTCATAGCTAAAATCAATTGCAAATTCCTTAAAAGCAACATTTTTGCCTTTATATCCAACTTGGTTATCGGCATAAATGCGTTTGCGACCATCGTCATAGAAATAGTTTCGATGATTATGACCACTTACATAAACAACGCCATCTTGCGGGTGAATATCTTCTCCGCCCCAGTCTTTCATCGGCATGTGAGTCAGAACGATAAAGCTTCTTCCTTTAAGTGCGGTGGCTACTTTTTGATACAAAAAGAGAAACTTTTCGCTTTCGCGGATTTCACCTTCTCTGTCCAAAACATTCAAATAAATGCCATTATTAGCATTGAATTCATTATTTTTTCCGGCAAAACCGATACCGCCAAAGATAATAACAAACGCTGACTTTAGCTTTGCTCTTAAATCTTCGGGAGAAATCTTCGACAACTCTTCCTCTGTAATTTCTTTCCACCCGCCATCGGCATAGAAAATATTGTTTTGAACAAGGTGCATATTTCCTTCACCCTCTTGTTCTAAAACAGCTTTGTATTGCTCAACAATTGAGGGGAGGCTTTCACCATTTAAGCCCCATAATTCATGATTTCCTAGTGTGAAAAAGAAATCGCCGTTTTTCTTATATGCAGAAAGTTCTCCTGCGAGATCTTTGACAAATTCTTTGAAAACTTCGAAATTACTGGAAGTATCGCCACCAATGAGATTCACTCCGTATGAATCTTTGGCCAAAGTCTTAGTGATCGTCCTCGTAACGTATTCGACATCGCCAACGGTTTTACATTGATAGGCTTGATATCGATGCAAAAGATGGATATCGCTAACGTATCTTACAAGATTCGAATAATCCTGATCTTCAGGGTGTTTCATCAAAGAACTATCTACAGTTGTGAGCTCTAATTTGCTGGTTTGCTCAAATTCCTTTACTTTTAAGCTGCCTTCGGGCAAGAGCTGCAACGAAAGGCCTAATTTTTCAGCTGCCACACTTCTGACTTTAATTCCGTCTAGCTTGAGGCCGGGCATCTTGTAAATATTTTCAATGCCATCGCAAAGGAGCAAATCAGCACCAGATAAATCGTCTTTAAGGAAATGCGCAAAATCGAAAAATCGTGTAAATTGATGTTGTTTTTCAAGTATGATGCTGCCATCGAAATCCAGCCATCTTTGCGTCACAATAAACTTGCCATCCGTAAACTCTTTAGTCACCTCATAATGGCTATACTTTTTTGAGAAAGGGAATCTTGTATATTCATTCGTCTTGTATTTTTCCACTTCTTGCTTAGAAACAGGTGCCTCTGATAAATCGGCGTCCGATAAATCGCCGTTTACATAAGATGCAAATTCCGAAAAATCAGTGAAATAGTCATGGACGACCGATGGACGATACCTTCTGCTGTAATATCCGTCTTTTACGTAATAAAGTTGCAAGTACTTATCAAATCCTAGTTCTCGTAGGAAAATGCATGTCCCGCTCTCTAATCCCGCGAGCTCGTCCTTGTAGTTGCATTTTCGCTTTTGTATCATTCGCCGGCGTAAACCACCATCAAAATGATCTATGACATATTGAGCAGCATCTTTGCCGTATGTCTGAAAAATTTTCTCAAACTCTAATCCGTCAGAATAATCGTGCTTACACGCGAATTCGATAGCTGCTTTTTTCACAGCATCTTTGTGTTTTCGTAAATATATAGAGAAAAAGATTGCTCGTGCTTCAAAGAAATTAAATTTGTCAATAAACTCCTTGTATTTCGCTTCTAAAGATTTTAACGTCGATACCGCCCTGGCTTTCTTAAACCACTGGGCGATTTCGCTCGCTCTAAGAACGGCGCCAGCGGTTTCTTCCTTGTCAATTCCTTTTATAGACTCAAAAGTATACATCTCGATTGTTTCATTAATAAGGGAATCAAAATTAATCTGATGCAAATCGAGCGAGTATTCGGAAATTTCTTTCTCCGAAAAGCTATATCCGTAGAAGCAAGCGTTGTGATAAACATCACCTTCTACATAGCGAAACAATTCTTCAAATTGATCCAACTCTATCTTATCTTCTCTAAAACCGCGAACTTCTCTTCCATCCAATTGATATTTAACGGCAAAAAACTTATTCGATAAGATGTCGTACCACTTATAGCCCAAAACTTTGATGTTAACATTATGCTCTTCAAGGCATCTTAAAATCCTGCACTTTTCGTTAGAATCCAGTTCCAAAAAATCAGTTTCACGCCCTGTTTCTTTTTCGATGATTTCAGACAAAGTTGACTTCGAATAATCAATAATCGTCGGAACTCTTTTTGCCATGTTTTATTTAGCCCTTTACCTTATCTTAACTAAATTTTAATACACAGCAAAATCTAGTTTCCTCATATGTCAAAGTATTTAAGAGTTGTCATCGATAAAATATTGCTCTCCGTCACGCCCGCTTTTTCGCCACTCCGAATTCTTTTATATAAGGATAAGAAATCTGTAAAATCCCGAATAATAATGTTTATATTTTGATCAATTTGGGGAAGCGTGTTCGGCCTTAGGTGAGCTTCTCTGTCGATATCCTCTTCTTCTATCATCAAAGCTTTCGTGTAATCCAATCCTTCTTGAAGGCCACGATTATTCCGGATTTTGAAACAAAATTTATGTTTGATGTTGCTTCTAAACGGAATTGCGTAAAGTCTACCATTTACTCGCAAAAGCAAAACTAAATAGGGGCGATTTTCTCCTTTTTGAAGGATTTCGGGATAAATATCAGCAGGATATTTATGATAGAATTCCTGTTTCAAAATGCATACTTTATATTTTTTCACATTGTCATTGTACTATTTCCAGCGCTTTTGACAATAACATTTTGACATGATGTAAAAAAAGAACTCGCTTTCAGCGGGTTCTTTCTTCATCTACTGAGTTTTCTTTATTTAGTCAGGAGCTTACTCTCGCTCCTCGTCATCCTAATGAGTTTTCTTTATTTAGTCAGGAGCTTACTCTCGCTCCTCGTCATCGGTATTGCTACCATTTACTATATTACGCAAAAGAAACAAATAGTCAAAACATTTTCGTTCTTATCGATTTACGATTTGAGGCAAACGCTTCTTTTCTATTGGAACCATTTAGCCCTGTAAGTAATCACGCTATCCTCACTAAGAATTGTGTAGGTATGCCGCTCTAGGCCTTTTTGCGCCAAATCGAGTTTTATGCTGTTATAGTTAATGCTATCGCTTTGAAAATAGCCCGTCTTTGCCTTTTGATACGCTTCGTGATTATCGTATGACATGGACGAATCGCTAGAACTAGATGATTGCTCGTGTCTGCATTCTGACCATTTCGTTTCGGAATCGATAACCCTTTTATCGAGATCAAGATAAAAATTATGCTCTTCCATTAACTGACCGACTAAGCGCACGTATTTGTATTCCGTATATTCCGTGGTATATCGGTCACGATAAACCCACAAGGAAGTGCAGGTTTTATATTTGCCCGTTGCTTCATCGTATCGGTTCCAACTCACTTGCGTGCTAGCGTAAATCGCATTTCCGTTGTCGTCTTTATATTCGTACACTTCCGAATAAGTTTGGGAATAATGATTCGAAAAAGTTTGACCACCGACGTCAACTTCTAAGTAATAGCAGTTCACTACTCCTGTGGTTTGTGCCTTAACGCCATTTGAGCATCCGGCCAAGGCAAAGATAAAAGCCATACATCCTGCAAAAAGAATCTTTTTCGTCTTCATAAGCATCTCCAAGAATGAATACCATCATTCTAGCGCATTCTTGGACGCTTTACGATATGTCAAGCTAAGGCAACAAAAAAGGTTTGATGTCTGAATCAAACCTTAACATGCTATGGTGCCGGTTGCCGGACTCGAACCGGCACGGGTTATTCGCCCGAGGGATTTTAAGTCCCTTGCGTCTACCATTCCGCCAAACCGGCATGAAGGATGGGACTAATTGGACTAGTTGGTCCCCCGTGAGGGACTTGAACCCTCGACCCCTTGATTAAAAGTCAAGTGCTCTACCACTGAGCTAACGGAGGAAATTGGCTGGGGTGACTGGGATCGGACCAGTGTATGACAGAGTCAAAGTCTGTTGCCTTACCTCTTGGCTACACCCCAATAGATGGTGGGCGAAGATGGATTTGAACCACCGAACCCGAAGGAGCTGATTTACAGTCAGCCGCGTTTGGCCACTTCGCTATTCGCCCACGGTTCTCGCACGTTTTGAGGTAATTTCCTTGAGGTGGTGGATGCTACAGGGTTCGAACCTGTGACCCCCGCCTTGTAAGGGCGATGCTCTCCCGCTGAGCTAAGCATCCACGGGCGCTCGCTGAAACGTGCGGTTATTAATATATCATCGTGACTTTTCTTCGTCAATCAAGAATCCGGTGTTTTTTCTAAGAAAAAAGCCACCGCACGAAGCGCTGGCTTTGGAATCTCAGAATCCTGGCTTCCCTAAGAGATGGAACATGTTCTTCTTATACACTTCCACCCCGGGTTGGTCGAAGGGGTTCACATCATTGAGATAGGCGCTCATCGCGCACGCTCGCTCGAAGAAATAGAAGAGATAACCAAGGTTAAACGCGTTCATGCCTTCGAAGTCTAAGACGATGTTGTCGTTTTTCCCGGTTTCGGTATGGGCTTGTAACGTGCCTTCGAATGCTTTCTCTTGGATGTCGCTTAACGCTTTGCCTTCTAAGTAATTAAGACCATCTAAGTTTTGTTCATCATGCGGCACTGTCACATCTTGTTCGTGATGCAAGACATGTAACGTCGTCTCAAAGAAACAATGATGACCTTGTTGGATAAATTGCCCTAACGAATGAAGGTCCGTGGTAAACGTGGCGCTATCGGGCAACAAGCTCTTCCCTTCTTTACCTTCGCTTTCGCCAAAGAGTTGTTTCCACCACTCTCCGAGTTGCACAAACGATGGCACATACGTAATAAAGAACTCCGCGTCTTTGCCAACTTCATGATACAAATGACGTCTGGCGACGGCATAACGATACGCTTGGTTCTTTTCTAAGGAAGGATCCATCGTATCTTCTCTTGCTTTGGCCGATCCATTTAAGACGGCTTCTGGGTCAATGCCAGCGCAGGCAATCGGGAAGAGACCCACCGCGGTTTGCACGCTATAACGTCCCCCGATGTCATCAGGAATCACAAAACGCACATAGCCTTCTTGCACGGCCAAATCGTGTAAGGCACCCCGTTTGGCATCGGTCGTCGCAAAGATGGCTTTCCGAGCCGCGTCTACGCCATCACGTTTTTCTAACATCTCACGAAGGAGACGGAACGCCACTGAAGTTTCGGTGGTCGTGCCACTCTTGGAGATAACGTTAATCGCGAACTTCTTGTCTTTTAAGTAGTCTAAGCATTGGGCGACATAGGTCGGATCAAACGTTTGGCCTAAGAACAAGATCTGCATCTTGTCTTTCGGGAACAAACCCCGAATGGCTTCAATCGCGGCGCGTGCCCCAAGATAAGAACCGCCAATGCCACAGACGACTAATACGTCATAATGGGCACGAACATACGCAGCGCTTGCTTTGATTTGGGCTAGTTCTGCTTTGTCGTAGTTCACGGGCCAATCTAACCAGCCAAGGAAATCATTCCCTCTTCCGGTCTTTGCCATTAAGCCTTCATGAATCTGATTCACTTGGTCTTGATAAGACGCCAAATCCACCGGATGTACCAAATGGTCCAACTTTGTTTCTACAATCATCTTGCTTTGCCTCCCTTTGCGTTTTCTTCTTGAATCCAAGAAGCCAGATGTTCTTTGAGTGCTTCGGCAGAACATTCTTCTGCGGGCACCGGGTCATGAGAGATCGAACGATTCCGTTCGGCGGACGTTAATTGCTTTAACGACACGCGCATCGCGCCTGTCGCTTCGTCGTACGCGATCACTTTCACTTTATAAAGGTTCCCGATTTTAATCATATCGGGCAAGGAATGGACAAAATTACGCGAAACCTCACTGATGTGAAGCAAACCCGTCTCATGGCGATCGAAAAGCAAAATCGCGTAGCGCGGATATACCTTCACTGCGGTTCCTTCTAAAATGTCACCAACCATCGCGTGTTTCATCATTTTTCTTGGCAAAAGCGTTCCCAATCGGAAGCATCGGTCACTTTGTAGTTCGATTCGTCCCCAAGCACAATCGCGGGAGCGATTTTGGTCTTCGCTACCAATAATGACCCTTCATCAGTATAGTCTTCTAGACGGGTATCCGCTGCAAAAACCGCTTCCTCAATCAAGAAAAAACGATACGTTTGAGGCGTTTGAAGCCGCCAAACGGCAAAACGAGGCAAATAGGTCGCTAAGTGTTTGCCATCGTTCGAGATAGCCAAAGAATCCTTCGAAGGGATAGCGGTCACCGCTGCCCCATTGGCGCTTGCCGTCTGAAAGTTCGCTTCAATCATGGATTCGGTAAGATTTGGCCTCGCCGCATCATGGCAAAGCAATAAGGCATCGTCGGGAATTCCTAGCTCTTTTAGTTTTGCTAAGGCATGGCTTAAGCTTTCTTCTCTTGAAGCACCACCTTCGACGATCCAATAAGGTTTGTGATCTAACGATAAGTCCTTTAAAAAGGATAAAACTTTCGTTTCATCCCCTTTCGGCACCACATAGACTATGGCTTCCACCAAAGGGGAATGAACTAAGGTCTTCGTAGCAAATCCAAAAAGCGGGATGCCATGCACCAGGCGATATTGCTTAGGCATGTCTTCACCTAAGCGTGTTCCTTTGCCGCCCAACAATAAGATGGCAATCCGCGAAAAATCATGCCGTTTCATCACGGGTTATTGTAACAAAAAACAAGACCGTCAGTCGACGGTCTTGTTCATGTTTTCTCGGGTGGCTAACGACTCGTTGATCGCGATGCCTTGTAAGACGAGACGCATCACTTTGTCGAGTTCTTTTCCGGGCCGATAGTCCGCGGGACAAACATAATTCACCCGACCATCTTGGAAGAGGCCTTGGACTTTGTCTTCATTGCCGGCGGGATAGACGGCAATGGACTTGCCCCCGCTATTTTTGGCGACAATCATCGCCGGAATATCCGTCATCCCATCCCCGATATAAATCATGTTGGAATAAGGAATGCGACGGTCAGGGCGTTTTTCGTTGACCCCAACGTCGTCTGTCGTATCCCAAACCCCTTTGGATATCCGATAGAAATATTGGGTCTTCTGCGTGAAGTTAATCGCGAGTTTAGGCCAAATGGCTTCCCCGGTTTTAGGATCGAAATAAAATTCGCAACCATAGATGATTTTGAATTCTTTGGCGATGGAACAGCCTTCAACGATTTCTTTGTTTCCGCTGGAGACAAGATAATGTTCGATGCGAAGGCCCAGCTCTTTGCCATATTCATTCGTACGGGCGAACCACTCTTTGACCCCAGGCCAGAATTCGATGGCAGCACCCTGTTCTTTCATCCATTCGTGGGTCATGCGAATCCCTTTTTCTTCGCAGGACTTCTTCATGACGTAAAGATATCCTAACGTGCGTTCCATTCCGGTTTTTTCACAAAAATCGGAGGTTTTGCGCCAGAATTCTTCCGGTGTCATCCCCAAAGCGGGAATAAAACCAAAATTCTGCATGTCGCTCTTAGCCAAGGTAGAGTCGAAATCGTACATGATGGCAACAATCGGTTTTTTCATGGTTCTTGTGCGATAATTTTAAAACGATGAGATAAAATGGTCAAATTTCGGCGATGACGGATACCGATTTCGCCCGCTGATAAATGCCCATTAACAAGTTTTGCACCGAAAGATACCCCAAATATTCGACGCTTTGGTGTTCCAAATCGGCTTTGAATACCATCGTGGCGGTACTCTTCGAGTCGAAGATAACCACAGAAGTGGGGTTGAATTCCGCTTCGAAATACAATTCCTCGTCCAAAATACAATAGCTATAATTCAAGGCCAGATGAACGTCAGAATAAATCTCTTTTATCTTGGCATAAATGTCACTTTCTCTTAATGTTTTTACCACATCCCATTCTTTTCCGGCCTTGTCTTCCACCTTAAGAATTCCAGGAAGGCTATGATAATAGTCGTATATGGTGTCCCCGGCCACGACAGAATATTCGTCATTGATCTTTCCTTCGTCGTACGTGGGATCTTTCACGTACGCTCCTTCATATGTCTTTTCCAAAGTGATGGGGTCATAAGTAAAGCGAAGATGCGTTCCCGAAAAGTCGAGTTCAAAAGAAACTGGTTCATCCCAAGCGTTGATGATATCGGACGAAAAATAATCGTCTTCGCTTGTATCAGCACTTCTATCAGCAACCAAACCTTTGTCTCTCAACGACTGGACGGAAAACAAATCCATGACGGTCGTCTCCAAAGACGTAACGTCAATTTTAATCGCGGCGTAATAGAGTACCCCCTCATCGATGACCTTAGAGAAGAAATACATCGAATTCTGATAGGCCTTGCAGACGGAATGGGACGCATTCAAATACAGATCTGGGTCACGCATGCCCTCCTTCAGGAGCGCCTTCCTTAGGAGTGGCTTGAATTCGAAGCTGGAGTCGCTGTCCTTGTAGGCGTATTGGGAGGCGAAGCCATAGTCCGGCGAGAAAGGGAGCTTGGCGATCTCCTTCTCGCGCAGGCGGTTTTCGTCCCGACACGAGGAAAGGAGAAACAAGGACAAAAACATAATAAATAGATGTTGTTTTCTCATTTCACATTCTCCTTCTCCATCGCTTGGTACTCGCTTGTGAAAATCGGCGGCTAGACGTTGACGGTGGTGTTCTAAGTCCAACTTTTAAGAGACAAAATGCGCGACGCATCCCGTTCTATTGCTTTTTCTCTTTCGGACGACATTTTCAAGACGCCCATCACCGTTTAATAATCCCGCTCAGCATCTCTGCCACGGGAAGATACCCTAGATATTCAAATGTGTGGTTTTCTATATCCGTTTCAAAAATCATTGTAGCGGTAGTATCGTCGCTGCCATTCCATAAAACATAGGGAGCGTATTCCGCCTCAATATAAAGCTCTTCGTCCAAAATATAGTAATGATATCTAAAATGGAATTGAGGATCAGGATAAATTTCTTTTATTTGCTTGTAAATTTCCGTTTCTTTCAGAGTTTTAATCACATCCCATACGTTGCCATCTTGGTCTTGAATAAACAATGAGCTAGCAGGAAAAGGATCATACACTGAACATCCTAATAAAATGAAATATTCATCGTTGATTTTCTCGTTGGATGCATAATTCCATTCGGACACCCCTTCATAGACTTTCTCAAGTGTAACGGGACCATAAGTCAGACAGATATGGGAACCGCAACAATTGATATCAAAGGAGATGCCATTGTTTCGAGTCTCATTGACTTTCGAATCATAAATTTCCTCTCTTGAGAAAGAACTGCTAGCAAGACCTTTTTCTACCAAAGAAAGAACCGGGAATCGATCAAAAACGACAATTTCTCGCGTTGTGGTGTCAATCTTAACAGCGGCATAGTAGATGGCTTCATTTACGTCAAATTGATAAAGAGAGTAGACCGAGTTTTGGTAAGCGCAAGAAGAAGAACGCGTCAAGTGCGAACGGACGTCAGGATTCCTGAATCCTTCTTTCGATAACGCTTTCGCCACTAAAGGTGCGAACTCAAAGCTCGTGTCCTTGTCTTGGTAACAGCCCACAGAGAAGAAGCCATAGTCAGCAGAAAAGGGAAGTTTTGCAATCTCATTCTGCAATCGATGGCTTTCATCGGCACATGAGGCGACGAAAAGAGTAAGCGGCAAAATCATCCATAGGCGTCGTTTCTTCATCTCATTTCTCCTAGTCGTTAGATGCCGTGCATTCGTTAATGTCCAGTAACGGGGCCGATGACAATCGAAACAAAACCATAAAATCATCTGCAAGATTCAAAATGAATCCGTAGAATGCTTGTGGTAGTCAACGCACATTCTTTTCCGTAGTTTAAGGGATTTCGTTATACTACGCAACAGCACTATTTCAATGAGAGGACGATACCATAATCTATATAATGTATGGCCTAAAATTTGTAGCTCAGTCTGGCAAAATAAATCCTTAGTTCGCCTGGCCACTAATCTATCGTCTCATGGTCGTTCGCCATCCGCGTCACAAAAACATCGTCATATAAAAAGGAATATATGTTGTGTTTCCTTCTCTTTTCACGTCTTTACTGTATATAACGTAAGAGTTTTTAACCCTGTCAGAATATTTATCTTGAAATTTATCTAACGACTTATGCGTGCTATACGATGATGATTTAACCTCGATAGGCAACAGTTTTTTTCCAGACGTAAGCAAAAAATCTATTTCATAGCGATCAAACCGATGGAAAAACAACTCATGCCCGGAGCAAACCAGTGCCTGCGCGACAGCATTTTCCATCACCATGCCCATATTGACGCCGAGTTTATCCACGATTAACTGCTTGTAAATCGAATCTTCTATGGGCAATTTGGAATCGGCAAAAATAGACGTTACTAAAAGTCCTGTATCGCCCATATAAATCTTTTGAGTCGCATAATCTTTCGTCCGATTGAGTCCAACGCTTGGATCGGTACAATTATTCGCAATGTTGACAACCATAGAATCTTTGATTGCTTCATACGAACTATATATTTTCGATGCGCGGCTGTTTTTTCCAATCGTCACAGAGCGGAACAACTTACTTTGCGTAGATAATTCTGAAGGAACGGCGTCTAATATCAGGGAAGTTGAAAAATGATATTTCAAATCCAACTTTTTCAAATCATCTCGATACAGTTTCAGAATATCTCGTTTTACTTCGTCCACGCGTGAGAAATCGTTAGATTCCATAAGTTCTGCAATCGCTTGCGGCATTCCGCCAACAGTAACATACAACATAAAATCCTTTAAGATTTTTCGATGCGCCGTTTGCCCTAGTGGTTCCAAATTGTGGAAGCAATCTTTAATGATGTCCGCTGTAATGGTATCGCCTCTTGCCCACAAAAACTCTTCAAAATCAAGTGGATACATGTCGATAGACTTTTCTTCGCTTGGAATCAAAATATTTTCTACGTTCTGTTTTAACGTAATGAGTGATCCTGTTTCGATATAATCGTACCTTCCATCAGCAACCAACTGTTTAATAGATTGCCTTGCAAGTGGAAAAAGCTGAACTTCATCGAATATGATCAAAGATTTACGTTCGATCAGCCTTTTCCCGTATAGCAATGTTAGGTTTCTAAAAAAAGCATCAAGATCGGAAATGTCGTTCTTAAAAAGTTGCTCCACTTTGCTAAGATCTGTCTGAAAATTAATTAGAATATAAGATTCATACTCATTTTTAGCGAACTCTTCCACGATGGTAGACTTTCCGATACGTCTAGCTCCTTGTACAAGCAAAGCTCTTTTCCCTGCCCAATTTTCTTTCCACTCTAAAAATTGCTTATAGATTTTACGTTTAAATATCATTTTCGTCCTCCTGGAATTTTTATACCGCACAATAACATCGAATTCAATATTTTAATTAGCTAAATTCCCCAAAAATACAAAATGTTTTTTGCATATTTTCCCCAAAAATACAAAATGTTTTATACATGTAGAGAGTTGCAAGAAAGTTTGTGTTTTTGATTCCGCGCCCACCCTTGGCCTCTACAATATGTCGAAGCCTAATGTCGCTCTTTCCTCTTCCGTCAATTCCTGAATGTATTTCTCCTTCTTCTTTTTGCAGGTGTTGTTGTAATCGGCGATGCAGCTGGTGAGGACGATCATCTGATTCGCCTCGCTGTTGAACAGGATCCTATGGTTCGAGTATCGCTGCAGATCCGAGTTGAACGACTCTATCGCGTTGCTCGTCCGTATCGACTGCCACATCGCCTTTGGAAAACCCAGATACGTGAACAGCCCCTGCGTCTCCATGACCTTTTTGATCAAATGGGGGTACGTGACTCCCCATTTCTTGGTGAATTCGTCGAACTTCGCCTTGGTTTCATCCTCCGTTTCCTGGGTGTAGGCCTCGCGGAAATCGCCGCAGATCTCGGCCCGGTCCTTGACCCTGACGGCTTGCGCGATGTTTCTTTGGATATGGACGAGGCACCTTTGGTGAGTGGCGTTCGGAAAGGCGGCGGCGATTGCTTCCGGCATCCCTTGGAGACCGTCCGTGACGAAGATCTTAGGGTCTCCGACGCCCCTTTCCTTGAGCTCGAAAAGGAAGTCTTTCCAGGAATGCGCGCCTTCGTTCGGGACGGTGACGAAATCCAGTATCTCCTTATGGCCGGAGGCGGTGACCCCCATGACGACCTCGATGCATTCGTCGGTGACGCACCCGCCTATCCTCGCGTATTTCCGCTTAAGCGGAACGTAGGTGCCGTCCATGAAGATGACCACGCATTTGGGAAGCCTGCGCTTTTTGAATTCGAGCGCGGTGGAAAGTATCTTCCTGACGGTTCTGCCTATGGTCTCGCGGGACATCGACAGGCCGATCGTCTTGTCGAGGTAATCGACTATCTCGTTCTGGGACATGCCCTTGAGGTAAAGCGATTGGACGATGAATTCGACGTCCTCGCAGGTTTGCTTGTACGGTTTGATGATCTTGGTCTCGAAGTAATTGAGCCTGTCCCTTGGGACCTTCACCTCGATCGAGCCGAACTTCGTCTTCAGACGGCGCTTGTAATAGCCGTTCCTGACGTCGAGGGTCTCATCCCTGAGCGCGTCGGTCAGGAAATCCTCGATCTCGCCGTCCATGAGGTCGTTTATCGCCTCCTCGATCTTCTC
>CADAXQ010000003.1 GCA_902791935.1 uncultured Erysipelotrichaceae bacterium | reverse complement strand
AAGGAGCCTTTTTCGACTGTGCAAAGCTATAAGCTTCACCGAACTCCCCGACTATCGGGGAGTTTTCACTCGCTCGACGTTGCACGTCGGCTCGGACAACAAAAAGCCAACCCCGCGGGGTTGGTTTTCTTTTGGCCGCATGGTGGACGGCTTGATGATTATTTGTTTTCTTGTTTTGGCTCTTCTGCCTTTGGTTCTTCGGGCTTCTTATCAACCGCTTTCACTTCGGTCGCACCAGCCGTTGAAGTTCCTTTGTCGGTAGCGTTCGTTTCTTCGAACTTGATGCCGCCATCTTGGCCAAAGAATTCAGAGAAGGAGAAGATTTTGTCTTTCGTGCAGGCCCAAATAATGTTGCAAACCCAGAAGAAGGGATAGACCACAACGCCAAGAAGGGCATCCCATACGACTAAGCCGTAGTTTTTGTCCGTGATATCGACAATGAAGCGATAAACCACAAATAAGGGGTTTAGGAGAATCGCGAAGAGAATTTTCGCTAGACGAGGTAAGTTTTCTAAGAATTTGCAATATGCCATTTGATTAACGGTGTGACACCGCCTCCATTAAATTTTCTAAGAGAGCAAGGCGCGTCAAGAGTCCTACGCCTCCCGGTACTGGCGTTTGTTTCGCCACCGGAAGTCCTGGAACGAAGTCACCATGTAGATGGCCATCCTCTCCACGGGTAATACCGACGTCCACTAGCCAAGCGCTGGGGCGATACGAATAGGAGTTGTCCCATAGATGCATCTTCCCAATGGCCGAGACGATCAAATCCGCATGGGCGAAATAGAATCGTCGGTCTTCTTCCTTGGTTTTGCTATGTAATTGAACCACATTGCAATCCTTCTCTAAGAGAAGTTTTGCCATCGGTTTACCCACAATTTCACTCCGGCCTACGACAACGGCATTCGCGCCACGGAACGGGAAGCCTTCTGCCGTTAAGTAATCGATAATCCCACGCGGGGTGCACGGACGGAAGTGGCTTGTCGGAGTAAAGCCATCCACGTCTTTCTTCGGATCGATGGTTGCGTTGATATGTTCCACCGAAATGGATTTAGGAACTGGTAGTTGTACCAAAATGCCGTCGATGGAAGGGTCGTTATTTTGCGCCCGAATGGTATCTAATAACGTTTGTTCCGTGATGTCCTCAGGGAACCAAGTTTGTTTGGCTTCAATGCCGACTTCTGCCGCATCTTTCTTTTTACCACGCACATAGGCTTCGCTGGCAGGATCATGCCCTACCGTGATAATCGATAGGCATGGTTTTCTAGACAACGTTTCCACTTGTGCTTTGATGGCGTTTTTACGTAACGCTACATATTCTTTAATTTCCATAAGAACCTCACAGGCATTATAGGCGTAGCGTTCCAGTTTTGCATTAAGAAAAAGCGCTCATCCGAGCGCTTCATCATTTCTGGTATTTTTAGCGGAAAAGCAACATCCGAATTGCCGCTTCCGTGGATGCGCTAGAAGAAGCATCGGAAGAGGAGGAACGCGAATTGAGCAACATGATGACGATAGCCATGAACAAGAAGAGAATCGCGAAGCCAAATGTCATCCAAGAAACAACTTTTTCAGAGCCACGTTCCTTCGTTTTGGCGAAAACGTTTAAACCACCGCCGGTAATTGCACCAGAAGCACCTTCTGATTTACCACCTTGCAACAAGCTAAGGACAATCAGAATCAACGAGATGATAATGAAGATAATGTCGTACCACTTCATAAGAGTTAACGCTCCAACGAACGCTTAATAACTTTAGTATAGAAATAGGGTTTTCGCAACGAAAGAAAAGCAGAAAAAATCATTTTGCGGCGTTTGCCTTTAAGAATTCCGCCTTCTTGGCGCGGTATTCATCCAAGATTTCCTTGTGTGTCTCGGGCCCATAGATTTTTTCAAATCGCGCTTGATCCCAAGGTTTCGCCGTGGCATTACGGAAGAACGATTTCGCCCGGTACCACTTGCAATAATGGCGAATCACCGTATCGGGATGCAGGTAATGTTGATCGTTAAACCGCGGGGATAAAAACGCAATATCCCCTTTAAAAACGCGGTTAATCGCCGTTTGGTCAGGCATGAAGTAATGATGATGAAGTAGGTGCTTCCGCACTTTTTCAAACCCATGATTCTCACGGATTTTCTTGGCGTCAAGCAAAAGAACGCCGGCATTGCAGTAATTCTTTCCAAGGCAATGAGATCCCACTTCATCTCTCACCATACCAAGCGATGCCCCATGTAAATCCGCAGAATCTAGTCGGTCTAAATCACCAGTAACTACGATGTCTAAATCTAAATAAACCACCCGATCACCGAGTTCAGGATGGCGGTCAATAAATAAACGCATCAAGGTATAAGGAGAGAATTTCGTGTCATAAACCCAAGACGAGGCAAAACAATCATCAAGCTCTTTGGTTTCATCGATGCAAGTCAATGTGGATAAAGGACTATGTTCTTGCAAGACTTTCTCGGCAAAGACAACTTGTTCAGGCGTAAAGGCGTGATATTCTTTTTGCTTTGTTTTGAAACTGCCCGTCATTAAAAACACATGAAGTGGGCGTTTCGTGTTTCTCGTCGCGCTTAGCAACACGATGAGTAAGCCGTCTAAACAATGTCCATCGCCACAAACGAGCAATGAAATGGGGGTGTTTTGTTGTTCCATTCTTTTTGATTCCAAGCCTGCCTATTGTAATGTGTTTTGCATCTATTTGTCGAGAGAGGCACGAAGTTCTAGGACGGCATCGCGGATTTCCGCAGCCCGTTCGAAGTCGTACGCCTTCGCAGCTTCACGCATTTCTTTCTCCATGCGTTGAATTTGCTTCATGAGTTCGTTTCGAGAGGCGTGGTGCGAAATTGTCTTTGCCAAAGAGGCTTCTTCGTCTTCCGAATTCGATAAAGGCGGTCTTAATTCTTTGATAATCGTGGTCGGCACAATGCCGTATTTCTCGTTATAAGCCTCTTGGATGGCGCGACGGTGATTGGTTTCGTCCATGCACTCTTTCATGGACTGGGTGATCGTGTCGGCATAGAAGATGACTTTTCCATGCGCATTCCGAGCCGCACGGCCTGCAATTTGAATTAACGAAGTCGTCGAACGCAAGAAGCCTTCTTTATCGGCATCCAGCACGCAGATTAAAGACACTTCGGGGATATCTAAGCCTTCCCGTAATAGGTTAATGCCAACGAGAACGTCATATTTCCCTTTCCGGAGTTGATAGATAATCTCGGTTCGTTCCAACGTCTTCGTTTCGTTTTGAAGGTAAGTGACTTTAATGCCTTGCCCTTTTAAGTATGCGGTTAAGTCTTCCGCCATTCGGATGGTCAAAGCGACAATCATCACGCGTTCGTTCTTTTCCATCCGTTCATGGATTTCATGGAGGATGTCATCGATTTGGCCTAAAGGTTTACGAACTTCGATAACGGGATCTAATAATC
Source organism: uncultured Erysipelotrichaceae bacterium (assembly GCA_902791935.1). Taxonomy (GTDB): domain Bacteria; phylum Bacillota_I; class Bacilli_A; order RFN20; family CAG-826; genus UBA4951. The sequence goes on along the minus strand of CADAXQ010000003.1, from coordinate 107,381 downwards.
CGGTTGGACGGATGACTTGTTCAATGACATGATTCTCAGCACGTCCTAATTCATAAGGTCCAGGGGTAGCCGAAGTGCAGATGACATTGGAAGGCATCAAGCTTTCAAACTCTTCAAAGCTTAACGGACGATTATCTAAAGCGCTTGGTAAGCGGAACCCATAATCCACCAACGTATGTTTACGGCTTTGATCACCGAAATACATGCCCCGTACTTGAGGAAAGGTAACGTGGGATTCATCGACCATCAACAAATAATCTTTCGGGAAATAGTCCATCAAACAGAATGGGCGTTGGCCAGGTTTACGACCGTCAATCGGGGCGGAATAGTTTTCAATGCCCGGACAACGACCAAATTCTAACAAGGACTCCATGTCTTGTCGGGTGCGCATTTCCAAACGCTCGGCCTCCAGTAACTTACCTTGTTGCTTAAAGAAGGCCAACCGGTCGTCGAGCTCAGCCGAAATTCGTTCACAAGCTTTCTCAATTCTCGCCCGACTAGAAGCGTGATCATAAGCCGGGTATATCGGGTATGTTGCGTAAGAACGATGGAGTTCTCCTGTGGTTTTATCGATTTCTGAGATGCGTTCTACTTCATCGCCGAAACATTCGATGCGAAGATAATAATCACTGGCAATCATCGGGCAAATATCGATGACGTCCCCATGCGCACGGAAGTTTCCGGGATTCAAATCAAAGTTATTGCGGGTATATTGCGAATCAACCAAACGGGCAAAGAATTTTTGACGGTCTAACGTCTCGCCTTGGCGGACTTCAAAAACGAGTCCCGAATATTCTTCCGGGTCTGTTAAACCATAGATGGCTGCCACGGATGCCACGCAGATGGTGTCTCTACGTTCGAGGATTGAATTGACGGCAGAGGTACGTAATTGCTCAATCTCATCATTCATCATCGCGTCTTTCGCAATATAGGTATCTGTTTTCGGAACATAGGCCTCTGGTTGATAGAAATCGAAGTTCGAAACGAAGTACTCAACCCGGTTTTCTGGAAACAACGATTTAAATTCACCGTAAAGCTGAGAGGCCAACGTTTTGTTATGCACCATCACAAGCGTAGGACGATTTAAGGCCGCGATAATATTGGCCATCGTAAAGGTCTTACCAGTACCGGTAGCCCCTTTAATGACCTGGAAACGTTTCCCTGCCTGAACGCCTTCTAACGCTTCACGAATCGCTTCGGGTTGATCCCCAGTCGGCGCATAGGGCGCGACCAAATGGAAGGGGTGTGACACATCATTTCGCATCGTCTTGCTCCGAAGAAGCTTCGTCTACCTTCTTCTTTTTCTTGGTAGGACGGCGTGTGGGAAACGGAGCAAACCCTTCTCCGTTAATGGATTTCGCTTTCGTGATAGAAACGAAGGCAACGGGATCAATTTTCGCAATTTCATGCGTCAAATCCACTTCTTCTGACTTATTGATGATGACGCGCATGAGTTTGCGTTTCTCGCCAGTATAGCCGCCAACCGCATCAAAATACGTCACGGAATGGTCCAAATCGTCAAAGACATATTTCGCGATGTCTTCACATTTCTCCGAAACAATATCCACGATTAAATAACGGTCGGCATTGATATAGATGAATTGGATGGCCATAGAGCACACCAGCGCCGAAAGAATGCCACCTAAGCAGTTTAACCAAATATGCGCTTCATTGAATCGGATTAACGCCGATAAAAGAATTAATGTGGCATCAATTAAGAAACTCGATACGTCTTCTTTTAAGGAGGTGTATTTCGCCAAAATGCTAGAAACGACATTAAATCCGCCCGTAGAAGAGTGGCCGAGATAGGCCAAGGCAACACCCATGCCATCCAAGATACCGCCGCAAACAGCGCATAACACCAAATTCGCGGCTTGGAATTCTCCTTCTTTGGGATAGATTTCACGAAAACCCATTGCATCCCCGATTTTTAACCGATAGAAGAGCGCATAGAAAAGCGGATAAGCCACCATGGCTAACGCCGTCTTTAAAGAGTACTTCTTCCCCATGATGGCTAAGCCTAAAACCCATAAGCCAACTTGCATGACAGCGACCACAATATCAGCAATGGAGAAATGTAGCATTGGTTCAAACAAATGGTCCAATAAGATACCTACCGAGGCAACGCCGCCAGAAATCACTGACCATGGCGTCAAAAATACCGCATCCCCGAAACCATATAAAGCGCAACCTAACAGAACGAGGAAAATATCCGCTGCTACCCGATACGATTTACTGTGACTAAATTTCCGAAATGCTTCTTTCATATTGAAAAAAGGACAATGCCAGCATCATCCTTGTTTTTATTTTAATCGAAATCGCCTAGAAAGGCGATAGACGGGCTAGGCTGCTGCCTTGCCCGTTTTCGCCAAAAGTTCCAAATAAGCCGAGATAAACCCGTCCAAATCGCCATCCATGACACCATAAACATCGGCGGTGGAATAGTCGGTGCGGTTATCTTTTACCATCGTATAGGGGCAGAACACATAGGAACGGATTTGCGAACCCCATTCGATATTCTTTTGCTCTCCGACAATGGATTTCATCTTGGCATCGCGTTCTTCAAGTTTGCGTTGCATTAACTTATCGGCCAACATCTCCATACAAGTTTGCTTGTTGAAGAGTTGGGAACGTTCAATTTCACATTGGACAACAATGCCTGTAGGAATGTGGGTGATACGAACGGCAGAAGAGACTTTGTTCACGTTCTGACCACCGGCGCCGCCACTACGGAACGTATCGACGCGTAAGTCTTTCGGATCAATGACGACATCCGCGACTTTGCCAAATTCCGGAACGACGTTCACCGAGGCAAACGAAGTGTGACGGCGAGCGTTCGCATCAAACGGAGAAATGCGAACCAAACGATGGACGCCTTTTTCTCCTTTTAATAAGCCATAGACGTTATGACCAGAGATTTTGACCATGGCGCTTTTAAGGCCAGCTTCTTCGCCAGGTTCATAAGAATAGACTTGCCATTTAAAGCCGTGTTTCTCTGCCCAACGGCCATACATACGGAAAAGCATATCGGCCCAGTCTTGCGCTTCCGTTCCGCCGGCACCAGGATGGATTTCTAGCGTGGCGTTTAACGCATCGTATTCTCCGGTAAACAATAACGTGTTCCGAAGTTCATGCACTTTTTCGGTGAGATTGTTTTCCGTTTCTTCGATTAAGCCGCGCATATCGGGTTCATTGGCCGAAGGATCGGCTAACAGTTCCTGAATGGTCGCGTAGTCTTCTTGAACGGATTCATAGCCCGTGACTTTCGCACGGATATCGTTCAATTGATTGACTTTGGCTTGAGCGGCACGTTGATCGCTCCAAAAGCCTTCTTCGTTCTGCTCTGCAGACAACGTTTCGATTTCTTGTTTTAGCTTAGTGAGGTCAAAGAGAGTCACCGAGCTGCGAGACAAGCTTGCCCAACTCTTGGGCCGTTTGTTTTAATTCGACTAGCTCTTTCATATATTCCTTTAATTATTCGCTTTTCTTGTTTTTATCCGCTTCTTCTTTGGCGGCCACGGCATCGTTATATTCTTGGATAACCCGTGCATAGGCATCGTTGCCAATCACCGCACGGTCAGCACGACGCAAGTTCGATTCGGCAAGCCGGAGACGCGCATCGGGATCCATATCCGGAGTCGGTTCTTGTAACGGCTCAGGATGATAAGTTGGGCGTGGCAACGGTTGTTCTTGGGCTGGCTGTGGCGCTGGTTGCGTAGCAGACGCAGGTTGCGTGACGGGCTGAGGGGCCGGGGTAGCTGGGGCAGTTTCAGGTTGAGAAGCAGGTTGCTCCGCTGGCTTTTGTTCCACGGCGGGTTTTGGTTGTTCGACTGGGGTTGGCGCCGGTTGTTCTGGCGCTTTCTTCACCAAACGAACATTCAAAAGGTTTAATGCCGTATCCACAGCAGCCTTGGTGTTCATCTCGGCAAAGAGGTCGTAACCTTCGTTGACATAATCCTGAAGTGGGTTCGTCTGGGCATAGCTACGAAGGCTAATGCCATCACGTAAGTGCGACATTGTATCGATGTGGCCTTGCCAGTTCCGGTCAATGACGTGCAATGCGATTTGCCGTTCAATGCGGTCAGCTTCTTCGGCTGGCCAAGTTTTCCGTTTTTCGAGATAACGGGCATAAAGGATATCTCCGATATCTTCACCAGCTTCATCGATTTGAGCGCCGTCATAGGCATTCGCATCAATGGAACCCGCCGGCAAGAATTGTGGTTCAACAATGCGTTTTAGCGCTTCGCCATTCACAATTTCGAGCCCAGAATTTTTATCCACCGATTGCTTGGCTAAGAATTGGCCAGTTTGATGGAAGAAATCACGGACCATATCGACAATATCGTCTGCCATTAAGATGGCATCACGACGTTTGTAGATGATGTCACGCTGCTTGGCTAAGACATCGTCGTAGTCTTTTAAGTTCTTACGGATATCGAAGTTCTTGCCTTCGATTTGTTTTTGCGCATTCGTAATCGCGTTCGTTAACATCCGGGATTCAATCGGTTGACCATCAGAACCCTTTTGGAATTGTTGACGTAGGTTCTCTGGAGCAAACCGACGGAGTAATTCATCATCAAACGAGATGAAGAAACGGGAGAAGCCAGGATCGCCCTGACGGCCAGCACGACCACGTAACTGGTTATCAATACGTCTGGATTCATGACGTTCGGTGCCAAAGACACAAAGACCGCCTAATTCACGGACACCGGGTCCTAACTTAATATCGGTACCACGGCCTGCCATGTTCGTGGCTAAGGTAACGGCACCTTTTTCACCGGCGTGAGAAATGATTTCGGCTTCACGGGCTTGGTTCTTCGCGTTTAAGACTTCATGCGGAATACCCGCTTTCGTTAATAAAGCAGAGATTTCCTCGTTGGATTCGACGGAAACCGTACCAATCAAGATCGGCTGACCTTTCTCATGCCGTTCTTTGACGGCTTTCACCAAAGCAGCCAATTTTTCATCATGAGTCGCAAAGACATAATCTGGGGCGTCAATACGGATGACAGGACGGTTCGTCGGAATCACGATGACCTTCATGTTATAGATGGTCTCGAATTCCTCTTCTTCGGTTTTGGCGGTACCAGTCATGCCAGATAACTTTTCATAAAGGCGGAAGAAGTTCTGGTAAGTGATGGTTGCTAAAACAACGGTCTCTTGTTTGATTTCCACGCCTTCTTTGGCTTGAATGGCTTGTTGCAAGCCGTCGTTATATTCACGGCCAGGCATGATACGGCCCGTGAATTGGTCAATTAACTGAATCGTATGGTCTTTGTCCACCATGTACTCGACATCACGCGACATGATGTAGTTTGCTTTTAAGGCTTGGTGAATCCGGTGGACCAAATCTTGGTATTCGGGATCATAGAGGTTACGAATGCCAAACATCCGTTCGGCTTTATTGTTGCCTTCATCCGTTAAGGAGCAGGTTTTCTCTTTGATATCAATCGTAAAGTCGACATCTTTCTTTAACGATTTAACAAAGCGGTCTGCGACTTGGTATTGGGAGGCAGCCGTACGAGAACCGCCCGAAATAATCAAAGGAGTACGAGATTCATCAATTAAAATGGAGTCGGCTTCATCGACGATAGTGAAGTAGAGTCCACGGAGAACACGGCCATCCAAATTCGGAGCCATGTTATCACGAAGATAGTCGAAGCCAAGTTCGGAGTTCGTGGTGTAGGTGATATCGCAAGCGTAGGCTTCCCGTTTTTCGGCAGGAGACTTAGACGCTAAGTTGACACCGACCGTTAAGCCTAAGAAACGATAAATCTGGCCCATCCAGTCTGCGTCACGAGAAGCAAGGTATTCGTTGACCGTAACGACGTGGACGCCTTTGCCCGTTAAGGCGTTAAGATAAACGGCCATTGTCGCGGTTAAGGTTTTTCCTTCACCGGTTTTCATTTCGGCGATGTCGCCATTATTCAGCACCAACGAACCAATAATCTGGACTTGGAATGGTTTTTGATGAAGCACACGCCAAGCGGCTTCCCGCGCAACCGCAAACGCTTCATATTTGATGGATTCTAGTGTTGCGCCATTCTTTAATTTTTGCTGGAATTCTTTGGTTTTGGCTCGCAACTGATCGTCAGTCAGTTTGCTCATTGCCTCGTCATATTGCATGACGATTTCGGATTCGCGATAGTACTTGTTCAGCTCCCGCTTTTCGAGCCGAAATATTTTTTCGATGATGTTCGCCACGATAAACTCCCTATCTTAATCTTTGCCATTCTACCATTACCATAGATGGTAATCAAACGACATTGACAAGCATTTTACACCCATTCTATCTAATGTTTTTCATGCAAAATGCTTCGCTTTTCTAAAAATATGAGGGTTTTCTAAGGGATTTTTAGTTTTTGATGCCCTTCCGCTTCTTTCTTTGGGGTTCTTGCCATCACCAGGATTCGCACCTCTTTGGCCTTGTGTTCTTCTAAGAGACGACATACCGCTTTTGCCGTTGCCCCAGTGGTTAATAAGTCATCCACAAATAAGACGCGCTTCCCCACCACATTGGCTTTCGGGTTCCATACGATGTGTTTTCCAATGTCTTGCCGTTCTTTCCAGTGTAAATCCGCTTGTTTGATGTTATCCACTTTGGTAACGGCATGACAAAACGGCAGTTTCAACTCTTCGAAGATCGCTTCGACTTGATTGAAGCCCCGTGCTTCTTCCCGTTCCTTAAATGACGGCGCAGGAACCAATACATAGGTGCGATAACGCCAACGCAAGTAAAGCACATAAGCATGCAAAAACGTTTTGGCCATTTCATAATCTCCGCACCCCTTTAATTGATAAAGCATGGCTTGAATCATTTCGTCATAAACATAAAAAGACACAGCCTTCCATTTCCCGATTTGCTCTTCGTGTTTCCTTGGATTCATAGCCATTCGACATTTCGGGCATACCAAGGGTTCGGGATCCCAAAAACTCACAAAGTCATGATTCTTAATGGGTGAAAAGCAAACTTTACAAAAAGGTATTGCAGTATCGGATTTCTTCCATGGCACGTTTGATCTCCTGATTTTCTTCTTCGGCTAAAAACCACACTTCTCCGGTTGGGGCGTCCCACTTCCGCCCCGCTCGTCCTGCCATTTGAATCAAGGCGGCAGAACGATAAATCTCTTCTTCATCGGCAGAAAGAAGAACGACTTGTAATTTCTTCACCGTAATGCCTCGTTCTAAGACAGAGGTAGAAACCAAGTAATGGTACTTTCCTTGCTTGAAACATTTCACGATTTCATCTCTTCCTTCTCTTGAAGAATGCACATAGTTGCCATTTTTTAGAAAGAAAGACAGAAACCGATAAACGGATTCGGCTTGGTCTTTTGTGGCGGCAAAGACAAGGCATGGTTTGCCTTCTCTTTGATATCTTCGAAGCAAGAAGGCGGTATAGACCCATTGTAAGAAACGGGGCAAAACCTTGACACGGGGAACCGGGATTGGCTTTCCATGAAACCGCGTCCGTAATTCAAGCAAAGCCTTTCCTTTTTCCGTTTGATATTGGTGCAATAGCTCTTGACTGGGCGTAGCGCTCATTAGCACGCTATGGCCACGGATGGCGCGACGACATAACGCAACCAATGTTTCATTCCCTCGGTAGGGAAACGCATCAATCTCATCCATCACCAATAAATCAAAGTAATGAGGATAACGATATAGCTGATGTGTGGTTAATAAGACAATATCCCCTACCAAGGCCGAAGCGTGTTGACCATACACCGCGACCATCCGGTTTTGTGGGAATGCCTCTTTCAGCCGCCAGTAAAGTTCAATGACGACATCCTTTCTCGGGATGGCAAAACCAACGTGGCAACCTTTTTCGATGGCATGCGATAAGACCCCATAAACCATTTCGGTCTTGCCCGCCCCGCAAACGGCATACACCAAGGTATCGATCCCTTGATCAAAATTCGTAATGAGTTGTTTGGAAATAGCAGCTTGTTCTTTCGACAACGCGTAATGCAAGTTCAAGGGAGCGGGCTTTGGGATCGGAATCGATGGCGTCACCTCTGCTCCTTGGAATCCAATGCATCGTCGGCAATAAGGCTGCCCATTTCGGTAACCGATATAGCGTTCCTCTTGGTTACCACATCTAGGACATACAAAAGACGAAATAGAAAAAACCTCCTCTCTTTGTAATAGGCAGAGAAAGGAGGGAAAGGACAAGAAAGTTTTATTGGCCGGTACGATGCAAATGGTTAATCGCGGTGGCTTCGTCCATGACTTCAATGCCAAGTTCGTTGGCTTTGTCGAGTTTAGAACCTGCTCCAGGTCCAGCGATGACAATATCGGTATTCTTAGAGACCGAACCAGCGCAATGTGCCCCGATGCCTTCGAGAATATCGGTCATTTGCTGGCGGGTATATTGCGTTAATGTGCCCGTTAACACCACGGTCTTGCCATAGAAATACGAGTTCACATCAATCGTATCCGTACCCAAATAAGCAAAGTTCACGCCGTCTTGTCGTAACGATTCAATCTCGGCGATGTTCTTCGGGTCAGCAAAGAAGGAAGCGATACTATGCGCGGCCACCGGACCGACATCTTTGATTTTTAAGAGTTCGTCTTCCGAAGCCGCCTTTAACGCATCGAGGTTTTTATAACGACGAGCTAAGACTTTCGCCATCTTCTCTCCGACTTCTTTGATGCCAAGACCAAAGAGAAGTCGTTCTAAGGAACGTTTCTTGGAGTCTTCAATCGCGTCTAATAAGGAGTTGATGGATTTATCGCTCCAACCATCGAGAGATTTGATTTCGCTCGCGTGGTCCATTAAGTGATAGAAATCTGGGATATCTTTTAAGAATCCTTCGCCGAAGAGTTCTTCAACCACCCGTTCTCCCATGCCGTCGATATCCATCGCATTACGAGACGCAAAATGAATCATGCCTTCGATTTTGCGCGAACCACATTCTGGGTTAAGGCAATAATGTAACCCTTTTACTTTGGTTAAGGGGTGACCGCAAACCGGGCAATTCGTTGGCATCACCCACGGAATTTGAGTGCCATCGCGTTTCGAAAGAATCGGACCCGTGACTTCAGGAATGACGTCGGCCGCTTTATGTAAGCCAATTGTATCCCCGATCATTAAGCCCTTATCGCGAATGAAGTCTTCATTATTTAACGTGGCCCGTTGCACCACGGATCCAGCGACACGAACAGGCTCTAAGACGGCATTCGGAGTCACACGTCCTGTGCGCCCAATCGTAATCACGATATCGAGTAACTTCGTGGTGACTTCTTCTGGCGGGAATTTATAAGCGATGGCCCATTTCGGTTCCCGTGCGGTATAGCCTAAACGGTCGTACGCGTCGATGTTATTGACCTTGAAGACTAGCCCATCAATGTCATAGGGCAACGATGGACGTTTTTCTTGATATTCATGCATATAGGCGATGACTTCTTCGATGCCGTGCAAAATCCGTCTTTCGTGGTTGGTACGGAAACCAAGCGTATCAAGATAGTCCAAGGAATCAGAATGGATGTGATAACCTAACTCACGTGCATTCACGAGGTAATACCAGAACGCTTCGAGTTTCCGCGAAGCCGCCACTTTAGGGTCTAAGTTACGGATGGAGCCCGCTGCCGCATTTCGGCAGTTCGCGAATTCCGGTTCACCGCGCAAACGACGATCCACGTTGGTGGCCTCTAAAGAGGCTTTCGGCATATAGACTTCGCCCCGAACTTCAAAAGAACGCGTCTCTTTGACATGCATTGGTATCGAACGAATCGTGATGACGTTTGCTGTCACGTCTTCTCCCATCACACCATCGCCACGGGTAACCGCGTATTGGAATTCGCCATGTTCATAAATCAAAGACATGCCGAGACCATCGATTTTGACCTCACCCATGTATTCGATTTGGGAAACGCCAAGTGCGTCGCAAGCCCGCTTATCCCAGGCACGCATTTCGTCTTCGTTATAAACGTTTCCAAGCGAAAGCATCAGTCTTTTATGGGGGATTTTCTTAAATTCAGACTGAACTTCTCCACCCACTCGTTGCGTTGGAGAGTTCTTGCTCTTTAACGCAGGGAACTCAGCTTCGAGCATCCGAAGCTCATTCATCAGTCGATCAAATTCGGCATCGGATACGGAAGATTGGTTGAGGACGTAATACTCATAGTTGTAACGTTCGAGCAGCGTGGTTAATTCTTCCACGCGTTTTGCAGCTTCTTGTACCGTCATGCATCGCCTCCTGCGGATTTAATCCGCGATAACATCGGGTGAGACCCGAGCAATGTTTTGCTTTGCCCATCGTCGAAACGGACCCGGATGATGTTGCCATCTAAAACGGCATCAATCGTCCCATCGCCAAACTTACCATGATGGCAACGTTCCCCGACTCGCCAATTGCTGATGCCATTGGTTTTGGGAGAGGCCGGTTTCGGGGTTGGGGCGCGCGGAGAAGAGGATGGTTGATTCCAATCGTCCGTGATATCGGGTTCTTCGTCCTTGATCCAACGATCATCCCACGAAGAAGAATAGGAGGAGCGTGGCTTGTTGCCATAACGATTATTGCTTCTTCCCGACCAATCATAATCCGAGAAGAACGCACCCGATTTATTGAGATGAAGCCCCGCTTCTTCAAAATAGGGAGAAGGAACGCCATGCGAATCCGTGTTATAGCTATAACTGCTATTGCAACTGCAGAAAAGCCGTTTCTTGGCACGGGTCATGGCGACATAGGCAAGACGCCGCTCCTCTTCTTCGCCATTACGGCCGGTTTCCGATAGGGCGCGGTTAGAAGGGAACACGCCTAACACCATATCAAAGATGAAGACATTATCGAATTCCAATCCTTTGGCGACGTGGATGGTCATTAAGGTAACGTGATTCGAATTATCCAAATCATCTTGAGCGCTTAATAACGAAACGTTCTGTAAGTATTCTTGGAAGTTCGAATCCGGATTAGAAGTCAAGAAGTGATCGATATCATCGAATAACGCGTTGACGTTCCCGATACGATCTTCGTCGGGTTTTTGTTTCCGTTTCAAATATTCGTAATAGTCAATGCTGGTGACAAAGTCTTTTAACACCGAGGCATAAGTCTCTAAATTCTCATCCAAGCGCTTCCGCGTATCTTCCATCTTTTGAATTAAGGCGCTTAAGGCGGTTAAAGAACGGGTAGGGATATTGCTTTCTTCACGATAATTCTGGATTTGAAGCAAGTAGTTATATTCTGAAAGATTATGGTTGTGTGCTTCAGTACGAATCCGCACGATGGAAGTGTCGCCTACGCTTCGTTCTGGTTTATTCGCGATACGTTCAAAGGCAATGTCGTCTTCGTGGTTATACATCAAGTTAAAGTAGGCCAAAAGGTCTTTGACTTCTTCCCGTTCATAGAAGCGCATGCCGCCATAAATCCGATACGGAATCGCTCGGTCTTTTAACGCTTGTTCTAAGGAACGCGTCACATAAGAAGAGCGATATAAAACGGCAATGTTGTCGTAACGGGGCTTACCCTCCTTCGTTTTATCTTGGGAAGCAAGTTCCATGATTTTTCGAGCCACCCAATCCGCCTCATCTTCTACGCGCGGGCCCATATAGGTAGTAATCGCATCCCCTTTGGCCCCATTCGTATAGAGGTCTTTTGGCAATCTGTCTTTGTTATGGGCGATTAATTTGTTCGCGGCTTCTAGGATCGTCTTGGTGGAACGGTAGTTCTCATTCAAAATAATCGTTTCGGCATTCGGGAAATCGCGGTCAAAGTTCAAAATGATCTTTTGGTTTGCCCCACGCCAGGTATAAATGGTCTGATCGGGGTCACCGACGACATACACCGAAGTTTCTGGGGTGCAAAGTAAGCGCAGCAAATGATATTGGACGTCGTTCGTATCCTGGAACTCATCGATTAAGATGTGAGAGAAACGATGCGACCAATGTTCACGAATCTCATCTTCGTTTTCTAACAAACGGATGGTTTGGCAAAGTAAATCATCGAAATCAAACGCGAAAGATGCCGTCTTTCGGGATTCATAAAGCATGTAGATTTTGTGGCAGGTCTTTTCGTCATCTAATGCGCCAGATCCGAGGGGGATATCCTCTGGATAACGACCAGCCCCTTTGTTCCGACGGATATAACTTAACGCTGTCTTTGTGATGTCATCGCTTTTCTTGTAGCCAAGTTCAGCAGCACAATTCCGAACTAAGTTTGCTTGATCGTCTTCGTCATAGATGGTGTAGTTGGCAGGATAGCCAATCGCTTCATGCTCAATTCGTAAGAAACGGGCGCAGAAGGCGTGGAAGGTGGCAATGGCAAGCGCGGTTGTGTGGCCAGTTACTTGCTCGACTAATTCGGTTGCGCGGTGGCTCATTTCTTGAGCGACTTTATTCGTAAACGCAATCGCCAAAATGTGATGGGGGTTCAAGTGATCATGCGTGATGAGATAGGCAATGCGGTACGTTAAAACCCGCGTCTTGCCTGAACCAGCGCCTGCAATGACCCGAACGTAGGGAGAAGTCGTCGTCACAGCCGCGAGTTGTTTGTCGTTTAAAAGGGAAGCAAAATCCATAAGTAAATCTTTCTTATCTATCTTACTATGAAGTAGTTTTTCCTTAAAGGAAAAGCCACGGATTCTTGATTCACAAAAAGAAGGAAAATGCCCTAATGTAGGTGCACTCTCCGTTATAATACAAAAGACATGAAACGTTTCTCACCCCGCGATACCCCGACACAAAATCTTGCTTGGATAGGAATATCCGTCGCTTTGGTCACGGCTTTTGCCTTGTTATCCACTTTTGTGCCGGTCTCATCTTTCTTCGTGGTGTTATTTTTACCCGTGCTTACGGCTTTGACGGCTTATTACTTAAAACCAAGTTACTTAATCCTCTATTTCTTTGCCGGCACCATTGTGGTTACCGCCGCCACCTGTTATCAATTAACCAGCACGTTATTCTTCATTCTACCTACCTTCTTTAGCGGTATCTTATTCGGGTTTTGTTTACGGAAAAACTTACCCTCGGTTTGGCTAATATTCGCTACATCCTGCCTATCTTTGGCTTTGAACGCCCTTTCGATTCCCTTACTTCGCGCCATCTATGGCATTGATGTCATCGATGTGGTGATCGCGTTGCTCCCTTGGGAGAAAGAAGAAACATTACGAAACTTACTTCCTGCCTTCTTGATGGTGGAAGGTCTCATTGAAAACGGCATTTCTTTCTTCTTGATCCTCGGCATCATGGGGCGCTGGGAAGAGAAGGAAGAAAAAGATGGCATGATTTCTACCTGGTTCGGCATGATTTTCGCGATTGGATGCGCTGCCTTATCCTTTGGCGTTGCGTTTGTCTCTCCTTTGTGGGCTTACCTTATTGCCATCTGGGCCATTTATTTCGCCATTACTGGCATAAGAACGTTATTTTCTCGTAACCCTTGGTGGGTTTATCTCACGCTTGGGGTTTTGATCTTGTTATCCTTCTATCTATCCGCCTACTTCTACTCGGCCTTACCGAAAGCAATCGCGCCTCTCCTCTTCCTCTCATTTTTTGCATCCCTTTCTTTATCGGAAGTGGTTTCCGTTTTATCATTGAAACACCAAGAAAGGAAACCGCAGTCATGAAAAAGGCATTAAAGAACTTTGGATTAGGCTTGCTTTACTTTTTCGTGTCGCCTCTCTTACTCGCCATCTTAGCGGTAGGAATGGTATTCGGCCTCTTTGTTTTGGTGGTAAAAGACATCCAAGGCATTGTCCGCTTCTTCAAAGGAGAAAAGACGTTCTTCGAAGACTTGCCTGAAGATAAAAAGGTGGCGGAGATTCAAGCTGCCCAAGCCTATGCGGCTGCCCATCCTGCCACACCCCAACAACCGACCCCTACCACCAATAATCAGGTATATATCCAACAAAATTACTATCCCGGCCAATCGCAAGTACCCCCACAACCGAGTTCGTTGCAACCGGCGTCTTACCCTTCTCCAAACCCCGATCCCTACGCGGCGCAAAACCCGAATCCTTACGCTTCTTCTAACCCTGCCACCCAACCGATTGATGTCTCATCGAATCCCGTTCCTCCTACGATCGATGTCTCGGGTCATACCCCGGATGGCCTTCCCCATACGCAAGATACCTTGGATGACTGGAATGATCCAAACAAAGGAGGAACCCCATCATGATGGCCTCGTTCTTTGTAGACTTTACGTTAAGCGACAACGACAAGAAATTATTGATTGTCTTGCTTTTCGTCCTGATTCTTTTATTCATCATCGTGGGATTAATCGGTTGGTTAATCCGATTTGTCACCATCCGTTTTGAAGGAAGAATGGATTATGAAATCCATGATGCCGTCATCTACCGGGTCATTCAAACGCCGGAACAACTTCGGAAATATGGTCGAAAAAAGAACAACCGTCTCTTCGTAAAAGCCAATCTAATCCCCTTCTTTATCGCCTTAACGTCCTTGCTCATCTGGATTATCTACTCGGCAATTGACCATGTTTGGGCACGAGATTATTTTGGCGAATTCTCTACCTTATTATTCAATTTCGATTGGAGCAATGAGAACTGCCATACGGTGGTTTGGGGCATCCGTGTCTTATCCCGTTGGCCTGATTTAGTGAGTTCCCCACATTGGGTAAATGCGTATTGGGGTTCCTATCTCTTGGTTCCATTATGGCTAATCGCCATCATTTGGTATGCCGTCAACACCCAAGCCTATATTGCAAGAGAGCTTCAGCTTAACAAACGGATGCATACCGTTTTTGAAAAGAGCTTAGATGACTTTAACTACTTTGATGATGTCAAAGCGCAAGGCGGCGTGCCTCCGATGAACGGAACTAACGTTCCCCCGAATCCTCCACAATAAAACAATAAGGCGCCAGAAGCGCCTTTTTCATTACGAGATAAACAAATCAATAATTTCGTAGACGAGTAGGATCAATAAACAGATATCCACCCCAATCAGCACGTAGAAGAAACGTTTACGGGCGCGGTTCTTCTTTTGCTTGTCATCCGGCTTTTGGGCGACGGCAGTCGTATCCATCACGGGTGGCAATGGCTGTTGTTGCGGTTGCGTAAAAGGAACCGCACCCGGAGTCGGTTGTTGCGCGTAAGGCGTCGGTTGCGGTTGTTGACCCGCCGGCGTTCCGTAAGGATTGGAAAATGGATGCTCTGGAATTTGATTCATGCTTCTTTTAATACTTTAACGCAGAAGACGTTCTTGGGTAAGGTTCGGTATCGCGAATATTGGAAATCCCGGTGATATACATCAATAAACGATCGAAGCCGATGCCGAAACCAGAATGGATGCATCCGCCATATTTGCGGAGATTGAGGTACCATTCAAGGCCTTTGGTATTGCCAATCTTATCCATCTTGGCTTTTAAGATATCGTAACGTTCCTCACGTTGAGAACCGCCGACGATTTCGCCTTCGCCCGGGACAAGTAAGTCCACGGCAGCAACGGTCTTCCCGTCATCGTTTTCCCGCATATAGAACGCTTTGATTTCTTTGGGGTAGTTAATTAAGAACAACGGTCCTTTGACAACTTGCTCCGTAAGATAACGTTCATGCTCGCTTTGTAAGTCCATGCCCCAATAGATGTTGTTGTTATCGAATTTGTGGCCATTCTTCACGGCATCTTGGAGAATGCGAATGCCTTCGGTGTATTCCATCTTTCGGAATGGCGTGTCCAAAACGTGTTGTAACTTGGTTTTCACGCCAGGGGCGATCCAGCGTTCGAAGAAGTCCATTTCATCTGGGCAACGTTCCATCACCCAACGGATTAAGAACTTAATGCAGCTTTCGATGCATTCCATGTCATCATCTAAGTCGGCAAACGCAAGTTCAGGTTCAATCATCCAGAATTCGGAAGCATGGCGTGGCGTATTCGATTTCTCGGCACGGAACGTTGGACCAAACGTATAAACGTCTTTGAAAGCCATCGCGAAGGCTTCGACGTGTAATTGACCCGAAACAGTTAAGGAAGCACGGCGGCCATAGAAGTCATTAATCGGATCTTTGGCGTTCGTAATGACAGTAAAGGTTTGCCCTGCCCCTTCGGCATCATTCGCGGTGATTTCTGGCGTATGAACATAGACGAAACCGCGATCTTGGAAGAACGTGTGCACGCCTAACGCCAATACGGAACGAACCCGGAACACGGCATCAAATGTATTCGTACGGGGGCGGAGATAAGCTTCATCGCGTAAGAATTCGAATGAGGTCTTCTTCTTTTGTAATGGATAATCATCCGCGACATCGCCTAAGAGTTTGGCACTCGATAAATGAAGTTCGAACGGTTGCGGCATATTAGGGGTTAGTACCAAATCGCCATGGAATTCCACAGCGCTTCCCATTTTGTATTTGGCAACTTCCGCAAAGAAAGGAGAGTCGGCGCTATATACGATCTGCAAATTCTTGAAGCAGGTTCCATCGTGTAACGTGACGAAACCGACTTTGCCGGAATTCCGGTTATTTCGAACCCATCCTTCGACAATGATGTCTTTTCGTTCTTTGGGTTCCGCATAGAGTTCGCGGATGCTAATGGCTTTGTCTTGCATAGTAATTCTCCTTATCGTTCATCGTAACGAACGTTTTTTATTTTTCAATCAAAATGACGGAAATCCGAAATTTTCCAGTTCGGATCCACGCCTAACGTCAAAGGGGCAAACACTTTCTCGCGATAGAGGTGTTCCGCCACCTTGGCAATCATCGCGGCATTGTCAGTCGTGCACCATAACGGTGGAATGATCAAGTCAATGCCCGTATCTTTTAACCGTTCGCTCATTTGGGCGCGGAGGTAAGAATTCGCACTCACGCCCCCCGCCAATACGACTTGGGCGACATGGAAATCCTGGGCCGCTTGGCAAGCGCGATGCACAATCATCCCAACTGCCACATCTTGGAACGAACGGGCTAAATTATCGATATTCACTTCTTCGCCCCGTTGATGCAACGTATTGACCAAATTGATCACCGAGGTCTTTAAGCCTGAATAAGAGAAGTCATAACCATCTTTCCCGAGTAACGGTTCCGGCAAGGGATAGGTATGTTCACCCCGTTTCGCGTGTTGGTCAATCGGTAAACCGCCAGGATAAGGCAATCCCATCACCCGGGCGACTTTGTCGTAACATTCCCCAACCGCATCGTCTTTGGTTTCCCCGACAATCGTGAAATCAAGATCGTGTTTCATCAAGACAAGTTCTGTATTGCCACCCGAAACGACCACGCAAAGCAAGGGATAACGGAAGGCGCCGACATATTCATTCGCATAAATATGACCCGCCAAGTGATGTACCGGGATCAAAGGCTTGTGATAAAGCATTGCCAAGGTTTTAGCCGCTTGTAATCCCACGTGGAGACAACCAATTAAGCCAGGGCCACGAGTCACGGCAAACGCATCCATGTCTTCAAACGAAAGACCGGATTGTTCCAAGGCTTCTTTTAAACAAACATCGATATTCTCGCAATGTAATCTCGAAGCCACTTCTGGCATGACACCGCCATATTTCTTATGCACTGCCACTTGCGAAGAAACTACGTTCGCTAAAAGTTTGCCATTATCAGTAATGGCTACCGCCGTTTCATCGCAGCTGGACTCAATTGCCAATATCCGCGTCATAAAATGCTCCTCACCATATAAATCGCATCTTCCCCGTCATCGTAATAATGGGGTTTCTTCACGACATCTTCCCATCCGAGTTTTTGATATAACGAATGGGCCGTTTCATTCGATACCCGTACTTCTAACGTAATGAATTCAACTTTGTCTTTTTGCGCTTGGCAAATCTCCACCATGCGTTGGAGTAATGCTGTCGCAATTCCTTTATGCCGTTCGGTCTCCGCCACACAGATGCGATTAATCGTGGCGCTATCAAACGTGATCATAAAATCCAAATATCCCTGCAAATCCCCATCCTTTGAGACGGCAACAAGGACTTTTGCACACGGATTTCCCGTGCGTTCATACTCGATTTGTTCCTCGGGCCAAGGGGCAGAAAAGCAGGCGCTTTCTAACATGGCAACCGCCGGAACGTCTTCTTTTTTCAAAGCACGAATGCGGGTATCCATCAAAGCTCCTTCAAATAGACGGGCTTTGCCGCCATCACGTTTTCCACGCAGTTACGCACAATGTCCGCTTTCGCTAAGTTCACTAAGACATCCGTATTGGCAGATGGGATCCCCAAAAATTCGGTATCACCACAGATTTTGGCTTCAGGATGGGCTTCGATTAGCGTTTTGACTTCATCATTCTCTAAGATGGTATCGGGTAAAACAATCTTATCGCCTTGATACATGCCAACATAACTGCGCTTGCTTCTCGCATTCATGAGACATAACGACAAATCTTCGCCATGTCTATAGATTTCTAACGAAGAAGCCAAATATAACGGCACAGATAAGGCGAATGCCATGACTTTGGCCACCGTTAAGGAAATCCGAACGCCTGTATAGGAACCAGGCCCTTTGGCGGCTATCACTTCACCGATATCTTCACGGGTTAAGTGATTGCGGTTCAAAAGCTTGTCGATTTCGGCTACCAAGAATTCTGATTGCCGTTGCCAAGCCGAATATTCGCAAAAATCAAATAATTTCTGATCTCTTGCTAAACCAACCGATAAATTCCGGTTGGACGTGTCAAAAACAATACTTAACATCAAAACGCTCCTTTGACGTCATTCACGATTGCATCGAAATGGGCATTATTGCCTTCTAACGTGATTTCCCGTTTATCATCGCCTTTGTTGGTTAACGTGATGGATAAATATTCATCGGGTAATAATGGGGCAATAAACTGTGGCCACTCAATGAAACAAACGCCATCGCCTTCGATATATTCGTCTAACCCAAGTTCAATATTTTGGTTCTCTAGCCGATAAGCATCGATGTGATAAAGCGGCAATGTCCCTTTGAAATAGCACTTCAAAATGTTGAACGTCGGAGAGATGACGTCGTCTTCGACATGGAGCGCTTTCGCAACGCCAGCCGTCAATGTCGTTTTGCCAGCGCCTAAGTCGCCTTTGAGTAAGACAACGTCGCCGGCACGAAAACGCGGGGCTAGGAAAGCACCCAATTCTTGTGTTTTTGCTTTAGAAGAAGAAATCAATGTGTACTTCATAGAAAAGAAAGGCTCTAAGAGAGCCTAGTCATTATACGCCCCAAAAGAAGAGGAAGGTAGATTTATGAATGCGGGATAAACGGTTTGGTTTCGGACAAGAAACGCGCATACATGGATTCAATGTCGGCATCTGAGAAGGGGAAGCGACCTTCTTGCATGGCCGCGCGGATTTCTTGGAACGAACGCCGAATCGCACCGACGAGTTCCGGAGAATAACCATAACGAACGATATTGTTCTCGAATTCGTTCTCGTCTAATGCCTTAATCGTGTGATCGGGATAAAGTTTTAAATCTAAGTCGTAATCGATATAACGAAGATAGCCACCGTCAAAGATGGTCGGAGAAGCAATGTTGGCATAATAGCAAATGCCACCGCTTTCTTTGAACATGCAGATGACATTCATCCAGGCTTTTTTATAAAGTAAGAAAATCGCGTTCTCTTTGGTCATCCAGTGCCTGCCATCGTCCTCAATGACGAGTGACGCTTTCGAGGCAAGGGCCCAATAATCATCCGTCTCTTCTAAGCAATAGCCAGGAGACCATTGCCGGTGCAATCGTCCATCATGTTTGTAGGCTTGCACCGAAAGCCATTTTTCTAAAATATCGCTACTCTCACTCATCATCGTCGCCAAGCCAATCACGCAAAGATTGACTCTCCTTCAAAAGTATAGCGTTTTTTCATCATCAGGAATGAAAAAAAGACGGTCAAGCCGTCTCTTTTTTTCAAAAACCTTAATGCTGTCTCTCGTTTAAGGCATCGATAAAGCCAAAAACTTTAGCAATATCGTTATGTGCTTGAACGCTGGGAGCGGGGTTAAATGGCTTCTCTAATGGCAACACCATGAAGTCATCTTCATAGCCCATCGCGAAGTAAACGCCTTTCGAATTGATGGCGATGGCCAAATCCAAGAACGTCTTGTTCGTGTCGAACTGATTCAAGGCTTCCCGAACACGTTTCGTTAATAACGCTTTGCCTTTCGCATCTCCGTAGATAACGACGTTCTTTGAATCTTCTAACAAATTCCGTCCTTTTAAGGAGTTCGGCGGCAAGGCGCGTTTGTTGCCTTTGCAATAGATTAATAAGTTCCCATCCGTATAAGATTCGTCGAATTTCAAATACTTGCCGGCAAATAAGGTTTCGAGTTGTTTGGCACCTTTCTTTTGGAACGAGCAATCCACCACAAAACCAGGAATGTGCTGATAGGTGAACGTTTGATAAGCACGACTTCCGACTTTTGCGATGTCGTTATAGATGCCCGACTCTTTGGCGAACCCAGCAGGAAGCTTATCATCGACCGTTCCTTTTAAATCCGAGACGAAATCACGATAGAAATAGGCGCCTTGATGGCCATAGTATTCATTGAAATACGTCTGCATTTGGACGTTGATTTTTCGACGATATACCACGTCCATCACAATTAAGCCAACGATCAATAAGGCAATCGTACCGATAGAAATGTACATGCCTCCATTGAAGTTAATGCCTTGTTTATTCAAAACGGATGGCACAATCCAGCCTGCTAACATGATGACTAACAAAACACCGGTCACAATCCATTTCACAATGTTGAACTTGTGATAGACGCGATAGAAGTTTTGTCTCGCGGCTTCAATCGCGGAAAGTTCGGGGTCAGGATAAATGTATTTGGATCCTTTGACTTTCTTTTGATCCTTCTCGTCGTCTTCTTTTTCTTCGACTTTTGGAGCGGGTTCTGCTGGAGCAGGGGCTTCCTCTGCTGCCACAGGAGTTTCCTCCTCGGGTTCAGCATAGAGATTCACTTCCGGTTCTTTTTCTTCTTCAGGAACTTCAGGTACCGAAACAGGCTTGGCTTCATCGGAGAAGTCGCTTTCTTCTTCGGGCTCCGCTTCTTTGACCGGTTGTTCTTTTTCTTCTACCGGTTCCGGATTGACTTTCTTTTCGTCTTCCACTTTGTTTTCCTCCTACGGGGTCAATGCACTATAACATGATTTTTCGCGATTGAAAGGATTTTATCGAATTTGCCAATCAATCGGGGCAATGCCTTCTTTTTCCAAATAGGCATTACACTGCGAAAATAGATGTTTTCCAAACCAACCACCTTGGTTGGCGCTTAAAGGCGAAGGGTGCGCCGCCTTTAAGACGAGATGTTTCGGATTGGTGACAGATGATTCATATTTCTTGGCGAAACCGCCCCATAACATATAAACCATCGGTTGGTCTAATGTTTCCAAATAACGCAGGGTATCCGCGATAAATGCCTCATATTCAGGCCGTTTATGCGATAAGGCGACGCCGCATCGCACCGTTAAGTATGCGTTGAGTAATAAGATGCCTTGCTTGGCCCAGGGGGTTAAGTCTCCATTATTGAAATTCATCGGACAACCGATGTCGGCATGAATTTCCTTATAGATATTAATAAGAGAAGGCGGGGGATCAATTCCTTTAGGAACTGAGAAAGACAATCCCATCGCTTGACCGGGATTGTGATAAGGATCTTGCCCAATAATCACGACCTTTAAATCTTTGGGGCTCGTTAATCGAAACGCCTGAAAAACTAAATCACGGGGTGGATAAACCACGCCATGCGCATATTCCGCATCTAAGAATTGATGAAGATGTTCTGCGTATTCTTGTTCTTTCACCGCATCAAATAACGGTTTCCAATCCGACAACATGCAAGGGTATTATAATGGCGAAGCGAGGAAAACGCTTATACTATTGCTTACCAATGAAAGTATTTTGGTTCTTTTCTGACAACGCCTACTATCCCATCCGCTTTTTTAACCTAGTAGGGCAAGCGGTAGATTTGACGGTTGTTCTTCCTCATGCCATGCAAAAAGAACGCGAACGTGCTTATGGGGAAGGCATTAAGAATTTTCATGTCTTATGCCTAAAGCCTTATTGCCTGGGTGGGGCGCATCAAGTTAAAACATTGTTTGAAAAAGAACACTATGACCGCATTGTATTGAATGGAAATGGTTGTTCGTTTGAACAGCACCTGATGCGGATTCTATCCCATCGAAACATCTCGTATCTTTGTGCTTATGCCGAGGGCAGCAAACGCGATGGAAAATATCTTTCGTCTGCCTCACAATATCTCGTCGCCGACGCCCAACAAAAACTGGAGCTATCCAAGATGCAAATTGCTCCGGACAAGATTCACCTCTGCCATCGCTCCATTTTGCTCACTTCCGAGGCATTAACGGAGCCTCTGTCTGAGAAAGGGAAATCGCTCTTACGGCAAGGGCTTGGTTTAACGGGTAAGAAAATTTATGTTTCGCTCCATCCATATTCGGAAAAGAAGAACAATCTAACCTTAATCGATCGATGGAAAGCAATGCCTAAAGATTCATGGTTACTTCTTTTTGAAGATGGAACGTGCGCAAAGCAATACCAAGAACGAGTCAAGAAGCAGCGTTTAGAGAATATCAAGCTCATCTCCGGGCAAAAGTTGGATGACGTATTAAAATACCTTCGGATTGCCGATGCCGCTTTGTTTTTTAGCGAAGAAGAACGATTCTCTTGTTATCTCACCGCAACGTTAAGCCAAGGCACACCGATATTCGGGAACGCCAAAAATCCTGCGGTGCAAAACATTCTTCAGGATGGCATCAATGGTTATCGCGTCAATGAAGATACGGATCTAAAGTCCTTGTTGGAATCGCCACGCCCTTTGTCTATGAACGAAGCCGCCATCGCAAGCGCAAAACCATACACGTTAGAAACCATGGTCAAAGAAACCTTAGATGTTTTGTCTCTTTGACCATTCTTTCCTGTTTTTGACGAAAGAAAAAGTCGATAATACGTTATTCGTTCTTTTTTCCTGCCGAAGCCATGATTTTTGTCCTATAATCTAGGCGCTTACTAGGTAAGCATGGTAACCGTAATATAAGGAGAAAAAAGAAACATGCCATTCATTGAATCGATCCATGGCCGTCAAATCATTGACTCGCGTGGCAATCCGACTGTCGAAGTCGAAGTCACGACAGAAAGCGGCGCTTTTGGAAGAGCAGCCGTCCCAAGCGGTGCTTCTACTGGCGAACGGGAAGCGCTCGAACTCCGCGATGGAGATAAGAAAGTCTTCGGCGGAAAAGGCGTCTTAAAAGCTGTTGAGAACGTCAACAAGATCATTGCCCCAGCGTTAATTGGGAAAAACGTTTTGGACCAAGTGGCCATTGATGAAGCGATGCTCGCTTTGGATGGCACTGCCACGAAGAGCAATCTCGGTGCGAACGCCATTTTAGGCGTTTCGTTAGCCGTGGCAAAAGCCGCTGCTGACTATCTCGGCATCCCGCTTTATCGCTACATCGGCGGCCCGAATGCCAAACAACTTCCTGTCCCGATGATGAACGTCATCAACGGTGGCAAACATGCCGATTCTTCCGTTGACTTCCAAGAATACATGATCATGCCAGTCGGCGCAAAGAGCGAAGCCCAAGCCATTGAAATGGGCGCGGAAACCTTTGCCGCTCTCCGTAGCATCTTAAAAGAACGCAAAGACATCACCGCGGTCGGCGATGAAGGCGGCTTTGCCCCGAACGGATTAAAATCCAATGAAGAACCGCTCGAAGTTTTGGTCGAAGCGATTCGTCGCGCTGGCTATCAACCTGGCAAAGACATCTGCTTAGGCATGGACTTAGCTTCTTCGGAATTCTATGAACCCGAAACGAAGACCTATAATCTCAAACGGTCTGGCCAAGGCAGAAAGACCTCGGAAGAAATGGTCGCGATGTTAGAAGACTTCGTCGAGAAATATCCGTTGATCACCATCGAAGATGGCCTCTCTGAAAATGACTGGGCTGGCTGGAAACTTCTCACCGAAAAACTCGGAAAGAAAGTTCAATTGGTCGGTGATGACCTCTTCGTGACCAACAAGATCTACGTCAAGAAGGGTATCGAAGAAGGCTGCTCCAACTCCGTTTTAATCAAGCTCAACCAAATCGGCACCTTGACCGAAACGTTGGATACTTGCCAAATGGCCATGCGGAATGGCTGGACTTGCGTTGTCTCTCACCGTTCTGGTGAAACCGAAGACACCACCATTGCTGACTTGGTTGTCGCGCTGAACGCTGGACAAATCAAGACTGGTTCGATGAGCCGTACTGATCGTATTTGCAAATACAATCAATTACTCCGCATTGAAGAAGAACTCGGCGATGCTGCCCAATATCCTGGCATCGACGCCTTCTACAACCTCTCTCCTGAAGCCAAGGCTCGTTTCGCCAAATTCGCGAAATAACCTTCTCTTCTCGATTAGAGCCACGCCTTCGGACGTGGCTTTTTTAATTTCCGCGTTATAATGGAAGCGACAAAAAAGAGGTCATGCACCATGAAAAAAGGATTATTGCTCTTAGCGGATGGTTTTGAACAAACGGAAGCCATTGCCACCCACGATATCTTGCTTCGTTCGCACGGGATTGAAGTTTTGCCCGTTTCGATTTCTTCATCTTATGAAGTCACGTCTTCTATGGGACTAAAGATTGAAGTTCCTGCCAGATTGATGGATATCAAAGACGTATTGTCCTATGATTTTATCGTTTTGCCAGGTGGTAAAGTCGGCGTGGATAACTTAGGGGCAAGTGCCTTAGTTCGTCAAACGATTACGAAGTTCCACGATGCTGGCAAAGTGATCGGTGCCATTTGTGCCGCTCCTTCAATCTTAGGTGAGATGGGCTACTTAGATGGCAAGCACTTCACCTGCTTCCCTGGCTTCCAACAGGGGAATGGGATTTACGAAAATACCGGTTCCGTTATCGATGGAAATCTTGTCACTGGCCACTCCATGGCATACAGCATTCCTTTTGCTGAAAACCTGGTTCGTGTCTTGGTTGGTGAAAGCGGAGTCGAACGCCTTAAAGGCGGTGCCTACGGCATCTAATTCTTTTGCAATTTTGTCTTGTTAACCCTTGCAAAATTCGCAAGGGTTTTCTTATTTAACACGGGAAAACATATGGTTTTTACGATTTCTTTCCTTGCTGTTTTGTGAAATAATAAAGGCATGAAATCAAAACATTCTTTTCACCCTTTTCTTAGGGTAATTGCTCTTTGTGGATTCCTGTTCTCTTGCGGCAATCCCGCCACCGATAGCAGCGTCTCTTCCGAAGCAGCAAAATCTTCTAGCGTCACATCTTCTACGAGTGTTGCTTCCTCCTCGAAGCAAAGTTCTGAACCTTTGTCAGGGATTAAATTAAGAACCACTTATAAAGGTGGAACCATTTCCGCTCAAAATTCTGTTCTTCGTTCCTATCTCGCGTTAACGGATGCCGATAGCGAGGCCCAGTATCTAGCCAACAACTCCAGCTCGAATTATGGGAACGCCTATGATTTTGCCTGGAACCGTACGGGAAGAAAGACAATAGTCCACTTCTCCACTGATCCCGAATTCACGAATGAACGGCTGATTACAACCTACGACGCCGAGTTAGAGGAAAGCCCTGAATTAGATTTCTTGGTTCCTGGCAATACTTATTATTGGAAAGTTACGACCGATAACGGCCGAACCTCCGAAGTGGATTCGTTCCATATTGAAGATGGTGCCTTCCGTGTTTTAATGTTAAAAGGTGGCGACAACATCCGTGATTTGGGCGGGTTTACCACCAGCAGTGGCAAGAAAGTCGCCTTTAATAAGCTTTTCCGTGGTGCCAAGATTAATAACATCTCCAAAGCCAGTCAAAAGATTATGACTGACGTCATTGGTGCAAAATCAGAGTTAGACCTCCGTTCTTCTAGTGATGATGGTGGGCAAGAAGCAGGTGCATTCTCGGATTCGTATCTTCAAATCTCGATGAACCAATACGCGAACATTATTCCTGGCTACATGCGTGCTGCCACAGGCGATTTCCCATCGAATCAATACACCACAGGATCAGTGGAAAATGTGAAAAAGATTTTCGATTATTTAGCCGATGAGAATAACTACCCCGTCTACTTCCATTGCAATGCCGGAGCAGACCGTACGGGAACTTTGTCCTTCTTAATTGAAAGCTTTCTCGGCGTTTCTGAAGAAGACATGGTTCGTGACTTTGAATTAACATCGTTCTCCAGTTATGGCAAACGTTGGCGGAGCGGCATACAAGATGGCAAATTCACTTCGAGCGGCATTATGCAGCACAATAGCAGCAACTATGTCGGCTACGGGGAAATGGTCAATACGATGAAGCTAAAGTTCGGTACCACGGATGGCACGATTCAAGATGCCGTTACGAATTATCTCAAGTCTGGTTGTGGCATCAGCGAAGATACCTTAAATAAGATTCAATCGATTTTATTGCCAGATAACGCATAACATCGCATCTTTAAGTTCTCTTTACGAAGGCAAAAGGTAACATTTTCATTTGACTTCTTGCATTCTTTTTAAAACTTGACTATATTAATGATGCGGAACAGAAGTGGATCTTACTAGCGTAAGGATAGTTGGCTTAGTTTAGGATCCGCAACATGCCGACAGTCCTTGGCCTCGTCGCTTATGTTTGTCGGGGGCAAGGGGAGACTTGAATTTAAGGGCACCTCGCGGGGTGCTTTTTTCTTACTTTATTTCGACAAAATAAAAATCCCCTTCCGCTTGGGAAGGGGACGAGGACCAAGAATTAAGCCAACTTCTCTTGGACTTTCTTTTCTTCTTTGAGATTCGTTTTGACCACCATGGTACGTGGCTGACGATGGAAAGCACCAAAAACGATAGCAGAGAAGGCGGCAAACACAAGATTTCCTACCACGTCTTCTACGACATCGCCCATGGTATCCATTAAGGCGTATCGATAACCTTCAGGGCTACGGAAGAACGCCGCAATCTCTTCATCCGTTCCGTTTAGGGGAAGATTGGACGCGCCGCCATTCCATAACGCAGTCGCTTCTGGAATGCTCTTCTGCATATTAAGACCGAAAATGGTATCGCCAGTAAATTCATAGACTTCCCACAAGGCACCCAAAGCAATTGAAATCATGCAGGCGAACAAGCAAGAAACAACGACGGGATGTTTTACGTTCTTCGCTTCTTTAAATAAGAACTCATAAAGAAGACAGAACGCAACGAAAGCCATGCCAAAGCCGGAGAAGGTATGCAAGACGTCATCCCAAATGGAAAAACGATAATAGAAACGGCAAGCTTCTCCAAGATAAATGCCCATGAAGGCGAAGAGTTCAACACCACAAACAAGAATGGGATGAAGCTTGATATGGAAAAGGATCAAAAGCAATAAGGGGAGCCAACTCACGACCAAGCCACCGATTCCTTGCAAAAGAATCAGTCTTGCTTCTGCCACTTCTACGGTGCCATTGGCCATCCAAATAGCGCCTTGGATGATCTGGGCAAAATAAACGGCGGTGAATAAGATTTCTAACACGAGGATGAAGCGGTCATTTTGTTTTTCGTTTTTCATTGGTGTTGCCCTCCTGACACCCTTACTTTACAAAGAGGGAAAGGCAAGAGAATAGAAGCCAAAAGTAGAATCCCATTTTTTCTTCTCGACCAAAAGTAGAACCTTGATTTTATCGAGTCTTTCTCTTAATGTTAAACCAATGGAAGTCAATGAAATCATTGCGCGAAACATTGCCGGTCTACGGAAGAAAAAGAACTGGACGCAACAGGATTTAGCCGACCGATTAAATTACAGCGACAAAGCCGTATCAAAATGGGAACGCGGCCTATCACTTCCCGATGCAGTGACGCTCTATGAAATCGCCAATCTTTTTGGTGTTCCGGTGCAATATCTCTACGAAGAACATGAGTACATCATTGACCCCGAACAAGAAAAGAAACTTAATCGCCGGAAAAACCTTTATTTAGCCATTACGATTTGCTCGGCCATCTTTTTGGTGGTGACTATCATTTGGATTGCCATCACCTATGTTGCCAAAGGTATCGGAACCGAAACGCCTTCGTTCTTTATTTATCTAGATTTCGGCCTTGCTGGATTAATGAGCATCTTAGCCGTGATTGACTGCATCTTTTATCCCAAAAACCACATCCGCCCTGTGGTTTATATCTCCGTCGCGATTTGGGAAGTCGTCACAGGTCTTTATTTCTTATTCCATGGCGAATATTTCTTATGGATTATGATGGGTGGCATCTTGCTCCAGGCTTTCACCGTCATCTATCTCCTATTAATCCGCCATGGTAAAATGCATTAGCCGTAATGCGAGGCGTTTTATGAAACCATTTCCTATTTCTTATCTTTCCGATCCTGAAGTGATAGGAGTCAATCTTCTTCCGGAACACGCGAGTGTGGTCACCGAATATCAAGGACAGTCGACCTTATTTTCTTTAAATGGCACTTGGGATTTCTTCCGTGCTCCTCATTACGAGGAACGTTTCTTAACGGATCCATTACCCTATCATGAAGTGCAATTGCCACGTTCCGCAGAACTCGAAGTGCCAGAGGAATTAATTTACACAAACATTCCTTATCCGTGGGATGGAAAAGACAATTTAAAACCGGGCGAAGTTGCGATGGAACACGATCCCGTCAATTTTTACCGAAAACGTTTCGTATTGCCCGCTTTCTTTGCTGGCAAACGTTGCCTGTTACGGCTCGATGGCTTCGAAACGGCAATCTATGTCTACTGCAATGGCGAATTCGTAGGATATTCCTCTCGTTTATATACTTGCAGCGAATTCGATTTAACGCCTTATCTTAAAACAGGCGAAAACGAACTCTTGTTCGTGAACTTCCGTTTCTCTGCTTCTTCCTGGATCTTATCGCAAGATTATTGGAAGATGTCTGGTATCTTTCGTGACATCTCTTTAGTTGCCGTTCCTGCTTTTCATCTAGAAGATGTTTCCGCCAAAACCGATTTAACCAACGATTATCAAGATGGCGTGCTTTCCTTAGAAGGCAAGGTGAGTGGCGAAGGGGAAGTCCACGCCATCCTTTCGTTCTTAGGAAAACCGGTGTGGGAAGAAAAGCAAACCATCAAAGATCACTTCTCTTTTCATGCCATCTTGCCACAAGTTGCAGCCTGGTCTAGCGATGTGCCAAATCGTTACGAGATGACCGTCGTCTTAAAAGGTAAAGAAGGACAAGAAGAACAAAACCACTTCTGCATCGGCTTCACAAAAGAAGAAATTCAAAACGGCGTCGTGTTATGGAATGGCAAACCCTTAAAAATAAAAGGGGTCAATCGTCACGAAATCGACATGCATCATGGGCATTACGTTCCCGAAGAGGTGTTAGAACAAGATTTGTTGCTGATGAAACGTTCCTCAATCAATGCCGTCCGTTGTTCTCATTATCCGAACGACCCGCGTTTCTATGACTTATGCGATAAATTAGGCCTATACGTCATGGATGAATGTTGTATTGAAGCCCATGGCCAATGGGTCAATAGCAATGGCGATTTAAGCAAAATGGTTCCGGGATCGAATCCTCGTTGGACCGCGATGACGTTAGATCGTGCCTCTTCGATGTATGAAAGAGACAAGAACCATCCGTGCATCTTTGCCTGGAGCTTAGGAAACGAATCCTGGACGGGCGATAACTTCAAACGTTCTTCAGAATACTTCCACGCCCAAGACAAAAAACGGCTGGTGCATTATCAAGGCGAAGTCACCGATGAAGGGTTATCCCCTTATGTCGACATGAAATCTTTCATGTACTTAAAGCCACAAGAACTGGAATCCTATTTACAAGCACATCCCGAGAAACCTGTATTTGAATGCGAATACTCTCATGCGATGGGGAACTCAAACGGCAATCTCGCTGATTATTTACGTTTGTTCCGTGACTATCCGAATTGCTTAGGTGGTTGCATCTGGGACTGGGTCGACCAGGGATTGTTAGTCAAAACTCCCCGAAGCGACAACGAAGTTTGGGTTTATGGCGGTGACGAAAATGATGCGCCCCATTCGAGTAGTTTTAACTGCAACGGGGTGATTTTCTCAGACCGCAGAGACGCATTACGTTCTCCAAAATTAGCA
Organism: uncultured Erysipelotrichaceae bacterium; assembly: GCA_902791935.1. Classification (GTDB taxonomy): domain Bacteria; phylum Bacillota_I; class Bacilli_A; order RFN20; family CAG-826; genus UBA4951. Next base: position 77,432 of record CADAXQ010000003.1, on the reverse strand, counting down.
GCCGTGAAAAACCTCTACTGCCCAATTCAAATTCAATTTAAGGGCGACCATATTGAGATTTCGGAAGATCCGAACTTCTATCCCGAAGGCACCTTCACGCTCACTCTGGTGGATTTCGTCAATGGCGAAGAAGTCAAACGAACCATTTTGCCATGGCATCACGAAGCCGAATTAACCTTACCCACTGCTACCTTCCCCGAAGAACATATTCGCCGCATTGAAATCACGCAAAAAGAATGGGGTTTAATAGGGGTTTTCGATAATTCTAGCCAACATTTTGCCTATGTAGCTGATGCTCCAAAAGGAAAAATGGCGCAAGCCCGATCTCTGATTTACCACAGCGTATATCGTGATGGTGTGCGTTTTTTCTTCAGCCATAACGAACAACTTTGGAATGCCTGGGCCTCTGGCTTGGCGGCTATCTATATTGGGGAGCAAAAGATTCTCCGTTCTCCATTACGGCTAACGTTGTGGCGACCCTCTACTGACAACGATCGGGGAAGTGACTTTGCCGTGACGTCTTCGTTCTATTATGGCGCCAGCCGATTCCAGCATGCCACGCTAGAAAGTGATGATGGTCACACGATGGTTTCAAGAATCACCTGGGCAGGGGTAAAGGCGTATGCCGAAGTCTTATATCATTACGACTTAGGTGACTATCTCGACATCGAAATCCGTTACCATGGTGCGAAAGGAATGCCATCCTTACCTTGCTTTGGCATTGATTTTACGTTACCGCGCATAAACGGTGACTTTACTTACTATGGCTATGGACCAACGGATTCTTATCCTGACCTATTAGCAGGTAAACCATTAGGTATCTATCACTCTAACGTTAAAAACGAGGTCCTTCCTTATGCCGTCCCGCAAGAAATGGGCAACAAAGAAGGCACCCGTTATGTAGAAATCCCCTTTGGGGAACGTCACTTAGTCTTTGAAGCGTTAGACCGTCCGTTCGCGTTCCATTATCTTCCTTATGATGAATTCCAACTCGAAAACGCGAAACATCTCGATGAACTTCCGACCTCCTGCGAAAACCATCTCACCATCTTTGCCGCAACACGCGGAGTTGGTGGTGATGATTCTTGGGGTGCGCCCGTCCATCCAGAATACGAATTAGATGGCGAAAAAGACTACTCGCTTCGCTTCCGCGTTTTGGTGAAATAAAGCGATTATTCGCTACGTAACGCCACCACGGGATCTTGTCTGGCCGCCGAACGAGCAGGAAGAATACCGGCAATCATCGTTAAGAGAACCGCAATCACGAACACGATTAACGCCGTCCACCATGAAAGGTTGGCAATCGCATAGAACCCATAATGGATGCCAATCGCAAGATTTAAAATCAACTCAATCAAATAGGTAACTAAGAGGCCAAAGATGCCTGAAGCAACCCCAATAATTGCCGTTTCGGCATTAAAGAGGTGAGATACATCGCGTTTTCGGCCACCCAAAGAACGGATGACCCCGATTTCTTTGACCCGTTCCATGACGGATACATAGGTGATGATACCAATCATGACGGTCGATACCACAAGCGACAACGCCGTAAAGCAAACCAAGGCGATGGTAACAATGTTCACGATGTTGTTAATCATTGAAATCACCAAGGCTAAGTTATCGGTATATTTGATGTCATCACGGTCTTTCGCGGTTAATACTTTGCCAGTGGATAAGGTGATGTCTTTATTGCTCTTCCATTGATCAAGGTAATTCGTAACTTCATCTTTGTCATTAAAGCTGTTGGGATAAATCTTGATGGTGCCAGGAATGGTTTCGCCACCAACATTACGAAGACCCAATACCGCAAGTTTCTCCACGCTAAATCCGGTGTCGCTAGAACCAGAACTGCTGCCAGCCATTCCAGCAAGGATACCTTGCAAGGCGTTTTGATTGCCAACCAAACCATAGCCATGGAAGATCTTCGGATCAATGTCTTCACTGGCTAGGCCATCAGGGAATTGCACACGATAGTCGTAGCCAATCCCGGAAATCATATTCACACCTTGCACTTGCACCAAACTGGAGGTGTAGCCAGATGCGTTAGGATTGTCTGCTAAGTATTTTCGGATAAAAGTAGTAATTGTGGAATTTAAGTTATCGGCTAAATAACGTTTGGCAAAGGCTGGCGTGTAATAAAGACCCGAATCCATGCAGCCATAATCCACACCATCTTTTGGCGTAAGGATGCCGACGACTTTTAATGGCACTCCGTTTTGCAAAGTACCATCATCGACAAAAGAATAGTTATATTGCTTTAACTGATACTTCGATACGTCGTAATCAGGGTTGGCGGAATAAATCGAATCATTCGGATAGTAGGTGTATTCTTTACCGATTAATTCATCGACTGTGATGGATTGTTGTTTTTGCCACAATTCTTGATTCACTTTGTCTTCATAGCCGACGTAATGGTAAATCGCATTCGCGAATTCATCTTGGCTGTAGTAGCCAAGCAACGTTAAGTTAAAGTCGGTGAGTTCATTACGGTGATTGAGCACTAACATCAATTCGTTTTCGCCAGTCGCATAACGGCCCGAAACGACGTTATATTCGGATAAGACATAATCCTGTTGTTCCAAACATTGACCGATGCCGTTCGCGTATTGGCCAATCATCGAGGTATAAGAAGCAAATTTGCCATTTTCTAGGTTTTCAAGAATCGTGGCGCAGACGGAAAGGATGCCCGAAACGGAATATTTTTGTTTTTTTAATGCATCATCGCTATAGCCATCTAAGCGAATGTCCGTATGCGTATAAAGGTTATTACGGACATCGATGCCATATTCTTCTGCCATGGCGCGATAATAATCACTCGGCATATCCCGAACGAACTGGACATAATCTTCTGTGATGTTATTTTGAATGGTGGCGGAAGAAAGGCTGGTCGACATGTTAATCAGTTGCTCAATCATGAATTGAACGTTGATCTTGCCATCTTGCCATGAATCTTTTACGACTTGCGTTTGTGTGCTGGCTGTCGCGCCTTGTATCAAGTTCGATAAGTCGATGGCGTTTTCTTCGACGGTTACGGGGTTGCCTGAAAGCATATCGTCTTGCATGCCGGTGATATAGCCAGTGACGCCTTGCGATACGGCTAAAACAGCGGATACCCCAACGATACCGATAGATGACGCTAACACAATCATCGTGGTCCGTTTTGCTTTGACCCAAAGGTTCTTGGCCGAAAGCTTAAATGCCGTCCACCAAGACATCTTCGCTTTCTCGCGGGCGATTTGTTCTTCCGTTAAGACGGGGGCTACGGCATATTCTTGTGCTTCTTCTTCAAAAGAATAGGGATTGCTATCCCCCACAACGCGACCATCTAACAAATTAATGATACGGGTCGAATATTTTTTCGCCAAATCAGGGTTATGGGTAACCATGATGACCAACTTTTTCTCAGAGATCTTCTTAATGAGATCCATGATTTGAACGGAGGTTACAGAGTCTAAAGCACCCGTTGGTTCATCGGCTAACAAAATATCGGGTTCGTTGACCAACGCACGTGCGATGGCCACTCGTTGGCACTGCCCGCCTGATAGTTCGTTCGGCTTTTTCGAATACATCCCTTGCAAGCCGACTTGATTGAGAGCTTCACGCGCACGGCGTTGCCGTTCTTCTTTCTTTAAGCCGCTGATGGCTAACGCCAATTCCACATTCTCTTGAATGTTTTCTTGGGGGATTAAGTTATAAGACTGAAAAATGAAACCGATTCGGTGATTGCGGTAAACGTCCCAATCATGGTCAGTGAACTTTTTGGTGGAGACGCCGCCAATCATTAAATCTCCATCGGTCGCATGGTCTAAGCCGCCAATGATGTTTAAAGTTGTGGTCTTGCCACAGCCAGAAGGACCCAATATCGATACAAACTCATTTTTTCGGAATGCTAAAGAGATGCCTTTCAAGGCCTCAACTTTCATTTCTTTGGTCTGATAGACTTTCGTAATGTGGTCTAGTTTCAACATAGAAGAGGGCCTCCTTTCCTTCGCGCGCCATTATTAAACGAGAAAGCACAACGGCTTTCAACGAAAACGGAATACAAATCGAAAGAAAAGGCCAATGATTCCTCCCAAATTCACACGTCATTTTCTTCGGGACTAAAAAAATACAAGCAAATGTCGGTCTTTTGTGAAAAATATGGCGACTATATCGCGAAATCACTGCGTTGGTGGAAAAATGGTGTTTTTTGCTTTTTGTTATCGATGCCAAGGAAACTTTTTCTCTCTTTTTATCCGAAAATAGTGCATTTTTTATCGCATTGAAAAGAATTTTTTCAAAAAAATGCATTTTTTATGCTACACAACAAATTTTTGCGGTATTCTTTTCACAACATATCGTTGATATGCGCCCACAAAACAGCCTTCGTTCAAAGCGAATGCCAAAGGCTAAATTCCGTCCTATAATTCAAGAAGATGATTGATTCCAGCTGGTTCCAAACATTCTATGACTTCTACATTCCACTCGTTGGAATCGTGATGCTTTTCGTATCGCTCATCATGAATCGGTCGATGAAGACCACTTTGCGGGTCTTGTTCTTGTCGGCCACCATCTTGGCATTATTTACTTGCGTGACGCAAACGTTCTCGATGTATGCCTCAGATTTTATTGGCGATAGCGAAGGCGCTTCGCAGTGCAGACAAATCTTAACAACACTAAGCCTTTTTTTCGAAATTGGGGCCACTTGTGTGGTTGCATACATTTCCTTACGCCCCCCGTTTTTGAAGAAACGTTATTTATTCTTGTTGCTGCCCATGCTTTATACCTGGGGCGTTTATATCGCCGCCTTAATGAATCCGAATGTCGTCGCCTTTGACGAATCTGGTCATCTATTACAACGGTTTGCGCCGTATGGCTATACCTTCGTTGTAGCCGAAGCGTTCTATATTTTGTTCATCGTGGTGAACACCATCTTGAACATCAAAAAGCGTGCCGTGCTAGAAAGCGTAACCGTGTTTGTTGCCGCGGCGTTCTGCATCACATCATTGGTGTTCTGGATTATTTATCCCGGCTTCTCACGTGGGCAAATCTTAATCTATGCCTTGATTTTCTTTTACATGTATTTCCAGTCTTCTACCTATAAAGAAAGAGAAGACAAAATGCAATATGATGCCGAACACGACAGCTTAACGAATTTATACAACCGTCGTGGCTTCCAGAGACTCAGTAGCGAACTCAACGAAGCGAAGAAACCGATTATCTTTGCGTTAGTGGATATTGATCGCTTTAAGGCCATCAATGACCATTATGGCCATGCGATTGGCGATGAAATTTTGCAGCGTACCGCTGATCGTATGCTTTATCATTTCCCGCACGATTGCTTAGTTTTCCGTGTTGGTGGTGATGAATTTTCCATCATTTGCTATGCGAATGACGCAATTGCGAGAGAATCAGAATTCTTAAAGACCATGGAAGAATTGAATCGCGATCTTTCTACCGCTTCTGAAAAGATTCCAGCCGTCACGTTATCCTATGGAGTTGTTGCTTCGCCTGATTCCTATACCAAGGAAGCATTCCTTGCAGCGGATAAACGGCTTTACGAATCCAAAAAGTCCAAAAAACATTGAATCTTATCCTGAAAACTAAATCTTTGCCTCTTTTTTAAGAGAAACAAGGTATCCTTATTAAAGAGGTAAATATCATGTTAAAAAATATTCCTGTAGCGTTAAGCCCTGAGCTCTTAAAAGTGCTCGATGAAATGGGGCATGGCGATGAAATCGTCATCGGAGATGGTAACTTTCCGTCGGGTAACCTTGGCCCGAAAGTGATTCGGGCGGATGGCTTAGGTGGCAAAGAAATCTTGGATGCCATTTTGACGGTCATTCCGTTAGACACCTATGCGCCGAGCAACTTTATGTTGATGGAAACCACGAATGGTGATCCTACGCCAACCATTTGGAAAGAATACGAAGATATCGCGAATCAACATGATCCGAACGTGCATATCGAAAAGATTGAACGATATGCCTTCTATGAACGCGCCAAGAAAGCCTACGCGATTGTTCAAACCTCTGAAACTGCCATTTACGCCAATATCATTTTGAAAAAAGGCGTCGTCCATAAATAAATATCGTTCATGAAAAACACACTGGCGGAACAAATCCACGCCTTGTTGGATTTAAAGAAGCATCCGAAAAAGAATGCTCATCTTCCTTCGGGCGCAACGTTTTTAGATACAAATGTTGTGTTGATGGAAAACGATCATGACGGCGATGCCCGTCATCCTTACGCCGAAGATGGCCTTACCTTATGGGCGTATTCTTCAGGCAACATTTCTGTCCAAGAAAGCACGTTCAACTTCTTTTTAGACAGTACCTATGGCAGAGAACCATACATTGCTTTCTTCTTAGGGGTCAAAAAAGGAGAGGAGTATCTTCCGTTATCGATTACCGGCGTTGGCCGTACCTATGACGAAGGAACTGTTTCTCGTTATCTGATCTATACGCCGGAAGCGGCCTTCTATTTCTTAGAGAAGGATGGCGTTATCGCCGTGCTTCGTGCCTTTGTTGATACTGACAAGCATCTGCAGTTCTCTTTATATGCCGAGAACCAAACGGAAGAAGAGAAGAACGTCTATCTTTCTTCCTACTTCTGCCCGTTACTTCGTTATCGGGATTTCGAAGGATTTGAAGATCGTTGGTACAAGAGCCTTGAAACCACTCCTAACGGTTATCGTTTCCATGTCACCGAGTATCGTAGCCGCACCGAATGTCTCGAACACGACTTATTCGTGAAGACTCATGTCGAAGGCAAATTAGAACAAACCACCGGACGTGCCTTGTACTGTGGCAATGGCAATCAATCACTTTCGGTATCTGGCCCTTTACGGAAAGGCTACTTTCCAAAAAACCGTTCCTATACGCGGTTTATTGATGATGCCGCGTTAGGAGAAATCGCAAAAACCACGTTAAAACCCCACGATTCTTTCGCTTTGTCTTACGAAATGGGCACTGCTCCATTAAGTGAGGATGATGCCTTAGAAGCAGCCGATAAAGCTTATGCGGTCCGCGAAGAAAAAGAGTCGGCCGCCAAACGGCATAACCTTCATCTTTCCTTCCAAGGTTGGAAAGAACCATTCCAAGGAAAAGACGAAACATTCGCCCGCTTCTTAGATTCCGCGCTTTACCAAAACGAATTCGTGGCGACTGCTAAAAACTATGCGGGTCCTTTTGAAGGAACGCGTGACGTTTATCAGCAACTCGAATCGTTCTCTTGGATTGAACCGGAGAAATGCCGTAAAAAGCTTTTGGAAGGCTTGAACTTCATCAGCGATGATGGCCGGTGCCCACGGCAATATTCGTTCCCACCGGATGAAAATACCTTACCGGCAATGGATTTACGCGAATACATCGACCAAGGGGAATGGATTATTGAAGCCTTCTATCGTTATCTCACCATCACGGGCGACTATGCTTTGTTAAACGAAACGGCAGGTTATTATCACTTCGAAGGTGACAAGATGTCTTTCTCAAAACGGAAAGACAGCGTGTTAGACCACTTAGATGCGATTCTAAACTTCTTGGAATCTAACCTCGATAAAGATACTGGTTGCTTGCACATTCTTTATGGGGACTGGAACGATGCCGTCGATGGACTTGGTGCCTCGCCAGATCCCAAAAAGTCTTTTGGTAGCGGCGTCTCCGTCATGGCTTCTTTGGGCTTGCTCCGCAACTTCCGTGAAATGACGGAAATCTTACGTCATCTTGGCATATCGCTAGAAAAGGCAAACCATTACGAAGAAGAGGCCAAGAAATTAGAAGAAAGCCTGCTTCGTTATGGCGTCACGAAAAACGCCTTAGGCGAACGAAAAATCCTCCATGGCTGGAATGATGGCCGTAAAGAATTTGTCGGTTCCTTCCAAGATGCGGATGACAAGTCACGCGATTCCTTAATGGTGAATGCCTGCTGGGTACTTGGCGGCATGTTAGACAAGGATCCGTCTTTGAAAGAGACCATCCTTGGCGCGTATAAACGCCTTGATAGCAAGTATGGCTTAAAGACCTTTATCCCGGGCTTTGGACCGGAGAACAAAATGGTTGGCCGGATTAACCGTTTACCCATCGGCACCGCCGAAAATGGCTCGGTGTACGTCCATGCCTCATTGTTTGCGATTTGGTCATTGTTCCAAATGGGCGAAGTCAAGCTTGCCTACGAAGAACTCGCCAAAGCGCTTCCCTTCACCCATCAAAAAATCACCACTTCTCCGTTTGTCATGAGCAATTCCTACATGCATAACGATGAAATGGGTATTGATGGAGAATCGATGAATGACTGGTTTACCGGGTCCGTTACAGTTCTTATCAAAGTGCTATTCGAAGAAATCTTCGGCTGCCATCTGAACTTAGAGTCCGCGACAATTGCGCCCGCTAAGAACCAACCGCTCGATTCTTTCCAAGCCGATATCCCATTACGAAAGTCCGTGATTCATCTCACTTATGAAAACCACGGGAACGCGAAACGGGTATACCTGGTTAACGGCGCGGCCCAAAACGACGCTCCAAGTTTCTTACTGAAAGAACTTCCGAATTCACTGGATATCAAAGTCATCGACTAATGTGTTGAAAGGCCTCTTCCTGACGAAGGGGCTTTTTCTGTTGCCTTCGTTGGTGCCGGTGTTTCTAACAACACGCCAACATAAGAAGATACGGCGTGATTCAAGGAGTTTGTGATTTCAAAGGTCTCCCACAAGGTACCGGTGATTTCGGCCATAGGACCATATTTTGCCTTTGCCTCACGGCGTAGTTCTTCTATTGCCCCATGTTCGTGCAATACTTCTAGCCGAAGCAAGAAGCCAATAAACGGAGCGCAGGGGTCGATCTTCTCTTGATGCTTGCCAAACGGGCCAAGCTCGTTTTTGACTCGTTCAAAATAGCCTGCATCCCCATCGAAGCCGAAGAAGAGCGCGTAATACTGACAGGCCTCGCTGATGTGATCAGGGACTGTTTTTAAGCTTCCATTTCCGTCACGCAAAGCGTGGTCGTGATAGAAACGGTCAAAGAAAGATACTTCTTGAATCTTTTGCCGAATCTTCATGGCTTTCGTTAGACATGCCACGTCATGATACATACGGCCATACGCTTCTAAGGTAGCCGCATAAAGCATGTTTGTCGGGAACGATACTCCGTTAACGTAAGAAGCGGCATTGCTCCACTCGATAAACAACCATGCGTGGGGGTCTTTCGCGCGATGTTGGAAAATATCCCATATGGAGGAACCTAAATCTTCTAATAGACCCCATTCATTTTCAAAACGAGACAAGAAATCCAATAGATTTTTGATTTTTTCCTGGCTTTTCTCAATTAAACTACGGTCGCCTGTCCGTTTCGCATAGTCTTCCATTTCAAGCACAAACCACATCGCCCAGTTGGGAATATACATCTGGGTAATTTCTTCGGAAGGGAAGCACATAGGGATCATGCCGGGCGCAATCTCCTCCGCCGTCCCGACGATAAAGTTTTCTAAGAAGTCGTGTTCTCGATCGGCTTTGCCGGTGAAATGACTTTCGGAACGACCCGTGAAGAAGGAATCACAAAGCCAACCCGTTCTTTCTCTTCCTGGGCAATCGGTAAGGATGTCATAAGCGTTCTCGGCAAAAGACCTTCTTGCCGCTTTTTGGATATTGGAAACAACGGGATCCGAATCTTCCCGATAAGGCAAGATATCCTGATTGGCAACGCGATAGATCGATAAATGAACGGATAAAGGCTGGGAGAACAATAAACGAACAAAACGGAAGCAATAGGGAGCAGCCGAAAGGAAATGAGTCTTGCCTGCTTTCAAATGAATCGTGATTAAATCTTGGGCACCGCTCCGTCTAAATTGCCATTCACCTTTGATTTTCGCTTCTTCAAAGACTAAGAAGACGTCTTGCTCTTCTTCGGTATCAAAGTCGAGGGAAAAGATTCCGGCTTCGTCCACGCCGTAATCCCATTCTTCGTAGGAGTATCCTGTCTTTACGACATCTAAGAATTCTTTCGTGACGTCAAAACGGTTCACGTCCTTAAACAAAGGGTCGCCACATAAACCGGGGCCGGCATCGCTTTCAAAACCAGCAAAAGGCAGGGGCCCTGTGCTAGAAATCGGCTCTGCGATTTCAATACGAGTGGAATTGAATGAACCCAAAATAACGGGGGCATCTATCGCTTTCATCGGCAAAGGAACGCGTTCCGTCTTCCGCTCGTCATAACGTTCCACGAACCCGCGGCGATAAGAATAACGGCTGCTACGTCGGAGATAGTCAGGAACCAAGGAGAACGAGAAATTGCTGGTGTCCATCAAAAGGTGATGATCCTTATCGTAAATCTCAGCTTCGCAATAGGGTTCGAAAGAATCCACTTCCCCTGCAGGAAAGCCATAAGACAAGATACGAATGATTAAGGCTTTGCCTGCCTTCTTAGAATCCAATGGAATCTCGCATTCTCGCGCGAAACCTTTCGGGGCGCGGCATGGGCCATACGCCAAAAGACGATGCTCGAGGATTACCTCAAACAAAGGTCCTGCGACCAAGCGCAAAAGACAAGCTCCTTTCGGAAGGATAACGGTCCCTTCGAAAAGAAGGTTCGTAGTATTGTTGACAACAGGGCTAAGACAAACTGGTTTCGTCATTCATCAAATACCTGGGTAACGCCCTTCCGCTACGTAGGCATTTAACGCCTGCCGCACTTCTGCTAAGTCAGCTTGATAGGTCATGCCATACCATTGATCGGTATCGGTATAAACCCGAATCGAAGCAACCTTCTCTTCTAAGGCTTGTTCCATGACTTTTGGAATATAGAATTCATCCTTCATCAAGTTGGCGTTCTTTAAGAATTCGTCATACTTCTTCTCAATGAAAGAGAACACGTCTGGCGTTAATCCCCAAATATTCATGGAGACGGGAGTATCGGGGCTTAATTGATGCACAGTCCCGTTCACTTCATAGGTGCCGTCGTATTGAATGTCGATGGTTTCAATGACTTGTTGAAGATATCCGTCTTTAATGGAGCAAACACCGCGGTTCACTGATCCGTTCTTGGAACTGGTCTTGGCGAACTCATAGGAAACCATGCAGTATTCCCCTGCTTTGGCGTTTACGAGATGTTGATGCAAAATCACATAGGCTTCTTTGCCGTAGTAATCGTCCGCATTGATGACGGCAAAGGGATTGTGGATTAAGTTCTTGCAGCAAAGAATAGCTTGCGCCGTGCCAAATGGTTTCTTTCTTCCTTCTGGCAGTAACGACATGTCTTGCAATACGTATTGGGTAGGAATCCACGAAGCGATACGGTCTCCAACCAAACGTTTAAAGTCGGCTTCAATTTCTTCGCGAATGATAAAAATCACATCATCAAAGCCTGCTTGCTTGGCATCATAAACTGAAAAATCTAATAAGCAACGTCCATCCGGCGTAATGGGGGTGGCTTGTTTTAAACCACCAAAACGGCTCCCCATTCCTGCCGCCATAACAACCAATGTTGTTTTCATGAAAATTCTCCTTGTTCACAAAATGAATCTTGTTATCATTTTACCCCGAATAAGAACGAAAAAGATATGCCTGAAAAAATAGGCACTCTTTGTCTCTTTTAAAAAGGAAGTGTCTTCTCCTACGAAATGTATCAGTGAAAGAAAGGCGGTTATTTTTAATTTATGGCTTGAACAAGCAAACTTTGCACCAAGCTAAAAAGAAGAGCGTATATTTAAGGGCGCAGGAGGGCAAATCCAATGAATGCAAAGAAACCAGTGGCAGGTAAAAACGGGGAACGTTATGTTCCTTATGCCGAACGAAAAGGAAACGAATCGATTGTCTATTTCACGCGTGATTTATCACCAAAAGGCTTGATTAAGCTTTATGAGAAGGTGAATGGCAACATAGTGGGAAATGTCGGTATCAAAGTCCATACCGGCGAACAACATGGTCCCAATATCGTTCCTCGGTCTTGGGTGAAGGCGTTGATGGAAAAAGATTTGCCTGACGCTCATATTGTAGAAACCAATACCTATTACGATGGGGATCGTTATACCACGGAAAAGCATCGCAAAACCTTGGAAGTCAATGGTTGGACGTTTGCCCCCGTTGATATCATGGATGAAGAAGGAACGACCATGTTGCCGGTAAAAGGTGGCAAGTGGTTCACGGAAATGTCCGTTGGTTCCCACATGGTGAACTATGATTCCTTGTTGGTGTTAACCCACTTCAAAGGCCATACGATGGGCGGATTCGGTGGATCCAACAAAAACATCGGCATCGGTTGCGCGGACGGAAGAATCGGGAAAGCCATGATTCATACGACGCCAGGCAGCTCTAATCCTTGGAATATCAACGAAGAAGAGCTGATGGAGCGCATCTCCGAAAGTAGCAAAGCAACCTGCGATTTCTTTGGCAAGCACATTACCTTCATCAATGTCATGCGTAATATGTCCGTTTCTTGCGATTGCGAAGGTGTGGCAGCTGAACCCGTAGTCACACCAAACGTGGGTATCTTAGCCTCTACCGATATCTTAGCCATCGATCAAGCCTCCGTTGACCTTATCTATGCGATGAAGCCAGCCGAAAAGAAAGCTTTGGTGGAACGGATGGAAACCCGCCATGGTTTACGTCAACTATCCTATATGAAAGAACTCGGCATGGGCAACGACCGTTATGTCTTGTTAGATGCCGATCACGAAGACACCAGAATTTATCCAGCTGATGCCGTCAAGGATGTGAAGCCTTGGGCACCAGACGGACAGATGTAATTTCTACCCTTTGATTCTTGTCTTCACCACGCGAACGGATTGAACTGTATCACGTTTCGTTGAGATTGAATCGATTAGAACTCTTAAACGAATAAGCCATGTCTAAAGGAGAATCGATAAACCCCTTCCGGATCATGGCTTTTTTCTATGTCAAGCTATGTTCTCAAATCACCGTTGCTGGAAGAATATAGGTTCCATCCGATAAGACGGAAATCTTAGGAGCGTTACAAATAATCGCATTGCTCTTCTTTAATAGCTTGGTGTCGCTTAGTTTGCGGAATGCTTTCACATCAGATACATGGAACTCCTGCCCCGTTTTTATTTCCATCAGAGACATCCCCCCGTTCACGATTAAAACAAGATCCACTTCATTCTGATCGCTGTCGCGATAGTAATAGAAATTCGGCTGTAAGCCATTGCTTGAAAAGCTCTTCCGAATTTCATTAAAGACGAACGTTTCAAAGAACCGCCCCCGTAAGAAACTCGTTTGCAAGGTAACAGGAGAATCAATTTGGCAAAGATAGGCCGCTAGACCAGTGTCAAAGAAATACATCTTTGGTCTTTTTACAACACGTTTTACGATAGAAGTCTCATGGTAGGGCTCTACGAAGTAAATGATTCCCGTACGTATCGTCGCGGATACCCAACTCTTGATGGTGTTCACCGAAACACCGATTTCTTTCGCATAATTGTCGTAGACGAATTCTTGCCCGGTATTGGAAGCAAGAATCTTTAAAAAATCAAGATACTTGCCTTCTTTTTCGATTTGTAGCTCTTCGCGAAGATCTTTTTCAAAATAGGCGGCGATGTAACTAGAGTAGAAAAGTGACGACTTCATTTCTAAGTCATCATAAAGGCCGGGAAAGAATCCGCGGTAAATCATAGAGAAAAGATGATTCTCGTCTAATGGGTTTCCCAGTCTTTTATTGGCTGCCACGGGGTCGACAGAAAAGGGAGGGCATTCCCGTTGAATGATTTCATCGTAAGAAAGGTTATTCATTTCGAGAATGGCGACGCGCCCCGCGAGAGATTCCGTTGCCCGTTCTAATAACTTTGTCTTCTGCGAGCCAGAAAGAATATACATCCCATTGGATTCCTGATTCCCGCGCGTAAGTCGAGACTCATTCACAATACGTTCTAATTCAGGAAATAGCTCTGGTGCTTTTTGCGCTTCATCAATGATTAACGGGGCAGGATGGATGGCTAAGAAAGAACGGGGATCGTTTCTTGCTACGGACAATTCCAGTCTATCGTCTAGTGAGATATAAGAAAAACGATCCGTTAAACGATGATAAAGTAGGGTACTTTTACCAGTTTGACGTGGTCCAGTTAACAAAACAATCGGAAAATGATTGCAACTATCTATTAATACGTTAAGAATGGTTCGTTCAATCATAAAATCCCTTCTGCTGCTTTATTTTAGCAAAGGTTCGTATTTTTTGCAGTGTGCCTTACATATTTTATGCAGTATTACTGCAAATTTTACATAATTAAGGAATCATCCAGTCCTTCCGCTTTGAAACACCGTCAAATATATCGTCGTTTTCCTAGAATCGAAGCGTGTCATAATGATGTGAGAGGTGTTGAAAATGAAAAATAATGACCTAAAAGGAGAGGGAAAGGGCATTTCCTCAAAACCATATACATTGAACCCGTGGAGTCTTTATGACCGCGTTAACTCAGTCAAATTATCGAATGTGAATGGAGAAGATGGCAAAGACGTAGTCTATCAAGGCATCGTCATCGGCCAAAGGCAAATCATGGGGATTAAGGATAGTTTTGTCATTCCTATCGTGGCAAGCCTCATTATTGTGGGACTAGGATTTTCTTTTGTTAAGTTCTTCATCAAGGAAGGCAAAACGAATGGAACAGCCATATTGAATCCAAATCCTTCCGTTGCTTCATTTTATGAGTATAAACGTCATTCACTCTCTGCTTCAGAAATTCTAAAGTGTTACTTCAGATTTTCTAAAGTTATAGAAATTAATCGTAGAATCGAAGCCTTGGTAGATGAAGAGTAACGCTTTTCACTGAAATAGATAAAATTACATGTCGCAAACAATCACGACATTAACGCTTTACGAAGGTACGTCCCGACTTCGTAAGCGTCTTTAAAGTATGCTTTTAATATCTCTAATGGCGCATCTTTCCGAAAAGATAGTTCCATCACGAGGTTGCCTTGATAATGAATTTCTTTTAAAGCACGAATGACTTCATTCCAATCGATGGTGCCAGTATAGGGGATTTGATGGGTATCGAATCGCCCCATGTTATCATGAACGTGAAGCGCGACGCAGTATTGATGCCCTAGAACCCGAATCATTCTTTCTGGCGATACCAACGGATCAAAGAAGAACATATGTGCATGCCCCAAATCAACGCACGCTTTGAAATTGGGAAGATTCATTGCCGTCACGTTAGCGAGGAAATCTTCTGGTGTGGAACAAGCTGCATAATCCGCTTGATTCTTTTCCTGATTCCAGTTCCACATATTTTCGGTCGCTATGATGACATGATTCTTTTCGGCAACGGGATAAAGTTCCATATACCATTTCTTGTTTTCTTCTGGCGTCCAATTATTCCATGGATGGATGACCGCAACGGGGATGCCCATAACGCCGCAAATCTCTAAGCACTTCTTTTGCACCATGACCATTTTTTGGTTATATGCTTCGTCTCCATCTCGGTGAATCGGGAAGGGGGTATGGCATTGAACGGGAGCAATACCAATTCGGTCGCAAAGTTCTTTTAGTTCTCTCGCGTGTCCAAGGTAATCTCCTTTCATCATTTCATCGTCATCCTTCATCGCCGTAAAAAAAGAAATGTCTATCCCGTCATAGCCTAAATTTCTAGTAAATTGAATGGCTTCTGCTTGGCTCATTCCGCGATCAACCAAAAGTTCCGTCATGATTGCAACTTTCATCTGGCTTCTCCTTGTTGTAGTACATCAACGTTATACCTTAAAGCAAAAGAACATTCATTAAATTATGCTTCTTTGCTTTGCCGATTGCTTGCTTAGCAAAAAATCTTTGGCACCACTAGACCACATTTAAGCAAATATGTCGCTAGGAAAGATAAGAGCGCAAGAGACATTGACAAAGAAATACTTGCCATCGCTAATAAAGGCTAATTTATTCCCTGGATGCAAATCAAGCCGCTTCCGTATTTCGCTAGACGCGACGGCCTGCCTTGATGGGAAATCTTTTCAGTTTCAATCATTTCTAATTCCTCCCATAATAGCAATTTCTTTATTTCACAAGGGTTGATTGCGTCTTTCAGCTTTGAAGCAATAAGTTCTTGAGGACGTTGCTATCGAATCTAGCAAAATGAAAACCGAACGCCTCATCTCCGAACAGGATGAAATCAGGCATTCGGTCTGCATGCATTTTGGTGGAGTAAGGTACCTTCACAGTCGAACCCATTTACTAACTGATACTAACAGGAAATGATTGATGAAAGAAAACAATCCATTTACGTTGATGTTCGGAAAAGAGCCAGCAAGCTCGATTCCTAGAGACGATATTTTATCTGAGATTGTTATGGACTTTTCTCGTCCCAACCCCACGACTCAAGTTTATATCATTACAGGTGCAAGAGGGTCTGGAAAGACAGTTTTATTGAGCGAGCTTTACCAATACTTCGACCAACAAAACGACTGGATTTCCGTGGATGTGAACCCACATCGCAACATCTTGGAAGATTTAGCTTCTTCTCTTTATGACAAAGGGGCGATGAGGCATCTTTTTCTGAAAGGCTCGTTTGACATTTCGTTTCATGGAGTGTCTTTCTCTTTGGAAGGCAGCCGCCCCGTCACCAGTATCGCCTCTGTTGTTGATAGGATGCTGGCCTATTTAAAAGATCACAACAAAAAACTTTTTGTCTCGTTAGATGAAGTAACTACGACAGAAAAGGTGAAGGAATTTGTTCACGATTTTCAAAGCTACATACGGAAAGACTATCCGATTTATTTGGTTATGACAGGGCTATACGAAAATGTTGCTGGACTTCAGGACAATAAGTCCCTCACATTTCTTTATCGAGCCCCAAAAATACTGCTTGCACCATTAGACGACATCACCATCATGCGCACTTACATGGAAATTTTAGAGATCAATGAAGATACAGCAAAGCGTCTAACGCGGTTGGTGAAAGGCTATGGGTTTGGCTACCAAGCGCTGGGCTATCTTTTCTACGAGCGCAGAGTAATTGACGATGAATTGATTGAAAAATACGATGAGGCATTAAGAATCAACGCCTATAACAAAATATGGGAAGGGCTAGGAGAAAACGAAAAGAGGATTGTGCTTTCTTTTCATGGCGCAGACGAAAGCAAGGTTTCAGAGATCCTCACGGAAACGACCCTCAACAACAAAACGTTTTCTGTATATAGGGAGCGTTTAATTAAAAAGGGCGTCGCAGCAGGAAAAGAGAGGGGGATTTTAAGCATTATTCTCCCACGGTTCTCCGTTTATGCCTCTCAAAAGAGGGAAATAGAGCAAGAGTAAACGTCCTCTGTACGCCAAAACGAAAACCGAACGCCCCATCCCCCAACAGGATGAAATCAGGCATTCGGTCTGCATGCATTTTGGTGGAGTCGAGGGGAATTGAACCCCTGTCCGAAGGATCTCCCACAAGGACCTCTACAGTTTAGGCCCTACCATGGATTTAACGATTCGAAATGATAGAGTCAGACTCGAATCGCGAGGCTAGTAAGATTTTCGTCGCATGGCCCTAGCCAAGGCTTAGCGCTTATTGCCTTATTTCGCACCCGAAGTGACGGTAAGGCACGAAACCGTCAGAGGATGTGCTCCCCCTAGACTGAGCTAGGGAACCCGTAGGTTACCGATTAGGCGGCAGCATACGAAACGCGTTGAGCGCGGTTCGCATAAAGATAACTGTTGTCAGTTATTGTGTTTTGATGTTTTGGCTCATCACGCCACTGCAGTCCAGGCTAGATCGGTCCCCCGTCAAAGCCAGAACGACCCCACAATTAGTCACCCAAGGAAACTTGGGTAGTCTAAGTATAGAGCCCAAAAGTGGTTTTGTAACGCAAAAGACGTATGGAAAACGGGGTTTCCTTTGTATAAAGCCACGGTTTGTTGTAAAGTTTCAGTGCTTATAAAAGGATTTTGATATGGCAAAAGCAAAACCGGTAAAACCAACGAAGAAACATCCCATTTGGGAAGGTATTAAATTCTGGCTTCGTACTTTAGTGAGTAACGATGCCTGTGTGGAGGGGAAAAACAAGCCATGGTATTGGCCTGTTCTAATCGCTATTCTCTCGGCCGTCATCGCGATTATTCCTACCATGGTGCAACAATTCACCGTCAACGCCGCTAATTTCTTTGAATCGGGTTACAACTTGGATTATGACAATTCTTTGGCCGCCTTTCAAAAAGATTTCGCAGGCGTTACCTCCAAAATCGAAAACAACGAATTAACCATTGATGGCGATGCCTGGAAGGCCTTATGTGTCAATCCCGAAGGTAAGGGCACCGATTATTGGGGCTACTACTATAAAGTCCCTGTAACGGTGAAAACCGAAACCCCCTCAACGGACAGCACATCTTCCGCCTCCGCTTCCGTCGTGGTATCAAAAGATACCTGGTATTGCGGTTTAGCGGTTTATTACACGAATGAAGAAAACGCCGCTAGCTTTGCCTCTTCTCGTTTAGCCAATGTGCTCTATGATCCGAACTATCAATTAGGCCATACGGAATACACAACCTATAGCACCAATTTAATTGTGTTGGCAAAAGATGGCGCTTACCTTGTGAAACGGGTTAATAGCACCTCCTCTTCGAGTTCCAGCCAAGGCAGTGCGATTGCCATCGCATGGAATCATGCGGATTTCCAAGGCAAGAGCTTGCAAGAAATCACGGCTGCCAAAGACAATGAGACTGTCTTACACGCTTGGGCGCAAATGTTGAATAAAGGTTATAACTCCACACGGATTACGGTGGGTTGGACTTATACGGGCATTGGCTTTGCGATAGCCATTGGTTCTGAATTGGTTCTTGGTTTCATCTTGTGGCTAGTTACTCGTGGCAAGCGGAACCCCTTCCGGGTCAACAACATCTGGGACTATCAAAAAGTATCTTACTGGGCCTCATTTAGCCCTGCGATCTTAGGCTTATTCGCCTTAATCCCTGCGATGTCCAACTTCTCGATGTTCTTGTATCCAATGGCATACATCATCCGTATCTCTTGGATGTCGATGCGAAACTTACAACCTGCTCCCGCAGAAGAATAAATAAACTTTGCATAAAAATGCCTTCGGGCATTTTTCTTTTTGCTTTACGAAAGCGAAAAAGCCATCAATCCGCCTGTTTTTGTTCTTTTGTTGGTTTTGAACTGGTTAAATATCATGCGGTTTCATATAATGAATTTACCGAATCTTATGGAGAACAAGCACAATGTTTGCTGAACCCAAATTTGAACACTCCAAAAAACGTGAAGAATACGCCTTACAGGATCTCACAAATTTTCTATACCATGATTTATATTCCCGCTGTTTTGAAACGATACTACAATTTGAAGTTTCTTATGCTAAAACAGATGAACCCGTTCCATTTCAAGACAGACTATCTTTACATTACATCCCCATCCGAGAAGGAGAACAATGGTCCTTCAAAAATTTTGAATGCGCATGGATGCATTTAAAAACTTCCTTGCCAGCTAACATCAGCTTAGAAAATCTTGACCTTGATTTTGACGACGGGGGCGAAGCGTTGCTGGTAGACGAGGACGGATCTGCCGTTAAGGGATTTAGCTTTGGCAGTGATTGTTTTGGAGAATACAACTTCCCCTGCTGGAGCAAGCGCCACTATCCATTAAAAGGATTAATCCACGATGGCAACATTGATTTGTGGATTGATTGCGCATCAAATGCTACGCAAGGCGATTTTATTGGCAAGGGCGTACTTCGCCATGCAAGTCTTGTTAGGGAAAAACCGGATACATTAGACAATTTCTTTGATTTCTACGTTTTTCTCGACTATTTCAAAAATCTACAATACCCAAATCCCCATCTAAAGCCAATTGAAAATGGCTTATTAGAGGTGCAATCGCTTTATCGCTACAACGATCCCAATGCAGACGCAAAAGCCAAGACGATCTTTCAGCAACTCTATGCCCTTCCTGGGAAAAAAGATAAGAACTTCTTTCGCTGCGTTGGTTACGCGCATCTTGATTTGTTATGGCTTTGGCCCGAACGAGAAACCAAGCGCAAAGCCAGACGCACTTTATCTAACCAGGCGTATTTGGCAGAAAAGTATCCAGGGTATAAATTCGTTTTATCGCAGCCGCAAGAGCTTGAGTTCGTGCGTCAAGATGACCCCAAACTTTATGAAAAAGTAATCCGTCTTTTAAAAAACGGAACATTTGAGCCCGTTGGTGGTTCTTGGGTAGAGAACGACACCAATATCTCAGGCGAAGAATCTTTAATTCGTCAAGAACTCTACGGGCAAAAATATTGGCTAGAACATCTTGGCCATTACGTCGAAATAAAATGGTTGCCTGATTCGTTTGGCTATTCGGCGGCATTGCCCCAACTTTTAAGGTTGAGTGGGCAAAAATATATGCTGGCAAACAAACTAACCTGGTGTTTATTTACCAATTTTCCCTATCACACATTCGAATGGAAGGGAATTGATGGCTCCTCTCTTATCACACATATTCAGTTAGATCACGATTACAACTCTCGTGCAACCTATTCGAATTTTGCTTTTGCCGAAAGTAACATTTCTCCAAACGAAGGAAAATCGGAAGGAATAATTGCCTATGGAATTGGCGATGGCGGTGGCGGGCCCGGTGACTATCACATTCAAGCCCTAATCCGGCAAGCTAAAATCCCCTATTTTCCAAAAATTGAACTTGGAACCGCAAAAGAATTCTTTCACGATATCGACGGACAAAAGCTTCCGATCTATCAAGGCGAACTTTACCTCGAGCAACATCGTGGCACGAACACCAGCCAATCGGAAAACAAGCAAAACAATCGTCATTTCGAAGAGAAAATGAAGGCGTTGGAATACCTTTACTGCGCCAAAGATGATCAAAGTGAAAAGGAAAACTTTGATGCGCTGTGGAAAGAAGCCATGCTTTATCAATTTCATGACTGCTTGCCTGGGTCATCCATTAAACGCGTCTATGATGAAACGGATATCGCCTATTCGGCAATGCTAATGAAGCTAGATCAGTTAGCCGATAAATATGGTTATGCTTTTCAACCGCAATCAGGACGTGTGGCGGTTAATCATTTAAATGAAAGCGTTCGCCGATTTGTTCGCGGAGATGAGGGTTATTTCTTGCTGAATGGCAAAGCCGGAGAGGCAATGATGCCAAAATTTGAAAAGCAACTAAGGGCAATAAAATCCAGCGTAATCGAAACAGATGCGCTTCGCATAGAAATCAATCAAAACACTGGTTCTTTTGGAAAAATAATTTCAAAAAACAGCGGGAAAACCCTCTTAAATGAAGCCAATCGTCTTCGCGTCTATATCGATCAGGGCGATGCCTGGAACATTCCCTGGGATTTTCGCCACCAACCAGAACAATATTTAGAGCTGGCTTCTCAAATCCAAACGGAATATGAAGATTTTTACGAGATTCGCAACGTCTATCGTTATCAAGAATCTCGCCTATTAGAAACCATCATCATCGATAAATATTCTCCGTATATCGAATTTCAACACGACATGAATTGGAAACAATTGAAGCGAATGATTCGCGCAGAGTTTGTCCCGACCGAATATAGCACCATTTCTCATGCGCAAATCCAATTTGGTTATCTCGATCGAAGCACAGAAAACGATACGGAACATCATCAGGCTCAATATGAATGTCCATCACAAAAATACATCGATGTTTCCTCGATAAATCAAGGGGTTTGTGTCATGAACTGCTCTAAAGGCGGCTATTTTGCGAAAGACGGCATTATTTCATTAGATTTGCTTCGATCCACGAATTACCCCTGTGTAGATGGAGATTTAAAGCCAACGAAATATGCGTATGCATTATATCCACATGACGGCGGATTCAATCCAGTAAAGGACGCCAATCTTGCCATGGGGTTAAATGCCTCCTTCTTATACGGAGATGGCTTTGAAGTTCCTACTTCGGACAGCGATCAAATCGAAATTAGCTGCTTTAAACCTGCTTATGATCAAAACGGATATATTCTTCATATGTATGAGAAGTCAGGCCAAAAAGGAAGCGTCGTTCTTCGCCTTCCTGCTGGCATGAAAATTCTAGAAGAAACGAACCTTCTAGAAGATTCGATAAAACCTGCTCCCCAAGGAAAAATCGACTTCGAGCCTTTCCAAATTCGTTGCTTCAGAATCAAGAAATAGTCATATCGAAAAAACACCTCAAGTTCATGAAACCGAGGTGTTTTTTGCCATATGAGAAAAGGGTGAAACTTTGGTCTCTTCTCAAAAGATAAAATTAGTTTTCAAAACAATAATGGAACGAGAAGGATTGGGTGCCCGTTCCGCCGATGGCGTTCGGGTAGATGTTTAGACCTGTTGGGTTTGGAGCATAGGCTGTTTTTATGCCGCTTAGGGTTCCCGTTGCAGTAAAGGTGCCGTCCCCGTTATCTACCCAGCTTGCATCAGCATTGTTAATTTGATGCATGCCACCACTCCAATTGCCGTTGCCATACCAGAAGTCAAATTTAGCTGAAGTCGTAACAGTAAAGTTAATGGTGTCATGGCCGTGGCTGTCTACCCAATAGTTGATACCAGGTGCGCTATCTTCGACTGAGAAATTGTGCCAACCATCGCTCGAATCTGCTTTGTTCACCACAACAGTTTGATTGACTTTTGCCCCAACATCACCCTTTCGAATGGCAATGGTGCCTTCGGTGTCCAGCCCAATACTTATCGGGTTGGCAGAAACGTCGGTCTTGCCAGTAAACGTATCAATGGTGAAATGATACGGATAATAGCCATCTGCATCGGGTGTTAGACTGCTGAGATTGTCCCCTCCAGTAAAGACAGCGCCGTTCCAGCCGCTTAAGAAGCCGCGGGTGTTGTTCTTTTGCAACAAATATTTGTAGCAAATATCCATAGTTAAGGCGTTCGCTTGGAAATAATCAAAGAAACCGGAAGGAATGACATAGGCGCCATTGCCTGCGCTATTGGTGTCAATGACCAAATCAGTCCCTTCATAGGCAGCATAAACGTTGGTGTTAGATTTCGTCCAGCCGACAGTGCTAGGCGAAGCAAAGAATTCGACACCCGAAATGACAAAGCTATTTGACGCGTTGGTTTGGTTCGCAAGCGTGGCTGTTGCGTAAGAGCCATCGTCCTGTTTGAATTCATTCAAATCGATACGAATGTCGCTTTCGTTGGTAAAACTCCGCCAATATTTTTTCCAAGTAACACCATGTGTCAACGCAATCGTTTGATCCCCGCTTACGCTGGCCGGTTTTGCGACATGCATCTTCACGTGAGTGAAACCGTGAGCAACAGCGTCTTTAAAGAATTGCGGCTGAATCGTAACGGTTGAGGCGTAGGTAAGTGCTTTGGTGGTTGGATCAACACTAGGAAGGGCACCTGAATGAAAATACGTCCACGTTTGGTCACCATTAGCAAAGGAATTAAAGGCGTCTTGGATAGTTGCCTTTTGCACACTAATTTTTTGATTCGAAGTAATGTTGTTAATGGTGTAAACGTCGTCCGTAGCAGTCAACGCAACGCCGTTTGCCGTGATGGTGTAGTAACCATCCGTTGGAATTGTGGCCTTGAAAGTTATCGTTGCTCCATAATTAGCGGAAGTTGGAAGATCGCCAGAGACGGCCGCGAACGTCAAACCCGTTCCCTGCGCATCAAAGGTGATGCTATAAGTGTTAACGGATACATTACCCACAATGGTGATTTTCTCTGTTCCCACTGCTACTTCATAGTAACCGTCGGCGCCTTTGGTCAGCGGCGTTTCACCGTTCTTAATCACAAGATCGTTTTCTTGTGAATACGCATCGGTGAGCACCACTTTAAACTTCAACGTGCCACCTGTTGCAAAGGCCTTGTCGCCAATTAACGTCGATCCATCCGCACCTACTAGACTCATTTTTTCCGTGTCGTATGAGAAGGAAACAGTAGTTGCGCCAGCGTATTGGGCATAGAAATCTTTTGCGCCGGTGACTTTCCACTCAGAAATCAAATTGCCGTTTTCAGCTGCGTCATACCAACCTGTTGCTGCATAACGAACTGCACCGATGGTGTAACCATCTGGTAAAGCAAGATCTGCCTTGGCGCCATACACGGCATCTTTTGTTTCTGTAATATCCTTTCCGTTCCCGTCTTTATAGTGATATGTAAGGGCGTAAAGGTTCGGGTCCAATTGAACCCCAATGCTGATATTGTCTTTCGCAACGACAGAATAAACACCATCAGTAGCCGTTAATCCCACACCATTATTAGTAACAACCAAATTTCTCGCCTGATCATAACCGGTTGCATAATTCAAACGGAACGATAGCGTTTCTTCATAAAGCAAAGAAGTCGGTAAAGTTGTTGCTTCCCCCACTGCCTGGAACGAATAACCAGTCCCATTAGTGGGGTAGGTAATAGAATAGCTATTTTTATCGACTGTGATATTCACTGCTACATTTGCCGTCACGTGAGAAATGACATAAAGCCCATCCGCGTTTGGAGTTAAAACATCCGCTCCCGATGTCACTTTTAAATTCCTGGCCTGGGTATAGCCTTCTTGGAGAGAAACGGAGAAAACAAAATCGGAATCATATTCCACAGAATTGCTTGTTCCATTAGCGGGAGCAGCAACAAAGCCATCGCCGGTGGGAAGCGTTACGACATAGATATTTTTATGAAGAAGCACTGTAATGGCGATGTCTTCTGTTACAGCGGAAATGTTATACCATCCATCTTCAACGGCTAAAGCAGTTTCGTTTGCTTTCACTTCTAAGCCGTTTGCCTGGTCATAACCCTTAAGCAAAGTCACCGAGAACCGATAGGAAGAACCATGCTCTACGGAGGTTGTATATCCTTCGGCGCTTTGAATGTTGTAGCCTTCTCCATTTGGCAAAGAGATTGTGTAGATGTTTTTGGAAACGGAAACACCGACGGTAATATCACTCAATACCTCAGGGATGTGATAATAGCCGTCCGTTCCTTGCGTTAAAATCGCTTCGTTAGCAGTGACTGCCAAATTTCTATGCTGGGAATAGCCTTCTTGGAAAGAGATTGAGAAGGCAAAATCGCTGCCTTTCTCAACAGTTGTACTAAAACCAGGCGCCGCTGCGGTTTGATACCCCTCGCCAGAAGGTAACGTAACTTGAAAAGTTTCGATCGCAACAGAAGAAGAACTCATTTTCTCGGAACTATGTGCCTGAGAATTTTGACTTGATAAATCTGCTCCGTGTCCGGTGCAAGCGGCAAGCAACATCCCCGAAGAGAGGACGAGTAGGTTGAAAATTTTTGCTCGTTTTTTCATAAAAGCCTCCTTATTTGCTTTCAAAGCGTGGCCTAATTAGCAAGGCTTGCCCCGGCATCAGTTGAACAGATACGGAGCCTTGAGAAATTTCCCTTTCTTCACCTTGCCAAAGAAGAAGGGAAGGAACGGGAAGCGATAATGTCGCTTGCACCGAAACCTGGGTAGACGAATTCAAAAGCACATGAAGTTCTGCTTCTCCCGAACGAAAGGAGGAAATCAGCAACTGCGAAGAGGTGCCGCAAAGCGTAATCCCTTGCGGAATGTAATGGCAATAAGGAGGAAGTTCACCCCGCCAAATGGCTTCGTTCCATGGCAAAGCAGCGATATCTTTTTCGCTGAACCCTCCTACAAACTGCCCATAAGCAGCAATTCCTAAAAATTCGCAAGATAACAAAAGATCTGCCATTGGTTTTACTTCTTGCAATGCCCTCTTCGCATCCTCTGCCACTTTTGTTGGCTTCCCATCAATGTCTAATAATCCTCCTGCGCCATGTTCGTATGGTGCGAGTTCAGGATGATATTCGCTGGCCCATTCTTGTGGCCAAACGCCTGGGAAAAACACCACTCCTTCATGCCCATACATCATAGGCACGTTCATCTGAAGCAACATTTCTGCATAGGTCATCTCACGGCAATCAGGGCCAAAACTTCCCGCCTGCAAATAAGAAAAATACGACAATGGTTTGGAGCTCTTTTGCTTCCGGTTGGCGAAGTAAGCATTCATATCAAAAAGGCCGCGATGAATGGTAGGAATATCTCCCCATATCAAACGATTTGCATAAGGATAAAGGTCTGCTGACAGTTGGGAATTACCCACGTAGCGATCGAATGCATCAAAATAATAGTCGTAGCGATGGTAACGATTTTCTGGAATATTCGCAAGTTCCCCGTCCCACGGCTGAACAGGATTTTTTGGTGTATATCCGCCATAAAGCATGCCGCAATCGTTGTTTAAATAATTAAAATGGTTCAAATGAAATTCTTTGTTAGGAAACATTTTTTGAATGGCTTCCTTGGCTTCGTGAATTCCTAAAAAAGATGCCATTCCCGCTTCGTCTGAGAAAAAGACACCAGGGCAGTCTGAACGGCCAAGATAAGAAGAAAGCCTTGTAATCATCGCTTGCTTTAGAGCGGACCGTTCTGCCAAATCACGATCCAAATAAGCCACGACTCCTTTGGGCAGTTGAACACCTTGGGGAACAGTGAATTCGGCAAAAATCGGCTCTTCAGGATAAAAAGCAATTCCATGTTTCTTAGCTAACTCTAATTCGGTAAATACCAAATCTGGGTGGTTATTTAATTCATAATGGCCGTAAATCGCATTAATGCCGACGTTTGCCAAATTATCATATATGGCATCCGTGATGCGGTTTGGATGTGAAGCAAAGCCAGGTTCAGGGCAGCAATACATGCCAACAAACCAATGGTTTCGAGTCTGTTTGTTCTTCATTTTAGTTTCCCAACCGATATCCATTCGCAACAAAAGTGGAAATCGATTTGCCCTCCCCGTAATACCTACCGCCATAAGAAGTAAAGATTTTTACCCATTCTTCCCCATAGACAGCGCGTTCGAAATCTGCATCGGTAAAATAAGAATCGTAGTTCACTAAAATCATCCATTGCGGAATCAGTTCGAATTTAATCAGCCGATCTCGATAGATTTGTTTTTCGTCATCGGAAAGTGCTAGATTCGCAACCGCATTCTTCGCTTTTTCAAAACGGTCCACTTGTTGATTTAAGAAAGCAATTGGCCAATAAGAAGCCGCCTGATAATGACCGTCTCCAATCGCACTTTTGCCATATTGAGAAAGTAATGTGGCAACGTGATTGTCGAACGCATCAATGATGTCTTTGACCATTGCACCCGCCACGGACCCAAAATAGAGTTGGCAAAATTCTGTTACTAAACTATCAACGTTTAACGATAAATTCCAATATAGATGGCTGGTGACATAGCTATGGATATATTGTTGTAAGTCGACCTGTTCAGTGTAATGGTCTTGCAACATGGGGTAAATGACGCCGTGTTCTTTGAGATAGCGCAAATCGCGTGCGGTTGTAGAGACAGTATTAAAATAGAAGAAATACTGGCGGAACATCGCAGGATAAGTCCAAGTAAAAATGTGGCGGGAAAGACTGCCCCACTTTTCAAAGAGCTGTTTTACACTATCGTCTTGATTAGGATCATCTAGTGCATAGTTGGCAACAGCGCGAATGGGGCAAACTTGAAGATACAGGTCGTCGTTCGGCTTCACAGTTGAATCGATTGGTAGATAGGTGCCATCTGATTGTTGTGTCACCGGTGGATTTAAGGAATATAGATAGGCAAACATTACAATATGTACATCTCGTCCCAACTTTATTTCTTTTGCCCAAGACTGAATTGCGTTATCCAATGCATTAATAAAACGAATCATGACGCCGGTCATAGTGTATTTTAAAGCCGCCGCTTGCGTTTCGGGCGAAGGCTCCGCGTTAGCGCGATCTTGTTGCCCAAACATGTAATAGGTAGATGTCGTATGAGAAATCACATATTTCATGCGTTGAACGGCAATTTTAATGGCGGAGATTTCTATTGTATCATCGATCGTTCCGTCTTCTTGTATGCCGTCCGTCCAACAAATGTCGTACACAGTGGCGTTCGTTGGATCATCATAAACAATGGCGTTGTCTCGATAATAAGCGGTTGTTTCGGCATTGTCGCTGTGGGCCCAAATATGGCGATATTCAGGTTTAATTCGACCATCGCTTTGCAAATAAAGATAATTTCCTTGCTCATCTTTGGCTTTAGGATCAACATAATCCAACGAATTATGATCGGCGGCCACATAGTCTTGGCACCAGCCCAAATCTGTGCCTTTATTCGCCGGCATCTTACAATATTGGCTGGTATAGCGCATGTGCGCAGTATAAGCAACATTGGAGGAAGTTGAGCCATAGCTCGATGTTGTTAAATGGTTACGATGCGTAAACACCGGTATGAATGTGCGGTCGTATGACTTAAACTTGACCTCATTTAGCCTGGGAAGATAGGTGGTGTCGTAAGTAAGAAAACGGACGCCAAGAACGTCTTCTGCGAACTGATAGGAACCATATAAAATGCCATTATCGTTGTTGGCTAAAATAAAGAGGGAGCGGCCTTTACTTTGAAAAACAAAACCATCCCCATTCAAAATCGTTTTATCATAAACCACCCCAGCTTCACGGGCAAAACTCACATCACCTAACGAAATGTAAGCAGAGTTTGCATTCCATATCGCTTGGTCGTCTGTGATGACAGGAACGGAAACAGAGCCAACCGATGAGAAATAACCAGCCAATTCTGTTGCGGCTGAACGCTCCGTATCCGAAGAAAGCGCGGGAACGACGATAGAATAATCGCTTTTGCCATCAGCAAATAAGGAATAAACAGTATCCGTACCGGGATCGACAATAATATTTGGGTCCTCTGGGGAGGAAGAAACCGCGACGCTCAAAGAAGGATGGTTGGGGTTGCAAGAAAACAACATAAGCGTAGTGCAAACGAGAGAGAAAATTCGTTGTGTTTTCATAAGCGTTTTTTCCTATCGGACCTCCCATGTAAATGACTTGCAGGTTTGATTTCCGTCTTGATCCATGGCCACATAACGAAGTTCATACGTTCCCGCGTCATCAAGCGTTATGTCTTCGCCGAACGTAACGGGCTTCCGATATCCGTCCGGGAAAATCAAAGAAGCCCCAAGATATAACGAAGTAGAAGCGTTGTCATTTGCGGTTGCTGACAAAATCGTTATGGTAGAATGCAAGGCGTAACTCGTTTCGTAGGAGCCCGCCACAGAAAGGGTTGGTGCTTCGCTGTCACGCGCTTCGAATGTAAAAAGATAGTTTCCGCGTCGATTTGCCTTGTCTTTTGTAGTAAATAACAAAATATATTGCCCCGTTTTTTCTAATTTAAAAGAGAAAGCCTCGGACGAAGCGCTGTCCTTGATTCTCGTCCCATCGGGATTAGTCAGCGTCAACGTCAAAGAAGATGTATGGCAGAACATGTCATAGGCGCCGACCGCAGGAACGCTAACGATATCGCCTTGCGATAAATAATTGTTCTTCGCCAAAACGCTTTCCCAGCCAAGCGACGGCGGAATACGATCTCCTACTTCTAATGCCGCTTTGGCGAAAGATTGATTGCTGATGGCACGTAACAAGAATGTTCCAGCGTCATTGATACCGCCAAGACGAATGGTTAGATAGCATCCACCTTCAGGAAATCCCGCAAACGGGGTCCCATCAGACCAATATAAAGTTTCTCCTAATGTTTGAAGATTCGCGTTTGCTATTTTCTTTAAAGGGCCGTTAAAAGACAAATAATAATGCCGATAGTTGATTTTGGCATAGTCGCCAGAAACATAGGCGCCTTGTTCCGCTTGAAGATAAACTCCTTGAAAGGCGTCATTAATCCATAACTCGGCTCTTTCTTTTTTGGAATAATAAAGATGATGAACTCCGAATTGCAGTGTTTTTCCGTTTTTGCCAGTTAAAAGAAAGTCTACTGACTCTAAATTCGGGGTTGTTTCAAGCAAATCGAATGAGATAGATAGTCCGTTGTTAGAAAGTAAATACGGCAAATCAATAGTTGCGTTCCCTTCTGTCTCTTTGTGATAGGTAAAGCTCGCCCCATCGCTTGTTGCAGTCACATTATCAATGCCTCCGCCCAAAGCGAAATAGGTGGATAAATCGCTCATTTCGGTGTTGCGATCTAACACACGAAATGTGAATTCATGAGTTTCCTCGTCCGTCGATCCCTGGTTGATAACATAAGTTAAGGTTTTTGTTCCAACGTCTTGAAATGTCACTTCTTCCCCTAATGAAACTGATTTTCCGTTCAGAAAAGCGGATATCGTCGGCTTCTTTTGCGTCGCAAAATTAATGGCGACAGGTGTGGGAATCACAAAGCTTTCATCTAAATCAATGGACCGCGGAAGTGAATCCAAATGGAAATAAAGGAAGTCATCATCGATAGAAATCGGAAAATCTTTGCAGTCCGTGAAGCCCAATTCATCAACGGCAGTAACCCGAATCGCATAGACCCCAAGGTTGCTTAAAGGAACCACATCTCCTGTCACGATGGGCTGTTGCTCAACGCCGTCCAACAACAAGACCGCAGAATAATGTGTTACGCCATTGCCGCCCGTTACTTGAATGCTGGGGATCATGAAGTTTTCTTTTCGCCGCACCGGTTGGGCGGGGAAAGAAACCACGATGTCCATGGGGGTTCGCGCAGTGTCTACTTGGAACGATCCCTCTTTGCTTACTTGAATGTCATATTGGTTTGTGATTTGACACGAAATGGTATATTCACCCGCTGCTTTTGGCACGAAACGGCCATTTTCAATCTCATTAGAAATATCTTTGCCGTCTTTTGACAAAGCATAAATGAAGTCATAGTCCGAACCAAACGGATTCGTCACATGCAAGCTTGGCAAAGGATATGCCACTCCTACCACTCCGACTGGAAGGGAAGAAAATCCTTTTTTGCCTAATAAAACCGACTCGTTTCCCGCAAAGGTTGATTCCGTAACCTCCGATGGACTTTCCCCATTTAACGAAGTAAACAGAACATCCCCCGTTCCATTATTTACGGTGACGGAAAGATAAACCTCGTTGCCTCGGAAACCCGGAAAGCCTAAGCGGTCTTTAGCATTGCAAATACGGATTCGGTGATTAGACGCAAGATCGCTCTTTTGCGTTCGCATCGAAAATTCACTGCTTTCGCTGTTATAAGTAAAATTCAAAGGAATGTACGTGGAGTTGATGTTTTCCGCCGGTCCCATGGCGCCGTCCCAACACACCGAAAAACCCCAATCAATTAAATTGCCATCCCCACCAATTAGCGCATTTCCGTTAGCATCCAACGTTTCGCCATATTCAACTCCGTTATAGCCAGCGCGAACAATCGTTTGGTTCGCATAGATGTCGTTTTTTTGAAAGCGAAGCGAGAGCACGTTGCTTGAGTCGTACGCGTCAATCAAACGGAAAGCCATTTCCTTGATAGTCCCAGGATTTGCTGTGGGATTAGGCAAAAACTCTGCCAAATCGTTGCCATCTAATGCAGACAAATCAATGGTCTTTCCGTAATAGAACGAGGCAGAAGCGTCTTGGAAAGTTACATTTAAACCCTCTTGGGACATGCCTTGCACGTTCGAAGGAAGCCGATTTCCTGCTGTTATCGTTCCTAAACCAATCCGCTCCTTCAAAAGCCCAGATCCGCCATTCGTGGATGTTATTGATATTTCACGCCGCACAGTTTCACCATTTAATGAAAACGTAAAACGAAGGGTGTATGTTCCTAATTCTTTTGGTTCAAAGACATCCGACAAAGTGCCCGTTTCTCCAGAAGGGGCAACATAAGTCTTTTCTACGGCATAGCGCACACCACCGTCATAGCCATAAACACCACTTAAAGAAACAGTATTATGAATATCCACAAAAGAGGGCAAAGAATATGCCACGATTGTTGGTTTGTCTTTGACTTCCAATAAATACGGAACGCGCATTAAGTCCCGAAATACATCGGTATAACAATAATCAAATTCATACGCGCCAGGTTCTTCAAAAAAATAATCTTGCCCCAGATTTTCTTTTGCGATGGTGGTTAATAAAGCACCGTCTTCATATATTTCTAAATAATAGTCATCATAACTTCCGATTTTGGGTGCGTTTGGATCCGTGCGGACAATTCCCGAGCGAATTTGAATCGTAGGAAGAACGATGGCCTCCCCCACATTCATGGAAGCGGGATATTCGCCTTGCAAAATCGCAATATCGTCGGGTTTTTCTTCATAAACTTTTAACCGTTCACTTTTGTTTGCGTATTGAATGGAGTAATAGCCAGTCGCAATAGAAAGCAAAACTTTGCCCGACGAAATATCCAATTCTTTCCCGTAGGGATCGGTAACCGATTGGGCAGAGGAAACATCGTACAAAGTTCCTAACAATCCATAGGTGTAGACTACGTTGTTGCCTGCAAAATGAACGGCGAACTTGGGGAATGGCTCTGATGTGGGGGAAGAAAATAATGCCAAGACGCCGCACCCGCCTAGTAGGGTTGCTTGCAGAATTCGAAATAGTTTTCTCATTTGTTTTTCCTCCTTAGGCGTAAAGCGGAACGCTCATTGTGACATCGGCCCAGACTGCATCAAACGTTAAAGTCATACTGGCGTCAGTGGCTGAAAATAGCGAAAGATCGACAGTCACCGATACGCCTTCGCTCGGGCTTGCTGTATATGATTGGCTTGTACCATCAGGCAAGACAAGGCGAAGGGAGATAGCGCTGTTACTTGTGAATGTTATCGTCGCGTTCTTGGCGTTTACAGCAATGCCATCTTGGAATAGCGCTCGGGACAATGCATAGACCGCGTAGCCAGTAAGATCCCTGTTTCCGACTGGAAACAAAGTGTAGGAACCGCCTTTTTCTGGATAATAGTAAGCGCGATAAAAGGAATCAACAGCGTGAATGGGGGACGCAACAAACTTAATTTCTGTTAATGTTAATGAAGTTGCCTGCGAGAAAAACAAATTAAACCGAGGATAATCGTCGCAAAACAAGCTTAACGGTACAGACAAAGAGAAAACTTGTCCCGCTAGAGTAGTCTCTTTTGAACCACCTAGCGCGACCATATTGCCAGGAAGGCTCCAAGCGCCATTTCCGAACCAAAGGAGCTCGCTCGCAGAAGCCGTATGCGATTGGAAGCGGAAACATAGCGTGTCTCTCCCTTGTTCTATTGCCGAACGTAACAAGATGCGGTCAAAATAAAGGTTCTTTCCTGCCTCCGCAGAAATCTCGATGCCGTTGTTTGTGAAGGAAGACGTAACCTCGCTGTCATCAAAATAGTCCGATGCAAAAAGATGAGACACAGAGGAATGGTAATCACACAAGGCCAAAACAGCGAAAGATATAGACTTAGTTTCTATTGTTTCACCGCCACGCCTTATCAATGCCGAATAAACATATTTGCCAGTCGGCAAGGCTTCACGAACATCGGTTGCTTCTCCGTTCCGTGTTAGCGTATAAGTAATTTCTAGATTTTGGTAGGAATCTTCAGATTGTAAAGCGAACGGAGATAATGATAGCGTCCCTTCTAGTACTTCTGCACCATCATAAGAGAGGTCATAAATGATGGCGGGCTTTTTTTGATCTGTAATAGTGACGACAAAAGAAGAATATCCTTCTAGGCACGAAAAAACGAATTCATGACTTCCCGTTCCAAGCGATTTCAAGTACCTCTTACTGATTTTGCTGCCAAGAAGCCATTCATGATCATTCAGGATGTGGTTTTCGCACGCTACGCGAGGATTCGTATAGTTTTTCGCTTCTGGAATTTCGTTCTCTGGCGAAGCTAAATCCAAAGTGAGGTCAGCGATTTTTGGCGTAACCATGTTGGTTAAGCGAACATCATGGACATAGAAAGAGGCAACATTTCCCGCCGCATCAACAGAGGTTAAATGCACAGTAGCGCCGGTAGAAGCAATTCTTCCCATAGAATCCGCTTCGTATTCCGCTTGAATCGTTAAGGGCTCACCAAACGAATCAACGCAAGAGAAGTTCTTCGTGATGTCGTAACGTTTTGCGTATTCAAAAGACGGATTTTCTAGATTTCCACGAATTGATGGCTTGGCATACACTCGAACGGGAACTGTTTGATGAAAGGATTCGTCTGCCGTTTTAATCACGGACACATATTGACCAACTTGCGTAAAATCCACGGCAGATGTGTCAATCGAATAGCGAATCTTTTTGCCATTATGGCGAAGATAAACCCCTTTTGTGAAATCGAAGGATGTCTCGTTTGTTTTTACCGCGAAAAAATCGGGCGCAGTCAGTTGATAGTTTGAAGCAATAGATGACGCTTCGCTGCAAGACGAAGAATCGTGAGAAGGGGCATTCGTTACGCAACCCATTAAAATGGCAGCAAAAACGAAAGCAAAAGGGAAACATCGGCGCACGATTTTTTTCATCCTTTAATACCTCCGATCATAAAATTCGAGTTAATCAATCGATGAGAAGCAAAGTAAAGAATGACGGTAGGAATAATAACAATGCTAAATCCCGCTAAGATTTCGACTACGTTAGAGTTGGCAACACCAGTTGCGTTTTCTTGGAAAAGATAGAGACCATATGCCAGGTTTGGAGTGGATGGCAGCCAAAGCATAAAGGTTGAATAGTCATTCCACGATCCAATGAATCCGAGGACAATTTGAACCATAAATATGGGGAGAACCATGGGGAAATAGCAGCGAAGAAATGCTTGCCAGTGACCTCCACCATCAACGAATACTGCCTCGGCATAATCCCAAGGCATAGATTTAAATGCACCATAGAATAGCAAGAAACCAAAGCCAGAAAAGCAGCCAACCGGCGAGGTCAATAACATCAAGAACATGTTGTCGTAGATGCCTAACGCTTTCTTGACCATCATGGCGGAAGGCAAAGAGCCAATGATTGGAATAATCATCAGCACAATGCCAAAGTTATATAAGAATTTCCGCCCAGGAAACTTATATTTGCAAATCACATAAGCCATCAAAAGAGTAAAGAAATTGGTAATCAGCGGATTCATGACCGACCATATCAAAGAAAACAATGCGAGTTGGAAGAAATTATAAGTTGTGCCATCGGTCAATCGAACTTTCAAATTCTCATAGGCGACCCGATAATTATCAAAATATCCCCATTGTTCTGGCCACGCAAACGGATTCAAATTGTAGCTATAGATATCACGGAATGAGGAAAGTATCATCCAAATCGGAAGGATGAGCAAAGATAAAGAATATACGATCATCACAACCCAAATGAGCCATTTTACAATTTCGTCAAGTACAACAACTGGCGTGATTTTACGATGATAGTGCGTATGCCGTGGCTTTTGTTTAAGGGCCACACCTAAAGCTAGACGTGTCATATTATTTGTCTCCTCCGGCATCGGTAGATGGACCAAATTTATCGCAGCACCACTTCAACAAGAAGACCAACGGGGCAGTGATGGCGGTCAAAATCAAGCCGCCTGCAGCCAAAAGGCCATATTGAGAGACGTTGCCTGTCAGCACTTGAACTTGGTAATAATAGCCTACATAGGATGCGTAATCGGGCGCGCTAAGATAATAGAATTCGATTAATGGTCCAACATCCATAAAGATGCCTGATAAGCCAGTGATCAAAAACGTTTCGATGGTTGGGAAAATCAATGGAAGCACAATGTAGCGGAGATCAGTAAAGCCGTTATTCACTCCGTCAATTTTGGCCGCATCACGGATGTCGGGCGAAATGGAATTCATTGCGTTTGGATACACCAATAGGTTGGTTGAGAAAGAAAGCCAAATCGTATAGATAATGCTGGTAGCTAGGGCAATCCACGGGGATTTTCCGTTGATGGTTGGGTAAAGCAAAGAAAACCATTCATGACCTGTTTTGCTCATGACGTAATACAGCGGCCCGCCCACTTGAATAAAATTCACAAAAAGCAAAGAAATGACATAACCAGAAATAATGGAGGGAACCATCGAAATGGCGCGAATGGTTTCGTGTAAAAAGCACTTTTTATAAATTTGATAAGAAAAAATCAAATAAAGCGGCATGCAAACCACAACAGAAACGGCGTATTTGATTAAAGAGTTACGAAACGAATACATCAACTGCGTGCCGCTACCTTGCATAGAAAACGCGTTCTTACAAAATGCGACAAAATTGTCAAAACCAACAAACTGCCGGCTGCCATCCACATTTACAGACTGGAAAGCAAGAAGAATGGAGTTAAAGTTCACACCGACCCAGAAAATTAAGAATAGGACTAGCGGATACCAAACAACCGAAAGCACAAAAAGATTGGAGGAAGCCTTACGAGAAATCCTCTTGCCACTCCGTATTTTCTTCGTGCGAATTGCACCTTGCATATGCTCTCCCGACTAATTTTGATAGAAACCCTGTCTTTGGCATTCAGCAATGCCGTTTGCCCATTGTTCTGCGGTATACATCGATTTGGTATTGGCTTTCAACTCCTCGGCGCTTTCTACACGCATCGCGGACAAGAGACTATAGCGGTTGCGGCCAAATAACATGACATTCGAAAGATTTAAAGAACTAGAAGCAAAGGTGATTGGAGCGCTTAATCGTTCCAAACGTGGGGTAATGGTTTCGACATGCTCGTGGTCTTGCACTAA
This sequence comes from uncultured Erysipelotrichaceae bacterium, assembly GCA_902791935.1. Lineage (GTDB taxonomy): Bacteria > Bacillota_I > Bacilli_A > RFN20 > CAG-826 > UBA4951. The sequence continues at coordinate 41,069 of CADAXQ010000003.1, read as the reverse complement.
CGTATAGCAATAACGCTGGAACGGGGTCTGCGCTGCTAACTGATCGGATGTCAAGGTAAAAGAATAAGGACGAATCAAACCCGATTCCACACAAGTCTTCGCTAAGTTGTCATTGGTCAATGTCGATTTAATGAAGTCAAAGATAGCTGCTTTTTTGTCCGGATCACTTTGCTTTTTTACCAGCAACCCGCCCGTTTCAATAGCACTAACAACAGATTTTTCGCTTGTGGTGTGTTCGTCAGTAGGCGTCAGCATCAAACGATAGCGTTGCTTACCATAGCCATGTGCGGGGTTATGGCGTGCGACGTTTTCGATTGCGCTTCTTGCCTCAGATTCAAACCAATTTCCTTCTACCAGCATAGCAAATTTAGTTTTCTTGTCCGTAATGGCATCGTTCATTACAAATTTCTGTTGCAAATCATCGACAGTAGTTGAACCCGTCCGGCAATAATCTGAAGTATAGTTACCAAAAAAGATATTTTCGGCATAGTCCACGGTTTCGTTATAGCCTTTCAATGAGAAAGCTTGATAGCCGTTTTGAATGGTCAATGGAGCTTGTGTTTCTGTTCCCGAAGCATCCACGAAAGTCATGTTTTGCCCGTTGCTGTTGAATGTCAAATAACTATGGAGAGTATCTAGCCCAATGGTTTGGGCAAAATACATCTCTCCCATAACGCCGATGTAACCCTCGTCTTTGCCAGAATAGCCAATGGGAGTATAACCAGAGGCATCAATCAAGGTTAACATGGAGCGGAAGTCGTCCATGGTAACGGGTTGCCCATCATCATAAGTGCCATAGATTCCATCGTGGGAGGCAATGGTGATGATGTCACCTTTTTGATAAAAACAATTCTCTCGCGTAGAGGAATCAAAAATCAGTTTTCCATCTTCTTCATGGCAGATGATGCCATCCGCTTCTACTTTTGCTTTTTCAGAAACGGGTGCGTATTCTAGCCATCCATTTTCCATAAAGGCATCATAGTCGAAAAGGAAACCCATGATGGTAGACGTGTTCGGTAGCATATAGCAGCCTTCACCATGCCGCGCAGTAGCATCCCCTAGCCAAGCGTTTTTATCAATAATCTTTTCCCGCACCGTCAAACCGTTTTCTCCGTCTGGTTTTGAATCTAAAATCTCGCTTAGATCTTCAAAGTAGTTGGGTTCGTGATACCAGCCCGTTTCATATCGGCAAAAAGAAGACCAAAAAATATCGATATTCGTCCCGGTTTGCAACGCCGTTAAATCGTCCGCATCAGAATCTAAGTTGGCCGCAGTGGCTACGATTTGATATTTGTCGTTTTTTGCATTCCATTCTTCAATCATGCGATTGAGGTATGCTTCGCCAAATCCGCCGGCAAAGCGGTGCAAATAAATTTGTGTTTTTGAAGTATCAATCACTGTGCTGGGGTTGTTACATCCGCATAAAGTGAGGGCACTCCCTATAAGGCAAAAAAGGCAAATAGGTTTTATGGCTTTCATTTTTATTTATCTCCATTGCTATTGTAAACGCTTCCAACAAAAAATGAAACCCATTGATAGAAAAAGAATTTAACAAGTTAAAAAGTGCGAAAAATGCGCAATTTATGGCGCTTTACATGAAGTTTCGTCGTTCCATCCTAATAAAATATCGTTGAAAAAAATAAGGTGGCACGAATGACTTTGCACCAATGGTATACATTTCGCGGCATAAAAATCGTGCGCTACACCCGCTTCGTCTACAAACCGATAGCCCCAGCAATATACGCCATTTCTAGGGCGTCTCGGCAATTCCTCTTGGTAAAGAAACACGCCTTCGCGTTTGTCGGCCGCTAACGCCAACCGATTTAACCGCAACAAACGTCGATTATTACGATATAGATAATCCCAATGAAAGACCGCGTAGCAAGCATAAATTGCGCCTATCACTCCTTCTAAAGTCAAATATAAGACGCTGTTATCACGTGAATGGGCAAAAAAGAACAAAAAGGCGACCGATAAATAAACAACGGTGACTACGACAAAAATCCAAACTAGCTGTAATTTCTTTCGGCGTAGACGATTCTGTTGCTCTTGGTCAAAAAGATAAAGCACAATGTTATTATATTAACACATGGCTAATATCGAAATTCACAATCTCTCGAAAACTTTCTATATCGCAAAAAATCGGCGGAAACCCGCCTCTGAAGTGATGGCCCTTCAAAACGTTTCCCTTCACATTCCAAGCGGATCGTTCTTTGTGCTGATGGGGGGATCTGGTTCTGGAAAAACTACACTTCTTCGTATCTTGGCGGGTATCGAAAGCTTTGATGATGGAGATTTTTTCTGGAACGGCGTCGATGCCACAAAAATTTCGCAAGAAGAAAAATCGATGGCATACGTGCCACAAAATTACGTCTTATTTCCTTATGCAACTGTCTATCAAAATATTGCTATGGGGCTAAAAGATCGCGGTCTTACGACGGAAGAAATCATTGCGTGTATTAGACGCGTTGCCAAGCAAGCCGGAATTACCGCCATCCTAACAAGGAAACCGCGTCAGCTTTCAGGAGGAGAACAGCAACGGGTAGCAATAGCCAGAGCGTTAGCAAGAGAAGCGGACGTCAATCTCTTCGATGAGCCCCTTTCCAATGTTGACCCAAAAAACCGTGGCACATTTTTACGCTTATTTTTAGAAATGAAGTCACGCCATAATGCAACATTCCTATATTCCACACATCGATTAGAGGAAGCGTTGACATTAGCAGATCAGATGTGTTTGCTTCAACAAGGAAAAGTCATTGGTGTTGGAACGCCGCAGGAACTTTACGACAAACCAGCAACCTTGCAAATTTTTTCTTTTTTGAGGGCCGGTAAGTCTTTGACATTTTCAGGCGTGGTTAAAAATCGAACGTTACTGGTTGCCAACACGAAAATTCAATTGTCGCTTCCTGATGGTTCCTATACGTTCGGGCTGTCTTATGAGGACGCCTATTTTTCAGAAGAAGGAATCCCCATTCGAATCCAAAATGTCTTATGGGAAGAAGATGGCCCTCATCTTTCTTTCGCTTCGGAAGATGGCACTTTCCGCGGAACCTTATTAAGTCCTACGCCACATGAAGTCGGCGAGACCATGCACGTGACATTTAATGCAAAAAATCTCTTTGCGTTTCGCCCCAACGGAACCCGCGTGGATTGATAACTATTCTTTTTTCGGCGGGACCCGCCAAACACCTTTATCCACTTCTTGTGGGAAAAAGGCTCGATTAATTTGGTGATCAAACGAATAAGAAGTCCACAAAACTCCCACCAACATCGCCAAAGAAAGTAATATCAACGACGTTAATGCATAGCCTAGAAAATGAATCAAAGGGTTGGCAAAGACATAAAAGAAGCCCAAGCCGATTGATAAAATAATAAAAAATGCTAGATTGACGGGGAATTCCAAAAAGAATAGTTTCAACACAACCACGAAGAATTGTCCTACCCGCAACTCATATTGCTCTTGCACCGCCAGCCCATAGATAGACAAGATGCCGAAGAAAAGAAATTGAACGGCACAAAGACCTCTTCCCAAAATTGTCCAGATTAGTTGGGTAGATTGAAAGACTGTAAATCCAAGCAAGAAAATCCCGCCCGATAGCCCCATCAATAAACCGAGCAATAGTGCTACCCACCAGTTGTTTTTGAATCCATCCCAAAAATCATGCGACACAAACGCCAATTCAGCATGAGCGATTTTTTGAATGGCGTTCCATCCTCCTGCTACCCCCAAAGCAGCAAACATAACGCACGGCACGTTTATCACAGCTTGATAAAAACGAATCTGAGCCAGGGTGGAGGCAGCCTTTTCTTGTTGATAATCAGCATAAGCGATGGCAAATGTGTTGTATCCGTTCCACGCAAAGAGCGGAAGGAAAAATAAACCGGTTAGGATAGAAATTTTCAGCAAATCGACGATTCGATGTACCGAAACATCCCAAAATACTTCCCAGCGATTTTTTGGGAAAATCGTTCCTGAATCTTTTTTCGCTTTCTTACCTTTTGACATACCACTATTGCTTACTTTGATAAAAGACAATTCGCCGAAATAAATCCAGCGCCTGATTATCCCCTTCGCGCGAGTTGTTGTTCCAAGGATAAATATTCGGCATTCTTGCGTTTAAACACAGGTATAAGGCTTCGCGGTTGTCATTCAAATTTACATACGAAAGATCGAAGTGAGCGTTATAGTTAGCATCGTTTGGATCATAAACTTTAAGCGCAACTTTTTCGTCTTGCCGATTAGACTGAAAAATCCAGTCCAAAGAAGCGTCTTTTAATACGGTACTGTCTAATGGCAAGAACCAATTTCCATCTTGATACATGGTCAACTGGGTTTCGGGAACAAACAAAATATCACTGTAATACAAGCCTTCAGATTCAAACATGCCAATATAGTTTTGATTTGTGGGGGAAACAGAAACCGTTTTTAAGGACAGAATGCCCGCGGAAGAATAATCTTTGCGAGTTTCCCGAAAAGGTCCGTCCTCAAAAAGCTGGCGTGAAGAAAAGAAAACTTGCAATGTTTCGTTTTCCTTAGGCCTGTCTTTGAGTTGAAAAGCATAGGCCCAAATTCCAAGTGGCAAAAAGGCCACCAAAAGGTATTTCCAAAACGAACGTTTCCAATAAACGGAAAAGACCGTTTTCATTTTTGTGCTTCCCGGTGCTTTCTTTTCGCTTTTGCTTTCTTTTTTGGCTCAATGATTTTCATGCCTGATTCAACCAAACCACGCTCTGCACCAACTAAAGCCGCACCAAACGCACCATCATATTGAGAAGTAAGATGGAATTCGACGTTTTTTTCTTCGCCTTGGGTCCAAGAAGAATAGGCGGCCAAAAAGGCAGGGAAAAAATCATTCTGATAAATCAACAAGTCTCCTGAAAAATAGACAACGGGGCGATGAATCAGTTCATTGGCATTATAGACAGAATAGGCCAAGGCTTGGCCGGCCCGTTTACCCCATTCCGCATAACTTCCATGCTTTGCATTCACTTCTTCTAAAGCCAGCCCTGACGCTTCCTCATCTAAACTTTTAATCCCCTCGGGGGTAGGAACAAAAACATGGCCAAAAGCCAACTGGTCCGCGGAAGAAAAAAGCAAGCCCGACTTAATATAAGCCAAAGTGACTGTAGTCGATAAATCGAGTAGAGCAGCGTCCATGACTTTGTTTTCTTTGTACAGCGCAAACAACACGTTAACGGCTTCAGATTCAATCGCCGCAGGTACACCATAACGATTTTCAATCAACTGTGTTAAGGAAGTACTTTTCCACGCTTTGCCACCCAATCCGGGGAAAGACTCCACCATGCCTTGGTCGGGATCGATAATTCCTTGAGAAGACAGCCCAATGCCAATGAATGTTTTGCCGACTTCATCTGCTTTTTGAAAGGCTTTGTCCAAAGCGTTAAAAAGTGAAAGCAAAAGCCCTGCTTGCGTTTTTTCTGTGACAGCGTGCACGGTTTCTTCCACTAACTTCCCTTGTAAAGTGATAACTTTTGTACGAATCACGTTGGGGCGAATGCTCACCCCTAGCGACCAGGAAGCGGAATCGGGAATGCCAATAATAGCACCGGTTCTACCTTTTCCTTCACGCGAAGCGAGTCCCTTTTCTTCAAAAAGACCCATATGAAGATATTGGTTAACTACTTTGGAAACCAAGCCCCAGCTAAGATTGGTTTCATCACAAATGTCACGTTTCGTTGCGCGATCGTGCGTCATCACATAATTCACTATGGAAGTCAGATTCGAACGTTTGATCTGCTGCTGCGAGAGCGAACTGCTTGAGCCAATATCTCTCATGTTATTTCTTCCTTTCCATGCGGAAGGTTCGAATCTGATAAGGGTGGAAAGAAAGGCATCCTTTTGGCACATCACCAATCTTGTCTTCCAACAAATTCGTTTCCTCTTTTAAAGCATAGCACGCTGGCAGGCTTAAGTTGACTGTTTGTGATAAGCCCGTTTTCTCATATAGTCTAAGAATTTGTCCATCGTTGTTGTAGGCAGGAGCAAAAGCAGAAATTTCAATTGCAGGATTATCAATGAATGGTAGTTCTTCGTCCGCGTTTCCAAAAAGAAACTGACCATTATAAGCCATGGCAAGATTATCTACTTCTACCGCATTTAAATCGCCGGCGTGTGGATAAATAGCATAATGATAGACCGTTTTCTTTTGGTCAGAGTGGGGGCAGGGATAGTCTGTGCTGCGTAACAGCGCCAAAGATAGTATGCCGTCTTTGGCAAAGAACCCATTCTTTGTGTGATTAAAAATAGCAATACCCGCCCCGTTTTTGGACATGTCGAACCATTTTTGACAAGCAATTTCCTTCATAGCGGCAATATGCTCGTTTTCTCTCTGAGTGGAACGCCGCAGCATGCCAAATTGAATATCGCTGGTCACGAAGTGAGCGTATTCACAGGGAATAAATTCTGCCCGCAACATATATCCAGTATCTTTCCAATACACTTCATGAGTAACATCCAAATAAGGACAATCGTCGCGCAACAAAATGGTCTGAATCAAACGAGAATTACGAAATGAGTACTCAGAAACGATTTCGTGAATAATGCCATAATTTTTGGCGCTCTGCGAAAGTAGATGCATATCCATTTCGGGCTGCGCACGATAGTCATCAGGAAAGTCCCATGCATCTCCTTTATCGATAAAAACGCGCAACACATTGCTGTTTTTTAGAACTACTCGGCCCGTCTTTTTCTCTTGCAGTGCGGAAATGAAGCCGTGATTATCAAACGACACTTCAAAAAAGCGGTTTTCATAATGGCGAGCGTCACCTTCTCCGCTCAAAAAATAGCGTTTTGGAAAGGCGAGTTGCTGCGCTTCTGCTTCATAGAGAAGATAGCAATCTTTTTGTTTCGCCGTCAAGGAAACGGGATAGGCAAAATGATTAATTAACGGTTTAGAAGGATGCGGAATAAACGAAAGGTTTTCTTGGGAAGCCAGGTCTTCAAGCTCCTCGAATAATCTTGTATAAGCGATGTCCGTTTCTTGATAGACTCGTTCAATGGAAGAGCCAGGCAAACAGTCGTGAAATTGATAAAGCATCGCTTCTTTCCATAACGGTTTTAACGCATCGCCACTCTTTCCTTGGCTGGCATAATAAAATTCCAATGCCTTTGCCCTTTCTTCAAAAAGACGATTATTTTGCTTGGTGTTGCTTTGAGAAGTCAAAGTGCCTTGATGCTTTTCTAAATAAAGTTCGCCTTGAAAAGTGGGGAACGGTTTCGCCGATATGCTTTCAAAAAACACATCTGATCGCCCCATTTTCACCTTCGGAAGATACGGAACGTTTGTTTCCCGTCTTACGCGTTCCACATGGTCGATGGAAGGGCCGCAGCCGCCGTCGCCAATGCCAAACAAAAGCAAACCTTGATTTTCGTTGCCTTCGTGTTTAGCATTGGCTTCTCCTCTCAGCAAACTATCGGGCCCTGCAGAAGAGTTGTATTCGTTGGATGGTGGCATATGAACCAACACCGATGTTCCGTCAATGCCGATCCAACGAAATGTATGGTATGGGAAAATGGTGTGTTCATTCCAAGAAAGCTTTTGCGTTAAAAAGTAAGGCGAGCCAGACGCAGCAATGACTTGTGGCAAGGATGCCGCATAGCCAAAAGTATCAGGAAGCCATTGAATCTTGGCGTAGCTACCAAATTTTTCTTTCCAATATTTTTGCCCATATAACGCTTGATGGGTCCAAGATTCTTCGGAGGGAAGATTGATGTCGTTTTCCACCCAAGTTTGTCCCTCGTATTCGATTTGGCCGGTTTGTATTAGGCGAGCAACTTGCTGAAACAGTTTAGGATCCAACTCTTCCAACAAAGCAAATTGCAAAGGAGACGAGGCGACGTAGCGATAATCGGGATAGCGTTGGCACAAAAAGACAGCATTAGAAAACGTCCTCAAGATTTTGCGTTTGGTTTCACGAAATGGCCAAAGCCATAGCAAATCCAAATGAGAGTGACCTTCGGCAATATAATGAAAGTTGTCTTGACCAGATAAGCGTATTAAATCGTTTAAGACGGGCTTTGATTTTTCATAGGCCTTGGGGTCGTGATACTGGTAATAAGACTTGACCATGGCCATTCCTCTCAAAAATTCCTTTTGGTGAGGGAGGGCTTCGTGATGTTCTATTTTATAACGACAATACCAATAAGGAATTTGAAAGTCTTGATAGATCTCTTCCGTTTTTTCATCGTGAGTAAACAAACCGCAATATTCTAAATAAGTTGGATCAAAGAAACCGCCCTGCAAATGATTGGCAGCGACATCCATATATAAAACAAAAGATCCATCCGGCTTTAGCAAAGGGGCAATCGGTGCAAAACACTTTTCAAAAGTAATGTTGCCCAATTGCCAAGCGTTGTCACCATTCGAAAACCCTTTTAAGGCATGCCCGTGTTCATCAATTAAAAGGCCTTCTCCCCGAAAGTTTATGCCTAAATAGGGATCTTTGATGCCTGCAGCATTCCCTTCAATTCGAAACCAAGCGCACTGGAAAACGTGCGTTGCCCATTTTTCACCGATCGCTAAAGGCTCGAAATGACGGCGTCCTATTTCTTGAAAGGGAATCGGTTCTTCACTTAAGGCATAAGAAACTTTTAAGTCGCAGACTTTGCGAAAACGCTCTCCCTTGAATTCGTTCGCCAACCATTCGTACGTGCGTAACAAAAAATCGGATTCCGCTCGAGGGTTGTGCCGGAAAGGCGGCTTTTTAGTAGATGCCATGTTTTAATCTTATGCGCTTTCCCGAAAAACTTCTATATCATCGGGTAACATATTTTAAAAGAAGGTAAATAATGATACCTCTCAATGCCCTGCGGCAACGTAATGGAATTCATGGAAGTAACGGGCGTCATAAAGGTCACAACCATCAAAAATCCAACGGCCAGGCATCGCCAACAAAAGGCGTTCTTCTGGCAGTTGCTTAAAACAATCTTCTGGGGCAAGAATAAGTAAAGCATCCGCCGAGGCTAAGGCATCACGGAAAGTCTCTGCCCAGGTAACGGATAAAGAAGTATCTTCAACGCGTGTTTCTTTCGGTTCGTAAACAATCACCTTGGCGCCTTCTTGGAGCAGTCGTTTTGCATAATTCCATGAAACGGCAGCTTTGGGATCTCCATCCATGGCAGGCCAACCGGCAATCGCGACGGTCTTGCCTTGAAGGCTACCTAAAGAATCATGAATACGTACTAAGAAAGTATCAATACGGCTTTGATTGGTTTTGCATATGGCAGATGCCGGTTCAAATTCATTTTGGAGCGCCATTAAAGCGCGATTGGTGTTATCCGCACCATAGCCCGGACTCATGCGTAACAAAGAACGGCCAATCCGGTGATCGCTTCCTAATGAGGGCAATACTTTTGAAGCGTCCGCCCCATAACGTTCGCAAAGCGTCGCAACGGCATTCGCATAGTTTTGCTTGGCCCGTAAGAACGTCAAAGAAACGTAGGGCAGCAATTCTGCTGAGGCATAGTCCATTTCGTAGACAGGAATGCCATGGTTTTGAATTTCTCGTTTCCGTAATGATGTGATAAAGGCGGCGTCTTCTGATTGGCTCACGCCAAGAACAATCCGATCCGGATTCGTTTCTTCGGCATAGGGTAAGTCCGAAAGAAACGAAGGCTCTACAACAAGATGAATGTCCGTGGGAAGTTTGGCGCGCAAAGAAGCGGTATAGCCAAGGGGGAGCAAAGTTCTAAGCACGAAATAGACTTCTTCTTTTGCCCGATATTGTATTGCCGTGGCGATATCTTCTTCTAATTGGTTCATGACAAGAGAACCATCCGAGGAATAAATGGGTTCTTCACAAAAAAAGAATACATTCGTGCCTGCTAAATCTTCTGCTTTTCCCGTTAAAGTTTTATGCGATTTTGTCTTGGAAAGTATCTTCCGTAATGAAGCTTCCCAAGTGGAATTGGGATGACGGGATATTGCCTCTACCTTTTCGGGGTTATTCTCATAAGCCACGACAGAATCGCGATGATTCCAATACGTGGCGTAATTGACTAAGCCCGTGATACCAAGGCCAAAGATTCCAAGTTTCATTTAGTCTCCGTAATCGCTGCCGCGGCTTTTGTCTTCCACAAAAATCTGTAAGGGATCGGCAATATCAGAAATTTCTCGATAGATGAATCCCTCTTTCTCCACAAAAGGAGAATCAAAATTCCAGGTGAAGATGACTTTCTCGTTCTTCGCGATGACATCATAGATGCCGTTCAATAAGTCTTGATAACGTTCGGCCCGTTTTTCTTCGTATCCTTTCATGCCTTCGTAGAAACCCGGTTCGACATAAAAGACGTGCCCTTCTTTGGTTTTGTAGGCGTTACAAAATGGGTTCGTGGGGTCTACAAACGGGATATATTGTTGAAATTCTGGATACTCCATAATCAATGACCTTCCTTATTTATGATAGGGCTCATGATGGGCAATTTTAAAGGAGCGATAAAGAATCTCCCATAAGAACACTCGTGTCATTTGATGGGTGAGGGTCAAATGGGATAACGTCAAAACGGCATTGCCACGTTGCCTGACTTCTTCGGAGAGCCCTAACGATCCTCCAATGACGAACGTCAAAGAAGCACCGCTTTGTCTCATCCATTTTTCCAAATAAACTGCCATCTCCAACGAATCCGGTTGTTTTTGCCCCAGATCGAGAAGGATACAAAAGTCATTTGGCTTCAGCTTGGATAAAATCTCCTGTCCTTCTTTGCGTTTGATTTCTTCCTCTTCTTTGAAAGAGGCATGTTCTGGCGTTGGATAATCCGTAAGTTCCACCACTTCTGTCTGGGCGTAGGGAGCCAACCGTTTCCGATATTCTGCTTCGGCAGCCTTCCAATACGATTCCTTTAATTTCCCGACGACTAAGAAACGAATCTTCATAAGTCGCCTCCTAATAAATCTTGATGTTGGGAAGCACATTGCAAGTGATATTGATGCACATCCAAACCATGTTCTTGGAAGATGGTCTCCCAGGTATGAATGGCTAAATCGGGCGTATTGCATTCCTCACTTAAATGAGCCAAGGTAATGGACTTTGTATGTGGGCCTACCAAAGATACAAATGCCTCGGCAGACTGATCGTTTGATAAATGACCATGGTCCGAACGAATTCTTTGTTTTAACAATAAAGGACGGTCTGACTTCAATAACTTATCCACATCGTGATTCGATTCCACAATGTAATAGTCGGCGTCCCCCAAATACGGAAGCGCAGTATCTGGCACGATTCCGCTGTCGGTTAAATAGACCAATTTCTCGTTTCCTTGTCGGAAAACAAAGCCGACGGGATTCGCGGCATCATGAGAGGTAGAAAAAGGAAAAATCGAAAAATCCCCTATGAAAAGCCCTTCATCTGGTACTAACAAACCATCGGGATGAGGCAAAGTTCCTTCGGTGCAATAAAGGGGGATTTTTGCTTCTTTGTAGGTTTTTAAAGACAGCCCTTTGATATGGTCTGAGTGCTCATGGGTAATGAGTAATGCTTTCACTTGATCTAAGGAGGCGTGAAGATGAGACAATCCTTGCTTCAGGTTTGCTAAGGGAACGCCCATATCAATCTGAATTAATGTGTTCTCAGAAGAAAGAAGGGTCGCATTCCCTTTCGACCCTGATTCTACGATGTCGTAACGGATCATAATTCGTCGTCAGGGGAAGGCCCTTGGCCATTCGCAGCTGCCACCTGATTTTCAAACTCGGTGGAAACATCATCAAAACGCTGGATATCCCGCGAGAACAGCAAAGAAATCTTACCGGTTTGACCATTCCGGTTCTTAGCGACAGAAATCGTTGTAAGCGAAATGTTATTGTCTTTTCCTTTGGCTTTTTGCGCATCGATAGACGCTTGGATCTTGTCCTCATAGGATTGCGCTTGTGCTTGCCCTTCCGCTCCACCAGGGCGGAACTGCTTCTTCTTCCCTTGATTGTTATAGTAGTCTTTCCGGTACATCAACATGACGATGTCGGCGTCCTGTTCGATAGAGCCGGAATCCTTTAAGTTCGAAAGAGATGGCTCCCCGTTTTCGTTTTCATCCGCTTTACGGTTAATCTGGGAAAGCGCGATGACCGGCACATGTAAATTACGGGCCATTTCTTTTAAAGTTGAGGTGATTAAGGCGACCTCTAAGCTTCTAGAATCAAAACTTTCTTCGGTTCGAATGATATTGATATAGTCAATAAAGACGGCACAAAGATCCGGATAATTATTCTTTAATTTTGTGGTCTTTGCCACAATATCGCCTAGCCGAGGATTAGGCCGATCATCAATAAAGAGATTCATCCGTTGCATATCGTCGACAGCAATCGCGACTTTCTTGAGTTCTCGTTCTCCTAAGGAACCGGTGGTTAATTGCTCAACCGAGACGTGTGAGACGGCCGACAACATACGTTTCATAATCAAAGCGCTCGACATTTCGCCCGAGAAGATGGCAACGGGCTTTCCTTGATATTCCGTCGCGTGCAAGGCTAAATTCAACGCGAACGCGGTTTTCCCGACAGAAGGACGGGCCGCTAAGACGATTAAATCGCCTGGTTGCCAGCCATGGGTATATGTGTTGAGTTTCCGATAACCCGTATCGACGCCGGTTAAGTTCTTATTGGTGCGTTTTGATTCTTGTTCGATTTGGCGTTGCACTTCAATCGCTACTTCACCAGCCCGACGGAATTCCCCGACCGAACGACGATTGGCGATAGCGGTTAAAGTTTGTTGCGAACGCGCAATAAAATCGCCGACATCCGCCACTTTTCCATCCGCGTAGTCCGTTTGGACTTGTTGTAAGCCAAGCAAATATTCCCGTAAGACTGCTTGGTCTTTGACCATGCGGATATAGTGATCAACGTTATTGGGATTGATGTTCGAGTTAATCAACTCCATTAAGTATTCGGTTCCGCCTGCCGCTTCCAGAAGATGCAAGTTCACCAATTCGTTGTTCACGGTTTGAGGATCAATCGGGTTTTGATGTGCTGCCAAAGCAAGCATGGCACGATAAACCACTTGGTTCCGTGCGTCGGCGCCCGAAAAACTATTTTCCGTCAATTGGGAAAGGGCCACGCTCGCGGCATCGGGCGACATCATCATCGCCCCAAGCACGGAACGCTCCGCTTCAACGTTAGAGGGAAGAGATACTTTCTTGGCAGGCATGGTTACTTTTCTTCAGAGATATGCACGTTGACGGTGCCAATGACTTCTCCGGCTGAACCTTTATAGAGTTCAATCCGAAGACGCGTATAGCCAATCGCGTTGGCAGGGTACTTATCGATGAACTTCCGTTTATCGATGGTAATGCCCCATTGTTCTTTTAAGCCTTCTTCGATTTGTTTAGGAGAGATGGCACCAAACATCCGGCCATCGCTGCCCACTTTGGCTTTGAATTCCACGTTGATGTGTTCTAAGCGCGTAGCAAGTTCTTCGGCTTCTTTCTTGAGTTCCGCTTGTTTTGCGGCATCTTCGGCATTGTTCTTGGCTAAGATTCGTTGGCTCGTATCCGTAGAAATCACAGCCAATCCGCGAGGAATCAAATAGTTCTTCGCATAGCCGTCTTTCGCATCGACCGTTTGGCCTTTTTTACCGACACCACGAACGTCGGCTAATAAGATAATTTTCATGAATTGCTTCCTCCTCCAATATTCACAGTAACTTTCGACTCATCAAGATAATCATTCAAGCATTGTTTTAATAATTCTTCGACATCCATAACATGAGTGGCGTTCGTTGCCACTTTAGGATTGGGGAATGCCGAGGCTGCCATTTGTAGATGGCCACCACCACCTAATTTTTCCATTAAGAGTTGTACGGAGATGCTGCCATCGCTTCGTGCCGAAATGAATAGTTGCTTATCGGCAATTCGCCCGATGACGAAGGAAGCATGGACATCCTTTAATTGCATCAATTGGTTTGCCACCTTTGCTAAAGTGCTGCGTTCCACGATGTCATTGTCGTCACAAACGCAATAGACCACGCCATAGGCGGGGGTCTTCATGGTGTTTAGAATCTTGTTCGTTAAGGCAAATTCTTCGTATTCGTCTTTTAAGTATTCATCGGCTAAGGCGTTATCCGCGCCATATTCTTTTAAGATTTCGGCCGCTTCAAAGGTACGCTTACCCACTTGATTGCTCTTAAAGAAATTCGAATCCATAAAGATGCCAGAAAGCATGATGGTGGCATAGGATGACTTTAAGGAAATACGGGGGTTTGCTGCCGCATAATAAATCATTTCGGTAATTAACTCAGAGCAGCTAGCCGCACTGGGATCGATATAGTTCAAGACGGGGCGTTCAATGAAGGAATCACCTTTCCGATGGTGATCGATCACGACGATCTTGCGGGCTAAATCGAGTAAGCGCGGTGCCATGACGTTTTGTGGCACCGATACGTCGACGACAACAACCAACGAAGATTCACGGATTTGCGATACCGCTTGTTCCGGGGTGATGGACATCGATTCCAACACGTCTTTCGGGAAGGCGCTTTGGAACGCAGAACGAGCCTTCTTCTCAGTTCGTTTCGGGGTGTAAACCATCTTAACGGGCTTTTCACACCAGTCACAGATGGCCATGATGCCTAAGCAACTGCCTAAGGCATCCATATCCATTTCGGTGTGGCCCATGACAAAGACGCCGCTCGAATCACGGATTAATTTGGCTAATGAGCCAACTAAGCTCCGTAATTTGACTTTGGACGTGTCTTCCACGGCGGTGGATTTGCCGCCAAAAAACAATAAGTCATGGCCGTATCGCGATACGACGGTTTGGTCGCCACCACGGGATAAAGCGGTATCGAGCGCCCCTTCCGCCATTTCATAAAGTTTGCCAACATCCGGGAAATCGTGGGCAAAGCCGATGGATAACGTTAAGGGGATATCTTCGTTTTCTTGGACACTACGAACTTTGCTCATGAGGGAGAATTGATCTTTCTCCATGGCATCTAATGCCGTAAAGTTACACACGGCAAAATACCGGTCCTGCTTCACTTGGGTTAACAAGACTTTGTATTGTCGGCAATAATCACGAATCACGGCGCGGACATTCATGACCGTGTCGGCGACGGCATCCGTATCGGATGCCACATCGTTATAGTTATCAATCGTGATAATTCCTAACGCAACTGCTTGTTCTTTCGTATAGGTGACTTGGTTTTCATACTCGGTGATGTCTTTGAAGACAAACATACGAGGTTCGCTTAAGAAATGGACTTCATACATCCGCCCTTTCATTTCGACTTTGACGGACTTTGTGCTTTTGGCGTTCACCAATTCTTGTAAGCCAGGCAAGAAGACGAAGACGTTCATATCAACGACATCTAATTGCCGTTCTTTGAAGAGGTTATTCGCCCAGATGACGACGTTGTCGTTGTCGATGACGAGCAATCCAATTTGGTCAAAGTTATACGCGGATTGAATGTCGTTCCCGATTAAGTTCGCGACTTCCATATCGTTCGATTGCCGTTTCTTTTTGAGATTTAAGATGCCAAACCAAACGAGCAAAGCGTCCGCGATCACAAAAACCGCGACGCCGATAAAGACATACTCCATGATGTGGGGGACGTCACGTAGGTCCCAAAAATTGTATGCCCAGAAAATGATGGCCGTACCGATGGCCAATAATTCAATCAAGAATACAATGAAGCAAACGTTACGAAATTTCTTTAAGGAGCGGGTCATAATACTGATTATAATTTAACCCCTAATGGGTTAAAAGGCACGGAAAAACTTATGGGCATCTTCTCTTCCAAAAAAGATATTATTGTTCGTTGCTTGAGGAGTCATCATTAAGAAGCGGGGTATCGCCTTGCGCGGTATCCGCGTCAATGGTGTCAATAGTCGTTGTGTCCGCATCATTGATGCCTTTGAATTTTTTATCGATTTTTTTCACGGTCTTTTCCATCTCTTCTGAATTCGCAGAAAGTTGACCGATGCTCTTCTGCAGTTTCTCCCAGCGCGGTAAGAAACGCGCAAAGTCTTTGCCAAGCCTCTCAAGAGCATCCTTGATTTTTCCTGCTTCCTCACTACGAGCTTGGTCAATCTGAATCATGCGGAACGAAGCGAGCAATGGGCGAAGAATGCTTGGGCAAACGAGCTGAACGTGCTTTTTATCCGCGTATTCAACAACTTCCCGCATTTCGTTTTCGACATAGGCAAATATTCCGTCAGAAGGGATGAACATAATGGCGCTCGCGGCGGTAAGGCCGTCGATAACGTATTTCGAAGTTTCGTCCACTCGTGCTTTCAAAGCTTCCGCAAAGGAACGTTTTGCCTTATCTGCATCTTCCTTGCTTAAGGTGCCACCATTGTCTCGGAAAAGTTGCTCATAACCGATAAGAGAGAATTTGCTATCGATGCAAAGAATTTGTTGATGCGACTTACCATCCAAGAAAACGACGGC
The DNA here is from genome assembly GCA_902791935.1 of uncultured Erysipelotrichaceae bacterium. GTDB lineage: Bacteria > Bacillota_I > Bacilli_A > RFN20 > CAG-826 > UBA4951. The sequence continues at coordinate 24,681 of CADAXQ010000003.1, read as the reverse complement.
ATCAGGTTTTAAACCTGGGTTGCCGTTCTTCGGCGGGACCAAGATATATTGCGTATCATAAAGAATGCCTTTATTTGAGGCATCAAACACATTGGCCAGCAATAAATCCAATTGCCATTCGCCATACATCCCCCGTTGTTGATTATTTGAGAGGATACCACTTAATTTTGAAATCTGGCCTTGGAGGTCATCAATGTTCTTTTGCGCTCCTTGGACGACGGCAAGCTCTTTTTGTAAGTTCACCATGCTTTCAGATGTGGTTTTGAAACCCTGTTGCAAGCTGTCATCGACTTTCTTATCAATGCCTTGTAAGCGGTCATTCACTTGTTTGGTCAATGCCTCAACGGCTTTGGTGAGGTTATCCGTCATTGTGCCTTGAAAGGATACCAAACGTTCTGTATCCGCCTTCGTTTGAGCGTTCATCGTTTCTTGAATTTGCTTGGATTGTTCTTGTTGGGCTTTCGCCATGGTGGCTTGGAAGTCACTCATTTGCTGGTTATTGCTTTTCACGATCGCAGTGAATTGTTCTTGGATCGATAGTTTTTGGGCATCGATTTGTTTATTCATCGAAGCTTGCAATGCATTGGCAATGTTTTGCTCCGATTGTTGCACTGCCATCTTGAGTTCGGCATTCTCTTTGATTTGGCGGTCATGTTCGTCCTGCAATTGTTGCTGTAATTCAGGCGGGATGCCTTGCGATGTGGTGGGTGTGTTGCTTTTCTTCTTTGAAAGAACTAATGCAAGCACTGCCACTACGCCAACCAAAACGATGGCGATTAAAAGAACAACAAAGTAAACCGTATTCATAACACTACCTCTCGATTAATTATAGCCAGCCAGCGATAAGATAGGACAGTGAAAAACAAAAAATCCCCGTGTTTTTCCACGGGGATTCATCACCAGGATTTAGTTTTGTCCAACATCTGGAAGTAAGCCCATGTAGCGAGCGTTCTTCACAGCTTTGGCCAATTGACGTTGATATTTGGCGGACGTTCCAGTCACGCTGCGTGGCATGATTTTGCCATCGGGCATGACGAAGCGTTGAAGCAATTCAACGTTCTTATAGTCCACATATTTGATGTGGTTTTTGGTGAAGTAGCAGACTTTGCGTCTGGAACCCATTTTGCGAAATGCCATAATTCAATTCCTTTCTCGTTTTGGTTAGAACGGAAGATCGTCATCCACGACATCCACGGCATCCAAATTACCACCATCGCTTTCCGGTTGTTGCGGAGCAGCGGCGGGACGCGGAGCGGCATCACCTTCGGGTTGAGCCCCATTCGCGTTCGATTTGGTGTCAATGAACTCAAAGTTTTCCACAATCGTGTCAATCGTGGTGACTTGCACCCCGGCTTTGTTGGTGTATTTGCGTTGTTGTAAACGGCCTTGGACAGAAATCAAAGAACCTTTACGAGCGTATTTCGCTAAGGTGTCGGCGCGTTGTCCGAATAAAGAACAATTCATGAACAACGTGTTTTTCGAACCATCAGCATTTTTACGGGAATCATCCACAGCCAGCGAGAAGGACGCGACTGAGAGGCCCGATGTCGTCCGCCGTAATTCGGGATCACGGGTAAGACGGCCAACAAGAATGACACAATTTAACATAAGAAACGACCCTCCAATTGTCGATTATAATGCGACTTAGTCTTGGTCTGTCGTAATCAAGAACCGGATGACGTTTTGATCGAGTTTCGCTTGCCGGACAAACTCATTGAGGCTATCGTTCGTGCTCACTTTGAGGATAACGTAGTAGCCTTTCGTTTGCTTTTTGATCGGCGCGGCGAAATCTTTCACGCCCCACTCTTGCGTATTCGTGACTTTGGCTTTGACGCTTTCGAGAATACCTTGAAGTTTGGCGATCTCATCTTTACGCGCTTGTTCTTCTAACGAAGCGTTTAAGATGTACATGATCTCGTACTTTTTCATGACTCAGCACCTCCTAATTTCGGTCTAATGGATCACATCAAGTGTGACCATAAGAGTATGTGGCTTCTTTTCCTTCTACAAAGAAGCATTCGATATTATACATGAGAAAGAAGAGCCTATCAATTCAGGTTTTCGAAAGCGCGTTTCTTGTCGCAACAGAAACGGGAAAGAGAGGAACCATGGATTTCCTTTTCTTCAATTATTCATAGACACGATAAGAAAGAAAAGGACAAAAAATACTACCCGCCAAAAAATCTTTTTGCCATAGTTAAAATAATTCTATAAAAAACTGAAAATCATTGATAATTTTAATCAGGCGATAAACTTTTTCATGCGTGTTCTTTAAAAACCATTTTGCTTTGCAAGCCTGGAAATCTCTTCTTTACTATACGTCGGCACCATCCACGGTTTTGCTTTTATATGCGTCCCGTCTATTTTTCCTTCATTCACCACAATCTCTATTCCGTCAATATCTTTTTATACTCGAAAATATCCATGTCAGCCACTTTTGCAATACCATTACCAATGGCTTCTTCATAGCTAACATCTTCATACAAAAGTTTCTTAGTGACGTTATTGTAATCAGATTCATAGAAATGACTGTCGATGATTTCTTTCAACATCTTTGGTATGTCGTGATTCAGTTGTGCAGAAGGGTTATTTTTTGATTTTCTCCTGTCATCTCTGACGTCATCAATTAACGCATCCAGCTCAGACGTGATGTGAATCGCAGGTAACAGTTTCGCTATGTCATAAAGATGTCTTGAGTCTCGTTCTTGCATGTTCTGAAGCCGATAGTCACATACAGCAAAGACTTTATCAATAAAAGTGCGCTCCAAAGTCTGAACTCGCATTTTTACGAACGACGCCTCGAATGGCACGGGTAGTTCAATGCCTCGATTTTTACAAAATTTTCCGACAAAGCCACCGATCGCACGAAACTCTACCGGATATGATGTCTGATAAAAACTGGTTTCAATAATTAGTCCGAGCGGAATGTCGCTAAACAACGATTCATATTCAAATACGTATTTGTTGTAACTATGTCTAGATTGGATTTCATTGGGATTTGTAAGAACCAGTCCCAAATCGTTAGCAATTTTGCAAATAATCGTCTTTGCCTTTCTTTTTTCCGACTCTGTTGGCTTCCGATCCATCGATAGGTCTATGTCTTCTGAAAAACGGTCTATCAAACCATAGTCCTTTGAAAGTGAAGTTCCGCCTTTGAAAACAAAAGGCAGCTCAGATCTGGATAGCCCTAAAAGAATCATGGACTGAATTGTGTCTTTCTCCACCATTTGTGTTGATCGATGCTCTTCAGCGGCAACTGCTGCAATAACCTCTTTCCACTGACTCTTATATTCTTTATACCAACTCATTCATCAGACACCCTTGATAGATATTTTTGTAAACGTGGTCGGGATATAACGGAAGGTATTTCTTAACCTGGTCAAAATCCAATTTGAGTTGATCTATGTATTTTCTTAGCTTCTCTAAGAGTTCTTCCCCGGTGATTTCGCTATATTGATCTAACGTAGACATCAAATCCAGGAATTGCAATGCAGTCTTGTTTTGATTCGTAATCACAGTCACCGGCTTGTAAACAATAATTGTGTTCCCATCAATCTTTTGCTTACGTTGTTTGGTAGTGGCTTCGTTGCTGCAGACTTCGTAACAAGAAGGGTTCTGCGTTGTGAATCCATAATGATTCGCTAATTGAAGCCCCGTGATATAGCCAACAATCTTTCCCTCTGCTTTCAGGTATTTCTTTTCAATATATTTATCGATAGATATTTTGCCTTTCGTGCCGAGTATCGTTGTGTATGGAAGAAAATAAACACCGTTTTGTAGACGTTCCAGCTTTCCTTCATCCACAAGCTTCTTCATCTCTTGCCTAAGGTAATCCTTGGATTCTCCTGGAAGCTCGCTTAGAAATATTGGCTCACCATTTTTGTATTTTTTAACGATATAGTCGTATATCATTGCTTATCTCACATTTTTGAAATTTAATATTTCATATTTATAATATTATTCCTGTAGCAAAATCACAACTGAAACAATGCAAGATTTCCAAACGCGATGTTTTCAAAATCAATCGCAATTTAAAACAAAAATGGGGCCCAATCTTTCGATGCAGTCCTTACAAAAGCATTAATGCTTTCACGAGGTGCCAAAAATTTAGCCTATGAGCAGACAGTTAGCAATGAGTGGTTTGGCATTTTGTATAAGTTCAAACGACGCCAAACAAAACGATCACATTTCTTTGTTTCGTAGTTCTTTCACGGCAGCCATAACATCCTCGTCCGAAGATAAGCCAGTGTCCTCCCCTGCTCCTTCCATTTCTTTTTGTAATGCTTGCATGGCAAAAACAGAAGAATTCGCCATACAGACCACGTTTCCTTCCACAATAAACGTGACATGGTCGCCATTGGTAACGCCTAGCGCCTCCCGGACGTCTTTGGGAATGGTAACTTGTCCCTTTGCCATAACTTTGGCGTTTTCGATAAACGTTTTGGCTGCCATATCGAGTACCTCTTTCTCAATCTTTAAAAGTAGGGATTTCCCTACTTGTAGGTTAACTTTGACATCGCAGCAAAGTCTAGTTTTCTTTTATAACATGCAATCTTTGCCTGCTTCTCCTCCTCTAATTTCCGTATATTTCCCGCCTATTTTTATCCCGTAATGAAAAACCCAACCTGTTTTGCTAGGTTGGGTCATTTCTTTGTTAATGAGATTTATTTCTCGTCTTTCATCGTCGGGAACAACAAGACTTCCCGGATGGTTGGTTCTTCGCAGAAGAACATGCAAAGACGATCAATACCAACGCCAATGCCGCCGGCGGGTTGCATGCCGTATTCCATCGCATCCATGAAGGAATAATCAATCTCATTCGCTTCATCATCGCCACGATTTCTCGCCGCGAGTTGGGCTTGGAACCGTTCCATCTGATCAAAGGGGTTATTGAGTTCGGAATAGGCATTCCCGAATTCAATGCCGCCGATGAAGAGTTCAAACCGGTCAACAAATCTAGGATCTGCCGTCTTCTTCGTTAACGGAGATACTTCGATTGGATAGGTGGTAATGAATGTCGGTTGAATCAAGGTCGGTTCGACGAATTCATCGAAGAACGCCTGCATGATATAACCGGTGCTATTCCACGATTGCTCTAATGGAACATGGTGTTCTTTCGCGAGTTCCACGGCTTTTTCAAATGGAATGTCTTCCGTGAAGTCAATGCCAGTCTTTTCTTTAACGGCTTCGGCCATCGTCTTGACGGCAAATGGCTTATCTAAGTCAATCGTGTTGCCATTCCATTCGTATTGGTCTTTGCCTACCACGCGTTTTGCGATGCTATGGAATAAGCCTTCGGCCCAATCCATCATGCTCCGTAAATCGCCATAGGCTTGATAAAGCTCAATCGTCGTGAATTCAGGGTTATGACGATTGTCCATCCCTTCATTCCGGAAGATACGGCCAATCTCATAAACGCGGTCAATGCCGCCAATCATGCACTTCTTGAGGTTTAACTCTGTCGCGATACGAAGATAGAAATCTTTGTCTAACGCGTTATGATGCGTGATAAACGGACGGGCGGACGCACCGCCGGCAATCGGATTCAAAATCGGAGTCTCAACTTCAGTGAAGCCAAGGTCATCGCAGTACCGACGGATCTCTTTGATGATCGCCGGGCGAAGCAACGCCGTACGACGGCTGTCGTCATTCACAATCAAGTCGACATAACGACGGCGGCAACGTTCTTCTAAGTCCGTTAAACCATGGAACTTCTCTGGGAGTGGTTTTAATGCCTTTGAAAGGTGAGTGAACACCGAGCAACGGATGGTTAATTCTCCCGTGCGGGACTTCATCAACGTGCCTTCCACGCCGCAGATATCCCCGATATCTTCGAGTTTGAAGACTTCGAAGTTCTTATCTTCGGCTAACGCTTTGTTTTTGCCAATCCAAACTTGGATGGTGCCATATTCGTCTTTGACGTTAAAGAATGCGGCTTTGCCCATGTCACGAATCGACATGATACGGCCCGCAATCTTAGCCTTTACGGGGTTCGCGGAAAGTTCTTCGGCGCTCGTCTCGCCATATTTAGCCCGTAAATCCCGAATTTGGTCTTTCCAGTCATAACGTTGGCCAAACGGATCCACGCCTAATGCTTTGTATTTGGGAAGCTTCGCACGACGCGCTTCTTCCTGATCGGTTAATTTCTCATCCATCGTAAAAATCCTCTTCTACTCTGCAGGGATAGTTTACCCTGAAATGATACAAAGAGACACCATTACTCCTAGAAAGCAATGCTATTTCCTGTATAAAGTTGATAATATTTGCCTTTCTTGGCCAATAGTTCTTCATGAGAACCACGTTCAATGATGCGTCCTCCATCAATGACCATGATGACGTCGGCATTTTGAACGGTCGACAAACGGTGCGCAATGACAAAGACCGTACGCCCCTTCATTAAGCGGTCCATGCCTTCTTGGACTAAGGCTTCTGTCCGTGAGTCAATGGAGCTTGTGGCTTCATCGAGAATCATGACGGGCGGATCGGCTACGGCAGCACGCGCAATCGCGAGCAACTGTCTTTGCCCTTGCGATAACGATGCCCCGGCATTGGATAAGACGGTGTCATAACCTTGTGGCAAATGCTCAATGAAATAATCCGCATTCGCTAATTTTGCTGCCGCTACGACTTGTTCATCTGTCGCATCGGGATTTCCGAAACGGATGTTCTCTTTGATGGTGTCGGTGAATAGACGGGTATCTTGTAAGACAATACCTAGCGAATGACGTAAGTCCTTTTTCTTAATCTTATTGATGTTGATGCCGTCATAACGGACTTTGCCATCTTCAATATCATAGAAACGGTTAATTAAGTTCGTAATGGTTGTCTTTCCAGCGCCCGTGGGGCCAACAAAGGCAACTTTTTGTCCCGGTTCAGCGTACAACGTAATGTCATGTAAGACGGTTTTCCCAGGAATATAGGCGAAATCCACGTGATCAAAGGTTACTTCGCCTTGTAACCAACGATACGTTGTCGGAGAACCATCATGATGTGGATGCTTCCAAGCCCAGCGACCGGTGCGTTCCTTGCATTCCACCGGATTCCCATCCGGTCCTTCTTTGGCGTTACAGAGTTCCACGTAACCTTCATCGACTTCGGTTGGTTCGTCCATCATCGCGAAGATACGGGCAGCACCTGCAATCGCTAAGGCAAACGCATTTAGTTGTTGAGAGACTTGGCCAATCGGCTGCACAAACGTCTTGGAATACATCAAGAAAGAGATGATGATCCCAATCGCGGCGACGCTATAAACACGCGACCCCACTAAGTAATAACTCGTCCAACCATTCGCGATGAATAAGGAACCGACCAATGCCAATAAGGCATACTGGATGTTCCCTAACTGGTTCACCGTCGGCATTAAGATGTTCGCGAAACGGTTCGCCTTCACAGAATCTTTGAAGAAGGTATCGTTATGTTGTTTAAACCCTTCAATATTCCGTTCCTCATAGTTAAAGACCTTGACGACTCTTTGACCAGAAGTCATTTCTTCGATGTAGGAATCCATCTTGCCTAACTCAATTTGTTGCTCAATGAAGTAATGAGACGACATCTTGGAGAAATAACGGGTCAACAAGAAGATGACGATGCCAAAACCAAGGACAATCGCCGTCAAAACGAGATCGCTCATCAACATGAAGACCAAGCAGACCACCATGGTGACTAACGAAGAGGCAACCATCGGCAAGACCCGGGATAACATTTCGCGTAAGGCATCCACGTCGTTTGTATAAACCGACATGATATCGCCACGGCCTCTACGGTCAAAATATGAAACAGGCAACTGTTCCATATGGGCAAATAACTCATCCCGGATACGACGTTGCACGCCTTGCCCGATATAAGACATTAATAGGTTGTAGAAATAGTTCGCGGCAATTCCGACGAAGAAAATGCCAGCAAGGATGACGATGGCAGCCCAGAAAGGCAACCCATTCGTAAAACCAGAGGTAGAGGCAGCGATATCCACATTCGGAGTGCCGATATAGTTAATCCCTGCGTTTAACGATGGGGTGATGTAGTCATTTACGATGATGTTCCCAATCGCATAAGCGCTGATGACGCTAGTGGCGCTAGTCAGCAACACGCAAAGGAGAACCAAGGCAAATTGGCCAGGGTAGTAACGGAAAACGTAGCCCACCAAACGACGGATGGCACCGCGTTTTGCTTTTTTCGACACGGGGGCACGTGCGGTCATGCCACGGCCACGATTCACATTATTATTTGCTGGCATCGAAATCGCCTCCTCCCAACTGGGATTCATAAAGTTCGCGGTAGACTTGTGACGTTTCGAGTAACGTCTCGGAGTTCCCACGATTCACAATCTTGCCCTCGTTCATGACCCAGATTTCATCGCAATCTTTAACGGACAAAACCCGTTGGGCAATGATGAACTTCGTCACGTCGGTGCGTTCGTGTTGTAACCCCTCTCGAATTAAAGCATCTGTGTGGGTATCGCACGCACTCGTGGAGTCATCCAAAATCAAGATCTTTGGATTCTTTAATAAGGCACGCGCGATACAAAGCCGTTGTTTTTGGCCACCCGATACGTTCGTGCCCCCTTGTGAGATCTTGGTGTCTAATCCATCGGGCATATCCTTTAAGAACGGAGTGACTTGGGCCACGTCGCATGCCTTCATAATCTCTTCATCAGTCGCGTTCGCATTGCCCCATTTGAGGTTATCGCGGATGGTGCCAGTGAATAAGGTGTTCTTTTGAAGCACGACGGCAACCGCATCGCGTAACACCCTTAAGTCATAATCGCGTACATCGTGGCCACCGACTAAGACTTTGCCTTCCGTGACGTCATAGAGACGCGCAATTAAGGACACCAACGTGGTTTTGGAAGAACCCGTAGAACCTAAGATACCAATCGTGGCACCCGAAGGAACCTTGACATTAATATGGTTCAACACTGGTTTTCCTTGGACGTAGGCATAACTCACATCTTCGAAATCCACTTCTCCATTCGGCACTTCCCTGATGGGATTCGCAGGAGAAACGATTTCCGGTTTCTCTTCTAAGATTTCCACAATACGTTCGGAACTATTCCGGCCGATAATGATCATCGTGTAAACCATGGAAATCAACATCAACGACATCATGATTAACATGACATAGGTGATTAAGGTAGATAATTTGCCGACATTCATGGCAGAGCCATCATAAGAAACGCGGTGATGGCCGACGATTTGGTAAGACGCGAAATAGGCGATCAAAAGTTCTGCCGTATAGACGGCACCCTGCATGACGGGGGAGTTAAAGTTAATGATGCTTTCGGCATGGAAGAAGCAGCGATAAATTAAGTCGGATACCCCGTTAAAATGACGGATTTGGTCTTCTTCCCGGTTAAAGCTTTTCACGACACGGATGCCGTCGACGTTCTCTTCCACGGATTCGTTTAAGTCATCATAGGTGTTAAAGACTTTCACGAAATACGGGTGAACGACCTTGGCTAATCCGAGTAAGGCGAACAAAACAATCGGGATGATAATCAAGAAAATCCAGGCTAATTTCCAGTCGGTGATGAAGCACATGATTAATGAGATAATCATTAAGAATGGCGCACGCACGACCGCGCGGATAATCATCAAGACGGCGTTTTGAACGTTCGTAACATCCGTGGTGGTTCTTGTGACAATCGAACTCGTCGAGAACTTATCAATATTCCGGAACGAGTAGTCTTGAATGTGAATAAACATGGCTTCGCGAAGGTTTTTACCAAAACCAGCCGATGCGGAGGCTGCAAAAATACCGGCAAGAATGCCAGCGCCTACGGCAACTAACGCGCAAGCGGCCATAATTCCGGCATAAAGATAGACGGAATTCATGGTTGTGGTCGTGCCAAGGTTTTGCACGCTGTTAATGAGGTCTTGCATGAAATAAACGACCAAGACTTCGCAGATGGATTCTACTAATACGGCACACCAAGTAATGATGGTATCTTTCCAATACCCATGCATGTACTTGCTTAAATAACGAACCGTCTGGACAATCGAATGCTGAAATGTCTCTTCTTGCCGCATGTCGGCATATTTGGCGGCACGTGTTTTCTTATTCGCCATCCTCGCCCTCCTTCTTCACGTTTTGCCGCACTTTGGCAAGCAAACGCGATAACTCTTGCTTTTCTTCTTCACTAAATCCCGCCACAATCTCTTCATCACATTTCGAAAGGATGGCATCTAACGTTTCTTGAATCTTCTGTCCCTCTTCGGTGAGTAAGATTCGTTTGACGCGCCCATCGCTTTCCGTGGGAGCGTAGGTGATTAATCCTTTTCGAATCAACCCCGACAACAATTCGGATGCCGTAGCTTTCGAGATGCGGAACCGCTCGGTTAACATCTTTGCCGAAACCACTCCGTCCGACTGTTTTTCGTAGATATAACGTAAAATCATCCCTTCGCTCGGCGAAAGGCTGATGCCCGAATCTTCCCGGATTCGGGCTCCCACATAACTACGAATGCGATGCGATGTTTGGTTGATTTGAATGCCTAATGAAGCGTTTTTCATGAAAAAAATATCCGATTTAGTTCGGATACGAACATTCTAATCATTTCCAAAGAAAAGACAACGAGAAAGCGCCGTCTTTCAAAGAAAGCGGTTACCCCGAAAAATTTACGGATTAAAGGTGATTCCGATCCCGAATCCCAAGTAATAATTTTTGCAAATCATCAAAAGAATGGGGATTCACCGATAATTCTGCGCGAATTTTCTTGTATCCTGGGAAGCCCGTAAAGAAGTGAGGCAATAAGCCCCGTAAGATTAATACGGCTTCATGCTCCCCTTTTTCTTTGCGTAACATTTGGCTGAACCGTAATGCGTATTCCGCATCTTTCGCGATGGAAGGAGGGGGTAAGCAAGGCTTCCCTTCGATCGCGTTCTCAATGTTCGTTACAAGCTCAGGATTTCCTAGTCCACCTCTCGCAACCATCACCAAAGACGCATCGGCAATCTTCATCGCGTTTAATGCATCTTCGGGTGTAAAGATATCTCCCGAAACGCATAACGGGATGGATAACTGAGAACCTAAATGGGCAATTTGGTGAAAGTCGGGCTTGCCACTATAAGCTTGGACGGCCGTACGGGCATGCACCGTAATCATCTTGACCCCCGCTTCTTCTAACGCAGGCGCGATCTCTTGAATGTTGATGTGAGTAGAATCCCAGCCTAACCGCAATTTCGCCGTGACTGGTTTATGGGATTTTGTGACGACCATCCTTACATATTGATATAAGTCTAGCGGTCGTTTCATCCAGGCAGAGCCAGCCCCCGTCTTGGTTACTTTTTGAACAGGGCAGCCAAAGTTCAAATCCAGGATGTCATAATCCGCATGGGCTTCTAAGATTTCAATGGCTTGCGCGGTATTCCGAATATCAAAACCGAAGAGTTGTAATCCGACCGGGCGATCGATATGGGATGTTTTTGCATAATCTAACGTCTTCTTATTGTGATAAGAAAGGCCGCAGTCAGAAATCATTTCGGAATAAGAAAGCGCGACCCCAAAAGGTTTCATGAATTCACGGTAAGCAAGACTAGTAACGCCGGCCATTGGGCCCAGCACAACGTGGCCCGTTAACGGGATACCACCAATATTGAGTTTGTCCATAAAAGAAAGAGGAGGGATTTGCCCCTCCTCCATTTTATGCCTTTGGATCGATTTTGTCGTCAGGCTTGTCTTCACCCTTCTCTTCCGGTTCAGACTTTGCGCCGTTTTCGATATCGCGTTTGGTTGGGCCAGAGGCGATATTGTCTAGCTTAGCCTTCTCTTCCGCAGAGATGACCGAAGACTCCGAGACATTGGCTTTCTTCTTTTCCGGAAGTTTGCCTGTCTTCACTAACGCTTCAATCTCTTCGGCCGTAATCGTTTCTTTTTCGAGTAAGGTTTCCGCGATTAAGGTGACATCATCTTTGTGTTCCAAGATGATCTTCTTCGCTTCTTCGTGCGCGTTATCAATGATTTCCCGCACGGCCTTATCGATTTCATACGCGACTTGGGTCGAGAAGTTCTTCGACATGTTCGCATAGTCACGGCCTAAGAATACCGAGCCTTGGTCTTCTTCGTATTGGATTGGGCCAAGATCCGACATGCCGTATTCCGTTACCATGCTACGAGCAATCCGCGTTGCTTGTTGGATATCATTCGAAGCACCCGTAGAGATGTCATCGAAGAAGATTTCTTCAGAGGCACGTCCGCCGAGTAATCCGGTAATCATGGCAAGTAACTCGTTCTTCGTCATCAAGAACTTATCGGATTCTGGGGTCATTAAGACGTGACCACCGGTATTGCCACGGGGGATAATCGTGATCTTTTGCACTTTTTCCGCGTGTGGCAAGACTAAGCCGATAATCGCGTGACCTGCTTCATGGAACGCCACTTCTTTCCGTTCTTCTGGCGACATCCCTTTCGAGGATTTCGCTGGACCAGAGATACGACGGTCAATGGCTTCATCGATTTCGGCCATACCGATGGAATCTTTGTGATAACGAACCGCAAGAATGGCCGCTTCATTCAAGATGTTATCAATATCAGCACCCGAGAAACCGACGGTACGTTTCGACAAGGCTTTCCAGTCAACGGATGGGTCAATCTTCTTATTCCGAGCGTGGACTTTGAAGATGGCTTCCCGTCCTTCGGCATTCGGAAGGCCAACCGTAATCACACGGTCAAACCGGCCTGGACGGAGTAAGGCTGGGTCGAGGACGTCGCTGCGGTTTGTGGCCGCCATGACCAAGATACCCGAGTTGTAATCAAAGCCATCCATTTCAACGAGCAACTGATTCAACGTCTGTTCGCGTTCATCGTTGCCACCGCCTAAACCAGCGCCTCTTTGTCTGCCGACCGCATCGATTTCATCAATGAAGACGATGCAAGGAGCAGTTTGTTTTGCTTTCTTAAAGAGGTCACGGACACGTCCAGCACCGACACCGACGAACATTTCGACGAAGTCAGAACCGGAAATGCTGTAGAACGGAACGCCAGCTTCCCCTGCGACGGCTTTCGCGAGCAAGGTTTTACCAGTGCCAGGCGGACCGATTAAAAGCACACCTTTGGGTAAGCGGGCACCATATTTTGAATATTTCTTGGGTTCTTTGAGATAGTCGACCATTTCGACCATTTCGGCTTTCTCTTCATCGCATCCCGCCACGTCAGAGAAACGAACTTTCGAAGTATCTTCGCGTCTTGCTGGGGATTTGTTGAAATCTAAAGCCTGACGGTTCGAACCATTCACGGAGGCATTGAGTCTCCAGAACAAGAAGGCGGTGAATAAGATTAAGAGAATGCCTTCAATGATGGTTGGTCCCCAAGCATCCCAGAATGTGGTTTGATAGGGATCAACGGCTTTGAAATAGCCATCATCACCATTGTTGATCCCAAGCGCTCGCCATTCACTGACCTTCGCTTGGAAGATTTCCGCATAAGAGGCATGCTGCGTCGTGGTGACGGTTGTGCCCGAGATGTTCGTGACATCAAACTTGTTAAAGAAGTGATCGTGAGAAATGACCACCGTGAAATCACGGCTGTCCGAAGTCCGTTTCGCGTTATAGCGACGACCAGAAACGGATACGACCGAATTCTCTTTGTCCGTATAAGTGACGTGGGAAACGTAATATTGTTCGTTATTTAAGTCCCAAGTCCCCGTATTGGCGTTATATCCAACATAGGTATCAATATCGCTTTCTACCCAAGTTTCAGAGGTATGAACGTTTTGCTTCACAATCAGCCAAACGATCAACGCAACCAAAATCGTGGTGAAAAGATACGGAAGGGCATAAGACAGCCAACTGCGTTTGGGTTTTTGCTCATTGTCCATAGGTTTCCTCCTAGTGTTTATCTAACGAAAAAGCGTGGGCGTGATAAAATTCACGCAAGAACAAAATACACCCTTTAAGGGTGCAAGCCAAACAAAATACACAAAATCTACAAAAAGAAGACGAAGACTATTCTTCGGCACGGGGTCTTTCGACAATTTCGTCCGATAAAATCTCGTACATGCCTTTGGCTTCGTCTTTTTTGGCATAAGGCAAAACGGCCAAAACCCGTAACGTAATGCGGTGTTTGCCCATTTGTAAGATTAATTGATCGCCCACTGCCACTTCTGTCATCGGCTTTGCTTGCTTGTTGTTGAGGATGACATCGCCGTCATCACAAAGTTCTTTGGCGGTTTCACGGCGTTTGATTAACCGCGATACTTTTAGCCACTTATCCATTCGCATAATTTTATTTTACGCCTTTGCGTGTTTCGCTAACGAGTGAATTGCTATCATGATCTTATAAAGCTCATGAATCCAATCCTTGCGGTCTTTCGTCAAAAGCCGCACATGAATGCGTTTATCCACGAAATTCACGCGGATTTCTTTTAAATAAGGAATCATCACGTTGTATAAGTCCAAAGCGATATGGGGTTGATTCGTAAACGCGTCGCTTAATAATAAATCGACATAGCCATCCCCTTGTTCCATGCGGTAGAACTCTTCGGAATGGGACAAGATGCTGATGCGGCGTTGCCATAGTAGTAACTCCACGGGTTCAGGCAATTTTCCATATACATCCCGCATATGTGCTGCCACTTGATTGACTTCGCTTTCGGTTTTGGCGTTCTCCAAATCTTGATAAAGTTCAATCTTATCGCTCGCAATCGCGTAGTTTTTCGGAATATAGGCGTCAATGTTAAAGAGCACATCCGCTTTCGATTTCTGTGGGGCTACGCCCGTCTTTCTTTCTTCAATGGCTTCGTGCAGAAGTTGCAAATACAAATCCAAGCCGACCGAGTCGATAAATCCGGCTTGTTCTGGCCCTAAGATGTCGCCTGCACCACGAATCATCAAATCACGTTCGGCAATCTTGTAACCCGAACCAAGTTCGGTGAAATCTTGGATGGCGCGAAGCCGTTGCTTCGCTTCATCGCTCATCTTTTTGTTGGGTCGATACATCAAATAAGCATAGGCAACGCGGTTGCCACGTCCGACCCGTCCTTTGATTTGGTAAAGTTGCGATAAGCCAAAGTGATCGGCATCTTCGACGATAATCATGTTCGCGTTCGGGACATCAATGCCGTTTTCGACGATAGAGGTAGCGACTAAAACATTAAGTTCCCCGGTATAGAACCGTTGCATGATTTCTTGAGACTCTTCTTTCTCCATTTGGCCGTGCACGACGCCGACATGGGCGCCAGGAACGTGACGCGTAATGCGGTCCGCCGTGGAATCAATCGTGGAGACGTTGTTATGGAGATAAAACACTTGGCCATCACGCGCAAGTTCTCGGCCAATGAGTTCATAAACGACGTTTTCTTGATACGGCGTGACATACGTTTGAATCGGCATACGCGACTCAGGTGCCGTGTTAATCGTAGAAACAGGACGGATGCCGATTAACGACATCTGTAACGTTCTTGGAATTGGGGTGGCCGATAAAGTTAAGACATCGACATCTTTCTTCATCTCTTTGATTTTTTCTTTTTGCTCCACGCCGAAACGTTGCTCCTCATCAATGATCAAAAGACCAAGGTTTTTGAAGTGAGTTTGAGAAGATAAAAGACGATGCGTTCCAATCACAAAATCGATTTTTCCATCGGAAATCCCCTGCCAAACGGCTTTGGCTTCGCTTAAAGAATTCAGACGACTTAAAGAGGCAATGTGCACGCCAAAAGAGGCAAAACGTTCTTGGGCAACTTCGTAATGTTGCCTGGCAAGCAAGGTTGTTGGGGCAAGCATCGCGACTTGTTTTCCGGCATCGATCGCCTTAAACGCGGCACGGAAAGCAATCTCCGTTTTTCCAAAGCCGACATCCCCACATAATAGGCGGTCCATCGGGGTAGGAGATTCCATGTCCTTTTTAATCTCATCGATCGATTTTTGCTGATCGGGCGTTAAAGCAAACGGGAACTCATGTTCAAACCGTTCTTGTAATTCATCATCCGGTGGGAAAGCATAACCTTCTACCTTCGCCCGTTCCCCATAAAGAGCGATTAAACGGTCTGCCATGAAGTTCACTCTGCTCTTGATCTTGGCTTTCCGCTTTTCCCAATCCCCGCTATAAAGATGGGATAACTTCGGGGCGTATCCTTCTCTTCCTGCGTATTTCCGTACCAGTCGGAATTGCTCTAACGGAACGAATAACTTGTCATTTCCGGCATAAGCAATCTCTAAATAATCGCGGTGAGTACCATTCGATTCCATGGTCTTGACTTGCACAAACTGACCAATTCCGTTTTGTTCATGAACAACATAGTCGCCTGGTTGTAAATCTTGGTAACTCTTTAAAATGGTCGCGTTCTTAAAACGATTGGAGAAGCGGGTGACTAATCGCTTCTTACCAAAGACCTCGTTGCTGGAGAAATAAACAATACCGTATTGAGGTAAGTCAAAACCTTCGTTTAAGGCAGCATCGCTGATGCCAATCTGGCCTTCGGGCAAGGTGTAACCTTTCACGGATTCAAACGGGATTTTCTCTTCTTGAAACACACGTTCAATGCTTTCGCGTTGATGGTCATCGCCTAAAGCAAAGATGATTTTCTTCGTGTTCTCTTGATAGCTCTTTAGGGTCGGAAGTAACGAAGAAAGCCCAAGTCCTGCCATGACCACAGGCCGTACCAAGAAAGAATCGCCCTCTCCACGGTCAAACTTACTGCCATAGGATACCTTTTGACCGCGAAGTGCCTCGTCGACTGACATGTATTGTTGAAGATGGGTCGGAATGCGGTTCTCTTGCACTAATTCTTGGTAATAGTTACGCGCTTCTTCTTGAATAAAGTTCGCGGATCCTAAGAACGCTTCTTGGTCCGGAACAAAGACAAGCTCAGGATGGAAATAAGACAAGACTGAATGAATTTCATTGGTCGCAAAACCATAATAACGATATAAAGAAGGACGAACTTGATGGGCTAAGATATCTTCTTTATCGGCACTCACATTCTGAAAAAACGCATCACGGTCGCCTTCTTTTTTATTTTCGGCATCCGTTTTCACCAGTTCGTCTAACCATTTCACGAAGTCCGCTTCTTGGTCCTTCGTTAAGAACATATCCGTTGCCGGTAAGATGTCGGCATGGTCCAACGGCTGATCCGAAGACTGGGTGGCGATGTCGAAGAATTTGATGCTATCGATCTCATCGCCAAAGAACTCGATACGAATCGGTTTTGTTTCATTCACGGAAAAGATATCCACAATGTCGCCGCGGATGGCAAACTGCAATGATTGATCAATCTTATTGACCCGAAGATAACCGGCTTCGGTCAACGTATTCTTGAGAACATCTAACGAGATTTCTTGTCCTACCTTTAAATGCAAGCTAAGCCGTTGGAATGCGGTAGGAGATGGCAAATAACGAAGCAAAGCCGAAGGATGCGTCACCAAAATCTTGGGTTTGCCTTCTAATAATTGCCCCATCGCATAAATGCGTTGCGCCATTAATTCTTTGGAAGAGGATAACGCTTCAGCACGGAGCAATTCATCGCTAGGAAATAAAACCACATCCCCTTCGGGAATGAAGTTTAGCAGGCATTCATAAATCTTTTGGGCATGATAAAGATTCTGCGAAAGAATCGCATAATCCCCCGGTTTCTTTTGAAATAACGTGGCAAAAAGAAGTCCTGTTCCCGTGGTATCGTCGACGACGAAAGACCCCTTCTTATTCGAGAAGAGGGAGGTAAAATTCATGCGTCCTAAAACATCAAATAGTTGTATGGTCTTTGCCTTCTTTTTTCGGAGTGTTGTATTGGCTCATGACTTTGGAAAAATTCGGATCCAAAGCAATGGCGCGCAGTGCTTCCGCAGCACGGGTGGTTGCTTCATCGAGTAAGTCATAGCTTTCGCCTTTCGGTTTTCCCAAGACGAAGTCTACGGCACCTTCACGCGGTGGTTCGCCAATCCCAACCCGTACCCGCTTAAATTCTTGGGTATGGAGTTGGTCGATGATGTTTTGCACACCTTTATGGCTACCGCTTGAGCCATTCGGCCGTAAACGGATGGCCCCTTCGGGTAGTGCCATATCATCCGACACCACCACAATATCCGCCGGAGTGAGATGGAAATAATCCATGAACGGACGAACCGATGTGCCTGAAAGGTTCATATAGGTTTCTGGTTTTAATAAGTAGATTGTTTCGGAGAATACGGGATTCTTCACCACGGCATAAGAGCCTTTGAAATCATGCCGGTCAAAGGATACCCCTGCTTTATCGGCAAACTTATCGAGTACCCAGAACCCCATATTGTGCCGGGTTCCTTCGTATTCTTTGCCAGGATTTCCTAATCCTACGTAGAGTTTCATTGTTTCGCGGTCCCGAGACGGATGTCTTGAATGACTTGGCAAACCTTGTCGACTTTTTCTTGGTCATAATAGTTGATGGGATTGCTTTTGACCCAGTTCAAATCATTGACCTTTTCTTCGTTGGCCGGATCTCTTGCCATGCCGGCAATCGATTGATTGATGATGAAGTTATCCGGGAACTTCAACTTTTGGAAATCGAAGGTGCCACGGAACTGATAAAAACGTAAATGATAAAGATCTAAAAGATTCTGCTCTATTAATAAGGCACGGGTGTCTTTGGTCGGAATGGACATGCCAGAACCAAACACGATGACGGATTGGTTATCTTCCATGTCTTTCCAATGTTGCAAGAATTTGTTTAAGCCAATGATTTCGCCACCTTTGATCCAACCGCCGAATATGACGATCTGATAATCCGGAAGCGTCTTCCATTTAAACTTCTTGAGTGGGAATACATCCGCACCAACGCGATTCGCGATGTCTTCGGCATATTTTTTCGTAGAGCCGTAACGAGATTCGTAAAGGACTAAGGTTTTCATACGAAGAGAGTTTAACACTGAAAGAGCACGAAACGAACGAGAAAGAGAAGGAAAGGCAGATTTTTATTCGTCGCCTTTAAAAAGAGAAAAACACACTGCATCTAAAATTACTGCTTTTTTGTTGCGCCATTTTAGCAAATTGGCCTATTAAAAATAAGAAAACTCGATAAACAGCCAACTTTTTTGTTGCAGTTTTGTTGCGCTATTGTTGCGTTTTTGTTGCGCTTTTGTTGCAATGCAATTAAAATTATAACGAGAAAAGGAGGAATAGCATGAAAGATTTCTCGTTTTTACTAGCGCATAAAGCAAATCACGAATCGGAAACGGTTGAATGGAAGCACGCGAACGCCGACCCCGATCAAATCGGAAAATATATTTCCGCCTTATCAAATATGGCCGCCATTCGAGGAGAAGAACAAGGCTATCTTATTTTCGGCGTGAATGATGAAGGAAAACCGGTTGGCACCGACATCGATTTTAACCACATGAAGGTCGGAGGGGTTCTCTTCCCTTTTCACATCAATCAAACGATCTCGCCGAAGGGGATTGTTTCCATCGAAGAAGGCTTCGCACAAAATCAGCGCGTCGTGGTGTTTGCTGTCCGCTCCGCTTCTAATAGCCCTACCACATATTTGGGAAAAACTTATGGTCGCGTTGGCTCATCGTTGGTTGATCTTTCTGCTTACCCCGAAATTGCACGCTCGCTTTGGGCCAAATTATTGGGCGTTGGAAAAGAAGATAGTGTTGCGCTAGCTGACGTTCCTCAAAGTGATGTTGGCCACTACTTAGATATGGCCTTCTATTATCGTAAATTAGGATTAGCTTTCCCGAGCCAAGATGAAGCGATATCGCGAATGGCAGAAGAAGGATTTCTACGAATGCGTGATGACGGAAATGTCGATATTACAAATCTCGGAGCGCTGTGTCTTGCAGAAAATATGAGCAATTTTCCTTCTCTTCAGGGAAACGCAATCGAAATTGTGCCTTATACAAGCGATTCACGCGCTGGCGCATCTATTCCTGCCTTAATTTATAAGCAAGGAATTTTGATATCTTTCGAAGATATCATCGCCAAAACCATGGAATTTACCGGTGCGCAAGAAACGATTGAAGGCGCGTATCGAGTCAGCAAGGAACCTCTTCCTAACATTTTAGTCCGTGAAATGGTGGCCAATGCCATACTTCATCAAGAACTCGGCATTGGAGGGGCACACATATTAATTGAATGCTTTCCATCTCGACTGGAAGTATATAATCCTGGTTCTCTCGCGATTCCTGCCGATCGCATCGTTGATTTAGCACCTAAGCCAAACATGAAACGGCTCGCAGAGACGTTGGCGCGTTGGAGAATTGGTGAAGGACATGGCACTGGATTCGATAAAATTATCCAAGCGGATGAAGATTATTTCTTGCCGCCACCGCAAATCAAAGAAGAATCCTATGGCGTTAGAGTGATAGCATACAAAGAAAAGCCGTTTTCCCAATATACTTCCGAAGAACGAATTCGTGCCGTTTATTTCCACACCGTCTTACGTTACATTAACGGTGAAAAAACCAACAACGAATCCATTCGCGCTCGCTTCCGTCTAGATGAAAAGGGAAAATATGTAGTTTCGCGCTTAATTAAGGCAGCCATCGAAGAGGGCAAAATAAAAGAGGCAACGGCCAATGCAGGACCGCGGGCCGTTTCTTATGTGCCATATTGGGCATAATTTTGTTGCGCCATTTTAGCAAATCGGCCTATTAAAAATAAGAAAACTCGATAAACAGCCAACTTTTTTGTTGCAATTTTGTTGCGCTATTGTTGCAGTTTTGTTGCGCATCGTAAAAATATAATCAATTTTTTGTGAATGATTAACGACATTCTTCCCCTTAACGAATCAGTTTTTGTTCCTTAGGTTCAAAGAAAGAGAAAGTCACCAAAGCTGTCTTCTTCTTTTACCTTTTCTTTTGTTTCTTGTTTTTTCACTTCTAAGAAGCAAAAATCTCAGCATTCTTTCCTTTGGTCACACGAAAAAAGAAGGTATCATTGTAAGAGTTTTGGAGGAGATGAAACATGCCACGTACAGCCGCACAAAACGAAGCCATCCGTGATCGAAGAAAAGATAAAATCATTCAACGATCTGTCGCTTTATTTT
Organism: uncultured Erysipelotrichaceae bacterium; assembly: GCA_902791935.1. GTDB lineage: Bacteria > Bacillota_I > Bacilli_A > RFN20 > CAG-826 > UBA4951. Next base: position 3,733 of record CADAXQ010000003.1, on the reverse strand, counting down.
CTACCAAAGGTTTTGATGAAATCACCATCGACGACATTTCGAAGACTTCACATTGCGCTCATGGTCTTTTTTATCATTATTTTGACGTCAAAGAAGACTTATATAACGCCACCGTCGCTTTTTTTGAAACAAAATATCCTACGTTGCTAGTCCATTGCGACGATCTTGAATCCGGGAACGGTCTTGAAGGCATTCAAAAATTATTGCAACAATATCTAACCATTCTAAAAAGTAGCGACTCTATTGTTCATTACTCCCGTTTGGCTCTTGTCAAAGGCCAAAAAGCAAGAACTGCTGAGAAGCCGTTGTTAGGAGACGACTTAGAAAAAGAAATTCTTCTCTTGGTGAAAAAAGGGCAAGACGACGGCAGCATTCGAAAAGGCGATCCAAATGACATTGCTCGCCTACTTCTCAATGTCTTAATTGCCGAAACTGAACGCCGGTTAGATTTAGACGTATCAAACTATCGCCCTTTCGATTCGGCGTATTTGCTGTCGCTTTGCAAAGCAGAGTAACGAACGTTTTAAATCGCCAGGCCTGCAAAGGAGCTTTACACCCATCTTCCGTAAATAAAGCTAAATTCCACAAAGATGCTTTGTCTGTTTGCGTGATTAGGAAACAGGATAGGACATGAAAAATGCCGATGCGTTTTCTACCATCGGCATTTTCTTGATTGTCTTCATCTCCTATAGAGAGACCACTTCCCCGTAGAAAATCGGAATATTATCAGGGCTCACCACATCAAAGGCAAAGGAGCGATTAAGACTCACTTCCTTGGTGGGAGCAGATTCTGGAATCATCACCATCTTGGTAAGAGAATAACCTTGAATTCCATGATGGCTAAAAGAGAAAACGTTGCTTTGTTTCAATTCGAGAATCATGTCATATAGCGGGCCACCGCTTTGGAAACGCAACGGCGTATCGAGTCCCTGCTCTTTTGCAAGATCCTTCAAATCCCAGTTCGATGAAAGCGAAATCTCAGGGAGCGAGAAAGTCGTATAGGCGTTTTCAGCTTTTCCTTCAAAGCAAGAAGCAAAATCGTTCTTTTCCAAGAAAGAAGAAAACGTTCCCGCCTTTGGCATCAAGTAACGGATGCGGTATCCGCTATCGCGGGTAGGTTGCGAAAACGCGATATAGTCCTCTCCTTCATGATAGAAAGTAAGATTGGATTCGTTTTTGAAGAATGTGTGAGAACCTTCCTCATTGAAAGCAGCTTTATAATCGAACACCGGATCGAAAGCAGTCTCATAAAGAAGGTCAAAATAGACCCCATTAAGAAGTGTGAGGGCGCCATCTTTCGGTGTCGCCTCCTTAGATGTTACCATCTTTCCTTCCGAAAGGTCGGTTTTCCAATCCGCCACATCCTTTGGGAAATTCTCCGCCGAATAAGCGTACGAGGTGCCATATTTATCGGTGATTTCTTTTCTTGCATCTTTAGAAAAGGCGCTACTTCCATCAAAAACCAAATTGCCCAAACGAACGAGCGATGTCTCTCCAGATTTATAATCCTTCGGAATATAAGGAAGCGTTGCCATGGTGTCATGAATCAACGTGCCAAGTTCTTTGGCATCCGCCGCAGCAAACCGTTCCGGCTTTGCTCCTTCGACGGCCAAAGCATGGCTTAAACCGAGCGCCATCTCGTAAGAAAGCGGTGAGAATCCAAACGATTGGTTTTTACCCTCACGGAACGCTGCGATTGTCTTCGCAGAGAAAGCCTTCAAGGCGGCCTGCTCTTTTTCGTTCATGGAGGAAACCGCAAGTCCGTTGGTCACGTTCTTTTTTCCTAGTAACAATGTCTTTGATGACGGGTTGGAACAACTCATTAACAGCGCTCCGACAGCAATGCTTAAGATGGCGATGTGTTTTGTTTGTTTTGGTTTCATGTTATACAGCCCTCACGCAAGTTACACCATAATGGTTATCATTAATTGTATAAGTTTTCACTTTTATAACAAAATTTCCTGATTCTGTGAACGTATAAGTTAGGCGTTCTACATTGGAATATGTGGCGGTGGTTCTTGCAACTATCGTGTTATCCGGTTTGCAAATTAACAAATCGAAATCAGAAAGGGGAAGACTTGTATATGTGTCTCCGCTCCTTGATGCTTTCCTGAGCCAGGCGTGTGTTAGATATATGGTTTGCCCTGGTTTGGCATCGTCGACGGTATATAATTTATATTCGCTTGAGCTAGAGAAATTAATCGTATTGGGAGACGAAACACCAGTAAGCCAAAGCGTTTGAGCGATATCTAAGCAGCCTACACCGGACCATGAATACATGCCTGAACCGTTAGCGAAAGTGTCAGAGACGTTGGGGTTAGAATTATGAGCAACAATGCTGGCGTTTGCCCCGTTTCCCAGTGTCGCCATCACAAAAGCTGGATTGTGCTTCATTGCACTGTTCTTTTCCATCATTAGTGCGATGGTGCCAGCTACGGCCGGGGTAGCAAAACTCGTCCCATAGATAGTTTGATTATTCCCATATACATTCACTTTTCTTCCATGTCCAACTGCAGCAATGCGAAAATTGCTGGTAACATCGCAAGCTCGGATATTTGATCCCGACCCAATTTTATAATCTGGGGTTACAGAGCAAACGGAAATTACATTTTGTGCTGAAGCAGGTTGCCACAAAGATTCTTTCAAAGAATTAGAACAAGCAGCGACGATAGGAATTTGATAATTATCAACTATGAAATCAAAATAGGCATTTTTATCAGTTGCCGGGCTTGACAATGATAAACTAATGACATCCATACCCCATTGAACAAAATAATCAAGATAGCGGAACCCAGTATAAGGACTTGTGTTGCCATCCACCACATGCACCTCAGCTCTTGGTGCCACGCCGTATTTTCCAGTTAAAACCGACATTACTAGAGCAATATGTGGTGGGGTGTCATATGCCTGATAGATTTGATTCGATCGGCTATGTAAAACAATATTTGAATCAGCAAAATTTGCATGGTGAACATCTAGATATCCCGATTCAGCCACACCGATCTTGATTCCTTTGCCAGAATATGTGGTAGCCGAGTACCTATCATATTGAATATCTCTATAATCCGTCCAATTGTCAGCGGCTTTGGCAATCGGATGACAGTCTCTCCCATCATAAGCAATTTCCTTCGATAATTGCTCGTCTTCAGGCAAATATTGATAATCGCGCTCAATATAAACTTGTTCTATCTCGTCCCAGCAAAGCCTTCCAACGATATCGGCTTTCACATCATTTAATTGAGCGCCGTCATAGTGCATGGTTAGAACAGGCATCGTTTTTGCGCAAGTAATATCTGCGAATTGAAACCCGGTCTTCGCTATTTTGTCCGCCTGCTCTTTAATATAAGCTGTGTAGAAAGCAATCTTTTCTTCTCTGCAATACGATAAAGGGGCGCGTCTCTTATAAAACACATTAACCGCCACATCTTCTTCGTTAGAAAAGCCTACGTTGTCCGACACCAAAACGTTGGGATATTCGATTTCGGACTCCGTTGTAGATGGAACAAGCGAAAAACTGCACACTGTTACTGCAAACAACGATAGTAAGATGCTCATAGAACACTCCTAAATATTGCTGGCTACTACCTGCATTATAAATGCCCATGTTGTGTTCGTCAACGAATATGTAGTTTTGTGCTAGATATACCAGCAAATAAAGGATACGGAATCAACCTGCCATCGCGCTTTTTCAGAACAGGTTGGACGAAAGGTCGCTTTTCGGCGTCCCGCAGAC
>CADAXQ010000002.1 GCA_902791935.1 uncultured Erysipelotrichaceae bacterium | reverse complement strand
GAAAAAGCGCACTAAATTGCGCTATCGTGACTGGAAAAATCCTGAAAACATCGATAAAGGCTGACTCTTTTATCCCTCACGTGCACTATAGAGTTTTTTAAATATTTTACTCAAATCGTTTTTACTCAAGTTAATTTGGGCTATTTACCCAACATGGTAAAAATCTTCTAGTGTATAGAGAATATAATTACCTTTTTCGTAGAAGTCTTCGGAAAATCCTTCTTTTGCAATGAATCCCAACCGATAGAAAGGAAGAGAAGAAGCAGCGGTCTGTTGCTGCTCCTCTTTTAAAATCGAACGATCCAAAGGCTTATTCATGTATTTGCATTCATAGGATATATATCCGTTTTTGTCTTTTGTAACGACATCAAATTGCAGATTTTTACGATTGTAGCGGTCGTTATAGAAATAGGTTCCGATTTCCGAGAAAGGAATATCGTTCGTCCCTCTTTTGTTTTTTCGAATTAAGAACTCTTTGGCGACTTCCTCGAACATTTTTGGTAAGTAATATTTTGCTAAATCTTCCTGAATGTTCTCCCGGAAAAAGACCTCTTCTCCTTGAACTTCGCGATAAGTATCCGCCGAAAAGATATAACGATAAAAGAAGGCAAGGAGCGGGTCTTTAAATGAATAGAACGTTAGTTTCTTATTGGTTTTTTCGTTGATAGGGTAATTCTTTTGAATGATATCCATATTGACAAGCTTATCTAACGCATATTCGATTCTTGCTTCCTTGCCGAGCACGGAAAGAAGATCGATATGTTTCGTTTTACCGCTCGCAATCAAAGAAAGAATCGTGTTGAGATGCTCAACCTTATTCATTTCCGCAGAAATGGTCTCATGCACAAAAAGGTCCAGGATGGTATCGGGCTTGCAATAAAGTTCCTTAATGTTGTCTTCCACGCTTTGATGGGGATTCATCAAAGAGAGCACATACGGAAGGCCAGAAAAACAACTATAGGCTTTGAATTTCTCTTCAGCACTATATTCCGGGAAGAAAAGAGAAGCTTCATAATAATCGAATTCTTTTAAGAGAAGAGTAGAAGTGAACCGCCCATGTAATGGTCGGTTTTTCTCGATCATTTTGGTCATGACGTCAACATAACTACCAGAGACGATTAGTTTTAGGTGGCAAGAATCGCCTTTATATTCATCGATCACACGGGCAAGACTAGCGTCGGCATTTTCTCCATTCGTTAGAATAGGCAAATAGGTGAATTCGTCTAAAGCAAAAACGATTTTCCGTTTCTTTGCTTCGACAAAGATGGCTTCAAAGGCTTCTTCTAAGGATGCGAAATGAACAAAAGAAGGCAAAGACAACGTTTCTTTGATTTTCTTTTCCAATGATTGAAGATTCAAAACAGGACTGACTTCCCTTGCTTCAAAATATAAGACGGCCGCGTCACTATCTTTTAACGCTTCTTTGATCAGTTCGCTTTTCCCCACCCTTCGTCTTCCATAAAGAAGCAAGGTTTGAAAATCATCGCCGGACAAGAAACGCTTCAGTTGTTCTAATTCTTTCGTTCTTCCAACAAACATAGATTTCTCCTTGCTTATTTTAACACAAATAAATTTGAGTCAAATAAATTTGTATAAAAAATATAAAGAAAATCAAACATAGTTTTGAATCTTGTTGTGATTCTCCTTCTTGCCCGATATATTGCCAATTCGCAACTTTGAAGAAAAATTCGCTTCCCTTTAGGGAACTTTGATAGAATGTTATAGGCCTATGGAGATTTGCAAACTAAAACCTTCCACCAAAGATTATCTCTGGGGTGGAACCTTATTGAAAGAATGGGGCAAAGAAGCCCCTACACCAACCATCGCCGAATGTTGGGAATTATCGTTTAATGAAGCTGGTCCTTCGTTTATTGCTTCAGGCAAAGAAAGTGGCAAGCGCTTAATGGATGTGGCTTCGAAAGAAGACATCGGTTCTCTTCCTGCTTCTTTCCCGTTTTTCCCAGTTTTAATCAAACTCATTAATTCCGCGGATAACCTATCGGTGCAAGTGCACCCCTCCGACGAATATGCCTTATGCCATGAAGGGCAATATGGCAAAACCGAAATGTGGTACGTCATTGCGGCCGAAGAAGGCGCCGGGCTTTATGTTGGCTTCAAACGGAAGACATCGGCAGAAGAAGTCAGACAAAAAATCCAAAACGGAACCATCCTCGAATTGTTAAACTTTATCCCCGTTCATCCGGGAGAATCGTATTTCATTCCGTCTGGTACGGTGCACGCGATTGGGAAAGGCGTCACCGTCATTGAAATTCAACAAAATAGCACCTTGACCTATCGTCTTTATGACTATGGTCGTATCGGAAAAGATGGAAAACCACGGGAACTCCATGTCGAAAAGGCCCTAAAGGTCCTTCGTTATGAACCGTATTCTCGTCCTTCTTTTTCACCCCACACGATTGGTTCTTGCCGTTATTTCGCATCCTATGAATGGAATGTGGAACAACGTTCTGAAGTGGTTGCTCCGGCAACGTCTTTTGCCTCGATTACGTTCTTATCGGGACAAGGCACATTCGCTGGGCTACCATATCAGAAAGGCGACACATTCTTTGTGCCAGCGGGCAAGAAAGGCGAAATCCTAGGACAAGGGAGCTATGTTATTACAGAGGTATTAAAAGCATGAATTACATTGGCATTGATATCGGCGGAACGTCGATCAAAGGCGGGATTGTTACCCCCGAAGGCAAAATCATCGAACGTTTCGTTCTTCCGATTCATCATGAATTAACCGGAGAACAAATCATTTCTCAACTAGGAGACATGATTAATGAAACGTTAGCCAAAATGGGCACGAAACCAAGTGATTATCTCGGGATCGGTGTGGGTTGCCCAGGATCGATTAACTCGGAAACGGGATGCTGCGACTTCTCGAACAACCTGAACTGGCATTATTTGCCCATTGTGAAAATCTTAAAAGAAAAGACAGGCATGGACGCCCGTATTGCGAATGACGCGAATGCCGCGATGGCAGGAGAAGCAAAGTTCGGCGTCGGCAAATCTTATCACAACTTAGTGTTGGTCACGTTAGGAACCGGTGTCGGCGGTGGTTTGTATCTCAATGACCACCTCTATGTCGGGAATGAAGGCAAAGGGGCTGAACTGGGTCATATTATCGTTCAAATGGATGGTCTTCCTTGCACCTGCGGTCTCCGGGGCTGCTTAGAAACCTATGCTTCAGTGACGGCTTTGATCCGTCAAACGAAAGAAGCGATGGAAGCGCATCCTGAATCGAAGATGTGGGATTACGTTGAACACGATATCAACAAAGTGGATGGCAAAACCGCGTTCGAAACCTCAAAACAAGGGGACGAAACAGCATTGGCGGTCGTCGATCGTTATGAGAATTATTTAACGGTCGGTCTTGTGAATTTCTGCAATCTCTTCCGTCCGGACGCCATTGTATTGGGCGGTGGATTATCGAATCAACGTGACTATTTGATTCAAGGCTTAGAAAAGAAGTTACAAGCCACCCATTATGGGTTTACTGGCACCCCAGCCGTGAAGCTTTTGGTTTCGAATTTAGGAAACGATGCCGGCATCTTAGGTGCTGCGGCGTTATATCTGGATTAAAAAGAAGGGACAAATATCATGAAATTTATCGTTTGCGACACTCCGAACGAGATCGGAGAAAAAATCGGGCAAGAAATCGTTGCCTTAGTGCAGAAGAATCCGCACGCCATCTTAGGCTTAGCCACTGGCTCTTCGCCACTTCCGACCTATGCGGTCGTCGCGAAAGCCTACCAAGAAGGCAAAGTCTCCTTCAAAGATGTGAAATCCTTTAACTTAGACGAATATCTCAATCCGCCGTTTGAAGAAGCAACTTATCGTTACTTCATGAAGGAGAATCTCTTCTCCAAGATTGATATCCGCCCAGAAAATACGCACTTCCCGTCGGACAAAGATCCCGATGAATATGATAGAGAGATTGCTGCCGCCGGTGGTGTGGACCTCCAAGTTCTCGGCATTGGACGGGATGGCCATATTGGTTTCAATGAACCCAATACGCCATTTGACTCTCATACCCACATCACTCCTTTGACGGAATCGACCCGTGAAGCCAATGCGCGGTTCTTCCATAGCTTAGAAGAAACCCCACATGAAGCGGTCACCATGGGCTTAGGCACCATCATGAAGAGCCGTCATATCGTGTTAATCGCCTCCGACTTAACCAAAGTAGATGCGATTCATGCTTTACTAGCGGGAAAGAAAGATCTTGCTTGGCCAGCGACGGTCTTGATCGATCATCCTTCTTGCGAAATCTTCGTGACGAAAGACGTCTACGAAGCCGCTAAGAAATAAAAGGACAACAAAAGAAAGGGCGATGCCGCGGCATCGCCTTTTTATGATTCAAGGAGTTAACGTTTCTTCTCTTCTAGGAGACGAATGGTTGCTTTCATTGACGCATTAAATTCTTGTTCGTTGGAGTTATTGAAAACCACCAAAGAATAAGGATCGCCTTCGATTTTTAAGTTCCAGGGGATTTCGAAGTTCTGCGTTTTTACCCAGGCATCGAAGTTCTTGAGCTTAAAGACATCACGAGGAGAGTTCCGTTCAATCATCCGTTGATGCACGGTTTCAATATCGCAGGTGACCCAGACGATGACCAAGTGAGCGTTATAGTCCCGCTCGAGCTTCTCCCGTAAGGACGTGATATAAGAAGGGGTATGGATTTCTTTGGTAAACGGAGCGTTAATCAAGACAAGGTCGTCATACTTTAACGCTTGGAACGCCATGTCAAGAATGACGTTATATTCCACATCTCGTAAGTAATGTTGAAAGAATTCCCCTTCGCGGGCAGCTGGTAAACCAGCCACTTGATAAGCAACGTTACTTAACGGAACCAGACTATCTTTATCGAGATAGACAACGTGTTTTAACGTTTCAGCCAGTTTCATGGAGACGTAAGTTTTGCCACTGGCGGGCGGTGCACTGACAATAATTAACTTCTTTTGCATGATCTCTCAGATTTCAACGTCTATATGATAGAAGGATTGATGGCAAAGTAAAAGAAAAAACCAGGCTATTCAGTAATTTTTTCCTAACCCAAAAGCGTTTCGTGCAATCGGGGAAGAATTCCTTCTATAATGAGAAGGAAGAGAGAAGAACGACTTATGAATTACGAAGAACGATTGATGACGTTACGAAAGGCCATGAAGCAAGCAGGGCTTCGGGCTTATTTGATTTTGACGGGCGATCCGCATCATAGTGAAGAACCTGCTGCCTATTACGCGGCGGAGCGACGCTATTTTTGCCCATTTACGGGAGATAACGCCTATGTATTAATCACAGAACATGAAGCGCTACTTTGGTCCGATGGCCGTTTTGCTGTCTCAGCACCTGAAGAATTAAAGGGTACCTCTTATCGTTTTATTGAACTGTATCGTCCTGGAAACTTAGATCCTTACGCCTATATCAAGGAGCATCAGCTTTATCCGTTAGGAACGGATTTCTCAATTCTTTCCCCGGAAGACTTGGAAATCTTAGAAAAGGCAGGAGAAGTACGCGATACGTCTTTCGCGTCTTTATTGCCCACTAGACCCGCATTATCCAAAGATCCTTTGTGGGATTTTAGCGATGCTCGTTATCAAGACCATACGGCGCGTGAGAAAATCGAACGCGTACGGCAAGCGATGCAAGTCTTAGGAGCAGGCGCCCACCTCTTAACAAGCTTAGACGACATCGCCTATTTAACGAATGTTCGTGGCAATGACATCGTGGATACCCCGGTGTTCTATGCCTATCTTTATATCGATTTAACGGGCGCATTCTTGTTTGTGGATCCCACCCGTCTTTCTTTTGAAATCCCTGGCGTTCAAGTCGAACCTTACGAAGACATCGTGCCTTTCTTGTCGGATCGGGCTTCGATTCCTACGTTAGTCGATCCGAAAGAATGCAACGCCAAACTCTATCGAATTTTAAGGCATCCCATCCCTGGCGCAGCGCCATCCCGCCTTATGAAAGCGGTGAAGAGCCCGAAAGAAATTGAGAACATCAAAGCTGCCCAAGCCGAAGACGGCGTTGCCTTATTAAAATTCATGGACTATCTCGATACGCATCAAGGGAACTTACAAGACGAATGGAACCTCGTCGAACGTCTTCATGCGTTCCGTGCGGAAGGAAAACACTTTATTGGCGAATCGTTTACCACGATTGCTGCCGTAGGACCGAATGCCGCGATGATGCATTACGCCCCAAGTGAAGATACCTATTCTTCCATTGATGGCAACACGTTAGAACTCTTACTCGATAGCGGTGGCCAATACTTAGCGGGCACGACGGATACTACCCGTACGTTCCTACTTGGAAAGCCAACCTCTGAGTTCATCCACGATTACACCTTAACGATGAAATCCTTAATTGATTTGTCTTCCTGCGTGTTCTTAGAAGGTTCTACTGGCGTCACGATTGATATGATGGCAAGACAGGTCATGTGGAAAGAACACATGGACTATAAATGTGGAACAGGTCATGGTATCGGATACGTTAACGTGGTTCACGAAGGCCCGAATGGCTTCCGTTATCGCTTGGTCAAAGGAAAGAATGAAGGCTGTGTCTATGCGCCTGGCATGATTACTTCGATTGAACCCGGTGTTTATAAAGCCGGGAAATATGGCATCCGGTTGGAGAACAATATTTTATGTGTTCCCGATGTCTCGAATGCGGACGGGAATTTCTATCGGTTTGAGACCATTACCTACGTTCCGTTTGAAACCAAGGCACTAGATTTATCGTTACTGACCGATGAAGAGATCGCTTGGTTAAATACGTATCACCAATTGGTCTATGAAAAGCTATCCCCATGGGTAGACGGAGAGATGCTTGCGTTCTTATCCGAGAAAACCAAGCCGATTGCGCGTTAGAAAGAGGGATTTATCCCTCTTTTTCTTATCATTGTAAAAAATTAGCACTCAACACTTGCGAGTGCTAAAACTTAGACTATAATGTTCGTAGTTCCGAAAAACGGAACGTGAGAGAAAAAGGAGGGAACCATTATGGAAATGATGCCTGGTATGGAAGATTATTCTCAAGACGAACATGTCTTGGATAAGTTTGGAAGAAATGTCAACCAAGAAGTCAAAGCCGGAAAGATTGATCCGGTGATTGGCCGCGATGATGAAATTCGGAAAGTCATCCAAATTCTGGCTCGCAAGACCAAAAACAACGTCATTTTAATTGGGGAACCCGGCGTCGGCAAAACTGCCATTGTGGAAGGGCTGGCCGAACGTATCGTGAAAAACGATGTGCCGAACACGTTAAAAGACAAAGAAATCTATGAACTGGATATGGGTGCCTTGCTCGCCGGGGCAAAATACCGCGGCGAATTTGAGGAACGTCTCAAAGCCGTTTTGAACAAGATCAAAGCCTCCGAAGGCAAGATTATTTTGTTCATCGATGAAATTCATTTGATTGTCGGTGCTGGTCGTACGGAAGGCGCCATGGACGCGTCCAACATGTTAAAACCAATGCTGGCCCGTGGCGAAATCGATTGCATTGGCGCAACGACATTAAATGAATATCGTGAGTTCATTGAAAAGGACCGCGCGTTGGAACGTCGTTTCCAGACGGTGCTTGTCTCTGAACCGACGGTCGAAGACACCATTACGATTCTTCGTGGCCTAAAGGAACGTTTTGAAACGTATCATGGCGTTCGGATCACCGATGATGCGTTAATTGCCGCGGCCACGTTGTCCAACCGTTACATCACGAATCGTTTCTTACCTGATAAAGCCATTGATTTAATCGATGAAGCCTGTGCTGGTATTAAGGTTGAAATTGAATCGATGCCCGCTGAACTCGATGAAGTGAATCGAAAGATTCGCTCGCTCGAAGTAGAACGGGTTGCCTTGTCGAAAGAAAGCGACGAGTCATCGCAGAAACGGTTGCAGGATTTGCAAGGTGAACTACAAAGCTATAAGGCAAAATCCGATACCCTAACGAAGGAATGGCAAAAAGAGAAAGCTCAGATCAGCGAAGCCAAGGAGTTGAAACACACCTTGGAAGAAGATCGGAACCAACTTGCGACCTATTTCCAAGAAGGGGATTACGAGAAAGCCTCACGGCTACAATACCAAACGATTCCTGAACTTGAAAAGCGGATTAAAGCCATTACGGATCAATCGCAAAACGGAGAGAAATTAGTCGACGAAATCGTTGATGCCGATACCATCGCAAAGATTGTTGCTAAGATGACGGGTATCCCGGTGGCCAGAATTCAAAAAGGTGACCGAGAAAAGGTTTTGGATTTGCCACAAACGTTGGCGCGGCGTGTCATTGGGCAAGATGAAGCGATTCGTCTCGTCTCTAACGCCATCCTGAGGCAACGTGCTGGCATTCAAAGCCCAAATCGCCCCATTGGCTCATTCTTGTTCTTGGGCCCAACGGGCGTTGGCAAAACTGAGGTGGCAAAAGCCTTGGCGGAAGCGCTCTTTGACAACGAGAACAACATCATCCGTATCGATATGTCGGAATACATGGAGAAGTACTCTGTGTCGCGTTTGATTGGTGCCGCTCCAGGTTATGTTGGCTACGAAGAAGGCGGTCAATTAACGGAGAAGGTAAGACGTAATCCTTATTCCATCGTGCTCTTTGATGAAATCGAAAAAGCCGATCCTGAAATCTTCAATTTGTTGTTACAGATTCTCGATGAAGGGCGACTCACGGATTCTCAAGGACATTTGGTGGACTTTAAGAACACGATTATCATCATGACCTCAAATTTAGGAAGCGAATACATCCTGAATGGTCAACGCGATAAAGTGGAAATGTTGCTCCATCAAACCTTCAAACCGGAATTCTTGAACCGGATTGATGAGATTGTTTACTTCAATCCGTTGTCGAAAGACGTGCAATACAAGATTGTGGAAAAGATGCTTGGTGAATTGGCTGAGCGTTTGAAACAACAATATTATGCCGTCACGTTTACCGACGCTTTGAAGCATTACATCATCGATTCGAGTTACAGCCCTGCCTTTGGTGCAAGACCGATTAAACGGTTCATTGAAGACAAGGTAGAGACCGCGATTGCGACCGCCATCATCAAAGGGGATATCAATACGAAAGACAAATTCATCTGCGATGTCGACGACAAGCAAAACGTGGTAATTCGGAAAGATCTGTCAGTCCAAGCTTAATCTTCCCTGAAAACGCATCAGGTTCGTCCTGGTGCGTTTTTCTTTTATTTTAAAATTGTAAAGATAAATATAACTTTTTTCGTTGACTAATTTTTGATTAGATAAAATAAGCGAAAGAAAAAGCCGAGTCGAACGCTCGGCAAGAATAACATATGATTAAGTCTTAGATTGAGAATCCAATCGGAAGTAGAAGACAAGGACAACTCCGATTGTGGAGGGAATCGGAGTGAGTAACAAGAACCAAAGTCGCCAACCTAGAGTTCCGAGATCCATCCCCACTTCAAGGTAAGCAGCAATCGCCGCTGTCCAGAAGAAGGAAATTAAGAAAGCTAGACCCCAAGTACGGAAACCCCATCGATGATTGAAGAAGAGGATCGTTAGGAACGAAGCGGGCACAGCCCAAACAAAGCAAAGCCAGGGATGCCAATTCTTAACGCCGCATAAAATCAAAGCAGAGTAAGCAACGGCCGCAACCGTCCATACGAACACCACGCCAAGAATCGCAATGATGAATTTGTTCCGTATCGCGCTTTCGGGATCTTGCTTGCCTGTTTCTTGCAATACAGACTCCGGATGTTCGTTCGTGAGATAATCTAGCGTCACGCCATAAAACGAAGCGAGTTTATCTAATGTCTCTAAATCTGGCAGACCACCGCCTGTTTCCCATTTCGAAATGGATTTTCCGGAATAAGAAAGCATTTCTGCTAGTTGGCCTTGGGTCAATCCTCTGGCTTTTCTTAAGGCGGAGAGATTTTCTGCGACAATCTTCGTCAAATCTTTCATGCCATCATTTTATTACAAGTGAAGGCAAAAAAGAAAACCACCCAAAGGTGGTTTCCAAGGTGTAGGTTTGTACAGGCTTAGTCGTTATAGGCTTTGTCCGCATCATCAACGATGACAGAATCATCGTCTTCTGGGACAGCGTGGAAAATCGGATCTTCGTTGGCGATTTGGTCTAATACTTCGCCATAACGGATTTCATCTTGATCCATTTCCTTTTCGACCTTTTTCTTTCCAAATAACATCATTTTCGTTTCCTCCTAGAGTGTTCACGAGCATCCAAGTGGATTCTTTCCCCCCCTTGGATCGCTACTACTTTATGCCCTTTTACAAGCAAGAAAATATGTAAGGCTTTTCAGAAAGGGGTTTCAGAAAACGCTTTCATAAAAACATAAGATTTTATCGCATGTTTTTTACACAAAAATGACATTTTAAAAAGAGTGAAAACATGAATTTACTTTCGTTTTCACTCTATTTTCATGATGTTAGAAAGAGTTATTCGTGATCGTAGTTATGGACAAAGTCTTTCATGACTTGAACGCAAGTCTTTGCAAAAGCACCATCCTCGCTTTCGGCATAGAAACGGAGAACGGGTTGAGTGCCACTAAATCTTGCTAAAGCCCAAGAATCGTCTTCAAAGGTATACCGCACGTTCGCCCCAATGAATTCTCGTTTGATGAATGCTTTCGGGAAAACTGGATCGTGTTCTAGGAATGCCTTTTGCACGGCATCATGATGGTGGCAAGGCCCTTCTTCATCATAGAAGGTCATGTCATAGTCGGCAAAATCCTTGATGTCTTGGATGATTTGACTTACCGGTTTCTGTAAGTTCGCCATCATCTCTAAGAATAAGGCGCTGCTGAAGGTTGAATCTTTGCCATAAAGATAGCCACGGATGGTTAATCCGCCTGAACTTTCCCCACCGAGTAAAGCATCATGCTCCTTCATTCCTTGGGTGATGTTTTTGAATCCCACATCCACAGTATGGCATTGATAACCAAGTTTCTTGGCTACGCGGTCTAACAACAAGCTGGTCGTGACGTTTTTCACCACATCGCCTTTTTCGTGTCGATAACGGATTAAGTAGTAGTAGATAGCTGCCATGATTTCATTCGCGTCGACATAATGCCCTTTCTCATCTAAGATGGCTAAACGGTCGCAATCGCTATCGGTACCGATTGCGATTTTGTCGCCTTCTGCTAACAGTAGCTTGGCATCGGCGTCCATATTTTCGGGAAGTGGATTTGGCTGCAGCCCTCCGAAATTTGTATCGTGGACGTTATGAATCTCGTGAACGTTGGTAACGCCAATCTTTTGATAGGTCTTCTTTAACGTCAGCATTCCTGTGCCGTAAATGGGATCTAGCAAAATAGGAAAAGTAGCAGGGCTATCAAGATGGATGAAACTTGCGACATAGTCACAATAATCATCTAAAAATGAAAGATATTGAATTTGCTTGTTCGCTAGCGCTTCTTGCAAAGGAAGGGAGTTCACTTTTTGGATAGCGGCAATCTCTTGCTCAATTTCGTCGGTCACTTCTTTGGAAGCGTCTCTTCCTTCATAGGTAACTAACTTCACCCCATTATTGTTCGCGGGGTTATGAGAAGAGGTGACCATGAAGCCCAGGTCGGCGCCAGAACGTTTGACGACATACATCAAAGCAGGGGTGGTTGTAGGGCCGCTTGATAGATAAACCGAAAGGCCGTTGCCTGCTAGGACTTCACTAATCCAAACACCAGCTTCTGGAGAAAGAAGTCGTAAATCATAGCTGACATAGATTGGTTTTCGTAAACCATGCTTCTTGGCATAGTTGGCTACGCCTTGCGCGATGAGTCGCACGTTATGTTCATTGAATTCCGGACCGATATCGCCACGAAACCCGCCCGTTCCAAAGGAAATCTTCATACCATCCCTCCGATTGTGAGATTACGTTATCCATTGTAAACGCGTTCTAACCCTTCGGGAACGGATTTTGAATATCAGGCGAGGATTCAATTGCCTAGTTGTTTCAAGCGGGATGCAATGTTTTTCTTAGACTCCCGAGAAGCGGGGAAGAAGGAAACCAATAACGAAACCAAAAGAACAATAGCCAGAGAAACGAGCGCGCCGAAGCCGTTAATGGCAAAGATGGCGAGAGATAGCCCGCTTGCGGATACAATTGCACCGTTTAGGAAATGCACCAAAAGGCCACTGACAAGTAACGACAGCAAGTAGCTCACTACGCCAAGGAATAGAATTTCTAAGAAAAGATAGAGGAAAACACTTCGCTGGCTACTCCCCAAAGCGCGCCGCATGATCATTTCATAAGATCGCTCATTGGTGAAGAAAGAGCCAAGCAACGAAAGCAAAGTAAGAGAAAAGAGAAGAAGCACAGCCATCGTAATATAGGAAATAAGCAAGAATTGTTCCTCGTTATATTCAGCAAAGTACTGGTAACCCCAAACTAATGTGTTTTGAATGGTGTAATAACCGCTTGACTGGTCAATGCCGTCAAGGGCGGATTTGATGGCCGCTTGATTCGGCTTTTTGGTTAATAAAAACCGAATATTCCCTTGATTTCCGTAATGAAGTTTTAGGCGATCAAAGGTTTTGTCTCCAAAATAAACGCCCTCTTGAACGCCAGTAAGATTCAGAGAAAGGCCGCGAATCTCGGAAGTAAAAGTTTCTTCCTTACTCTCGCTTCCCACCGGTTTTGCTCGGAAAGAAACGCTTTTTGTGCTAGGCGTATTTGACGCAAAGATGTTCGTCACTAAGTCGCGAGTTAAAGAAATACCGCTTGGACCGCCAAATTCGTTATCGTAGTAGCCGCCGTTTTGATCGGAGTTATAAGATCCGTTTGTCATCTCCAGCTGATAAGAGGCTAGATAGGCGGTGTACAAGCTTTTTAAATACCCTGTTTTAGTTTCATCAAGAGTGCTGAAATCGGGAATAGAGGTAGAAGAATCATCGGAAAGTTCTTTGTATATGTTGGTTGCAAAAGAGATGAAATTTTGAAGGTAATCACCAGAAGGAATCCCATTTTTGGAAACGTAATTCCCTGCCGCCAACAAAGAGAGGTTAGAAACATTGTTTTTGGTAGGCGACGCAAATAAATAATCAGATGTAAGGTAGCGAGGATCATCATCTAATTCATTAAAGTTGCAATAAAGAGAAAGGCAGTCAGCATATTTTTTTGCTGTGGTGTTGGAGGGCAGTGTAATGCTGGCGCTATTCCAAAAAGTAGAAAACCCATCTAAAGGCAAAATCACACCGTCATCGTTTTCCGAGGAAAAAGTGACCACCGTTTCTGGATAAACGCCAAAGCGGTAAAAACGAGGAACAGAGATCCATCCAAAAGCGGTTTCAAAAGCGAATTTGTCGCCCATTCCTGGATTATTTGCTAATGAAACATAGTCGCTTTCGGGAGATAAAACATTTTGCTCATATGTTGGTGAGACATATATCAAATGATGTGGGCCAAAGTCTACGTCACAATTCATCACATAGCCTTGCATTCCTTGCTGCAATGCGCTCTTGGACGATATCGAATCATAGGAAGCACGATTGAATTTTGTATCCAGTATGCCGGTGATAATCGTTTCCTGCTTTGCATCATTCCACATCAAAGTAACTGATGGCTTGCTGTTCAAAAAAGAATCGGTATCCTTTAGCGAATCTTTGGTCCACTCTTGTCCGTTCGGTTCGCGGAAACCATATTGCTGAAATGCCTCCCATTCTGCTTGCGTGATCATGCATTCGTTGATAGCGGTTGGCGCACGACCGGCAGCTATTTCCCATCCATAAGCGGAAGGAAAAGAATCGTTCCATGCAGCAAGACCAGAAACATCATCGAGGAGAAGCTGATTCAGTGAGTTGTCTAATGTGCCAGTGACGGGAAGGTAGGCGCACAAATTACAAGCGACTTTGTCCAGCATCAATATTCCATTGGATTGCTTATAAACAGGAAAAGCATCGGTGTCTTGAATGGACAGCGCGGCAATATCATCTGCATACATCTTTCGCTGATGTTGCTGTAATTTTGCATCCATGCACTTTGTATAGGTTAGATAGTTGCACGAAGAAGATGAGATAGAGGAGGCAAGCATGCTGTTGCCGTTTCTAGTAGTGAAGGACAAAGCGGGCGTAAGAATCCCCAAGCTGCATCCTAATAGCAACACGGCTGCAATAGAACGAACAGGATGCCGAAATACAGAACGTATCATTAACTTAGTATCGAGCCAAGAAGCTTTCTGCGTTTCGTCTTTGTTGATTATTGGAGATGATTCGGATTCTGCTGACGTTTCGTTTAAGACGCGGTCTTCTGTGATGTGACCATCGCTAATGCGAATCAATCGATCTCCGAAACGAAGCGCAGAGGCTTCATCGTGTGTGACCACCACAACGAGGCGTGTCCGTGAAACTTGCTGAAGACAAGAAAACACATCTTTAGCAGTAGTGGAATCTAACGCTCCAGTTGGTTCGTCACACAAAAGTATGGGCGCATCGCGATAAAGAGCTCTTGCGATGGCAACGCGCTGTTGCTGCCCACCAGACAATTGTGAAGCTTTCCGATGCTCTAGGTCGCCTAAAGAAAGCGTCACGCAAATATCGTGAATCCGCTTTGAGGAGAATCTCTTTTCGTTGAAACGGATGTTTTCTTCAACGGTTAAATCGGGAAATATGTTGGTGCTTTGGAAACAAAAAGAAACGGCTGTTTTTCGATAATGGTCGAGCTCTTTTTGACTTGCTTTGGCTAAATCTTTCCCTCGGAAAAGGAATTCACCCTCGGAAATCTTTTCTGTTCCGCCTAGAATGTGTAACAACGTCGACTTGCCTGAACCAGATCGGCCCACAACAAAAATCATGCCCGTTTCAGGTAACGTTAGATTGATGTGGTCCAGAGCAAGGACATTGTTAGCGGCATCTTGATAAGATTTTGAAACTTGGTTGAGGGAGATCATATAAAATTAAACTAAGCAATCAAGAGTATCGCTGTACTGATAAAGGTCACCAAGACGCCATTCATGGACGAACAGCGAATTTTTATACCAATAATCCCGTGTGGTCGCATCTAAACTTAACTGGAATGCGTTCGCGTCACAGTTTCGGTGATTAGTCTTCATCTCGAATAAGAGAAACGCATCCAAATAATAAGTCACAGAACCAGTCATATTTGGATTTAAAATTTGATATGTGAAAATAACCTTGTTACTTGAATCCGGAGCAAATTGCACTGAAAGCAAAGGATCAGAAGTAACAGTGGATGAAGATTGGCTCCAGCTTAGTGTTGCGCTGGCTTCTTCTGATGCAGAAGCGGTAATTGTAGCACCATTACCTGAACTATAAGATGCGCCCGCTTTGCTTTGCCAGGCGGTAGAAACCGATCCGCCATATGTCGAAGAAACGGTATAAGTAAAATTATTACTTTGCGGCCAAAATGTTTTTAATGCTACTTCACCGCCATAGCAATAAGTATCGCTAATGTAGCGAATTATACCTAATGTAACGGTACCTTTTCCTAATTTTGTTCCACTAGTATATTGGGAATATCCAGCGTCAGCCGGAACACATCCAGGCGTAAACCAAAATTCGGTTTCCACTAAATAAAGATTGCTACGACTTGTAAAAGGCGCCTTGTAAATCGATAAGCAATAATAAGTATAGCCGTCGGAGTTATCGATTATTTTCACGGGAGAAGAGGTCTGAAGCACCGTATAGACATTTCTGTCGATTTTGCTCGAACCAGTAGAGGTAGGAACAGACATGTCATAAGCGACAGTCTGAGCGGGAGAAATGCCTGCAATAGCAGCCATTAAAAGAATATTTATTATGTTGCTCATTAACACATTATAGTCATTCCTATTTAGAGCGGTTCATATTTTTCGAAAAGAATCTCAAACGCATTCCTCTTTAGCGCTCCCTTCTTTTCCATTACAATAAACATACAGGAGGTATTGAAAACACTTACTTTATGTATCAAGAGGAAATGAAATCCTCGGAACTAGCAAAATTCTTGTCGAATTTCGACTATGTCTTCGTGGATACATGTTCCTTGATGGAAGACTCGTTCCCTGCCTTTATGGACGTTTTAGCCCGTTCGAAGGAATATTGGAAAGAAGGATTAAGAGTCGTTATCCTCGGCGAATGCATTCAAGAATTGAAGAGACACGCGCAGAATAAAAAAGATTCTGGTGTAAGAATCGCAGCACGTCGTGCCTTAAAAATCATTCGTCATGACAAATGGCATAACAAAACATTTGAAATCACGAAACCGTTGAAGAAAACCTCGGATTTCGCGGATAACGCCATCTTCACTACGGTGTCTGGACTTCGTATCGAAAACAAAATCCTAATCCTAACCCAAGACAAAACCTTAACCACCGACTTGCTAAAACTCAATCGCTTGGATTCCCAACACGGCCGTTACTTAGAGGTGTATCGCTTAACACAGACGGCAACCTTAGAAAAGAATCCTGGGATTAACGGAACCCATCCCTTTGTCAAGAAACATGAGACGACTTACCCATCGGGTATCGTCAAAGATTATCGTTCGGGAGAGAATTACTCCCGCGAAACACCAAAAACACTGGCTTTTTCCGAGGCAGAAAAAGTCATTAAAGCAGAAGACAATCGCTTGTCTGCGAACTTATCGAACAAAACCTATGCCGATAAGAACAAAGTACAAGACATCGACGCTCAATTACGTCGTCTTTCATCTTTATCCGCCAATCGGATTGCTGAACTCAAATTGAATTTCAGTGAAAAAGATCTGCGCGAAAAGCGATTGCTCTTGGCAAAAACCAATCCGGTATTAACACAAAAAGCCGAAGAAAAGAAGTCTGAAGCGAAAGCGGCCATAGAACCTAAGAAGGCACCCGTACCCACCAAAAAAGAAGTACCGGCCCCCCATATTTGGCTGGCGTATGGCCCAACTCCATCAGACGCTCTCCGAAAATTAGCGGATCACTATCTTTCGTTAGTCCGTGATCCAGCGGTTCCTTACTTTGCTTCTGTGCATGGTCCGCTCGACTTAACCGAAGATGACTGTCATACGGTAGATTTACTCGGCGCCAAGAACGCAGCCGACTTCACTTATGAGAAAGCCAACTATCGCTTTGCCTTCCATAAAGAGAAGGACTATGCCGTCTCTTGGGCAAACGATCCTGCGTTTGTCGCGAAGGAAATAAAACCGGTTGTGGCTACGCCGAAACAGGAAGAAACGCCTGTCCTGACTCCAAAACCAGCGGTGGTTCCAGAAGCAAAGCCAGCGGAAAAAACCGTTGAAAAGCCAACGGAAACACTAGATAGCAAACTATTACCAAAGAAAACGGCTACGCACAAAAAATCCGTGGCAAAACCCCTCTCTTTGGGTCAAAAGCCCCAGGAAAAGCCTGCTGCTTCTAAATCTGAGGAGACACCGACTACCACGAGTAAGAAGAAAGTTCGGATTATTCGGAAAGTCGTCACGAAAGTGGAAGGCGGAACTTCCTCTGCCGTGCCTGAAGGCGTGGTCTTAATTGTCGGAAAACCGAAGAAAACGACGCGTCGCCCTCGTATCGCACAAGAACCAGTTCCGATTGCAAAACCGGATACTGTCCCTACAAAAACAACGACGAAAGCGAAGACCACTAAAAAAGCAACTTCTAAAAAAGCGGCTGCCCCGGTCAAAGAAAAACCAGCAAAGACGGTTTCAAAGGCAAGGCCAGACGCTAAACCAGCAGCCAAGAAAACCGCCAAGAAGCCGGCAGTTAAACAAACCGTTGTTAAAACGGCGGCGAAACAAACTGCTGCCAAGCCAGCGGCTAAAAAGCCTGCTTCGAAGAAGTCTGCTTCAAACGAAGCCGCCCTTCGCGAAGCGCAAAACGCTGACCGCATCTTAAATGCGAACCTGCATAATCCCAATTATGGGAAAGATCGTGCGCTGAAAGATATTACGGAACAGCTAAAACGAATCCGTGGATTGTCTTCCGCGGATCAAGCAAAACTTTTGCTCTCTTCCAAAGACCTGGAAGGATGGAAAAACAAATACAGTGAGAAGTGATGGTTATTCTAAAGAATAAAATCATTGCAATTCTTGCTAACGCGGTTATATTAGAACCATGGCCAAAGGAGGCCTGTTTATGAACGGCACAAAAATGAAAAAACACGCAGTTGCAGTTCTCTTGCTCTCATCTACGATGGTGATGGCGAGCTGCAACCACTCTAATCCCGATTCTTCTTCGGTAGTGGATTCTTCGGTCTCGTCCTCCGAATATCCTATTTCCACTGTTGACGGTGTGATCCGCTTCAGTGACACTCGTCCGTCTGATTTCGAAATCGGAACCACGACGAACTTAGAAGACTATATCACTGTCACTGTCGCTGATTCTTGGCGCATTGAAACGAAGGACACGAAAGTCGTCGAAATCAAAGGCCACAACGTGAAAGCGTTGAGCTATGGCGACTTTACCTTAACGATCATTGCGGGTCGTACGCGTCGCGCCTATCGCGGACACGTCGTGACGAAAGAAAAGATTGAATTCAACCAATTGATGGATTCTTTCTCCAACAACTATCGTGCTACGCTTCTTGCTCCAGCAAGCACGACATCCGTTGGCCTTTATGCGGATTATCTCCACACGAAAAACTACTATGCTTCTTTGACGGAAACCGCTTCGACTTACGCCGGCACCATCAAAGATAAGAATGGCCGTGGCCATTCCTTCACCGCGAAAGTGAATTCTTCTGGCGTTTTCTCTAACGTCACCATCAATCCTGGCTATGTCCACGTTGATGATACGTTGTTCTCGTCTTGGACCATCCGTGGCGAAGATTTCTCGGAAGCTGTCACCGAAGATGCCGACGGCAATCCAACGAGCACCATCTATTTGGCGGATGCCGTGGATTCGAATAGCCTTACCGATTCCACTTACTTAGAAGAAATCGTGGCGTCAACTGGCTTTAGTTTCAATCAAATGAGCCAACTCGCTTCCTATACGTTCTTAGGCAATGGCGGTTCGTTCACCGATATTGTGGCGGAATACGATACCGAAAATCAGGCTATCATTCTCGTTTACACGGATAGCACCCATGCGCTTCCTGGTAAAAACCAAGCGTATGTTGCCGTTCAGTTATCGATGCCTGGTGCAGTCAGCATTGATGCCGTCCAAAAAGTCTATGACAATGATGGCTATCCTGCCGCGTTGTCTGCCTCTCCGGTCGCAACATTAACGAACGAGATGTCGAACACCAAGAAATATCACGTGAAATCCGTCGGTTCTTGGGTTGATCCTAACGGCACCACATATAGTTGCCCCTCTAAATTACAATATGGTGATACCGGCACCGATATCTTCTGGAACTTCGATGCGGATGCCTATGTGGATGGCGAAGCCTACTACGAACGCATTAACGCCATTTCCACGAACGTTTATCAAAACGATGCGTTGAATTTGAAACCGAATGCCGTGAATGCTTATGTGCTTCACAACGGTTCAATTTACCAAGGCCGAGGCAGCTACACCAACAGTGCGGATGTCTGGGATTCTAGTAAGACTGCTGTTTATACGGATGCTGGCAAGAGCATTTGGACTGACAAATTGGTTCTCACCTCTGCTGGTATGACCGAAGAAGCATTAGGAACCTTAAATGTTCTCTCTGCTTCTGATGATGGCAAGACCTATACGTTCAACGATATTGATACCGCTCAAAAGAGCGGAACAAACGCCTTCTTCTTAACGTTATTGACCTTTGGCCCGACCCATAGTGGCAATACGTTCTGGCGTTTTATCTCTCATGCGGGATTGGAATCGCTTCTCGAATCTTCGATGGTCTATGATGCCACCGCAAAGACACTCACCTATACCGCAAAGTTAAGTGAAATCGCCAGTGTTACCAGCGGTAACAACCGTGTCTATCTCAGCTATCAACTCGTGACCACGATTGACGGTGTCGGCACGGATAACCTCGCTTCCACAATTGAAGCAGAGCTCTTCCCGGCCACTGATTCCTCTTCGTCCTCTTCGTCTTCCGCTGCCTAATATCAGCAACGCAAAAAGGGCAAGTTCAAAGCTTGCCCTTTTCTTTTTGTTTTCGAACAAGATAGGCGGGATATACGCGTTTTTATCGATAGGAACAAAAACGCGTATATCTGGCATATTTTCTTATCCCGTCATTTCGATATGCCGTAGGGGTGCTGATTTCGGATATGGATATGGCAAGATGATAATAGGTCCCTATCGACATAAGAAAAAGCGTCTCGCATGGAGACGCTTCATCATAGGATAGAAGATTACAACAACGAGATACGAAGCGTAGCAATCGCACCATAGGTGTCATCTAACTTGAGGTCAGTGACACGAAGGCTGTAATTGCAGGTGTAGTTTTCGTTGATTTCGTAGATTTGTTGGTTGCCTTTCCAGCCTAATGTGGTCTTGGCCTTGTTCCAAAGGTTAGAACCGCTCGGCATGAACGTTTTCGCCCAGGCGCTGCTTGCACCGCTCGAAGTCTTAAGGCTGAACCGTGCATTCTTCGTGAAGAGGTCCGTATCTTTCGCGTTATAGTTGGCGGAAGAGGTCCAGTTCTCATCACTAATGCTCGATTGCATCAAAGAAGATTCGGTGTAATAAGCATATTTGCCAGAGGCGTAGCTAGAAGGCGTGCCAACTTTCGCGTTCGGATGTTTCGTGAGATAAGAAGCGGGTGCGCTGCCTTCGTCTTTTGGCCAGAAGTCCGTATCGGATTTGCCCGACTTGCTACGACCCATATAGGTGTTCGAAACGCGGTTATCACCGCCGTTTTTCCCTAAGAGGTTGGGGTCAGTCACCACGGCGTCATGATCGCTATTATACATACGAGCATCCACGTGGGTGATACGGATACCAGGATTCCGGAAACCAGTGTAGTTGGTGTAGCCACCCATATAGTCACGTTTGGCGAGTCCATAAGGACCAACGAGTTCCACCATCAAATATTCATCAAAGGCAGTGCCGTTATAGTTAGGCGAAGCCAAAACTAAGCAATCACCGGACAACGTTTGAGCCCGTAATGTGATAACGGCTTCTTTGTCACCTTCAAGATCTTCTTCACGAAGCACCCAAGGTTCCACCCAGCCATACATGAACTTGGTGTAAGCGTTATGATCGCCAAGGTTGCCATCCATATAGTCAACCGTTCCCATCGGACGCCACGTATTGTTATAGTCGTAGTAGTCATTCACGCCATACGTATGGCCTGTTTCGTGGATAAACGTATGCGGATCATAACCGTTGAAGTTCTCGGTCATGAACTTCGTAGAAGCCCAGGCTAACGTCATGATTTGAGGATTGGTTGCGTTTGGTTGGTTGCCCGTATAGGTAACATAAGCCCACCAGAATGATGTATCGCCCGAAGTGTAGGGGTAGGCATAGACTTGCCAAATCAAATCGATATAGCCATCTTTATCCGAATCGAAGTCGGACCAAGAATATTGCCAATCGGCACCTAAAGAACCATGGTTGGTTTTGGCGTATTCCGTGTTATACCAATCACGGACATAAGCGGACATCGAAACACCGGCGCCAGAAGTGGCAGAATTTTGGAAGGCCTTTGCCGTTCCGTTATATTCAATCCAGCAAGGCAAGACAACCACATCAAAAGCACCACGGCCAAACGAGGATTTTTCATAGAAGCTTTGCACCGAAGTAATCGCAGAACCCGAGAGTTCTTGGAGTTCTTCATCACTGGCGGTGAATGTCTTATTGATTTTTTGAAGCAAAGCATCATCCGCCGTGATTAAACTGGCATTGGGATCGTCTGGATTTGCTTGGAACGAAATCGGGGCAACGAGCAATTTTTGTCTTTTGCCATCTTCGGGATAAGAATCGACGTGCGGGGCACCCGAGGCTTTGTAAATGCCAGAACGGGTTAAATGATGTTCCGCACCAGTTGCGTCGTTATACGTGATTTTGCCTTTGTTTAAATCGTTGTTCGTGATGGTCGGAACACTGGTGGAAGAGGAAACCGATTTTTGGCTGTCCGTCGAGGAAGGCGTTGAAGGATTGTTACAAGCCGCTAACGTAAGCCCGAACAGAAGCGAGGCTAATACAGCGCTTTTCTTAGAAGTTTTCATAATGTTCTCCTTTGTTAAATGTTGTAGAAGATAAGTAGGATGAGGCCAACGATCAAGAAGAGAATGCTTGGGAAGAGGATGCCATAGACTGGTTTCCTTTTCTCCCGGTCCTTCAAGACTTTGTAATCATAGAATGTTTTGGGAAGTTTTTCACTTCTTTCGCGTGGCATGAATGTCGTATAGAAGACTAATTTGACCCCATAGACCAACATGTCGAACGCTCCGGCAGAAGCCACCCAGGTGAGGCAGAAGATGCCGACGCCGAGAATGCCGCTTACGCCGAAGGCATCCGTGAGCAAATGAAGCACAAAGCGATCGTCGGGATGATCTTTTTGAGAGAAGTACTCAATGCTCACAATGAGTGCGCCCGTAGCGATGAGGACGAGCGTCGTGACCAGTAAGGCAATCCAGAAACTACGGTCCTGGAACCACGATTTTTTTGCGTTGTCATCCTGCGGCTCATGGTCGGGGGAGACGTAGCGCATTTTGCTCATTTCACTAACTCTTTCCGATAACGGGCTTCTTCTTCGTCATTGCAACGGACGAAGTGGCCTGGCACAATTTCGCGCCACGTTGGTAATTGCTTCGAATAATCGTGGTCACGCGTCGGATCATACGTAATTCGTTTCCGACTCTTTTCAATGATAGGGTCAGGATACGGAACGGCGCTTAATAACGACTTCGTATACGGATGTAATGGATGCGCGAAGAGCTCATCGCTTTCGGCAAGTTCCACCAAGTTTCCGTAATACATGACGGCAATGCGGTCGCAGAAGTATTTGACGACGGAGAGGTTGTGTGCGATGAAGATCAGCGTTAACCCTAAGGAATTCCGTAAGTCGTTTAAGAGGTTGATGACTTGCGCTTGAACGGAGACGTCCAAGGCGGATACCGGTTCATCCGCGACGATGAGTTCCGGATTCATGATGATGGCGCGGGCAATGCCGATACGTTGTCTCTGCCCGCCTGAGAATTCGTGAGGATAACGGTTCGCGTGTTCCGGCACAAGGCCGACTAATTTCAAGACGCGGGCCACTTCTTGGTTGATGTATTCCTTATCGTGGATACCGTTGATGACTAACCCTTCCGCAATGATATTACGGACGGTCATACGCGGATTTAACGAAGCAATCGGATCCTGGAAAATCATCTGGACCTTATTCGATAACGTGGTATGCTTCGCTTTCGCGTATTCTTCTTTATATTTCGCTTCTTCAGCAGTTTCTTCTGGCGTCAACGGCTCATGGTTGGCGAGCTTTTGAAGAAGAGCGGCATGCTTTTCTTGCACTTTCTTCTCTTCGGCTTCAGCAAGATGGCGATTGAAGTGCTTGTTGTCGTCATGGGCAAGACGGATTTGCTCCATTTGCTCATCATGCACTTGCTTTTGATGTGCCTTAATCGCTTCGATTTGCTGATCGTCCTCGGCTTTTTTCGCCATAAAGCGATCGTAATATTGATGCTTCGAAGGATCGGCTTCGTCTTTTAAGGCACTTAATTTGAATTGCTCGCCATACGCTTCTTCATAGTTTTTCGCGAGTTCTTCTTTGAATGCCTCTTCTTGGGCATGGATATCATCAATTTGCTTTTTCGCACGGACGTTCGTCCATTTGATTTCTTTTTCGTTCCAACGGGTGCCCGCAGCAATTCGAACGCCTTCGAGATAGATGCTGCCGCTGGTTAAGTCATACAAACGGAGGATGGTACGACCCGTTGTCGTTTTGCCACATCCTGATTCGCCGACCAAGCCGAAGACTTCACCTTTATAGACATCAAAACTAACGTCATGGACGGCTTTTAAGTATTTGACATCGCCGTTTTTGAAGCGGAAGTATTCTTTGACGTGCTTGAGTTCCAATAACTTTTGCGCGTTCGTATAGTCATACTTTTGTTGGAAAGCAGGGCGGACGTCTTCGGGATTCGGAATGACTGAGGCGTTAACTTTTGTTTCTTCACTCATGGTCTTTCTCCTCCTCGATTTCGTTTAAGATGGAATTCTTGCGGTTTTCCGCCTGTGGCGTAAATTCAGGATGTTCTTTTAACGCTTTCTTAACCCGGGCCACGACAATCTTCGGGGCAGGTAAATCAGGCGCTTCCGGATATAACGTCCAAGAAGCCGCGTAATGCGTCGGAGAAATCCGGCAGAATGGCGGTTCTTCGAGATAATCAATCTCTAACGCGTCTTTATTCCGTGATGCAAAGGCATCGCCACGGGGCGGAAGTAACATGTTCGGCGGCGTGCCAGGAATGGCATTTAAGCGTTCTTTCGTGTTTAAATCCGGAACGGATCCCAGCAATGCACGGGTATAGGGGTGACGTGGATCATAGAAGATATCGGTTGCCGTGCCATATTCAACGATCTTACCGGCATACATGACGGCAATGTCATCGGCCATGTTGGCAACGACCCCTAAGTCATGGGTGATGAAAATAATCGAAAGGTTACGTTCTTTCTTGAGCTTGTTGATCAATTCCAAGATTTGAGATTGGATGGTCACGTCAAGCGCGGTGGTCGGTTCGTCGCAGATTAAGACTTCAGGCGAAGAACAAAGCGCGATGGCAATGACGATACGTTGCCGCATACCGCCCGATAATTCAAAGGGATATTGATGGTAACGCTTTTCCGGCTCATTAATGCCGACTTCGCCTAGGAGTTCAATCGCGCGTTCTTTGGCCTCGTGCTTCGTTAAGATATGATTCCGTTTTTCAATCGCCTCGAAATAGGCGTTTTTTAAAGCGGTTCCTAACGATTCGATGTCTTTCTCGTCACGGTTCAAAAGATTCTCTAAGTGGACGATGAGTTCTTGCACGGCTGCTTTGAAGTTCGTCGTGTATTCTTCTTGCGAAACAATGACTTCGCGGGATTTAGCCCGGACTTGCGCGGGTAAATCATAGAAGCTATCCACGTGATAATGTTCAAGATTCTTCTTGAGTTTTTCTTCGTGTTCCAAACCTTCTTTGGCGAGACGAACAAAGTTTTTGCATTCGACAGGGAAGACGGAAATTAAATTATCGCGATTTGCTGCCACAGAGAGTTCGCAATCTTTTAACGCTTGGAAGACGGGTTTCAACTCGTGATAGCAATCGGGGAAAGAAACCACCGTTTCCGGAGCAATCTTTGTAGCAAAGTCTTTTAACATTGATAACACCACTTGAATCGCTTCGTTTTGCTTTGCCACGGAACGTTGGGTAGCCGTCAAGAATAACGAGGAATAGTCGTCTTTGTTTACGGCGGCGGCATCTGCCTTCAATGCCGCTTCTAAATTCGCATAAGTGGCGGCATCTTCTTGGCTTAAAATCGCATTCCATTTCTTTAAGTTCTTCTTGGCTTCGGCTTTGTCGGCCTTGTCTTTTAAGACCATGGCTTCCGTAAGCTGCTTGCCAACAATCATGATGGGGTTTAACGAAGAAAGCGGATCCTGGAAGATCATCGAGATTTTGACACCGCGGATCTTCGAGAATTGGTTTTCGTCGAGTTGTAATAAGTCTTTGCCGTCATAAAGGATTTGGCCGCCTTCAATGATTTTGTTATTGGCCAAAATGCCTAAGATGGCTTTGGAAGTGACGGATTTGCCAGAGCCAGATTCCCCGACAATGGCTAACGTACGACCGCGGTATAGCGAAAAGGAGATGCCACGGACCGCTTTGACGGTGCCACCATCGGTACGGAAGGAAATCCGAAGATTCTTGACTTCAAGGATTTTATTTTGTTCTTGTACTGCGTTTGCCATCTTAGTTGTCGCTCCCTCTGAGACTCGGGTTGAAGGCATCGCGTAAGCCGTTGCCGAATAAGTTAAAGCAAATCATCAACAAAGCGATGACTAAGCAGGGGAAGAGCAGCATGTGCGGATGGTCTTTCAAACCAGCCGCTTGCCCTTCGTTCAGCAACGAGCCGATGGAACAAAGCCCGGAAGTAGTGAAATTGATAATGCCGAGATAACTTAACGAAGATTCGGAGAAGATGACACTCGGAATCATCAAGACCGAAGAGGTGACCAAAGTACCAATCGCGTTGGGTAAGATGTGTTTGAAAATCAAACGGCGGTCTTTGGCGCCCAACGTACGGGAAGCCAAGACGTATTCTTGCCCTTTGAAACGGTAGAACTGCATACGGGTCGTGCCCGCAACGCCAATCCAGCCCGAATAGACGAAGGCCACCAAGAACGCCAAGATGTAGATACCAGAAGTACCGATTGCTTGGCGTAAGGCGATGTTATTCGTGAACTGAATGGAGCAGACCGTCAAGATAATGATGGAAGGGATGCCCGAGATAATATCGGTGACCCGTTCCATGATTAAGTCAGTGGTGCCACCATAGTAGCCCGAAATTGAGCCCCAAATCACACCGATCAAGATGTTAATTAAGGAGATACCAACACCGAGTAATAATGAGAAACGAGCACCTTGGGCTAGCCGTAAGAAGATGTCTTGCCCTGAAGCGTTAGCCCCGAAGAAATAATGAGGCTCAAAGCCATGGATTAACGTGAAATAATCGAAATAGTCGACCCGGATGGTGTAATCATCATGGAATTCACGGTTATAGACATAGCTGCCGTTGCTGTCTTTTTGATAGATTTCAATCGGTTGATCCGAAGCGGTTTTGATCGCGGAGAATGAGTTTTGCGTATAAACCGTGCCACTTAACCGCGTGACTTTCGCATCGAGTTTGTAGAAGATTGAAGAATTCTGGTTGTAGTAGTTTTGCATGGCGTCCACGACGTTATTGATTTGCATCTGGATGTCAGTTTGAGCCGTGGTTAATTCGTTGTAATTTACACCAGCTAAATCTTGGGCCATGATATCGCGATATTGGGCGCAGTACCCAGGATTGTCGTTCTTCGTGCCATCGTCGTTATAGTAGTTGTCAGTGTAATAGAC
Organism: uncultured Erysipelotrichaceae bacterium; assembly: GCA_902791935.1. GTDB lineage: Bacteria > Bacillota_I > Bacilli_A > RFN20 > CAG-826 > UBA4951. Next base: position 93,170 of record CADAXQ010000002.1, on the reverse strand, counting down.
AAGCGGCTTCATGATGCCTTTAGACGTATGGTAAATGCCTTTTTCTTGTTCGTAGGAAACAATTTTCTGATAAGTAGCGGCATTGACCGTGATGACTTTGTTCCCGACCGCATAAGAATCGACGCGGATGTTATGCGTCATTTGCATTGTCGTGCCAACAAGCCGTGGCTCAGTGCCATAATCTTGGGCAATCGGACTGTGGTTAGAATCATCAAAACGATAAATATCGTAAGCCCGATCCGAAATCCCGTTTTTCGTTTCGGTGCCATCCCAGAAGCCCGTTCCTTTGAATAACGAGTTATAGGGAAGCGCGTAAGAGAAGTATGGATCTTGGAAACCGTTTGGATACGTCACAGAATCCACATGCGCTTTCGGAGAAGCGAATGGAACGATAATCGCGTAAAGAATGATGATAAAGATGATGACGGCAGCAACGATGGACGCTTTGTTCTTCGCAAAACGCATCATCGCGCCACGGAAATAGGAAATCGGTTTCGTTTCGAACGCTTGATCGTGCATTGCCGCATCGTCGCGTTTCGATTTCTGAAAGAGTTCCGGATGGTTCGCCGCAAAGGAGGAGGCTGGAACCAAATTGCTTTGTTTTTCGTTTTCCATTATTTTTTACTCCCCATACGAATGCGTGGATCGACCAATCCATACGAGATATCGACAACCAACGTACCGACTAAGCCAATCAAGATGTAGAACATAGAGACATATTGGAAGACATCGAAGTCACGGGTTTGAATCGACTGCAAGTAAAGACCGCCAACCCCGTTGACCTGGAAGATGTTTTCAATGATCATGGAGCCCGATAAGACAGAGATAACCTCCCCTAAAATCATCGGGAAAATCGGAACCATGGAGTTCCGGAAGGCGTGACGAACGGTGGCTTGCGCACGGGTTAAGCCTTTCGTGCGGGCCAATAACATGAAATCCGAGGTTAAGACTTCGGTTAATTCCGCACGGGTATAACGGGCATAACCAGCAATAGAACCGAACGTCATCGAAAGAATCGGCAAGATAATGGAAGCGAAATACGCGCCAGAGAAATAGCCGCCGACTGCATTCGCGCTTTCGGCGGTGGGACGCAACACGTTCCACACATAACCAAAGAGATATTGAAGCAAGAAGGCGTAAATGAAGGAAGGAACAGAAATAAAGAGCATGACCAAGACGTTTAAGACATGGTCTTCCCATTTATTTTTCTTTAACGCCATGAATGTGCCAAGCCCCAAACCAAGCGGAATGGAGATAATCATGGAATAAACGTTAATTAAAACGGTCGGAGGGAGTTGTCTTGCCATAATCTGGTCAGGGGAGGCCAACCATTCGATATGATAGGAGAAGCCCCAAGGATTCGATCCGCCTGAGAACAGGTTCACAATGAAGTTGCCAAGCTGTTGCATAATCGGCATCGGCGAGTACGATCCGTCCGCATTTTGGACATAACGGCCTTGCGCCACCATTTGCTTATAGAAGACTTCTTGGTCTTTCATGCCAGTATCGACGGAAATCGGTAATAGCCGTACGAGCACAAAGCAAATGAAGAAGATGACTAAAAACGTAAAAACCATCAAGATTAAACGTTTGCCAATATAAGCAAGCGTGCTCTTGACGTCTTTGCGGGTGAAGAAGTGGCCTATCGCTTTGCCGACGCGAATGATGCCTTTTTTACAGAAATCCACCACACGTCGAAACGTGTTCCGTGGATTCGGCGATTCTGGATTTGGTGTTTCTTGCAGATTTTGATTTGTTAATTCCATTTTTAATGCCGATTTCATGAATAACCCTCATAGGGGAATTGGCCCTATGAGAGTTGGGATGCAGAGAAGATAAGCGAAGAATTAGTTCTGATACAACGTGCTGAGGTTGTTATTGTTTTGCTTGCAATAATCCGACCAAGCCGTGTTCGTGAAGTTGAATTTCATGAAACGGATGCCACCATATCCCACTAAGGATACATAGGTATTCGTTGCGTTTTCAACTTTGAATCCGAGTAAGGAACTCGTGCCACGCGCGGCTAACGGAACCGCTTCGAACCGGTTCAAGATGCCGGCTTCCAAGCCCGCTAAGACGTTCAACTTCTTGTTGTGCGTTTCGTACCAAGCTTCGTAGTTCGGATCGGTGGTTGCAACTTCGTCGCCATATTTGGCTTCGTTGTATTCATCACCGCTATCGACGGCACGATACCAAGCATCGAACGATTTCACTTCGCTCGTCGTGTCAATGGTGCCATCACCATTCGCATCAATGCCAAGCATCGTTTCGGCTTGATGGCCTTTGAAGCCATATTCGCAGCACGATTCGAACGTGTTATCGCAATAGACTTGCATTAAGCCGTAAGGATTGACCGCAGCACCGCCCCAAATGGAGAAGATGATGTTGTAGCCGCCGTTCTTAGCAGTGGTGTAGTAGTCCATATCTTTGGCCATGGAGAGCTGGAAGCCGATGTCGTCATTGGCGCCAAACACCCTTTGATCCTTTAATTTTTGGACGGCGCTTTGGATGATTGCGGTCCAAGTGCGGTTGATGTAGTTATAAGCGGCAATCGTGTTTTCCGAGGCATCATCATACACGCGGAATTCAATGCTGATGGTGTTGCCGGCAGCAAGGTGGCCGTCACGGGTCGATTGAAGTTCTTCTTTCATGCCTTGCGTGACGTATTCAATGGCCAACGCGCGGTTGTAACCGACTTGTGATTCGGCCAAAGCGGCACCATTTTCTTCATCGATGGTGTTTCCGCCAAGGTGACCATACACCATGCCATAGACGCTCTTGCCTTGTGCTGTGGCACGATAGGATTCGCCCGTTGCGTTATTGGCTAAGTAGAGGTCATTTAAGAGGCCAGTGAAGCCTTTCGAACCAGAAGTCGCTTGCGAAGCGAATTCCGTACGGTTGAGCGATAAGGAGAGACCTTTCCGGAAGTTCTTATTCGAGAGAATGGTCTTGTTTTCTTTACCGCCTTGAAGTTGCTTTAACTTCGCGTAGTCAGAGTTGAACGAAATCTTTTGCGTATAGGATTCATAGGTCGTTTGGCAACGGCTCGAAGCGCCATACGTACGAACATCGGAGACCGTCAAATCGATATCGTCAAGACGGCCAGCCATGAATTCTTGGAGTGCCGTGGTGTGGTCGGAATAGATTTTCGTGACGATCTCATCCATTTGGAATTGACCTTCATGTTTGCCATCGCTGTAGCCATACCATTGATCGTTCCGCTTGATTTCGAATTGTTTTCCAGCTTCGAAATAAGTGAGTTTATAAGGTCCATAGGACCTGTAGTTTTCCACTTTTGAGGTGGCATACGTCGTAGCTTTCGCGCCCGATGCGAGCGTCACCGTCAATTTGCGGTACAAATCCACGTTAACCAGCCAGTTACCCGTTAACGAGAACCGTAAGTTCAATGGCGTGATGGATTTCGCGAGGTAGATACGAAGCGTGTAATCATCAATCGCTTTGATGCCAAGGTCATCTTTGCTTAAAGGATCGCCTTCATAGGTGAAGACCGCGGTGAAAAGCGGTAATTTCCAAGCCCAAGACTTGGAAGCGGGAGCCACACGGTCAACGGAGGCGACGAATGTCTTCATATCGGCTTCGAACATGTCACGGGTGTAGCGTTCGCTGTTGGAATCCGACCAAGATTCTTTATTCGATTTGATGGTCTTGACATAATCGGTTTCACCAGCGGCATTCTTGAAACCGTTATTGAAGATTTCAATATCCATATCGACATTGTCACCTTCAATGAGCGTTTGACCGACTTGGGTCGGGTCATTTTTATCATTGACGTTTAACCAAGAAGTGTAGTTCTTGCTCGTGGTGTGGTCACTCGATTTCCAGAGATAGTAGCTATAAGCAGTGATGATACGGTCCGCGGCTAATTTTGCTGCCGAGCCAGAGGCCGGTAATTGATTCAAGAGCGTGTAGAGCGTCGTGTCAGCGCTGCTAGAAATCGCTTGGGTATAAGCACTGCCCTTCCCGATGTTTAAGTAATAGACACCGGTGGAGTTTTTGACGTCACCAATCGATTCATCCAAATATTTGTAGAGCGATTCGATGGTCGAACGGCCTTGTTTGTAATAGTTTTCGGCATTGGCAAGGATGAAATTGCCCGTGAAGTAAGAGTCGGCACGGAAGTTCGCGTATTCCGAATTGAGTTGCAATTCCATGGAGTCGACATAATCGGATGCCTTAATGGCAACGCCGTCTTCCCATTTCGCGTTCTTGTTTAACGGAATATCCCAAACCATGCCCGTAACCACGTTGCCCGATCCAGCGTAGTAACGTTCGATTTCTTCATCGGTGATGTCACCAGGATCGACGCTGACTGGCATATCGGCGGCCATTTCTGGCACGAAGGTATAGCCGTTCTTCGTCTCGTTTAAAATGCAGTCATAAAGACCGATTTCGGTGAAGCTATTGATATAGGATTCATCGCTGGTTTGCCAGTTATGGACATTCCAGGTCGATGGCGAAGACGAAAGCGACGTGTTGTAGGTGTAATTTGCGCTTGACTGTGTGGGTTTGCAACCGGCCAGGACCAAGATAGCCCCAACCGAAGCAATTCCAAACTTCCATGCATTCTTTTTCATGATTTTTCCCCTTTTCTGTAATTTTGATGGTTGATGTGATTTCTCACGTCACCCCACCTAAGGTTTTCCTTAGGCGGCGATGGCGAACGACGAGAAATCGTTGGTGGTGGTGCCGACGGCATTGATCGTGATATTCATCGCGACATAGTTGTTGTCGACATCACTAAACGGCATGTAGGCATTCACCTTGATGGTGACTTCGTTGGTGGTTGGATTGACGGTGAATTCATCGTAATTCGATTGCGAGATGAGTGCCGCTTTGCCCGAAGTGAAATCCTGAGCAGAAGAGTAGTTCGTACCGACGGCAAGAATTCCGTTCATATCGTAGAGTTGTTGGAAGAGCGCGTCAGTGACTTCGTCCGCCCCGTCGTTGGTACCGCATTGACCTTGATAGGTGACGGTTCCGTCTTCGTTCGTGGTCTTCTTCGTCCAAACCGTGGAATCCACGGCAGCCGAAGTGACAGCACGAGCACTGATGGAGTTCAAAGCACCAGAATCATAGACGTTTTGATAGTCGGTACCAGTGGCAGATTGCACCTTTGTCGCTTCTTTCATCGCTTGGGTTCCGGAGTCATAAGTGGCGCGATAGGTAGCTGTATCATCATCCCAAACTGCATATTCGCTCGTTAAGGCAAAGTCAGAAACAGTAGCTTTTCCACTAGAATCAAACGAGGTGGTTTGTTCTTGGCAAATCGCAATCACACCGGCATCCGTGAAGGTTTGGGTGATCTTAATGTGGTTAGAACCAAAAATCATATAGGCAGCGTCTTTTGCATTGGCAGGAACCACTTCGTTGCCGTCTTCGTCTGCTGAGAAGAATTCGGTCGTAACGGTGTAGTTTCGCCCTTGATCCAACGCGGCAAAGGCTGTGGTGATTTCTGGTGCGTGAATGACGGCTGGAACATAGGAACTGTCGGTGACGGCCGTATCCATCCAGGCCACGTTGGCGTTACCAATGTGAGAAAGGCCAAGCACGGCATAGGTACCAGTTCCGCTAGAAGAAGAAACTTGGCAATCGAAGAACGCTGTGTCTTTAACACCATCTTGATCGGTGTCTTTGAGACCGAGATAGATGGCTCCAGCGTAGCTATAGTCATTCCGTTCCGGGAATTGGCTGGCGCCATAATTTAAGAGATTTTGTTCAAACGTCGTGTCGCTGACGAGTTTCTGCGCGCCATCAACGGTTTGGTAAGAGAACGAAGAGGCTTCCAAGGACATATCCATGGTGATGTAGTAGTTATCATAGCTCGCATAACCAGGTCGGAATGACGCTTTCGGGTTGCCATTTCCATCATCGACGATGCCGCCCCAATAGGCATGACCATCCGATAATTTAGCAAGCACGGTGTTGCCATAAGGAGAATTGAGCGGGTCATCTTCCGAATAGATGGCGACGTAATTTTCCGTATGGACATAGCTGAACAGGTATTCCGTCGTGCTTTCACCAAGCGAAATACGATAGTTCTTTGGGGTAATCGTAAGCGGCGCTAAGAATTCCGATAACGCCAATTGTTCTTCCGTCACCACGTTGAAGTCCAAACGAGTGATTAAGGTGCCAGCCGTGATGGTTAACGAATAGACGCCTGGTTCCGAGGCACTGATGAAGTGACCGTCAATGGTCACTTTCTGACTCGCAGAAGTGACTTCAAAATTGTGAGAGCGCGAATTGTCACGGTATTGGACCGTGATGTATTCATCCAAGTTGATGGCGATTCCCACTTCAGTATCCGGAAGAGGATCATGAAGAATACGAGAAGCGGCAACAATAGAAGAAACTTCAGAAGAGTTTTCGGTGACGCCGGAGTTGTTGCAAGAAGCAACCATGAGGCCAAGCGCCGATGCGCTTAGAAGCGCTACAACCTTTGTTTTTTTCAACATAAAAATTCCCCCTTTTTGAGTAAAAGGCATAGGTTACATTACACCACGACCCTTAAATTTCAATGATTATTTTCTTTTTAGGCGTAAAAAGTGTAACTAAATGTAATTTTAACGACATTAGCGCAAGATTGGATTAAGAATTTTCATTCCTTGTGCATCATGAACAATCGTGAACAGAAAATCTGTGCCGTGTTTTAGGGCACGCCTATCCTTATTTATATTAAAGGTTGGTTGAGGAAGGAAAAATGTCAGCATGGATATTTCTTCATGCTTGCTTGAAGCAAAATACCTTTACGAGTAAGATAATGCTGTTTCCGCATCGAATGAGGTACGAGTTATGAAGAAAAAATCTATTTTACCGGGCTTGCTTAGTTTGCTTGCGCTTTGTGGCGTTGTAGCCGCTTTGCTCTTCCCGCTTGGCGTTGGCCTGAAAAGCTCTACGGGTGATGCCATCATTGGTTATGACTTGGTCTTCGGCAATGAAGCCATGCAATTGAATGACCCCCATGGTGCCATGATCGCCTGGTTTGTCTTGCTCTTGATTGCCGCTTTCTTTGGTATCATTGGTTCCATTACTGGTTTCTTTGGAAGCAAATTCGGTGCTTTCTTAAATTTCTTGACTGGTTTGATTTGTGCCGTTTGTGCCGTCTTGTTCTTCTTGGCCGGTGTCATCGCTGGTGGTTTCTGGCTTCAAAATATCCCGAATGCCACTGCTTCGTTAGGCTGGGGTTATTTAGCGTCCGGGATTGCTTCTGCTGTTGCTGCCGTCATCGATTTATTCGTCGGAATGCGCGGTCTCATGGCCAAGCAAAACTAACGCTTCAAGAAGAAAACTCTTATATAATGAAAGCCTCGATTGAGGCTTTTTCTTTCTTATGAACAATTCCCTGGGTGCACATATTGCCTTTTACCGAAAGAAAAAAGGGCTCAGCGAGGAAGAACTGGGCTCGCTTCTTTCCGTGTCGCCAGATTTAGTGAGGGATTGGGAGAAAGACGCCCGTATCCCTTCTCCTGAATGCCAAAACAAATTGGCCCAGCTTTTTAACGTGCCTTCGTCTTTCTTTCATCCTGAAGAAAGCAAAGAGAAAACGGCCATCACGGAAACGACACAAAATCGAGGCAAATTCATCGGAACGTGTGCCCGATGTGGGAAATCCATTTATTCCTTTGATGCCTATGGAATGGGAAAAGTGTCGACTATCGTAAAGCACCATAAAACGCGGACCATCTATGAATATGAGCCTGACAAGCAGCTTGGTTATGATTATTTTTGTGCGGATTGTTGCCGCGAGATTCTTTCGTTAAAGACGGTTCACGCAGAACACCACGTAGAGAAAATGGAAAAACGCCTAAGAAAGGCAACGACGACAAGCATCATCGCGGCATTAATCACTTGGATTGTTGCCTTGGGATTTGCGGTTTTCGCTTTCTTTTGGTTTGATCGCACTTTCTGGTCTTATTTGGTTGCAGGGTGCTCTTTCTTACTGGCCTATCTCGTCTTTTCTTACTTGTATACGTTGTTACTTAAATCCGATTGGATTTCTGATGCCTTCTATGCCGTCATGAAAGCGGGTTTTAAGACGTTGCCTTCAAAGGTACAGGCCGAAGACGCTTTAGGCGTTTTGAAAACAGGATTCGTGAAAGCCATCTTTTTGGCGGTGTCTTACATTGTGACCACAGCCTTATTGATAGTGATGTCAGTGACGTTATGCTTTATTTCGGCGTTTACTTGGACTACGGCACGAAAGCATTATTTAGACCGGTTAAGTTCTCAAGAAGCAAAAGCACAAGAAGACAAGGGAGAAGAAAATGGCAAAGATCGTTAAAACGAACGTCATGCGTTTATTAGAGGAAGCAAACATTCCTTATACCGAACATACGTATTCGGAAGAAATTGTGGATGGCGAAGGCGTTGCAGGCGCTTTAGGCGAAGATCCGTCTTGTGTGTTTAAGAGCCTTGTCTGCCAAAACGAGAAGAAAGAACATTTTGTGTTCGAGGTTCCTGTGAATGCTACCTTGAATTTAAAGAAAGCGGCCAAGGCGGCACATGCGAAGTCAATCGCCATGATTCCGCAGAAGGAACTCTTGCCATTGACTGGTTATGTCCATGGTGGCTGTTCCCCCATCGGACTCAAGAAGCAATTCCCCGTTTTCATTGACGAAACTGCGCAACTATTTGACAAGATTTACATTTCTGGTGGAAAGCGTGGTTTCCAAATTGGCTTATCCCCACTTGACTTACAACGTTACACGCACGGCACCTTTGTTGATTTAATGGAATAATTTTTGTCCTGTTCCTGTTTTGCCTTCCTATTCAAAAGTAGGAGGGCTTTTTTTCATGAACCATGGGAGCCAAGAAGAAGCGAAGGCAGAGCTATTGGGATTCTTATCGCGCCTATTGCAGGAGAAATTTTATTTGTGTCTCAGCCAAGCGAATGGAACTTATCAAGCCAAAGCATTAGGCCAAACCATTAGAGACGTATTTTCCTATTATTTATTAGAGGATAAGGAGAATCAGCGGTCGACGGAGGATTGTTCTTTAGCAATCTGCAATCTTTTAAATCGCGACATTAGCCATTACTTGGTGACACATTCACCTCATTCTATCTATTGGATCGATATCAAAATCTATCGGCAAAGAATTGCAGAAAAAATGATGCAAATTCGAGAAAAACAAAAATATTTTTAATTTTTTTATTCGATGGATACTTATGTTTTTAAAAATATTATCACTCAACTATTGACAGTGCTAAATCGTTGACTACAATAGATTTAGCACTTGAGAGAAAAGAGTGCTAATGAAAAACAGGAGGTTAAACCTTATGAAAAATGAAATGCAAAACTATCGCAACAACGACTACGATCCATTCTTCGACTTCTTCGCACCGCTCACTTACAGCGAGAAACGCTATGAGCGTGGTTTGCAAATGAAGACCGACATCAAGGAAGATGACCATTCTTACACGCTAGAGGTCGAACTTCCTGGCATTGATAAAAACGACATCCATGTTTCGCTGAATGACGGTTATCTCACCATTCAAGCGAAAGCCGAAAGCAAGAACGATGCCAACAGCAACGATCACACCAGATATATCCATCGTGAACGCTTCTCTGGGGTCAGCACTCGTTCCTATTACGTCGGCGACGTGGACGAACATGCCATTACGGCAAAATTCGAAAATGGTGTTTTGAAGGTGACGCTTCCGAAAGAAAAAGAAGAGAAACCGGCAGAACACTTGATCAGCATTCAATAAAGCGTGTGGGTGCTGAAGGGGGCGTGATGCTTTTCGCGCCCCTTTTCTTTTTTGTAATATAATTCCCGTGGAAAGGGAATCCGCTATGAATGTTTTAGAGCTAAAGAAAAATTTTTATTCCATCGGCTATGTCGACCACGCTTTGAAGGTGTTCGACGTTGCGGTTTTGACGGAGGAAGGAACTTCCTATAATTCCTATTTATTAAAGACGTCAGAAGGAACCGTCGTTTGGGAGACCGTAAAAGCTCCTTTTGTGGATACTTATTTGGAACACCTCCAAGCAGTTTCTTCTGCGCAAGACATCAAATATTTGTTTGTAACGCACACGGAGCCGGATCATTCTGGCTCAATCGCACGCTTGCTGGATTTGAATCCGAATATCACGATTGTTGCTTCTACACCGGCGTTAACCAATTTAACGCACATTTTGCGTCGTCCTTTCAAACAGATGGTGATGAATCCGGCCAAACCATTCTCTTTCGGCGGCTATACGTTCCAATTCGTCTCCGGCTTAATGCTTCATTGGCCAGACGTGATGTTCACATATATTCCGGAACTTAAAGTATTGATTTCTTGTGACGCGTTCGGTGGCCACTTTGCTTCAGACGCGATGTTACTTTCCAAAGAGCCAGATCAAAAAGGCTACTACGAAGCAGTGGACTATTATTTCGACCATATCATGGCGCCATTCGCTAACTTTATTGTCCCAGCCTGCGATCGGGTTGAGAAATTAGACTTAGACATGATTTGCCCAGGACATGGTCCCGTCATCGATCAAGACGTTCAAAAACAAATTCAAATCTATCGGGAACGAGCAAAGAAGTTCTTGCCAGTCAATGATTCCAATCATGTCACCATAGTTTATGCAAGCGCTTATGGCTATACCCGCACGATGGCTGAATATTTGCGCGATCGTCTCCTTCAAGACGGCAAGAAAGTTTCGTTCTACGAAATCGATGCCATCAATTATGAAAAAGAACGGAACGCCATCTTAGATGACATCCGTACTTCGGGCATGTTGCTTCTTGGCTCGCCAACCTTGGTCGGTGATGCCATCTCGCTTTTCTACGAATTGTTATCCCACATCACCTGGACAATCGGCCAAGGCAAAAAAGCCTCCGCATTCGGTGACTATGGCTGGAGTGGGGAAGCCGTTAAAAACCTTTCCGACCGCTTGACACAGTTACATTTCAAAGTCATTCCAGGCTTCCGTTATCCATTCGCCTTGGACGAAGAAGGCAAGAATGAATTGGCTGCTTATTACGAGACGCTGAAGTAATTTCGTTTTTCAAACAGAGGGGATGCAAGATTGCATCCCCCTTTTTCTTGAAAAAAGAATCAGTTCTATCTTTCTTCATAAATTACTATTTGGTAAACTATTCCCGATATGCGGTACTGCTTGATTAAACGGAACGATTCCTTTTCCGAAGAAGCAGGGGATTCCATCACCAAAAAGTTAGCGGAAGACCCATTCTTTTCTAAAGATAGTGTGCATCCTGAACTTGTGATTGTCATCGGCGGCGATGGCACGTTTTTGGCCGCTCTACATCACTACATGTCTCAAATTGAGAACATTCGTTTCTTGTGCTTTAACACAGGCCGTATCGGATACTACAACGAATTCTCAATGGATGAAGCGGATACGGCATTAGAAGGCGTGAAAGCAGGGACATTAAAAACAAAATCGTTCCCTTTATTGGCTTTAAAAGGCGCCAAAGAGACGCATTACGCGATTAATGAATTCATCATTTCTGGCTTATTGAAGAATGTCGAATATGAAGTTTTGCTCGATGGGCAATTCCTCGAACATTATTTTGGCATGGGCCTTGTCATTTCTACTACCACCGGTTCGATGGGGTATAATCGCAGCATTTTTGGTGCCATTTTGGACACACAGCTGCCCGCCATGGAATTAACCGAAATTGCGGCCATCCGTTCTAAAGCCTATCAACCGATTGGCTCCCCTGTCGTACTCGATGGAAAACGGACGTTAACGTTCCAAGAAAAGAACCATCGACCAGCGACATTATTACAAGACAACATTACCTTCCAACAGGAAGCAGACCCTGTTTTTACGATTGCTTATGGAACTAAAAAAGCCGTGTGCTATGGCAAAGAAGACGATGTCTTTGTCCCACGGTTACGCAAAACACTTGGCTATTAAGGAGGATCCAAATGTACAAGATCGTTTCGAAACGCGTGCTCAATCCGACCATGATTGAGATGAACATTGATGCACCGGAAATCGCCCGGAAAGCACAACCTGGCGAATTCATCATTTTGCGTGTCGATGAAGATGGGGAGCGTATCCCTTTGACCATCGCGGGTGAAGACCGTGAGGCTGGCACCGTCAAAATCATTTTCCAGATTGTCGGTGCGACTACCTTTAAATTAGGAAAGAAAGAAGCGGGCGAATTCATTCAAGACTTCGTGGGCCCCTTAGGAAGACCCTCTGAGTTAGACGGCTTAAAGAAAGTCTGCGTCATTGGTGGCGGTGCGGGTACGGCCATTGCCATGCCCGTTGCGCAAAAGCTACATGAAAATGGTGCAGTGGTGCACTCTATCGTCGGCTTCCGAAACAAAGACTTGGTCATCTTGGAACCGGAATTCCGCGCCTGCTCTGATTTATTAAAGATTATGACGGATGATGGCTCTTATGGCGAAAAAGGCTTAGTGACCCAAGCATTACAAGAATTGATTGATCAAGGTAACGTTTATGATGAGGTCATCGCGATTGGCCCAATCGTTATGATGAAATTCGTTGTGAAGTTAACGAAGCAATATAACATCAAAACCGTCGTTTCGATGAACCCGATTATGATTGATGGTACGGGGATGTGTGGCGGTTGCCGTTTAACCGTTGGCGGCAAGACAAAGTTTGCCTGCGTTGATGGCCCTGACTTTGACGGATTCGAAGTCGACTTCGATGAAGCGCAAAAACGGAATGGTATCTACCGCGATTGGGAAAAACATAAATACGAAGAAACCTGCAATCTCTTCCAAAAGGAGGTCAAATAAGATGGTCGCCACAAAATTCAACATGCGTTTAGACAAGAACCCGATGCCGTCGCAAGACCCAAAGGTTCGTGCGCATAACTTCAAAGAAGTCGCGCTTGGCTATGATTTAGCCATGGCGCAAGACGAGGCGGCGCGTTGCTTACATTGTCCAAAACAACCCTGTGTCAATGGCTGCCCCGTTCACATTCATATTCCCGATTTCATCATGAAAGTTCGGGATGGGGATCTTAAAGGCGCGAACGACGTGTTGTTGCAATCCTCCTCTCTTTCTAGCATCTGCGGACGGGTTTGCCCCCAAGAATCGCAATGCGAAAAATATTGCACTCGTGGTCTTCGCCCCGGTGCTGAACCCGTCGCCATCGGACGTTTGGAACGTTTCGTTGCCGACTACGCGAGAGAAAATCAATTGGTTTCGTTTGAAAAGCCAAAACCAAACGGACATAAAGTGGCCGTCGTTGGTTCTGGCCCTTCGGGTTTAACCTGCGCCGGTGATTTGGCGAAAAAAGGCTATGAAGTCACGGTCTTTGAAGCGTTACATCTTGCCGGCGGTGTCTTAAGCTATGGCATCCCCGAATTCCGTCTTCCGAAATCCATCGTGCAAAATGAAGTCCATAACTTAGAAAAGATGGGCGTTGAAATCCGTACGAACATGGTAATCGGCAAAGTTTATTCCATTGACGAACTCATGGAAGATGATGGTTATGAAGCTGTGTTTATCGGCACTGGTGCTGGTCTTCCGCGCTTCATGGGCATTCCCGGAGAGAACCTAAAAGGCGTACTTTCCGCGAATGAATTCTTAACTCGCATCAATTTAATGAAAGCTTATAAAGATGATGCGGATACTCCGATTGTGCACGGCAAACGGGTGGCGGTCATCGGCGGTGGCAACGTCGCGATGGATGCTTGCCGTTGCGCCCTTCGTTTAGGCGCTGAAAAAGTCTACATCATCTATCGCCGTTCGTTAGAAGAAATCCCAGCGCGTAAAGAAGAAGTCCATCACGCGATGGAAGAAGGAGTCGATTTCCATATCTTAACGAACCCAACGGAAATCTTGGGTGACGAGAACTTGAACGTGACGGGCATCCGTTGCATCAAGATGGAACTCGGTGAACCCGATGCCTCTGGCCGTCGTCGTCCTGTGGCCATCCCTGGCAGTGAATACACCATGGATGTCGATGTGGTCATTCAAGCCATCGGTACGTCGCCGAACCCATTAATCAAGAACACCACGAAAGGTCTTGATACCAACCCACATGGTTGCATCATCACAAAAGACGAAAGTGGTGAAACTTCGAAGACCGGTGTTTATGCCGGCGGTGATGCAGTCACTGGTGCAGCGACCGTGATCTTGGCAATGGGCGCAGGCAAAAATGCCGCTGAAGCCATTGACCAATATATCCAGTCAAAAGCGGACTAAATTCACGTGCAAAAAGCCGACCCATTGAAGGATCGGCTTTTTCTTTTTAAAGGGGTTTTGCGAGTGATTTTTCGATTATTTTAGAATCGCGATGACTTCTTGTTGCCTTCCGGCAACCACAACGGGATGGCGATTTTCCACATAGACATTCGTTTCGCTTCTCATCCCGAAATCTGGCGCGTAAATGCCGGGTTCCAAAGAGAAGGAAGTCCCATTGATTAAGGCACGGGTATCATGCGATTCGTAGTCATCGATATTGGCGCCTGGTCCATGTGGCGAGACATCGACAGCAATATTATGACCGGTGCGGTGCGTAAAGTATTCGCCATAACCTTTGTCTGTAATTTCTTTCCGGACTAAAGCATCAACTTCATAGCCTTGCACTTCACGAACGGGTAGGTTTTCTTCTAGGAATTGCACTGCATGATCGATGGCGTTTTTCAAAATTTGGAACCGTTCTTCGACAAAAACGGGAACTTTCTTTCCGACATAACCCATCCAGGTAATGTCGGCATAGACGGCAAGTGGATCATCCATTTTTGCCCACATATCGATTAACACAACGTCTCCGACGTGAATGGGGCTGGATACTTTATCCGTTGGGCCATAATGCGGATTGGAGGCATTGTGATTGATGGCCACAATCGGCGGGTCATCATAAACCATACCTTCTTCGTGAAAACGTCTCGCGATGAATTGTTGAATGCGATATTCATCGGATACGCCGTTATGCTCAATGTCAGCTTTGATTTGGGCAAACGCCTCATCTTTGATTTTTAAGGCAAGCGCATCGGCTTTTAGTTGAAGTGCATGGGATTTCTCTCCATATTGGGCTTGGAAGATTTGTAGGAGATTGCCAGAGGAGAGAACTTCAATGCCTAGGGACTTCACATAAGCTATGCTGCCATAGTCGGCTAAGGAGACGCGGGGCAATAAGCCATTTTCAGACATATCCATGTAAACGCGGTGATAAGAACAGAAATTCTGTTGCTCTAAAGCCAACATTTCTTGCCAAGTGTGATAAACCTTCAAATCAAAATGGGACAAGGTTTCTGAATCTTTTAAGAAAACCGTATCGATGACGTGACAAATGAGATATGGTTTTGCCCCTTTTGGAAAGACCATAAAGATCTTTCTTGTGAGCATCTTATCTCCTAAAAACGAAACCATGGTGGGATTACGATTTTCGTAATCTACCAAAATCCAGGCATCGACTTGCTGCTTGGATAACTCTTCTTGAATGATGGCAAAACGGTCCATACATGTACCTTCTTTACGTTTAAGATTGTAACATAAGAGCCCTGGGGTGATGCTTTTCAAGCATCGGACGAAATGCCATAATAAAAACGTGAAGAGTTCTTTTTGGTCAAACGTGGATAAAACTTGTCCGTTAGCGGGTCATCCTGATCCATATTGGCAGCGCGATCATTACCAAAATTTGGATGGGGAATGGGATTTTGTAATTACCCATAGCGAGGCGCTTCCTCAAGAATACCCGGAAAAGATACTCGTTCCGTTTGCTCCTGAAACCGAGGCAAGCGGTATCCGTCGTTTTGTGACCGCGAAAGACCGCCTTCATTATCGAAAAGAGGTAGATGTCCCGCCTGAATTTGTCGGTAAGCCAGCCTTACTTCGTTTCATGGCGGTTGACCAAGAAGCTGAGGTTTACGTGAATGGGGAACTCTTTGGAACCCATCAAGGGGGCTATCTTCCATTTACGATTTATATTGATAAAATCCAATCTCATTTCGTATTAGAAGTCGTGGTAAAAGACGATACCGCAAGCCCGATTTACGCAAGAGGGAAGCAATCGAACCATCCAAAGGGGATTTGGTACACCCCAACCAGCGGGATTTGGCAAGAAGTTTATTTAGAATATTTGCCCAGCGTGAATTTTATTGATCACGCCAAAATTTTTGGTGACTATGATCGGCATATTTTCTTTGTGGATGCCCAATTTGCTGGCGATTCTAGTGGTGCTTCGGTTGAAGTTTATGATAACGAAACCCTCGTCGGGAAAGCGAATTTCGACGAACACGGCCATGCCGAAGTGAAACTACAAGATAGTGATTTTCATCCTTGGTCTCACGAAGACCCCCATCTTTATTCGCTTATCCTAAAAGACCATGGCGATGTCGTTCGTTCTCAAAATGCGTTCCGAAAGCTTGAGTCTGTGAAAGATAACGGCTCGCGTTTCTTGTTCATCAATCATGAACCTTGTTTCCTTTCGGCTCCGCTAGATCAGGGCTATTGGCCAGAATCGGGATTAACGCCACCTTCTATCGAGGCCATGGAATTTGACCTCCATTATTTGCTTTCCTGTGGTTTTAATGCTGTACGGAAACACATCAAGATTGAGCCACGTCGCTGGTACGCCTTATGCGATCGTCTTGGCATTTATGTCATGCAAGATATCGTCAATGGCGGTGCGCCTTATCGGCCATTCTTAATCGCGGTTGCCCCAGTTTTATCTTTGAAAGTAAGAGACCATAATACTAAAAGATTAGGACGTGGCGATGCGGCGTCACGAAAACAATTTGGTTTGGAATTAGAAGGAACGATCACAGCTTTAAGCTCGATTCCTTCTATCGTGTCTTGGACATTGTTCAATGAAGGATGGGGTCAATTCGACGCCGTGGAAAACACAAAGAAATTGCGGGCATTAGATTCCACCCGTTTTATCGATGCTACTTCAGGATGGTACGACAAAGGAGCAGGGGACTTCGTTTCCCGTCACATTTATTTCCGCGCCATTCGTTTAAAGCCGGTGATAGATCGAATCTTGTCATTAAGCGAATTTGGCGGCTATTCTTTACCGCTTGATGGCCATCGTTGGTCCAAGAAAAACTTTGGCTATAAACGATTCTCCTCTCAAACGAAATGGGAAGACGCTGTGATTGCGTTATATCAAAAACAGATTCTTCCAGCCATTAAGACCGCCCATTTATCCGTTGCTGTCTTCACCCAGTTGACGGACGTGGAACAAGAAACCAACGGTTTGTTAACGTATGACCGTGAAGTCGCCAAGATGAATCCCGAGCGGCTTAGCCAAGTGAATCGTGCGTTGCAAGACACCTATTGCGAAGTAGCAAAACTGCATACATCCGCCATATTTTAAGCATGAAAGCACCAAATCTAATGAAAATCTCTTCTCACATCTTGAGCTTTGCTTCTGTGCTTTTCTTGTCTTCTTGCTTTTTCAGCCAAAAGACTTCATCACAAAATTCTTCTCTGCCCGTCGATTCATCTCGTTCTAGTGCCGACGCCAGTTCCTCCAACGTTAATGGCAGTTCATCCTCTCAAGAGACAAGCCATTATTCCAGTTCTTCCTTGCCTGAACCGGGGAGTTTTAATGGCGATCAATTGATTCTAGATAACTCTGTGACATTAAAATGGCAGGATAATGGCTTTGAAGGGGATGGCTATGCATTCCGCTTCCAAAATGCAACTCATTCGGAAGATACCTTCTTGACGTTATCGCACGGTGGCTATCTAACCAATTCTGTTCCTTTTGCAAAAGACATTCTTTCTGTGACCGTCGCGTTCCAAGAAAATGGCGATTATGGTTCCTTATTAACGAAATGCAGTACCTATCCGATTACCTCTCCTGCAAACGGGGCTTATGCGTTAGAAAGTAACGAGACATTTTTATGCCGCACCCATGGCTCCTATATCAGCATCTATGCGCCCCTTACTGCTTATTCCATCAGCTCTATTACTTTGACTTTCGGCGATAGTAGAAGTGATTACGAGTCCGTCAATAAAATCGAAATCTATACCATAAACGATACCCATGGAGCGGCTTCTTATGCTTCGGGAGACGGGAAATATCAATCGGGAATCCGCAAACTGTCTTCTTATTTATGGGAAGAAGAGCGATATTACCCTGACAGCAGTATCGTGCTTTCCAGTGGCGACATGTGGCAAGGTGGCGCAGAAAGTAATCTCACCAAAGGTCGTTACATGGTAGATTGGATGAACTTAATCGGTTTTGAATCCATGGCCATTGGAAACCATGAATTTGATTGGAA
The DNA here is from genome assembly GCA_902791935.1 of uncultured Erysipelotrichaceae bacterium. Taxonomy (GTDB): domain Bacteria; phylum Bacillota_I; class Bacilli_A; order RFN20; family CAG-826; genus UBA4951. Next base: position 74,977 of record CADAXQ010000002.1, on the reverse strand, counting down.
AGTCGATACAATTGCGGCGAATGCCACGCAAGCGAATTTTCCTTTCTTAGGCATCAACATTGTCGATACGGCTGGAAATCGTCCTTCTTGGGCCAAGCCTTCCAAAGTCATTGAACGTGGCCCTTATCGCATTGGCGTCATCGGCGCGATTGGCCCGGTCGAAAGATCGATTGCCTCCGCGTCTAGGGGTGGCTACTCATTCTTGTGGTCAAATATCACTAGCCTCGTTGAAACGGAATCCAACCGTCTCCGCAAAGAAGAAGGCTGTAATTTGGTATTATTGTCGCTTCACTATTCCTCTTCCAAGACGGCATATTCGGCGACGTTATGGCCTGGGATTGATGCCGTTTTAGAAGGACATACCCATCAATCTTACGGATTTGTCGACAAGAATGGCGTTCCGCATGTGCAAACCTACGCGAATGGATCCGATATTCGTAAACTCACGTTCACTTATTTTGAAAGCGAGAAGAAATTGGTTTATCAAGATTTCGAAGACATCCCATTTGATACCATTTCAAAGAAAAACGACGATCCTTTAACAGACCGCATGGCTCTCCATTATGAAGCGAAAGTGGCCAGCATTTCGAAAGAAGTCGTTTATCATTCAGAAACCTCGATTGGAAAAAACGATTTGGCGCAATTTGCCGCCCGTGCTTTTTACGAATATTACCGTGACGATTCCTCTGACACCCGTCCGTTTGTAGCTGCTATCATCAACACTGGAGCCGTTAGACAAACGTTACCGGCGGGCGACATTACCTATGGTGATTTAATGGCGGCGTTACCGTTCGATAACACAAATATCGTGGCCTCTACGTCACCCAGCAGGCTGGCCACTTGGCTCAATAACTCATATTATTCGACTTATTCAGTGACCTACGATACCAGCCTTTCGGAAGTTCGTTTTGTGACGTTGTCTTACGTCATGGATAAGCTTTCTTATTCGGCGAGTATGATTTCCGAAGATGTAACACCGGTCTTACGCGACATTGTTGCGGCCGCCTTTAAAGAAGGGAAGTACGGAACTTATGGCGCCTAAAATTGCTTTGTGCATTCAAGGCGGCGGCGCCCGTGGTGCTTATGCGGCAGGGGTATTACGCGAATTGCTTCGAGAAGGCTTTAGGGCCGATGAAGTTTATGGCACGAGCGCAGGCGCTTTGCTCGGCGTGGATTTCGTGACAGGCGATGAAGAACGATTGCTCAAAATGGTAACGGTGCTTTCCGATGCTCATGGATTTATTCGTCCTTCGAATTATTGGAAGAAAGGTTCTATCTTTGACTTTCATTATTTGCTTGAAGAAATGCCGAAAAAGCAATTGCCGTTCAAGCAAGAAATCTTTGATCGTTCTCCCACGAATTTCTTTGCCGTATCGACGTCCGTTTCCTCGGGAAAAGTCGCTTATTTTTCGAAAAATGATACGGATTTCCTGGCTGGATTGTCTTCTAGCGCCTCTTTGCCGCCCTATTCACATCCCATTGAAATCGGGGGTGATGGTTATCTCGATGGCGGGGTAGTGGAACCCATTCCCTTTCATCGTGCCTTGGAAGAAAACGTTCCCTATATTGTTGTGATTTCTACCCGCGCCAAAGGCTATCGGAAATCACCCATGAGTACCTTGAATCGCCGTTTGGGAAAACGGAGTTACCACAATCACCCCGAATTTTTAGAAGCGTATCTTCAAACATCCATCACTTATAACCATCATTGTGACGAGATGGATCGTCTGGCAGAGGCAGGGAGAATTTTTGTGATTTATCCTTCTGTTCCACCCAAAGTATCCGTGACTTGTCAAAATCGAAAAAAGCTTCTCGATCTTTGCCAAGCCGGTGAAGACGATACAAAAAATCAAGAGATTGCCCTTCGTACGTATCTTTCAAAGTAAAACTTTGATAAGATAAACGAGTATGAATAAAAACGACGTCAAGAAGCATCGATCCCAAAAGGGACTGATCGATCCCAAACAAACCAAAACGTATCTCGTTTATCATGAAACGAACCTTTTGACGTTCCTAAAAGAAAAGATTCCGAATCAATCGCAGCATAACATTTGCCGCATCATTGCTAACCATCAAGTCGCGGTAGGCGGTGCCCCGGTTTCGTTATTCACTTACCCGTTATATCCCGAAGATGAAGTGACGATTTCCTATCGCCCCATTGCAAAACACGAACGGCACAATTTGCCCATACTTTATGAAGATGACGACATTATCGCCATCAACAAACCTAGTGGCCTTTTGTCCACGGCTTCAGACCGGGAAAAAGGAAGAACGGCTTATCGTTTGGTAAGTGACTATGTCACGCAAAAAGACCGGAATGCCCGTATTTTTGTGGTTCATCGTCTAGACGAAGACACCTCAGGCGTATTGGTTTTTGCCAAGAAATGGGAAGTCCGTGAAGCCTTACAGAATCATTGGCAAGAAATCGTGAAAAAACGGGGATATTATGCGATCGTCGAACCGGCTGACATTCCTGAACGGGGTCATCTCGTCGATTATTTGGCGCAAGATAAAACATTATCCGTCTACGTTACGCACCATCCCTCCGAAGGCAAGAAGGCCATCACGAATTATCGGAAGATTACTTCAAATCGCCATTATGCGTTGCTGGACGTCACCATCGAAACGGGACGTAAGAACCAAATCCGGGTTCAATTAGGTCACGCTGGCTACTACGTCATCGGCGATGACCGGTATGGTGAACCCTCGAACCCATTAAAGCGATTAGGACTACACGCTTACGAATTGGATTTCACGAATCCATTAAACCAAAAAGAATACAAAATCAATTGCCCGATTCCTGCCTCGTTTAAGAAATTAATGGCAGGGGAACCAATTCCTCTCCCGAAGAAAGAAAAGATGAACCATGGTCAAAGCAAAAAGAAGCGCTAAAAAGAATAGTGGGGGCAAATACGCGTTGTCCTCTTTCGCCAAGAAACTCTTGGAGAGTTATCTCAGCATCTTGCCGATTGCTGTGGTGGTAACGGTTCTTTTCCTCACGAATATCATCCCTGGCTTCAAAGCTTGGACATTCTTGGGCTTTTGGTTTTGTGCTTTAATCATTGGCTTTGGCTTGGCGTTATTCAATGTCGGTATTGACGAATCCATGTCCCGCATCGGCTCTTTGGTCGGCGAATCGTTATTCAAACACAAGAATTTGTTCTTGATCATCGCCATGACGTTCATCATTGGCGTTTTGGTCACCATTGCCGAACCTGACTTAAAAGTCATGGCCACTCAGATTCAATGGAACGAGACAGTACTCATTTGCGGCGTTGGTATCGGTGTTGGCTTATTCGTGGTGTTTGGCGTGTTACGGATTCTGTTCCATAAGAGTTTGAACATCATGTTCATTTGTTTCTATGCCTTGGTCTTTGCTTTGACGGGCATCGTGAATCCCAAGTTTTTGCCGATTGCCTTCGACTCTGGCGGTGTGACCACGGGACCAGTTACGGTTCCTTTCATCTTGGCTTTTGGTGCGGGTTTAGCTGCCTCTAAATCATCGGGCGATCAAAGCGGTGATGATGCCTTCGGTTTAACGGCCTTAGCTTCCGTTGGCCCGATTATCACCGTCATGGTAATGTCGTTATTCATGGATGTGGATTCCATGTATTATTCCTATGAAGAAAGTGCCATTGAGAAGGCAGGCGATTGGGTATCTTTTTGGCAAGCGTTTGGCCAGGTTAGCGGTCAAACCATTCTTAACGAGTTCAAAGAAGTGGGCATTGCCATCTTACCCATCTTCTTGTTCTTCGTTGTTTATGATTTGATTTTCGTTCACATTCGATGGAAAGCATTCTTAAAAATCGTAATTAATTTGGTTTATGCCTATTTTGGCTTGGTGATTTTCCTAAGCGCCGTCAATATCGGTTTCTTGCCGGTAGCTCAGTCAGTAGGTATGGGTTTAGGCGCAAAGACGTCGGATAGTCTCTGGATTGCCATCTTAGTCGGTGGGTTGTTCGGTCTCTTTGGCGTGGTTGCCGAGCCTGCTGTTCATATCTTGGTCAAGCAAATTGAGACGGTTTCTGAAGGCACGATCAAGAGCAATGTGGTTTTAGCCGTCATGGCATTGGCCGTCGGCGGTGGCGTTGCCTTAGCCGTCGTCCGTGCTTATTACCATTTCTCCATTCTCTACTACATGGTTCCTGGCTACATTATTGCGTTAGGGTTAACGTTCTTAGTACCGAAAATTTATACCGCCATGGCGTTTGACTCGGGCGGTGTTGCTTCAGGACCAATGGCGTCTACGTTTGTCATGCCGTTTGTCGCGGGTTTTGCTTATGGCTATGGCGATTCGCTTGGCTGGGACAAAAAAGCCCTTTCGGATTCGATTTACGAAGATGCCTTTGGCTGTGTGGCCATGATCGCCTTAATGCCTTTGATTGTCGTTCAACTGATGGGCTTAATTGCCGGTATCAAACGGGCGTTACTCGATCGGAAAGCCCGGAAACACTTCTTCGAGCCCAATGATGGGGAAATCATTCATTTCGGGGAGGCTCAAGCATGAACTGGTTCCGACATAAAATCGAAGAAAAGCATCTCGAGCGGAAAAACGCCGAAACGAAAGAAGAAAAGACCAAAGTCACCGAGCGGCTTTATCTTTTGATTACGATCGTCAACAGTGGCCAGGCTTCCGCCATCGCGAAAATCTTAATGGATCAAGGTGATAGCGCGGCTTATGTTTGCCATGGTAACGGCACCGCTTCAAGCGATCTTTATAATGTTTTTGGCCTTTCCAATCAAGAAAAGCAAATCCTATTCGCTCCGATTCGTTATTCCTCTTATCCGGGAATTAAAGAAGAATTAGAACAACGTTATCAAGCATCGAAATACGCGAAGGGCGTTTCGATGTTGCTTCCCATCGAATCATTAATTGGGAAAGCAGCTTATAAATTTTTGGCCAATCAGCGCGACAGCAATGAAGCGCCAAAGGAGGTTCCATCCATGGACGAAATTAAAACGAAAGAAGACTATGAAGTCATTTTTGCCATTGTGAATAATGGCTTTGCCGATTTGGTCATGGATGCGGCGAAGGGAGCAGGGGCCCGTGGCGGAACTGTGCTTAACGCCCGTGGTACCGGAAACAAGGAAATGGAAAAATTCTTTGGCATCGTGATTACCCCGGAAAAGCAAATCGTGATGATTTTGGTTCCTAAGACCATCAAAGACCAAGTCTTAACGGCCATCTATAACATGGCTGGTTTAGCGACGAAAGGGCAGGGCATTGCCTTTGCCATTTCTGCTAGCGATGTCGTTGGCTTAAGCACCCCACAACCGGAAGAAAAGAGCGAAGAAGAAACGGCGGCAGACAATTCTCAAACCATTTCGAATACGGAGGAGTAATGGCAAATTCAGAAAGTAGTTCGAACGTTACTTTAGCGTCTTTACGTTCGAAGCATGACCGTAAACCGCGTTCATCGTCTTGGTGGCGGAAACATGCCCCCTGGCTTTTTGACATCCACTCCCTTTTCTATTACGGATTATTTGTCTTTATTCTTGGCATGCTTTGGTGCATCTATTCTTTGGTCACCAATCATTTCACGCAGTTTTATCCTTGGACTGACTATACAGGTCAATACGTTACGTTTGCCCATTCTTATTGGGATGCCTGGCATGGATTCTTCCACACTGGCGTTTTTGAGCTCTATAGCACTGATACCTATTTAGGTAGTGACAACATTGGTTCCAATTCCTACTACGGATTGTTTGATCCGTTCTTGCTTATTTGCCTGATTTTCCCCCGGGTTTGGATCCCGCAAACCTATGTTTTAGCAACGTTTGCCAAAGGGGTAGCAGGTGCTTTAGGAATGCGCCTTTATGGCAAATACCTTGGCATGCGGGAGACGCCGGCACGCTTAGCGGGGCTAGCCTTTGCTTTTAATGGGTACCTGAATTTCATGGTAGGCTTCCCTTCCGTTGTTTCGGCCACTTGCCTTGTGCCATGGATTTTGCTCGGCATTGAAAAGGTAATTCGCGAACGAAAACCATTGACCTTAGCCATCAGTTTATGTGCCATGGGGCTTGTCTCATTCTTCTTCTTGGTCGTCCTTTGCATCTTCGGCGTTCTTTATGCTTTATGGCGTTATTTCTGGACGATTCGAAGCCGTTCTTGGAAAGAGAATCTGTTGGTGATTGCGGTAGGGGTAGGCGCTTTTGCTGCGGGCATTATGCTATGTGCGTGGACATTATTCCCATCGTTACGTGAATCCTCATTATCAGGCCGTACGGTTTCGATTGGCGCCGCCTATTTGCATTCGTTAGAAAATGCGATCAAAACATTAGATTTTCATACGTTATTCCAGCGGTTATTTGAACTCGTTGGGCAACATCCGGCACGGGAATTACAGGGGTTAATTGGATTTTTCTATCCGACATATGGCTATTTGGCCTTGCCAATTGCGAGCGGTGCGAATGGTTCGGGTGGCATTCAATATGACGCCTGGGTCGCTTCGTTATTTACATATACTCCGACGGTTGTCTTGTTCTGTGTTGCCTTTGTCTCTTCTTGCCGTCGGAAGAAAATATCGCACGTCCTCGCCTTCGTTTTCCTTGCTTACTTCGTTTTTACGGACTTTGCCTATTATTTCTTCTACGCCTTCACGGGCGATGGTTATGGCCGATGGTACATCGTTTTGATGCCGATTATCATTTATTACGCCTTCCAAGAATTTGATCGTTTGAAAGAAGAACCGAAATGGGTGCCGTTTAGCGGGGCTGCCCTATCGTTATTTTTAGCCACGTTAACTTGGGTTCTTTGCTTAGTGGTCATCAAAGACCACAAGTTTGAACCATCTCTTACTACCTATTGGTGCACGACTTATAGCGTGCCTTCCTCTGTCAAAGGCCATTCCACTTTGTGGATTGTGATTTACCAGCTTCTGATGGATTTAGTGGTGGGTTGTGTTTACATCTTCTTCCGTCACAAAGACGTATTGTCAAAGATTGTAGGGGCGATTATTACCTGTGAGACCATCATGTGGGGTAACGTCTCCTTTGCTTACATGGGAACCTGGTCCTACACCCGTTGGAATGGTGGCGTGACTTACCGCACCTCCGTTCAAGCGGCATTCGATAAGATTGATTCGTTTGATGGCAATTCCTATTACCGTGCCTTTGTGGAAGGACAACCGGAGAAAAACGTTCAAGAAGTCTTCCAATACAATGGCACGAGTAACTTCCATTCTTTGTTTAATTATGATGTCAACCAGCTGGCGTTATATTCGCGTTTCAATCGTCCCGAATATAGCGGAACTGCCTATGGAGAAACGTATTACAACAAATCTTGGGCGGCGTATTATGGGAACAAACGGATTGGTGCCGATACGGCGTTAAACATCAAATATTACGGCATCATGAATGAAGGCTATTCTGATTGGGAAGGAAGCAATGTCGATCCTTCGATTGGCAAATACATTCGTTCGGATAATGTACCTTGGGATTCTGTGCAAGTGACGGGAGAAAAGGGGGAACGGGTCCGGGTTTATCGTTCTTCCTTGATCGATGAGAACTCTTTTGCCCATGCGGTTGATCATTTCTATGCCGCCGGAAAGAGCAATGACGACACGCAAGAAGATAATTTCTATCACAAGACTTATGACAGCACGAAGGAATTTGCTGAAATCAACCGTAACGAAGAAGTCTATGGTTCAGGCGCCATCGTGCAAGACAAGGATGTCGAACGGCTTACGGCCTTAGGCGTTTATGATCATGAAGGCAATGCCTTGGCGGCAGAAACGGCCCCTGAAGCGGCAAGCTTATTAACCAATGTTACGGTGGTACGTCGCCTTTATTCTCATTACAACTATAACTTCTTGGGCCCTGAAATCGCGAAAGGAGACGGCACCTCCTACCGCGGTGGCCCAGCCTATTTCTTCACGGATCCTTCCGTGACCAGTTCGGCCGTGAATTCCGCTGGTACTTATATTCCGGATTATCAAACGGTGGTTTACACGCCTTCGGGGAAGACTTACTTCAACGATGACGAAACTGGCGCCTATTTTGCGTTACGTTATAACATCTCTTCCATCTCGCGTTATAAGACTCGGATTTTTATGATTTCAGACGTGACGGATGAAACGACAGGAGAAGTGCACCAGAACCAGGTCACCGCCTATGATTACGAAACGCTGGAATCTTATCGTGCCCATCATATTAGCGGCGCTGCCCGTGCCGATGTCTTTGGCTTCTATCCGGTAGGTAAAGTGAAAGCCATCTGTTTCAACGCCAAGAGTTCAGATTATTCCGTGGATTCTACGGCAGCTATCCCTTCTTTCTCGGTGGCGGTCGGATCACGGAAAGACTATGAAGCGTTCTATGACTATGCCGCACAAGGGAATAACATCACGAATTGCCGTTATTCGACAGACATGGCGACATTTGATTCTTCGTTTGATCATTCGCGCTTGGTGGCGACAACGCTTGGCTATGATGCTGGCTGGAAAGTCTATGCCACGACAGCAAGTGGTGAAAGCACGCAATGCCTGACGTTCAAGCTCGATGGCGGTTTTGTTGGCTTTGTTGCCCCAGCAGGGGAAGTGCATTACACGATGAAATATCAAACGCCATATCTCAAAGAAGGCGCCATCATGGCTTCGGTTGCCGTGCTTGGTTTAGCGGCTTATACCATCGGAAGATTCCTCTATTCCGTCCATAAAGAAAAGAAGACGCCGGAGGCGTAATCCCGGCGTCTTCTTTTGTTACTTAGTTCTTTTTAAAACATTCAAGATACAAATCGTAAACACGATTTTTCGGAACAGCTAAGTTTTGAGAAACTGACTTGATTGCCTCTTTAGACGGCATCGTTTGCAAGGCAGTTCCTAATGCTTCGAGGATGGTGTCCTCCGTCACTTCGCTTGGGGTCTCGGGTTTCCCTCGGACCACAATCACCATTTCTCCGAGTAACGTTTCCGCATCGACGGACGCGAGTTCTCCTAATGTGCCACGGAGATATTCTTCATGGGTCTTGGTTAATTCACGACATAACGTGGCTTCGCGGTCTTGCCCAAAAGTGTTTACCATATCCTTTAATGTGGCTTTAATTCGATGCGGCGCTTCATAGAAAATCATCGTATCGGGGAAAGAGACAAGACGGGATAGTTCCTTTTTTCTTGCCGAGGGTTTGCTATCTAAGAAACCATAAAAATAGAAGTGGTCGGCAGGAAGTCCTGATCCGACCAAAGCGCAAAGGCAAGCGCTGGGGCCATTGATGACCGAGACTTTATACCCTGCTTCTAAGACGCGCTTGGCCAGCCTTGCGCCCGGATCAGAAATCACAGGATAGCCCGCATCCGAAGCATAGGCGATTTTCTTGCCATCTTTTAATAAAGAAAGAATCTTATCCGCGGCGGTTTCTTCATTATGTTCGTGACATGAAATTAACGGGACGCGAATGGAAAAATGTTGTAAGAGAAGGCCAGTATTTCTGGTATCTTCGCAGGCAACATAGTCCATGGTTTTCAACGTTTCAATCGCACGAGGAGAAAACTCGGATAAGTTTCCGATCGGTGTTGCCACCAAATAAAGTAACGGGGTTTCCCCGATGAAATTTAGTTCTCGTTTAAGCATCGTGCTTATCTGAAGGTGTCGGATTCACCTTGTTATCGGAGCGGTTATCGCGATGACGCGGACGGAATCCGCGTTGGGGATTCCGATGGTCGTTATTTTGCCCTTGGCGGCGGTTATCTTTGTTATTTTGCCGGTTATTGTTATTTTGCCCTTGCGGACGGTTGTTATTCCGTTGACCGCGATTCCGGTTGTCATTACGACGATTGTTATTGGAATTGTCTTTCGGCGCGTTATCCTGTTTTTGATTCTTTGTGCTTGGATTCATATCCGGGGCGGAATAAGAAGAAGCAGGAGTCGGTTCTGATTTATGTAAATCCGAGAACGACATGGCCTTTCCGCCTTTTGCCATCGTGCGATAGTCTTCTAACGGGATAAACTTCACTTCATCGTTCCCTTCTAGTTTGATGGAACGGGAAAGGATATTGAAGGACGTGACTTTATAATCGCCTTCCAAGGTATGAAGCGTTTCCCCAATCCGTGGGAAATCCGCCCGGGCTTGCGTATAAAGCTCATCTTCATAAAGCAAGCAGCACATTAATCTTCCGCAGGCGCCAGAAAGCTTCGGGATGTTTAACGTCAACATTTGGTTTTTGGCACGGGAAATCGAAATGCCGTCAAAATGATTTAAGAACGTAGAGCAGCAAAGTGGCAACCCGCAGATGCCCATGCCGCCGACCATCTTTGCTTTATCGCGCGGGGTGACTTGATGTAAATCGATGCGGCATTTTAATTGAGGCGCAAGAACGTGTAATAGTTCACGGAAATCCACACGGCCATCCGCGGTGTAATTCACCGTGATTTTAGAACCATCTAACGTATAAGAAGCGTTAATGAAATTCATGTCTAATCCGAGTTTCTTTGCTTCCCGTTCAACAATGATTAAAGAAGATTTGGACTGTTCTTTACCTAGCGCATAGTCTTCTTCGTCTTCTTCGTTCGCCAAACGGACCACCGGCTTAAGCTCTAAATCCGAATGATAAAGCTCCGTGCTTTTTGGCGTTTCAGCCACAAAGCCCATTTCAAAGCCGGAAATCGTGTCAACCACCACGTGGTCACCCGGTTTTAAGGCTTCATTATTCGTTCCGAAATAATATGCTTTCCCGGTTTCGCCGAAACGAACGGGAACATAATACGCGAAGTCATTCATACATTTTCCTCCGTCAAGAATAAGATCAAGTGCATCAAAGCCAAAGCGGAAGATAAATTGGTATCGAGAAGGCTACGAACCTTAAGGATTTCCGCTAACGAGGCATCTAAATGAGGCAAGGCATAAACCAATTGCCCGATGGTTTCTTCTTGCGATGTTAACCGAATTTTGCCACCCACCTGATGCGTGATGGCATCTTGGAACACCAGGGAGAGCATATCCAAATAATAGCGCGGTTGCAAAAGAACGGCATTTTTCTTTCCACCTGTCAAGGCGGGAATCACACTAGACTCCATCACAAAGGCAGCATCATTAGGGCCTTTTAATAAAGCGTCCAACGTAGCATCGATGAGTTGCCTTAACGTGTGATATTCCTCCGATGAAGCCGCTTCGGCTAATTGGGTTGGATCATTGATGAGCGGGGCCAACCATTCGGCATCTTCTTCCAAGACGCCTTCTTTTAACGCTTCAGAGAATACAACGTCTTCGGGCAATAATAACAAACGAATCCGTTCGCAACGCGACATGATGGTAGGCAAAACCTTGGCTTCATTTTCACAAGTTAAGAACGCATATGTTCCTGCCGGCGGCTCTTCTAAGAACTTCAATAGAGAGTTAATCGCCTGAACGTTCATGTTTTCCACGAGGTTCACAACATAGATCAAGATGCCTTTGGCTTCCAAAGGAGTTTTCGAAAAATCGGAGACGATGGTTTGGACATCACCTTTTTTAATTTGCCCATTCTTACCATCTAAGACAATAAAATCGGAATAGGTGTGATGGTCCACGCGTAAGCAAGAACGACATTCTTCGCACGCTAAGGGGTTCGGGTGATCACAAAGTAGTGATTTTGCGAAATAGGTGGCCGTTTTTAAAAGCGGCACGCCTGCTTCACCCGAAAGCAAATAAGCATGTGCAACCCGATGATTTTCTAACGCACGAGCAAACGCCCGATAAGCGACGGGTTGATATTGTTCTAGATACGCGCCAAATTTCATGCTTTCTTCAGTCTCTTTTCAATTTCGTGAAGCACGGTTTCATAAACTTCTTCCGCACTTTTGGAAGCATCAATGGTCACGATTCGTTTGGGATTCTGCTTCGCAATCGCTTGGAAAGCAGCCCGGACTTTTTGGTGAAACGCTAACGCTTCGACGTCTAAGCGGTTTACCTCACGACCAGCGTTTTTCGCAATCCGGGCTAGACCTTCTTCGGGATCGATGTCAAAAAAGAAGGTAACATCTGGTTCTAAGCCTTCGGTTGCGTACTGATTCACTTGGTAAATCGTATCGATGCCAAGTCCTCTTGCTCCGCCTTGATAGGCTAAAGAAGAGTCTAAGAATCGGTCGGAAATCACAATCTTGCCCGCTTTTAAGGCAGGAAGAATCTTCTCCACGATGTGTTGCCGACGCGAGGCGGCATAAAGTAACGCCTCCGTTCTCGGATCCATGTCGGTATTCTTTTTATCTAAGATGACATTCCGGATTTCTTCGGAGATGGGGGTTCCGCCTGGTTCTCTTGTTAAGACGACATCGTAATGTTCGTTTTGCAAATGGGCGACAACTTTTTGAATGCAGGTCGTTTTCCCCGATCCTTCACCGCCTTCGAATGTGATGAACATATTAAATCTTCTTTCTGCCTTCAAAGGCTTTCGCTAACGTCAAAGAATCGGTGTAGTCCAGTGCCGAACCCATTGGCAAACCATAACCTAAGCGGGTGACATTGACTTTGCCTTCTAATAACTTCGCCACGAATAAGGCAGTGGTTTCCCCATCAACGGTTGGGTTGGTGGCCAAAATCACTTCTTGGATATGGCCTTCTTCGACACGATGAAGTAACGGATCAATCGCTAAAGCATCCGCGCCAATGCCTTTCGTGACATTAATGACGCCACCTAAAACATGGTATAGGCCATGGAAACGATTCATTTTTTCAATGGCGACGGCGTCTTTTGGCTCATTCACCACACAAAGCACGCTTTGGTCGCGAGTAGGGTCTTGGCAAATTTCGCATTTTTCGTCTTCGGTATAAAGACCGCAGATTGGGCAGCGGTGGACTTTTTGACTCACGTCTTGAAGCGCTTTGGCAAATTCACTTCGGTCTTCCGCGGACCACGAAAGGACGGCATACGCCATCCGTTCAGCGCTTTTCACACCGACGCCAGGTAATTTGCCAAACGAATCGATTAAAGCTTGTAACGAAGGGAGTTCTTTCATTAGAATCCCATGCCACCTTTCCGGCCGGTGATTTCTTCGTCAATCTTGTCGTTGGCTTCTTGAATTTGCTCTAACGCTTCGTTGATGGCAGCCACAATGGTGTCTTGAATCATCTCGGCATCATCGGCCGTTAAAGCGTCAGGTGTGATTTCTAAGGATTTCACTTTGCGGTCCCCGGTTAACGTGACTTTCACCAAGCCCGCTTTTTCAACGACAAATTCTTTTTGCTCTAACGCTTCATGCGCCTTTTGTAATTCGCGTTGCATGCGTTGCGCTTGCATGAGCATTTGTTGCATTTGATTCATAAGATTTAGATATCTCCTTTTCTTTAGATTTTCGGTAAGACGAGTTTCACTTCATCGCGTTTTGGCAATTTTCCTAATTGCATCTTTGAGAAGTAGATGCCACGCACTCTCGTCTGCACATCGGGGTCAATCGCATAGATAAATACTTTTCTCCCAATTAAGGTGGCGGCTAATTGCTCGAGTGGTTCTTGATTCGCTACGAGGTTTGCCAATTCCGCCTTCGTCGTGAAACGATATGAGAGAATCATGGCTTCTGCTGAAAGAGCATAAGGTTTTCCTTCGTAAAGCAAGCTGGCTAAAGCGCCAAACTTCGGATCGAGCCGTAACGGGTCTAAACGGTCCCAGTTCTTCACCAGTTCCGTCCGTTCGTTTCGATTGGCAAGCACCATGATGGAGAAGAGTTGGTCATCTTCAAGATGGAATGCGGTACCACTCGTGGCAATATTTGGACGTGTGATGCTCGACGTATCAATGGGGGTAACTGGCTGTGGCTTCGGCGTAGGGGCAGGCTTCGCTTCTGACGCTTTCGGCTTGCTTTCTTCGATTGGACGGTCTTCAGCCAATAACCAATCTGGGGCGTCCTCGATTGGTTTTTCTTCGACTTTCGGAGCGGGCGCTGGCTTAGGCTCTGGTTTTACTTCCGTCTTTGGCTCCGGCTTTGGCTCTGACTTCGGCTCAGGTTTTGGTTCAGGCTTAGGCTCGGGTTTTGCGATGACGGGTGCCACTTTAACAGGCTCGTCGTCGTTTGAATCGGTTGCCATTTGAAGCAAGGCGAGTTCGAACAAAGCGCGGATGTCCGAGACATTCTTAAAATCGTTTTGTGTTGCGACCAATTTTTGTAACATGCGGTTGCAATCTTTTGGACCTAACGAACGGGATAATTCACGAGCTTCTTGTTCGTTCAAACTATCCATTAAAGCCGGCGTCTTCGTTTTTTCATAAATTAAGAGGTCTTTTAAGAAACCAATGAGTTCGGAGACTAAGCGGCGGATATCGATGCCTGAAGCAAGATAGGCTTCGGATTTTCCAACAACTCTAGAGACATCGCCTTTCTTTAAGGAGACCAATAAGTCGATTTTCTCTTCATCGGAGGCCAAACCGAACATCGCTAGGACATCTTCTTGGTGTAACGAAGAACCCGAATAGGCGATGACTTGGTCAAGGATCGATAACGCATCCCGCATGCCGCCATCGGCAAGACGAACAATCAAAGGCAAGCTCTTTTCGTCGAAGCTGACGCCTTCTTTTTGTAAGATGTCAGCAAGTTTTGCCTTCATCTCTTCTTCAGGGATCTTTCCAAAGTCAAAACGTTGGCAACGTGAAAGGATCGTTGGCAAGACTTTATAAGGTTCCGTGGTGCAAAGAATGAAGATGACTCGCTCTGGCGGTTCCTCAATGGTCTTTAATAAGGCATTGAATGCCGCATCGGTCATCATGTGGACTTCATCGATGATATAAACCTTATACCGGCCTTTAATCGGGGCATAGTTCACTTTTTCAATGAGTTCCCGCACCTGATCCACCCCGTTATTTGAGGCTGCGTCGATTTCAATGACATCCGGATGCGTGCCTTCGGTGATGGCCACGCAGTTTTCGCAGTGGTTGCATTGATGCCCGATTCCTTCGGAGCAATCTAGCGCCTTTGCTAAAAGACGCGCCATCGTAGTTTTGCCCGTTCCTCTTGGACCAGCAAATAAATAAGCATGGGCCAATTTGTCATTGGCCAAAGCATTTTTTAATGTGCGAACAATCGCTTCTTGTCCGGCGACTTCTTCAAAAGTCTGCGGACGATACTTCAAATAGAGCGCTTTATAAGACATATTCGTTACCCGCTTGTCATTATACCCGATAGACCCCTTTCTAACTAGTTAGAACATGGTTTTTGAAAGCCCTTTTGATGGAAATTATTTGAAGGAACCTTGTTCTCTTCATTAGACTATAGGAGAAGTAAAAAGAGAAAGGCATGGCATTACGATGGAAGAAAGCATGCGAAAACGGTTGGATACGTTACTAAAACGGCACGAAGAAATTGATGCTGAATTAGCCGATCCTGCCATTGAAAACGATATTGCTCATTTAACGGCGTTAACCAAGGAACGCGCTTCTTTGGATGAACCTTATGAGCTTTATCGGACGTATTTAAAAACCGAGCAAGACGCGAAAGACGCCTTAGCGTTAATCGAAAGCGGCGATCCTGACCTTGCAGAAGCAATGAAAGAAGAACGCAAGACGATGTTAAAGAGCATGGAGGAGATGGAAGAACGGTTTAAAGTTCTTTTGATTCCGGTCGATCCGAATGATTCGAAGAACATCATCGTGGAAATCCGCGGTGCAGTCGGTGGCGATGAAGCCAACCTTTTTGCCGGGGATTTGTTCCGCATGTATACCCGTTATTGCGAAGGGCAGGGCTGGAAACTCAAATACATCGATGGAGAAGAAGGGGCCGCAGGTGGCTATTCCTATGTTTCTTTCATGGTGCAAGGGGAGAACGTTTATTCGAAGCTAAAATTCGAAAGCGGTGCCCATCGGGTGCAACGAGTGCCAAAGACGGAAGCCTCTGGCCGAATTCATACTTCTACCGCAACGGTTTTGGTCATGCCGGAAGCCGAAGAAGTCGACGTCAAAATCAATCCTGCCGATTTAAAGATTGACACATATCGTTCCCAAGGCGCCGGCGGTCAGAACGTGAATAAAACCGAATCGGCCGTAAGAATTACCCATATTCCAACGGGAATTGTCGTCTCGTGCCAAACGGAAAAAGCCCAGTTGCAAAACAAAGAAATCTGTATGCGAATGATTCGGGCCAAAGTCAAAGATTATTACCAATCGAAAGAAGATGCCGCGCGGGATAACGAACGGAAACTCAAAGTCGGGACGGGCGAACGAAGTGAAAAGATCCGGACCTATAACTATCCGCAAAACCGGGTGACTGACCATCGTATCGGCTTTACGACCAACACGTTAGACCGCGTGATGGAAGGGGAACTCGAACCCATCATCGATGCGTTAATTCATTACGATCAGGAGCAAAAACTCCTCGAAAGCGAGCAACAAGATGCCAACCATCGCTGAAGCCATGCATGCCGCTTATGCTTATGGAAAAGACAAAGGAGTAACCACCAACGATCTTCGTCTTTTAGTCATGCATAATGAAGGTTTCGCGGAGCACATTGATGTGTTAATGCATCAAGATGAACCGATGAAACATTATGCGTTATTTCAGCAACAATGCCGCCGCTTAATTGACGATGACATGCCCGTGGAATACATCTTGCATCAAGCCGATTTCTTAGGCATTCCACTATACGTGGATGAAAATGTGTTAATTCCCCGGGGTGAAACCGAAGAATTAGTCGCCAAATTAACCGAAGAGATTGGGAACTATTATGACCCCAGGAATTATCTCGTTTGCGGGGATGTTGGAACCGGAAGTGGGTGTATCCCCATCGCACTTCATCAATCGTTCCCGAACTGGTTATTTGCCGCGAGTGATATTTCTTCGGCAGCGTTAGCGGTTGCCAAGAAAAACTTTCATGACCAGCATATGAATGTTCAGACGTTCCAAGGCGATGCCTTAAAGCCTTATATTGAAAACAAGACGAACCTAGATATCATCGTTTCGAATCCGCCTTACATCCTGGATCCGAAAGATGCGCAAGAATCCGTACGTCGTTATGAACCTGCCTCGGCGTTATGGTTAGATCCAGCGCGCTCGGTCTATGAATCGATATTCCGCGATTACCCAAAAGTAAAGTCAGGAGACATCTTGATGGTCTTTGAAATCTCACCGGATTTAAAAGACTGGCTAGAAGGGCTAATTCATCAATATATGAAGCATCCTGAATATCGATTTGAGAAGGATTTGAATGGATTTGATCGTTTCTTATTTGTCTACGAAGAATAACCAAAAGAGAGGGGTTTTACATGGAATATTTCGATACTTCGAATTTTAAAGGGCCGGTAAAAGTCCTACAAAATGGGGAGGTGCTTGCCTTGCCGACGGAGACAGTTTATGGCCTGGCTGTAAGAGCGGATAGCAAAGCGGCATTTGACCGCCTGGTTGCCACCAAGAATCGCAATCCCGATAAGCCATTTGCTTTGGCGTTTGACTGTCTTGCTTCCGCTTTGCCATATCTGGAAATTGATAAGCGTGCCAAAGCGGTCATGGAAAAGTTCTTGCCTGGTCAACTCACCGTCTTAGTGAAAGCAAAAAACACTTTGCCTTGGCACGTTACGCTAGGTACTGGTGTTGTCGGTGTCCGTATTCCCGACGATCCTTATGTTTCGCGTTTGCTTCACGAAGTCGGTGTTCCGTGCTTATTGACATCGGCCAATCTTTCTGGACAGCCAACCTCAAGAACGTATGAAGAGGCATTGCGTTATTTCGACGGCAAGATTGGCGGCATTGTCAAAGGGCAATGCGTTTCTAAAATTCCGACGACCATCGTCGACTTATCAAAAGACAATCAACTGACATTGGTGCGGCAAGGGGCATTATCCTTTGACAACGTAAAAGCGGTATGGGAGGTAACAAAATGAAAATCGCTATCGGTTCAGATCATGCGGGCTTTGCTTTAAAAGAAGCCATCAAAGCTCATTTGTTAGAAAAAGGCTATGAAGTGCTCGATGAAGGCACGCATTCTGAAGAACGGGTGGATTATCCCGATTATGGTGCTGCCGTGGGGAGAGACGTAGTTTCTGGAAAAGCCCGCTTTGGCATTGTGTGCTGTGGTTCGGCCGAAGGTATCTCCATGGCCGCGAACAAAATCAAAGGCGTGCGTTGCGGCATCGGCTATAACGATGCGGTTTCTGGATTGCTTCGCCAACATAACGATGCGAATATGATCGCCTTTGCTGGCCGCTTCATGACCCCTGAAGAAGTCATGCCACGCGTGGATTTATTTTTGACCACCCCCTTTGAAGGAGGACGTCATACGGCACGCGTTGCCAAAATCATGGCGCTAGAAAAAGAAAACGCCTAGGCTTCTGTCTTCTTATTACCACTAAGAAGTGGTAACCTTTTTAAGGTAACGCTTATGAAAACGATCACAAAAGAGGTCCTACAAGATGCCGCCAATCGTCTGCTCTTCACGATGTCAGACGAACAATACGACACTTTGATGGGCGAATTTAAAATCCTCACCAAGCAGATGGCCATCATCGGGGAAATTCCGGATTTAGGAAACTATGAACCGATGACGTTCCCTTTTGACTGCACGACTTCCTACTTACGGGAAGATGTTCCTGTGGCTCCATTGACACGCGAAGAAGCGCTCAAGAACGCCGGGAACAAACAAGACGGGCAGATTAAACTCCCGAAGGTGGTAGGCTAATGGACATGCTCGATCTTTCTTTGGCAGAACTTCACCAAGCCTTGGTGGAGAAAAAGACCACGCCACTCGAATTAACGAAAGAAGCCATTGCGCGAGCAAAAGCCAATTCCGATAACGCCTTTGAGTACATTAACGAAGAAGGCGCGTTAGCGTTTGCAGCCACTTTAACTGAACCAGAAGCGGACAATCCGCTTTGGGGTATCCCGTATGTCGCGAAGGATAACTTCTCAACCAAAGGCATTCCTACGACTGCCTCAAGCAATATCTTGAATGGCTATGTGCCAGTTTTTGATGCAACCGTCATTCAAAAATTAAAAGACGCCAAGGCCGTTATGATTGCGAAGGCTACCATGGACGAACTTGCCATGGGTGGCACGGGTACAACGGGCCATTTAGGCATTACCTATAACCCCTATGATCCTTCGCACCAACATGAAATCGGTGGTTCTTCTTGTGGAAGCGCCGTTTCCGTTGCTGACGGTATTGTGCCGTTTGCCTTAGGCTCTGATACGGGCGACTCTGTTCGAAAACCAGCTTCGTTTGCGGGTTTAGTCGGCACGAAACCGACTTGGGGACGGATTTCCCGTTATGGGTTATTCCCATTCGCCCCTTCTTTGGACCATGTCGGTTATTTCACGCGCGATGTTTATAGTGCAGCCGTATTGCTCGACGTATTAGCCGGAAGAGACGAGAATGACTCGACTTCTTCGACACGTCCGGTAGAGAAGTACGAATCGAAGATGAATGAACCAATTGCTGGCAAAAAGATTGCCGTCATTCAGGAAATCTATGACTCGTTAGCGGATGAAACGTTACTGAAAGCGTTCAACCATTCATTAGATGTTTTAAAAGAGCAAGGTGCCATCATCGATTTTGTTTCGATGGACTCCACGTTGCTTGAATCGTTATATCCGACCTACATGGTCATCTCTTGCGCCGAAGCAACTTCGAATGATGCCAATCTTGACGGCATTAAGTTTGGCCCCTATCGCGGTGGCAAGACTTATCAAGAGGTCATGTTCAACGCGAGAAACGAAGGCTTCTCGGAATTAATCAAACGCCGTTTTGTGATTGGTTCTTATTGCTTGATGCGGGAGAACCAGGAAGAGCTGTTCTTACGGGCTCAACGGAACCGCGCGAAGATTGTGGAAAGCGTCAATGCGATCTTAAAGGATCATGATGCGATTTATTTGGCGGCTGCGCCGAGTGTTGCGCCGCGTTTCGATCAATCGAGCGACCGCTTATCCGATGAATACTTGATGGCGGATAACCATCTTTGCTTAGGAAACTTCGCCGGTCTTCCTTCGATCACGTTGCCGCTTGGCTTTGAAAACGGACTTCCGTTAGGAGTCAACTTCATGACAGGCGCATTCCAGGAAACGTTACTCTTCCAGTTGGCGGCTGCCTTTGAAAGAGCAAGTGGTTTAGCCGAACTTAGCGTCCGGAATCCAAAGGAGGGCAATTTATGAACTTTGAAGCCGTCATTGGGTTAGAGATCCACGTCCAACAAAAAACGAAGTCGAAGATGTTCTCTTCGGCTCCGAATGGCTTTTCGCGTGATCCGAATACGCAGGTCGCGCCGTTAGATATGGCCTTCCCGGGCACGATGCCAGTCGTGAACAAACAAGCGGTGATCAACGCCATTCGTGTGGCAAATGCCTTACATATGACGATTGACCATACGTTATATTTCGACCGCAAAAACTATTTCTATTCTGACCTTCCTAAGGGCTTCCAGATTACGCAACAAGCTCGCCCAATCGGGAAAAATGGCTATGTGTATGTCGAAGTGCCAGGTGGCAAAAAACGCATTGGCATTGAGCGCATTCACATGGAAGAAGATACGTGCAAACAAGAGCACTTCATGGATTACACGTTAATGGACTATAACCGTGCTGGTGTTCCACTTTGTGAAATTGTTTCGTTGCCCGAGATTTCTAATGGCACGGAAGCGCGGGAATATGCCGAAGCGATTCGGAATATTGTCGTTTATACCGGCACATCCGACGGCAAGATGGAAGAGGGATCGCTTCGTTGCGATACAAACGTATCCATCCGTCCTTATGGGCAAAAAGAATTCGGCACGAAAGTCGAAATCAAGAACATTAACTCCTTCAAGAACATTGAGTTAGCGATCGACTACGAAATCGCAAGACAATCGCGCTTGCTCCTTTCGGGCGAAAAAGTTCGTCAGGAAACAAGACGTTGGGATGAAGGTTCAGGCAAAACGGTGTTAATGCGGGTCAAGACCGACGCCGTCGACTATAAATATTTCTGTGAACCAAACATCCCGCCGATTCATCTTTCCGATGACTTCGTGCAAAACGCGATTGATACTTGCCCCGAGCTTTATGACGCGAAGAAAGAACGTTATTTGGCAATGGGATTATCGCGTTCGGATGCTGAAATTATCTTGTCTGATCCGAAGATGGCTGCTTACTTTGAAGCCGGCGTGCCTTTCGTGCAAAACGCAAAAGATTTAGCCAATTACCTGATTGTTGAGGTGAATACGTATCTCAACAAGGAAGGCGTTGCTATCCAAGACTTCGCCTTAAGCCCAAAGACGTTAGGCGAAATCATCACCGGGCAAGAAAAAGATGGCTTGTCACATAAACAATGCGTCGACATCTTAAACTATGTCTTAGCCAATTCCGTCAGCCCGAAAGAAGCCAAAGAAGCGTTACATATTGTGGCGCAAGTCTCTGACAGCAATGTCATTTTGAAGTTTGTGACCGATGTTTTGGACCAAAATCCAAAATCTATCGCGGACTACAAAGCAGGCAACCAACGTGTTTTGGGCTTCTTAGTAGGCCAAGTCATGAAAGCAAGCCACGGCAAAGTCAATCCCGCAGAGGTCTCTAAGACACTGCAAGAGGAAATCAAGAAGCGATGAAAGAGAAAGAGCTAGACGAATTACGGCAATATCTTGCTTCCACAAAGAACGTGACGCTTCCGTCTTATGCGGAACTCCCTTCGATTCCTTTATATATGGAACAGGTGGTCGCCTATGTGAATCAAACATTAGAACCTCTTTCCACAAAAGACCGCCAGTTATTAACTTCATTCATGGTCAATAACTACGTGAAAGCAAAGATCATCGCCGAGCCCGATAAAAAGAAATACAACGTGAACCATTTGGGATACCTTTTAGCGATTACTTCGCTAAAAAGCGTCCTTTCCATGAGTGACATTGCCTTATTAATCGGGATGGATGATGACGTCAGCTCAGATAAATCTGTTCTTTATAAGTTCTATAAGAACATGACGGAAGACGTCTTCCATGATGTCGGGAATCGCACCGCATTACGGGTAGAACGGTTCTATGAAACCTATGAAAAGAACAAGAAGAAAGACCCGGAACAAGCCGATCAATATTTCCGGGATTCTCTTGGACTCATTGCCATGAGAATGGCGATTCAATCGGCCGTTTATCAGCAAATGTCGCATGCGCTCCTACAATACTTGGCCAAAGATATGATTGGCGATTCCTTCGATGAGAAGGATTTCCAACCCGGTTCCCATGAAATTCGTCATGAGATGCGCCAAGCCAAACATGCTGCGGAGCGTGTGGCCCAGATTCACGAAAACGCCATCAATGAGAAGAAGACGCTAGAAAACGAAAAGCAGAAAGATGCCGAAAAGAAGAAAGCGGCAAAGAAAGCAAAAAAGAAAGAAGGAAAATCGAAATGAAGAATATCCTTGTGACAGGCGGTTTAGGCTTTATTGGAAGCGAGACCGTCATTGCGTTGTTAGAAAAAGGTTATCAACCGATTATCGTGGACGATCTTTATAACGCCAAGTTAGCGGTTTTGGACCGAATCGAGACCATTACGCATGTCCGTCCGAAATTCTATGAAGTCGATGTGACAGACCAAGCGAAAACTGAGAAAATTTTCCAAGAAAATCAAATCGATGCCGTCATTCACTTTGCTGGTTATAAAGCAGTCGGCGAATCGGTTTATAAGCCGATTGAATATTATCGGAACAATCTCGATAGTGCCCTTGTGATCGTGGATTTGATGCGAAAATATGGCGTGAAGAACTTGATTTTCTCTTCGAGCGCGACGGTATATGGCGTTCCCGAACGCGTCCCGTTAGTGGAAACGGATCCTGTCTCCGAAGCCACCAATCCTTATGGCGAAACCAAAGTCATGATCGAACGTATCTTAAAGGACGTTTATAAAGCGGATCCGACGTTAAACATCGCTTTGCTTCGTTATTTTAACCCGATTGGTGCCCACCCATCTGGCCTCTTAGGCGAAGATCCAAACGGCATTCCGAATAACTTATTGCCGTATGTTTCTCAAGTCGCCATCGGCAAATTGAAGTGCTTGAAAGTGTTCGGCAATGATTATCCGACGCCGGATGGAACTGGCGTTCGTGACTTTATTCACGTTGTGGATTTAGCCGAAGGCCATGTGGCAACCTTGAAAAAGCTCGAACAAAACCCTGGTTTGGTTATCTATAACTTAGGAACTGGCAAAGGAACAACCGTCTTAGAGCTTGTCCATGCATTCGAAGAAGCCAATCACGTGAAGATTCCTTATGTGATTGCTCCACGTCGGGAAGGCGACGTTGCCGTGAACTATGCGAATTGTGACAAAGCCTATCGTGAATTAGGCTGGAAGGCCCGGTTCACCATTGCTGACGCGTGCCGCGATGCCTATCATTTCCAGAAAATGAATCCAAACGGCATTCAATAAAACAAGCCTGAACATTAAAAAGGCACTCTAGAGGTCAATCTAGGGTGCCTTTTCCTTATCCTTATATATAAAAGGATTAGAAGAGATTATTTGCTCCGATAGAGGGGTTTAATCTTCCGGCCAGCATTAGAAGTCTTGCTTTTGGCAAGCTCAAAAGGGATTTTCCCTTCTTTTACGCATTGCCGTAAGAAGATGTTGATGGCCGCGCTCATTGTGATGCCAATATCGTCAAATAAGTCTTGTGCATCCTCTTTTGTTTCGCGATCTACACGAATCGTAATAATTTCCTTATCCATATCTGTACCTCGTTTATATATTATTCGTAAATACAAAGTATTACAAATATATATTTATAATATACATTGTATTTTAAAACTAATTATAAAAAATTCATTTTCATTTTTCAGAAAATTTTCATGAAAGCGAGTTTGCTCAAATTTTGAAGTTTAAGTCGCACATAATTCAAAATCCCGACTTTTGTGATGACTTACTCACTGACTGGGCTAAAAGTAGGGGTTTTGGATTTTGCTTCCCGAATCGTCTATTTGAATTCTTAGAAAACGATAATTCGGTGAGAATGCGTTCTTCTAAGCCAGTAATGACGATTTGCCATGATAAGAAGGTGAAGATTGTCTATAATGTTCCTCGTTAAGGAAGGAACACAATAAACCTATGATCAAACTAGTCTTGTTACGCCATGGTCAATCCGAATGGAACTTAAAGAATCTCTTCACTGGATGGACCGATGTTGAACTCAGTGAAAACGGCGTGAAAGAAGCCCATGAAGCGGGCAAATTATTGAAGAAGGATGGCTATCACTTTGATGTGGCATTCTCTTCTGTCTTGAAACGCGCGAACCACACCATGGATTTCGCCTTAGAAGAAATGGGACAATCCGATTGCCCGAAATTCTATTCTTGGCGTCTCAATGAACGTCACTATGGCGCTCTTCAAGGACTCAACAAAGCTGACTCTGCGAAGAAGTGGGGCGAAGAGCAAGTCCACATTTGGCGTCGCAGTGCCGATGTTCCGCCGCTCGCGTTAACCCGTGACGATCCACGTTGGCCAGGCAACCAAGAAAAATATCAAGAACTCATCCGTAAAGGCGAAATGACTCTTGATGATTGCCCATTAACCGAATGCTTGATTGATACGGCCAAACGGGTAAAACCATATTTCGATGAGAAGATTGCTCCGGAAATCAAAGCGGGCAAAACCGTCTTGATTGCAGCCCATGGCAATTCGCTTCGTTCGATCGTCATGATGCTTGAGAATCTCACTCCGGCGCAAATCATTAGTGTCGAAATCCCGACTGGAAAACCGCTCGTCTATGAATTAGACGAAAAGACCCTCAAGGTTTTGAACAAATACTATTTGTAAAAAAACAAGCAAAAGATAAGGCAGCCTCGGCTGCCTTTTCTTATGCGGTAAGAATGGTTTTTAGTAAGTCGCAAATTAAGAAGATTTCGGGATTGCGTTTGACAACCGTCTTTAACCCTTTGACTTGATGCTGGTGACGGATTTGGTGACTTAGATAGGCAAGGTAAGCCGGCTTTTCTTGCTTGGTTAAAGCGCGGTTTGTACCTTTCTGGAATTTAACGCTGTCTTTGGGGGATAACTTAATCTCGCGTGCGGTGTTGACTACCTTGGAAAAGAAGTCAACCAAAGAATATTCTTCATCTTCAGGAATCGACAACCATTTTCCCATTCTTTCAATGGTTAGCAAGAAATAATCTTTTGATGTTTCTGGTTTTGTTCTCGCGTCGCTGAATTCTTTTTGAAGGGCCGAGAACCATAATGGATCTTCACGGATGGAATCTAAGAAGAAGTGGTCCGCAATGGATTCGTAAGGTCCCCAATCAGAGAAGGTGTAATCGAATCCAATCGCATCACCAAACATCTTTTTGGCATCCAAATAGCCAAAGCGAATATTCCGTTTCAAGACTTCTGGTGTGAAATCCATAATGGATCCTAAGTCATGACGGGAATAGATGGTCGTGACGTTTGGCAACGAACAAAGTTCCACATGTTGCGGCGTTGGTGGATATGATTTTAACCGTATGGCTATGATTTCATCCGCGCCTTCTCTTAAAGCGAAATCAATGGGTAAGTTATTGGTAAATCCTCCGTCAACAAAACGGTTCTTTCCAACCTTCATAATCGGGAAGATTGGCCAACAAGCGCTAGAAGCGTGCAAGTAAGGAAGAATCTCTTCTTCGGACAACTCCTTTTGAACGTTGATGTCCTTTTCTTTCATGCCAGGATAAGAAGTCGTGACGATGCCAAAGGGAATGGAACTTGTTTTGACTTTGTGAGGATTGATCGCGTTTTTGACGACTTCCACCAAAGGAGAAATATCGGCGCCAGAATTACGGAAATAAGAACGGGCAAACCGGAATAATCCTTCCGCACCGTATTCGCTTAACGTGTCAGCATTGAGATTCATGCCTTTATCAATGACCTGATTCACCGTAATGGTATTCCATAAATGGGCGGCTTCATTGAAGGCGTCGGAAACAATCATCGCGCCGTTTAAAGCCCCAATCGAGGCGCCATAAACGGCATCGAACGTCATATTCTTTTCTCTAAAGTATTGCCAGCAGCCAAATTCATAGGCTCCTAAAGATCCTCCTCCGCAGAGGACAAGTGCGCGTTTCTTCGCCATGGAAGCTAGAAGGTGGTGACCCAGAGGCCATGGAGATTACAATAGGCAAAGACGGCGCCGTGCTGTACATCCGGCCATGAAGCTTCGGCTTTTTCGCCCGGTTTGAGATAGACGATTTCAAGACGTCCTTCCGTTTGCAAAGCCATCCATTCGATGTAGTGCTTTGGCTCCATCGGATGAGGAACCGAACCACAGGCAGCGGTTAACACACCATCTTTATGCGTTAAAACAGGGGTGTGTTTTTCTTGCCCTAAGTCAGCGGTCTTCGGTTCTAATTTGACCATTTGGCTTCCGCAGCAGATCATTCTGCCGCATGCGGAAGAAAGACGGGTGACGACGTTGTCGCAATTGGGACAACGGTAAAACTCGATAAGCTCCATGGATATTTCCTCCAAAACAAGCACATTTTAGCATGTTTTGTGGATTTTTCCAAAATTAATACGGGTGGTCAAATTGAATGGAGAAATGAAATTTAGGGTCGATTTTTTGGAATTCAGTTTTGATGGCGTCCGCGATGTCTTTGCGTTTGCTGTCATCCACATAAGGGAGCAAGACGTCGAAAGAGATGGTGGTGAACTCGGCACCTTTTTGAATCTGGAAATCGTGGATGCTCGCCTTTTCGTCCACGGATTGCACGATGGCTAATGCGCGTGCCTTATAAGTATCATAGGTAGGATTCCCGACTTCCACAGGGTCGACATGGATGGAAACTTGCACGCGGAAGTCATGACGGATTTCTCGTTCAATGGTATCAATCAACTCGTGAGCGCTGACTAAACTCATCGACTGATTGACTTCGACATCAAACGTGACGTATTGGATGCTTGTTCCATAAGAATGGATGATAAGGTCATGAATGCCTAAAACCTGATCGTGCGACAAAACCTTCTTTTGAATCTCTTGGGATAGTTTTTCGTTATTCGGTTCACCGATCAAGGGATCCGAGGCTTCCTTAATCATCATGATGCCTTCATAAATAATAAATAAGGATACGACTAAGCCTGTCCAAGCATCTAAGAAGTTCCAGTGTAATGGGCTCATGGCAAAGATGGCGCTCACCAAGACTAAAGTAGTGGTTAGCACGTCCATCAAAGCATCTACGCCTTGGGCTTTTAGTGTTAAAGACGAGATGCATTTTGCTAAGCCAAGATACACATAGCCTTGTAATACCTTAATAAAAATAGAGACTCCTAAGAAGATTAAGGTTAAGGCATCGTAGTCTACTAACGTGCCTTCCACAATCTTGGTGATGGATTCTCGCAAGAGTTCGATGCCGACGAATAAGACCAAGATAGAGACAATCAATGCGGCGATGTATTCAATCCGTTGATGGCCGAAAGGATGTTCTTGATCCGGTTTCTTGGAAGAAAGGCGGAAACTAAATAACGTCACCATGCAAGACGCCATATCAGAGACGTTATTTAAGGCGTCGGCAAGTAAAGCGATAGAGAAAACCTGCCAGTTGCTTTTGGCAGCCAGTAATAAGGCAGCCGTGATTTTCATTGCCACCAGCAAAAAGTTGCTCACTAAGCCAAACCAAGCGGCTAAGACACCATGGGCAGTCCGTACTTTTTCGTCGTGGACGTTACGGTAATTTCGAATGAATAGTTTTCTTAATAAGGTAACCATAATGACTCGAATAACGTATAGTCTAGGTCCTTTTTTGGTTAGTGCAAACTAATGGTATCTAGTAATTAAAACTAGATTATCTTGACAATGAAACTAATTGACTCTATGATGAAGCCATGGAACCAAGAAAAACGGCCTTACCTCGTTACACCGTATCCCAAGAACGAGCCAATTCAATTTCACACTTTATCGGCTACATTTTGGTCATTTTAGGCGCGCCTTTCTTAATCCAAAAAGCTGCCGGCAGTGGAAGTATCGTTTCGTTACTTTCTGCCGTTGCCTTTTTGATCTGCGCAGGCGTGCTTTATTTAGGAAGCGCCATCTATCATGCATTGCCACCCTCCGATGAAAAACGAATTTGGCGGGTCTTAGATCATAACAACGTCTTCATTCTGATTATGGGGACGTACACCCCGTATTGCTTGGTTGGATTACAAGATTCCCCGGCCTGGTGTTATTCCATCTATGGGATTGTGCTAGGACTCGGCATTCTTGGCATCATTTTAAATTCAATCGATCTCACAAAATTCAAGGTGTTCTGCTACATCGATTATCTTTTGATGGGATGGACCATCATTATTTCGTTCTACCCGTTGACGATGGCCGTTGGATTCTGGAACGGCACATTCTTGTTATTACTAGGCGGTCTTGCCTATAGCTTAGGCGCCATCCTCTATAGCATTGGTGCAAAGAAAAGCCAGTGGCTACATTTCGTATTCCATCTTTTCTGCTTGCTTGGCACCATCTTGATGTACTTCTCTTTGCTTCTCTATGTCTTTTGAGAAAGGAAATCGGCTATAATCGTAACCAGGTCAGGGAACGATTATGAGCCGGAAGAAAGATAATTCTGTTTTACTCGAAAACCGTCGGGCATATCACGATTATTTTTTAAGCGACTTCATGACGGCTGGCTTGGTGTTAACCGGTACTGAAATTAAGTCGTTACGGGCCCATAATGCCACGATCAGCGACGCTTATATCGTGATTCGTAACCAAGAAGTCTATGTGATCAATATGCATATTGCCCCGTACCGCGAAGGCAATATCTTTAATGTGAACCATTTACGCGATCGGAAATTGTTATTAACGAAGCAAGAAATTGGACGACTGCAAAAGAAAATCACGGCCACGGGCTGCACTTGCGTACCCGTTAAACTATTCTTAAGCCATGGCTATGCGAAGTTAGAAATTGCCGTTGCGAAAGGAAAGAAACTTCACGATAAGCGCGAAGCGTTAAAAGAAAAAGATTTAAATCGCGAAGCCCAAAAAGGCAATCGTGTCCGTGATTATGAGGAATAAGCCATGACCATAGAAGACATCAAAGCGAATTTGACCGCCAGTCATTCCTTTCGTCGTTATGATAACGAGGAATGGGAACGTTTCTTCGTTAAGCAGAAACAAGATTTTACTTATCCTTATATTGTCGTAACAGGTAGTAATGGCAAAGAAGACACGGCCCATTACCTTTCCTCTATCTATCAACAAGCTGGATATTCCGTTGGTTGCTTTAACGTCTCGCGCCTTGCCCCTTCGAAGCAAGACATCCGCGTTTCGGGAAAAGCCATCTCGGACGGGGATTTTATTCGGATTTATGAACAATACGAGAAGGATTTCTCTCGTTATTCCTTATCGGATTTTGAAATTTTGCTTTGGATCGCCCTCGTTTATTTTGCGGAACAAAACGTTTCGTTAGCCATTTTAACCGCAGGAATCGGCGGCCAGCATGACGCGACGAACTTGCCACGTCATAGCCCATTACTCGTCATCATCACCACTGTCTCCATGGAACATACGGCAGTGCTTGGGACAACGTTATCCGAGATTGCCACCGAAAAAGCAGGGCTCATCAAAGAACAAGGGCAGTGCTTGATCGGGAAGTTACCCGACGCCGCTTCGGAAGCCGTTCGTATCGAAGCCCAGAAGAAGCGGGGTAGCGTGATGGTTGTAGATAATTGCCATTATTTCTCTTATCAAGCACCATATTTCCGCTTTGATTATGTGCCTTATACAAAGCTAGAGATTCTTTCACCCGCTCGTTACTTGCTTGATTTTGCTGCCTTAGCCATCGAAGCCACGAAATTATTAAAACTTCGTTTCCCTGTCAGTGAGGAAGCCGTACGAAAAGGACTATTAGTCAAGCCGCTTCCTTACCGAATGGAACGGCATCGGCAGGTGATTTTTGATGGTGCGCATAATCCCGAAGCCATTGATGCCTTAATGAAAAGCCTGATGCCATTAACGGCTGGAAAGCCAGTTCACGTTTTGTTTGCTTCGATGCGCGATAAAAACATTGCGGTGGAATTACCACGTCTAGGCACGGACGCCAAAGACATCACGTTAACCACTTTTTCTCACCCATTTGCCAAAGGTGAAATGGATTATTTCTTGTATACCGCAGACTATCCTTATGTTGAAGATGCCAAAATGGCATTACAAAATCTGCAACATCTTTATCCCGAGGATTGGATTTTAGTCACGGGTTCCGAAGCGTTTGTGAAGGAACTTAGCGCCTCTCTAACACTATGAACCGTAAGTATTCCCCAGTTGAAAAAGTCGCGACTTCAGCGATGCTCATTGCGGTTGCGGTAGTGCTTGGTTTGGTGAGCAAATTAATTGCCATACCGCATTTTGGTTACCTGTCTTTTTCTTTTACTCCGACCGTCGTCATGCTTGCCTCGTTATCTTTGGGGCCCATCTATGGGGCAGTGGTAGGTGCGTTATCGGATTTTCTTCCCGCCATCATCATGCCGACAGGGGCTTATAACTTCTTATTGACGATTACTTATGCTTTGCTTGGCATTTTACCTTGGGCGTTAGAACGGTTTACCCGACATTTTCGGTCGTTTTTTGCGAAGCCATGGATCCTTTTTGCTTTTGTAATCCTTGAATATGCCGTCTTGGTCTATTTCTTTTATGGTACCGATATCCTGAATGCCCGGTTTGGTTATTATCCTGCCTGGACAAAACCCGTCGTTTTAGCCGTGAATGGAGTGCTCGATATCGGACTACTCATCGTTTTGTTCCTTTGGAATCGCCATCTTCAAAAACGGGGCCCGATGGATTCGAGCATTCCTTCTTTATATGAGACGGCATTCTTTGCTTTTGTATCGGATCTATTATTGCTTGTTTTTGCAAAAGCCTTTGCGTATTACTGCTATTTCTTTCTTTATTTCGGAGAGTTCCGGTACAGTTATTGGCTCTTTGTATCCATGCTTTTGATGTCTTCTCCCATCCAAGTCGTCATGATGGCCTTACTTTGCCCATGGTTACTTTCTTTACAAGTGCGATTGCATCCTGAGAAAACGGCTTAGACGTTTGGTAATGCATGTCATTATCCAGTGATTTGTTTCTAGCCCTTCTTGGCTTTTAGAACGTACCTCCTCCACGGGTGGTTCGGGCCTGGGATGTATTTTGGCCTGCCCACGGGCTTCGGCTTCGGCTCCACTTGCCTTCTTTCGATTTCCACCAGGTCCCATAGCCTGCCGTCGAACACGCCGACGCGCTTCCCGGATCTGGTGACGTATATGTTGACGACGGTCTTCGGAGGGATCTTGGCGACGATTCCGTCCTCATCGATTAGCTGGTGCCTTTTCCCTTCGAACCCGAACGACGAGCCGTTGTCCGCGACCCTTTGGAACTCGACGGAGAGGTAGAAATCGATTTCCCTCGGCGATGGGGCCGGGGCGAAGACCGACGACTCCATCTCGGGCTTGATGGCGAATCGCCGGTTGTAGTCGGCCATGAACTCGGGAAGATAGGCATTGGCTTCGCCGATCGTGGTTATGCTCCTCAGCCTCAGCTCGGATATCAGCCTCGACTGAAGCGTCCCCCAAAGCCTCTCGATCCTGCCTTTGGCCTGGGAGACCGAGGTGGTTATCAACTCGATCCCGAGCTGCTGGCACATGCGTTTGAAGTTGATGTGGACATCGCGGTCGATCGTTTGGTTCTTCTCGGAAAGCTTCCTGAACTCGAATATGGTGCGGTTGTCGCCGTAAAAGGCCTCCGGGATCCCGTATTTATTGAGGATCTGCCACATCATCTCATAGTAACCCTTGAGGGTTTCCTCCTTGTCGAAGAAAAGCCCCATCACGGTTCCGGTGGCGTCGTCTATGGCCCCGTGGAGGGTGGCCTTCGGGAGCGCCTCCCCGAACCAATTGTGTATGCTGGCGTCAATCTGCAGCAGCTCCCCGAAGCATTTCCTCCTCGGCCTGGAAGGGTGCTCGGCCTTTTCTTTTTTCGCCCTGTGCCCCTTCGGCGATCTGAAGCCGGCGGCGGTCAGGATCCTGTGGGCGTTTCTGTAGGTGGCGCGAATCCCTTCCTCCTCGTTCAGCTTCTCGGCGAAATGCCTGAAGTTGAAGCCGGCGTATTTTCCCCCGTAAAGTGACAGTATCCTCACTTCGGTCTCGGGATCCGTCTTCCATTTTGGCGCCTTCCCGCGATTGCCGTGCCCGAAGGCGGAAGCCCCCTTTTCGGCATAGGCCCTCTTCAGCCTGTTCACGTATTGCTTGCTTATTCCGAGCTTGGCGGCGGCCTGCCCCGTCGTGAGCTTTCCCTCTTTCGCCTTCCTAATCACCGATTCTACGTATGTGTCATTGAGTCCGTTCATGGCTTGTCCCTCCGACCTAATCATCCCAGTTGGCGAATTAGATGGAAACAAATCACTGGATAATCGGATCCCCCTAGGGGGATGGATGGGTAGAAACAAATCACTGGATAATTGCCTAGAAACAAATCACTGGATAACTACAAGACGTTTGGTAATGCATTGAAAATAATCGATAATTTGAGTATATTCTTAATTTGCCGATGCCAATACAGGAGGGAAGTATTTATGGCGTTAGTCGAGATTCAGAGAAGTGATGGTTCGTTGGTGCAATGTGACACAGAAAAGCACACATTGTCCTATTACCGGTATCATGTTCGATTCACTCCACTCGAATGGAAGATCGTGAAGACTTTGTACGATGCAAGGCCGAACGTTGTTTCACGCGATGACTTGATCAAAATGATATGGGAAAGCGAGAACGGGGAAAAGCGTTACGAAGAATTAAAGAACAGCGATCGTCCTTATCCAACGCGTACCATCGATGTTCATATCTCATCCATTCGCCGTAAGCTTGCCTACATCAAAGGCGCCCGTATCGATTCCATTTACGGAGTTGGATACCGTTTGCTGATGTTACAACGTTTCTAAACCACCAATCGCTTCCAAGAGGATGCCCAAGATTCGGGCATCCTTTTTGTTTTGGTTCAAAAAAGAAGTCGCTTTTCTCGGTGATTTTTAATTTTTGAAGCGACTTTTCCTAGGTATTTTTGAATTTCGTGCTATAGTGGTGGCGCATGAAAACCAAGGATGCTTCCGCTTGGGCGGTCTATCAAATTTATGTGCCTTCCTTCGCGGATGGTAACGGGGATGGCATAGGAGATTTTGCGGGAATCCGTTCTCATTTCGATGCTTTTTCTGCCCTGGGGATTCAAGCCTTAGATTTATCTCCCATCTTTTCTTCTCCGAAACGTGACGATGGAAAAGACGTCTCTGACTATCTTTCTTTACGCCCTGAATTCGGCTCGTTAGAGGAATTTAAGCAGTTACTCCAAGACGCCAAGGAACGGAATCTTAAAATCATTTTGGATTTTCCGATTCATCACGTCTCGATTAATCACCCTTGGTTTAAAGCGTCTTTTGATTTGAATTCACCTTATCGTTCTTGCTTTGTTTGGGCCGTAGGAAGAAAGAAGAACCGCCTGCCACCGAATAACTGGACCATGCTTTCGGGGGAATCGGCGTGGACTTACGTCCCCGAAGCAAAGGCATGGTATCTCCATACCCGTCGTAAAGGTGAAGCCGACATCAACGGAGATGCGGCTAAGTTCCAAGAAGAAATGGAAAAGATTTTCCGCTTCTATCTGGACTTAGGAGTTTATGGATTCCGTTTTGATGCGATTGATTCGTTATGCAAAGAATCGTTAGAACGTGGCAAACACGCCCGTTATCAAATCGGCCAAGAACATTGTCATGATACGGAGAACGACCATATCTTGTTCCAAAAATTTCATGATGATGTGTTCTCTCATTATGACTGCATGACCGTCGGTGTCACTGGCGAAATCCCTTACAAGAATGCTAGACGATTCGTCGGAGAAGCAGTGGACTTTGTGCAACCCGCTTCCTATGGCTGGGGCCAGCAAAAGAAACCAAGCCCGACGACAGCAACCTATTCTTTAAAAGAATTCCGTCAAATGATTTTTACTTGGCAACAAGAACTGGATTGGAATGTCCCCTATTTAGAGAATGCCGACTTACCACGTTCCTTAAACCGTTTGAACGTCAATCCTCGTCTTGCCCCGATGGCTTCGAAAGCGCTCGGCACTTTGTTGTTCTCCTTGCGTGGCATTCCTTTCCTTTACCAAGGTGAAGAACTCGGCATGATGAACTATCCCTCCCTTGAACCGCGGGATTTCTTGGATCCGGATGCCGCGACATTCTACGAAGCGTTAAGACGGAAACATCATTGTTCCGTTCGTCGAGCTGAGAAGATTGTTAACCATGTGACAGCAGACCATGCGCACCAACCTTATCCCTGGAAAGAAGGGGAGTATGTTGGTTTTTCGAACCACGAACCTTGGATCAAAGTAGCAAAGAACGCTTCAGAGATGGCTTTGGAGAAGCAACAAAAGGACCCTACATCCGTATGGTCTTATTACCGCGATTTATTAAAGTTCCGTTCCCAATCTCCGACGTTAAGAGAAGGGGACTTTGAGCCTTTGCAAACGAAATCCAACATCTTGGCTTATTGGCGAAGCTATCAAGGCGAGATGTTATTTGTCTTAATTAATCTCACAGGTCATCGGGTACACCTTCCGCGCACCATTTCCACGATGGTTGGACAAGTGGTGGTTTCTAACTACCCGCATGCTGGCTTAACCTATAAGAAATGGTTACGGCCGTACGAAGCGCTGATCGCGAAAGTAAAATAATAGGCTCTAAAAATTTGCATCCACCCTGTAGAATTGGCTCTAAAAATTTGCAGCAGTAAATATAGAAATAATAATATTTATTCGTATATATAATTAGATTATTTAATATTGTAAAGAAAATAGAACGAAAGTCGTATTTTTCTTACTGAAGGCATCGTTGAATCTCGCAATCTTTTGAATCATCAGAAAAACGATATGACATCATATTTTCTTCCGGCCCTTTTTAATGCAGGAAGATGATTTCGCGTTTATACTTTTATCCGGAATGGATAAAGGAGTTCTTTACTATGGCCTTAGAAAAACATCGCGATGACTATATTTCGTGGGATGAATACTTCATGGGAATTGCCCAATTAAGTGCCTTACGAAGCAAAGATCCG
The DNA here is from genome assembly GCA_902791935.1 of uncultured Erysipelotrichaceae bacterium. GTDB lineage: Bacteria > Bacillota_I > Bacilli_A > RFN20 > CAG-826 > UBA4951. The sequence goes on along the minus strand of CADAXQ010000002.1, from coordinate 40,060 downwards.
TCAACCCAAGTAGGAGCTTGTATCGTCGATAAAGATCACAAAGTCGTATCGATTGGCTATAATGGCATGCCGCGCGGCGTTGATGATGAAAAAGTGCCGTGGGGTCATGGTCAAGGATTAGAGAGCAAATACCTTTATGTCTGCCATGCGGAGTTAAACGCCATTCTCAATACTCGTGATGCCGGGTATTTGCCAGGTTGCAAACTCTATGTGACCTTATTCCCTTGCAACGAATGTGCGAAAGCCATCGTGCAAGTCGGGATTAAAGAAGTCATCTATCTTGATGACAAACATCATGACGATGACATTTACAAAGCATCAAAAAGCATCTTAGAAATGGCCGGCGTAAAATTAACGCATTACCAAGGACCGGTCGTGAACATCAAAGCCGAATGAACATTATTGAAGTTGAACACCTAAAATACGCGTACGACAAGAATTCCAAGCCTGCCGTCGATGACGTTTCGTTTACGATCCCGGCCGGGAAGTATGTGACGTTAATCGGGCATAATGGTTCGGGCAAATCCACGTTAGCGAAGTTATTAAGCGGTCTGATTACCCATTACGAAGGCAAGATTTCGTTATTTGGGCAACCAATAGAAAAAGCCGACAATGCCGCGATATATGCCTTACGAAAGAAGATGGGCTTTGTTTTTCAAAATCCCGATAATCAATTTGTTGGATCGACCGTACGAGATGATATCGCCTTCGGCTTAGAAAATCGTCAAGTGCCCCACGAAGAAATGGATGGCTTCATCCATACCTATGCCAAGAAAGTCGGGATGGAAGATTATTTAGACCAGTCGCCCGAAAACTTATCGGGTGGCCAAAAACAACGGGTGGCGATTGCCGGCGTCTTAGCCATGCACCCAGAGTTAGTGCTATATGACGAAGCCACTTCGATGTTAGACCCCGTCGGAAAACGGGATATCTTGGATATTACGTTCCATTTAAGAGAAGAGAATCCGAACTTAACGGTTCTTTCGATTACGCATGACGTGGAAGAAGCGTTCCGTTCCGATTATGTCTTGGTCTTAAATGCGGGGAAACTCGTGTTAGAGGGAACGCCTGCTGAAGTGTTTTCCCATACGGAAGAATTAAAGAAAATCCATTTAGATGCCCCATTCTTTTTATCGTTAAAGGCCGCGCTTAAGGCGAAAGGCATGGAGATTCCGGACGAGATCGATACGGAAGAAAAGTTGGAGGAATTCTTATGCCGATAAATTTCTCCCACGTCTTTTTCACGTATAATCCGAAAAGCCCGTTTCAAAGCAATGCCTTAAAAGACATTAATATCACCCTTCCTGAACATCGTTTTGTGGCATTAGTGGGCCGTACGGGCAGTGGGAAGTCTACGTTCGTTCAACTAATTAACGCTTTATTGTCTCCGACGGATGGCTACGTGAAAATCGGGGATTATATCAATCACCCCGAAAAGGCGAAAAAAGCGCCGAAAGATTTAAGCAAAGAGCAAAAGAAAGCTTGGAAAGCCGAGCAAAAACGAATCCAGCAGAAGCATAAGAGCAAGGACATCAAAGCATTACGGAAACATGTTGGCTTAGTCTTTCAATTCCCAGAATATCAGTTATTTGAAGAAACCGTCGAAAAAGATGTCGCGTTTGGCCCGAAGAACTTTGGGGACAGCAAAGAAGAAGCGTTAAAGAAAGCTCATCAAGCGTTAGAAGAAGTGGGCCTTGATTCTTCTTTCTTTACCCGTAGCCCCTTTGATTTATCGGGCGGTGAGAAACGGAAAGTCGCGATTGCGGGTATCTTAGCGACCTCTCCAGAAGTCCTAATTGTGGATGAACCAACGGCAGGATTAGATCCTGCGGCCGCGAAAGACGCCATGGCTCTCTTTCAAAAAATCGAGCAAGCTGGTACCAGCGTCTTTTTGGTGACACACGATATGGATTTGGTAGCCCAATATGCGGATGAAGTGATTGTGTTAGAAAATGGGCAAGTCGTAAAACAATGCCCACCTTCTGAGCTATTCGGGCAGGATTTAACGCAATATTCCTTGCAAAACCCCCATGTTTTTGATTTTGCTTTACGTTTAGAGAAACGGGGACTAAAACTGAATACCGCTTCGTTACGGAATGTGGATGATTTGGCCAATGCCATCATGGAGGCGAAAAAATGAGTCGCTTCACCATGGGCCGTTATGTGCCATACAACTCGTTCTTACATCGGATGGATCCGCGATTAAAGATCTATTCGCTCATCATTTTCATGATCGCGATTTTCGTGAACTATCCGACCTGGGCCATGACGTATACGATGCTTGGCATCTTATTTGTCATGACGATCGTCTTATTACGACTTGCCCATATGTCCTTATTATCTTTATTAAAGTCGCTCAGTTCCTTGTGGTTCATGGTTGTCTTTATTTTGATTATCTATATTTTTGTTCCGCGTTATTCCGAGGCCAACGCGGATTGGTATTTCTTAATTGGGACCTACAAAGTTTATTGGGAGAGTTTGTTAGAAGCAGGCAAAGTCATGTTACGGTTAATTGTCATGTTATCCGTTTCGATGATTTTAACGGCAACTACCACCCCGTTAGCCTTAACGGATGCTTTAGATTGGTATTTATCCCCGTTACGTTGGATGGGTGTTCCGACTCCAATTTTAGCCATGATTATTGCCTTGGCCTTACGATTTATTCCGACCATCTTAGAAGACGTGGAACGTATTTTAAAAGCCCAGTCTTCCCGTGGCGTCGACTTCAAGCACGGCCATATCTTCGCTAAGTTTAGAGCGATTATCTCTTTGATCATCCCGTTGTTTGTTTCTTCGTTTGTGCGAAGCGATGAACTCGCGAACGCGATGGAATGCCGCGGCTATGACCCAACTTCAAAACGGACGAAATATCGGAAGCTTCATTTCCAGTGGTGGGATCTCTTTGAATTTGTTGTGGTCTCTGCCGTCATCGCCTGCTTCTTCTATGTCGCCTTTGGCCACTTTGACGCCTATGCGACTTGGTGGGGGTTAGTCACCAAATGAGTCAGACCTACTTTGGCATTCTTGCGTACGACGGGTCGGACTTTTATGGTTTCGAAAAGCAAATCAATAAACGCACGGTACAAGGTTCTTTAGAAGAAACATTATCCCGTTTGTGTAGTGAAAAAGTCACCATTCATGGTGCGGGCCGTACGGACCGCGGGGTATCGGCAAGAGGCCAAACTTTTACATTTGTCTTATCGCACAAAATCCCCCATGTTGCCACTTTCTTACACGCGTTAAATCGTGTCTTACCAAAAGATATGGTGGTGCGGTCCTTAGAAGAAAGACCAGATGGTTTTGATGCCCGGCATTCTTGCACTGGGAAGGTCTATTCTTATTCGTTCCATTTAGGAGAACGGGACGTTCTAAGCAAGCTTGAGTTTCAGATGTCTTATCCGAAGTTTAACGAAGAGGATTGCCAATCCTGTCTATCCTTATTTCAAGGAGAGCATAACTTTCAGAACTTTACGGCGAAACCCGAAGACAAAGATGGCTTTATTCGTGATATAACAAGGTTAGATTATTTGGTCTTCGAAGAAGGGCACCGCAAAGTCATGTTCGAAGCGAACGGCTTTATGACCTATCAAGTCCGTTTGATGATGGGGACGGCCTTCCAAGTTGCCTTAGGAAGGATGAACATCATAGAAGTGAAGCGGTTACTCGTAGCAAGCAAACGAGAAGTCGTGCATCATAAAGCCGATCCGATTGGGTTAGTGCTAGAGGAGGTTCGTTATGGAAAATAAACCCTTAAAAGCGAATTATCATTCGCATACGTTCCGTTGCGGGCATGCCGAAGGAACGGATGAAGAATTTGTTCGTGCCGCGATTGAGAACGGTTACGAAATCTATGGGGTTACCGATCACGTGATGATCCCGCATCACCCCCAAATGGGCATGCGCGGAACGTACGAAGTCTATGCCCAAAACTATTTTGATTCGATTCGTGCCTTAAAAGAGAAGTACAAATCCAAGATTGAGCTTCATTTAGGCTTTGAAGCCGAATGGCTAGAAGACGTTACGGCGGACTACTATCACGATTTATTGTCAAAAGGCATCGTGGAATACCTGCTTCTTGGGCAACATTGCTTCTTAGATTCTTCCAATCACTGGGTATGGTATCGCGATATTTATGACACCAAAGAAGCGACCCGTCTTTATTTAAAGAACTTAATTGAAGGAATGAAGTCAGGAGATTTCTTATATGTCGCCCATCCTGATTTATATATGATGTGGTATGGGAAGTGGGATGATTTCGCGAAAGAGATTGCCCATGAGATCATCAATACGGCCAAAGACCTGCATATGATTCTAGAAGTCAATATGGGTCCCTCTCGTTGGGGAAAGAAGAACTATATTGGACAAGAATTACGGGTTCCCTATCCTGATGAAGACTTCTGGAACGTCGTGGCAGAAGCCGATATTCCTTGTGTGATCGGTGTCGATAACCATCGACCATACGAATTAAAGACTTCTCCTTATGATTGGGTGCGATCCTTCGTTACTCGTCACAAGCTTCGTTGGTTAGAAACCATTGATATCCCATCTAGAAAGACTAAATAACATCCGTCTCTTGGCGGATGTTTTCTTTTTCTACAAACGTTGATTATTGCACTTCAAAGTCGTATTTCTTTGTTTCAGGTGCAAAAATCACGGAAAATTGCACTTCAAGAATGGGTAGACGTTTTTCTTTGCAATATGGTCAATTAAAAAATTGACGATTTTTGTATTTTTTTGTAAAGATAATTTTATCGATTTTTTGCCCAAAAATTAAAAAATCGAAAAAATGAGTAACAATGGGAATTTTTAATTCATATTTCCTAATTTGGAACGATTTTAATTACGCGTTTGGAACGATTTCATTTACGTGTTTGTAATTTTTAGAACTTTTTGAATGACTAATTATGATGCTAATTTAAAAAACTAGCGCCTCTAGCGTGAACTAGTTAGACCAGCACAGAACTACATTCATACTCACCGCTAAAAGCCTGCAATAAAAATAATAAGAAACATGCATTTGGGATCTTGATCTTTTGTGATTGTTAATGTAAAATGTTTTCGTTAAGAAACTAGAAAGTAACGATAACGATATGGAAAAAACAGCAGTTGAACTCTTTGCCGGCGTTGGTGGATTCCGCGTCGGATTAAATGATGTTACTTCATTTGACGAACATGGCAGGGCTATTGAAAAAGGTCCATGGAAATTCGTTTGGGCCAATCAGTGGGAGCCTGCAACCAAAGAGCAGCATGCTTTTGACTGCTATGTATTACGATTTGGAAAAGAAGAATCTTCCAATGTTGATATCAGCCTTGTAGATAAGAAATCCATCCCCGTTCATACGTTGCTTACCGGGGGCTTCCCTTGCCAAGATTATTCGGTAGCAAGAAGCCTTCACGACGAAAAGGGGATAGAGGGGAAAAAAGGTGTTCTTTGGTGGCAAATCAACGACATTATCAAAGCAAAGAAACCCCCATTTGTCCTTTTAGAAAATGTAGATCGCCTTCTTAAGGCGCCCGCTCGTCAAAGAGGCCAAGCTTTTGGCATTATCTTGCGTTGCTTCTGCGATGCTGGATATGGCGTGCAGTGGCGCGTGATAAACGCAGCAGATTACGGTCATCCACAACGCCGACGAAGAACGTTTATTTTCGCTTTCCACAAAGATACTAAATATTATGACGATTTTATGACTATTTCTGGCAATGGTCCTGAAAAAGTGATTGTAGAAGACATGATGTTTTCAAAACCTTTTCCGTGCAAAGTAAAAGATGGCGAAGCTCTAAAAGAGGGAATGGTGTCTAAAAAAGAATATAAAACCTTGCCTGATGTTTCTGAACACTTTTCCTTTCCATTTCAAGGCGCAGGATATTGCTTGAACTATGAAATCAAAACCATTAGAGTCGATGCAATTTATCAAGGGAAGGTTAAGACTTTAGGCGAATGCTTGGATGTGGATCATGTTCCTGACTATTGCTATAAAGTAGATGTTGAGAAATTCAAGTACTTAAAAGGCGCAAAGCATATTCTTCGCACAGCTGCGAATGGACACGAATATTACTATTCAGAGGGCCCAATAGCCTTCCCAGATTATCTAAATCAACCTAGCCGTACCATGCTGACTAGCGAGGGTACCACGAATCGGAGCTCTCACTTTATTTTGGACCCTAAATCAAATCGATATCGGATTCTCACACCCGTTGAGTGCGAACGCCTAGACGAGTTCCCAGATGATTGGACCAACACTGGAATGCCTCCAAAGAGAAGATATTTTATTGCGGGGAACGCTTTGGTTACCGGCCTTATTAAATCTATGGGGCAAGCAATCGAAAGCATCGTTGATTCCGAAAATTAAATTATTGGTGCGAGAGGCTTGTGCCATTCAAACACAGGCCTCTTTTGTTTTTGCTATAATTTGCCCAGAGGTTAAAGGAATAAGTAGTGAAAAACAACAGAATTGTTAGTGCACGGGCTGCTCTTTTAAAAAAAGTTAAGGAAGCCAACGGAAAAACTATTGGCGAGATTGACTTTACTCATTACCTTGAAGATCCAAAAAATAAAGGAAGAATTGGGCAAGTCATTCAAATTTATCTTGGTAAAAATCCGGATAATGATCCTGGTGCCGACTTTCCTGAAGCGGATCTAGAACTAAAGGTAACCGGATTAATAGGTAACTCCAAAAAAGACGAATCAAGCTACCGTGCCAAAGAGCGCCTTGTTCTCCATCAGATTAATTATGTGAAGGATGCAGGTATTTCTTTTGAAGACAGTGGCTTGTTAAAGAAATGCGACACGATGCTCATTACTTGTTATCGTTATATTCCTTCTGAAACGCCTGGCGCCTCACCGGATTACAGCAAATTCCCTATCGTCGATTCTTTTATTTATCATCTTTCTGAAAAAGATGTTCAAATTATTGAAGATGATTACAATACCATCCTTGCAAAAATAAATTCCGGGCGTGCCGAAACCATCTCCGAATCTGACACACATTATTTAGCCGCATGCACTAAAAGTTCTGATTCTAGCGTTAGAGTTAACCAATTCGGTTCCGAAACGAAAGCAAAACCACGTGCTTTTTCTCTCAAATCGTCCTTTCTTACGGCAATCATTCGCCAATACATTTCTAATACCGAATTTGATTCCGTCGAAGAAGAAGGCACGAGTAGCATTGAGCAATATATTTTAGGAAAATTGAGCTCTTGGTACGGAAAAACCGAATTAGAGCTAAATCAAGCTTTTCCTGGAGCGGAAGGTTCGAAAAATAAATTCGCTTCCTATGTATCGCGCATTCTCGGAACAAAAGATTTGAACGCTACTGAAGAATTTCAGAAAGCCAATATTCACGTCAAAACAATAAGAGTAGAAGAGAATGGCACCATAAAAGAAAATATGTCCTTTAGTGCCATGGATTTTAATGAAGTAGCCGATACTGATTTCCAAGCTTCAGATTGGTTTTCCTACTTTGAGGGGTCTAATTTCCTTTTCGCCGTTTTTGCGAAAGGAAAAGATGGCTATTATTTTCAACGCGCTTTCTTTTACAAACTTCCCGATATCGTTGTAGATGGTTTTATGCGCTATACCTATCAGCGTACGCAGGAAGTTCTACGTCAAGGTGACATCGTATCCTCGGTATCTACAATGAATATGGCGGATGGGACTTTAAAAACGATTTACCGCAACAATTTCGTTGGCATGAAAGAAAATCCTGTTTGCCACGTCCGTCCTCACGCTGCGAATTTTTACACAGGGCAAAAAACATTGCCTGTTGCCGATAAGAAAACTGGCTTCACTTCTTATGAAGCGATGTGCTTTTGGCTAGATCATCGCTATATCGTATCCATCTTGAATGGTGACGATTCTCAATATTTGAAGAATGCAAGGGCGATGATGATTGCGCAAGGCAATTGGATATTTGATTAGCCTTTTCCTGTGTCGTCACAATTTTCCTCTTCAAATAATGGGAAAAGAATTTATATCGTTCGAATGGTCTAAAACTTAGACCTTCTTTTTACGTTTCAGGCTTTATAATAAAACCACAAAATGCAACAGCTCGATTTTCATCCCTATATCCGTTTGGCAATGTATCACACGTGGTTGAGCGATTATTACATCTCTCGATCTATTTTTGACTTTGAAATTATTTATATCGATAAAGGGCAGATGAAAATCGAATTCCCAACCGAGACAGATATCGTGAAAGAAGGGGATGTGGTGGTTATTCCGCCCGATGTCCATCATCGGATTACTTGGTATCACGAAAACTGTTGCCAGCCTCATGTCCATTTTGATTTTAACCGCGATGAGCAAAGCGAAAAAATCCGCGTTTCTATGAAAGAAAAAGCGGACATGACGCCAGAAGAACTAAGCCAATTTCGCCCAAATTATTTTTTGGAGCACGGTATACATCTGCCTTATGTCTATCATCCTGCACGTCCTGAACGAATTCGCGGTTTATTGCTCGATTTAATCAACGCCTACACCTTTAATGATCCAATGAAAGAATTGCGCATGGAAGCAGATCTTAAAGGGATGATTGCCGCAATTGTCAGTGACAATCTAGGGTATAGTGACGATTCCGAAGGCTGCGATGTGATTACCTTGCTTGTGCATTATATGAGTGAGAACTTACAGTCAAATTTAACGATTCGTGATTTCATGCTTAAGACGAATCTTTCGGCGTGGGCGATTAATGATATGTTTAAGCGCGCCTATCACACGACGCCTAAGAAATATTACGACCACCTCCGTTTAACTTACGCGAAGAACTTGTTACGCAATTCTTTTAAGTCCATCAAAGAAATCGCTGAACAGCTTGGTTTTAAAGAACCGCAAACGTTTTCGCGGTGGTTCCATACATTGGATGGTCGCTATCCTACCGAATATAAAATTCAAAAAAAGTTATAATTTTTTATATAAAATAGCAAAAACATTCGATAAATACTAAATAATTGAATTATTTTATAAAATAACTCCAATTTTTTGTTATCATATACAACTTTTTTCATCTATGACTTGAAAGCGCTTTCTTTTAAGATGTTGTTACAAAGAAATAAGAGGAAATTGTATGAAACAACAACGCTTTTTGTTTTCTTCGTTTTTTGTGCTATTAGCCGCCTTAGCATCTTGTACTCCACCTGATGATATTGTGATTGATAGCGAAGCGGAGAAAGTGGAAGAAAATGCCACGACCGTTTCCATGTGGATGATGGATTTCGAGGAGTGGGAGAACCGGATCAACATTTCCCAGCGCAAGAAATTCAACTCTAATCTTACTGACGGCATTCAGCTTGAACAGACATACATTAACAAAAACGATTTTGACGATCTTATTCGTTCTCGTTATGAATCTGGGAATGTGCCTGATATCTATATGGTAAGCTATGGAAATCTATATAAGGAAATTAAAGCTGGTCGTGCCATCGATATTACGCAATATTTCAGCGATGATTCCTGGAACGATTTAACAGATATGGCAAAAACGGCCGTCAATTATGGCGGCAAGTATTATGCCTATCCGATTTTGATGGAGCCTTCGACAATTTTGGCCTATCGGAAAGACCTATTGACCAAATACGCTGGAGCAGATGCCAAAACTCCCGAAACCTGGGATGAGCTTTTGAATTTATGCGGCACGATTCGTAGCGCCCTTCGTAGCGCAGGCGTTAAAAATGTTTATCCTTTCTCTGTGCCAACCGGCGTTGCTTGCGCTTGGGGGAGTTGGGGCATGCAACAAGCGGCCACTGGCGGATTAGCCGTCACCGATGATTGGACCGCATCGCGAATTACTGATCCTGGCTATACAAAATTAGCTGAATTATGGCGTGATTTATACGGAAATGGATACGTTCCGTTATCTAGCGGTGACTATACCGAAGCTGTTTTTGATGTTGCTGACGGAAAGAGCGTCATGGCCACCTGTGGCTCGTGGTCAATTTCTACCGTTTTGAATCAATACCCTGATCAAAAAGACAACATTGGATTCGTGCCGATGCCTACTTTTAGCGGTGATAAGAGTCTAACAACAGCGACCAATGGTGGCTGGTGCTACGTCATTTCTTCCGAATGCAAGCATGTGGAAGCCGCAGCAAAAGTCATTCGCTGGTTAACGGCAGAAGATACTGCTCAAGCCGTGGATTACTTTGAACGTGCTCATTATTCAAAATATTCGCCTCGAAAATCCGTACAGGCTATCTTGGCACAAGATTATCAGAAACAAAATGATGTTCCTCAAGAATGGGTTGAAACCATCAATGATGTTGCTGGAAAAGCGATTCTTGAACCCATTTATGATTGGAATATCTCCGTTGCTGTAGAAGGGCTTTTGGAAGAAGCGGCGATGGGCAATGATATTCCAACCGCCGTTAAGAAATGCGATTCTACGGTACAAGGACTTTGCGCCACCGCCGGAACTAATCCCAGGTTATAACCATGGCGAAAGCATCTCTTTATCAATCGTTAAGAAATCGAAAGACTGAAGAGAAAGTTTCGGGGCTTATTTTGATAGCGCCGGCCTTCATTTTGCTCACCATTTTTGTGCTGGTGCCATTGATTCTCTCCATCTATCGCTCGTTCTTCTATTACGAATCAGGTCCGAATGAAGCGGTATTCGCTGGATTTCAGAATTACATTCGAGTTTTCCAAGATGAATCTTTCTTGCGGTCATTGGCAAATGTCTGCATCATGACTTTGTTTATTGTCCTCTTACAAGTTGTCGGATCGTTCTTCTTCGCGAATATCCTGGTGCGGATGAAAAATAAATTTGGCGTTTTCGTTCGTACGATTATTTATCTTCCCTATCTATTTTCTGGCATTGTTGTTGCTTGTATCTTCACACTTCTGACTTACTACAACGGCGGTGTTATTAACGGAATTTTAGGAAAGATGAACGCTGACCCAATTTCATTTACCGGCTCAACGTTCTGGGCTTATGTTGCCATCATCGTTCCGACAATCTGGGTTGGCGGCGGCTATACTACTTTGATTTTCTACTCTGGTCTCATCAATATTCCAAGAAGTCTTTATGAAGCGATGGCAGTGGATGGGGCAAGCTTTTGGAACACTACCTTTTATCTGGTACTTCCGTCTTTAAAAAACTATTTCGTTTTAACCATTGTGACATTGGTAACGGGATCGTTACAAATGTTTGAGATTCCGATGCTGATGACGAACGGGCAACCGCTCAATAAGACAATGACCCCAGTGCTTTATTTAATTCACGCTAGAGCCAATGGCAATGTTCCTCAGTCACAGATTATTGCGGCAAGCATTGTCATCATGATTGTCATTGGCGCCATCAACGCCGTTGTTTTCTGCGTCACGAACCGAAAGGAGAAGAAACGATGAGCTCTTACGGTAGACAGAAAAAGAAAACCGGCGGGCAGATTGCCATCACGATTCTTCTCTATGTGATTGCAGTCATCGTTCTTTTAAATATCGCAATCCCGTTGTTCTTCGGACTTATCTCCATGTTTAAAAACAAGAACGAAATTTTTACTTTGGACTTCCACGTATTTCCACAAGTGTGGTCGACGGATAATTTCTCCCGACTTTTCTATTTGCAATACACCACCATTGGGGTCAATTTCTTTGCTTCGTTTGGGATGACGTTATTGGTGGCGGCCATTGCTACCCTCTTATCTCTCTTTATCAATTCGATTGCGGGTTATGCGTTCGCTCGACTTCAATTCCCAGGCAAAAAAGTCTTATGGATCATTGTGATGGCGACCATGTTTATCCCGGGAATCACTATTCTTCTGACTTCCATTAGCGTTGTTGCGGCCATGGGCATGATGAATACCATTTGGGTTTTAATCGTGCCGGGATTAGCCAGTGCATATAACATTTTCTTTTTCCGACAAGCCTATCTTGGATTTCCGAAAGATTACGATGAAGCGGCCCGTGTTGACGGATGCGATTCCATCGCTATTTATTTCCGCATTTATCTTCCCAATAGCGCGACGCCGATGGTGATTATGGGCGCTGGGACATTTATGGGCTATTACAACTCTTATCTTTGGCCCACGCTGACCATCGATAGCAATCATGCGCAGTATACCCAAATTATGACGTTGATCAATCGCTTGTTTAATGAAGCGTCGACGTTAGGCTATGGGGCGGTATTAGCAGCAGCATTTATTAGCTTAATTCCAGCCGTAGTGGTGTTTGCCGTGATTCAACGTTTTATCAAAGAAGGTATCAGCCTTACGGGGGTGAAATAACATGTTTCAAGGACACAATTTATCCAACATTTTTTGGAAAGATGGAGGCATTCGCAAACGCGTCTCTTCTTACGATCGAACCGGAGGGAACGACGACCGCATTCATATTCAGCCAAAGGAGTCTCGCGTCATTTTCAATGTGCATTGTTCGGGACTGATTGAACACATTTGGATGACGCAGATGAACGAAGGAGACATCCTAGAAGAAAATGCTTTTCGAAAGGTTTATCTGAAGTTTTATTGGGAAGATGCACAGTATCCCAGCGTATTGGTCCCCTTAGGCGATTTCTTTGGCTTGGGCCATGCCGCTAGCCGAAATTTTGTTAGCGAACCGATTCAACGTTCGCCAGAAGATGGCAGAGCCTTGAATTGTTGGTGGCCGATGCCTTTCCGCAAAGCTGCACGCATTGAAGTAGTCAATGAATGTGACACCGGGCTGATGCTTTATTACTACATTGATTACGAAGAACGCACTTTCGACGACGACATTCTTTATTTTGGCGCGTATTGGAAACGTGAATGTCCCACGAAAGGGCTGGACTATCATCAATTTCCTTCTCGTGAAGCATTCTTATTCGAAGGCAAAAATTTAGATGGCAAGAACAACTATGTTTTGCTGGATTTAAAAGGGGAAGGACATTATTGTGGTTGCCATTTAGATATTGAGAATTTAAGCGATTGCGATAGCTGGGATTGGCCGGGCGAAGGTGACGACATGATTTTCATTGACGGCGACCCGATACCAACCATTAACGGAACTGGTACAGAAGATTATTTCAATTCGGCATGGTGCCCAACCCAGGAATATAACGCCCCTTATCACGGGATTATTTTGCCTGGTGACCCCAATTGGAAAGGGAAAATCACCTATTACCGATACCACATCATGGATCCGATTTCTTTCCGGACGAGCATTCGTGTGACGTTAGAGCATGGTCACGACAATCATCGTTCGGATGATTGGAGCTCGACTGCTTACTTCTATACCGCCAGGCCAGCGGAATGGAAGGAACCTATCCTTGCGGTAGAAAAGCGGCTCCCCATCCCTCATCAGCCCAAATGAAATATCCAAGGAGGTAATTTATGAAAGGATGTTTACTTAGTTTGGCATTACTCGCGTTAGTCGGTAATGTCGCGATGCCGCAACACGCTGGCAGCGTTTTCTATGGCGCGAACCTCTTCCCGAACGGTGATTTCGCCTTAAGTGCTGGCGAATATAAAATTCCCGCTGGCGGCGGACCTGGTTCTGCTTCTATTTGGCATAACTGGGGCAACGCTGAGGCAACACAATATGCTGTTACTGATCCCACAGACGAGAACAATACAGTTCTAGCCTTTAAGACTTATGACGGCGCTGGCTTTAGTTCCATGTATGCCATGTTAAGCATTGTTTCTGGCGAGACATACGACATTTCGTTCGACTACTACGCTCCTAATGGAACCGATAACATCGGCATGGCGTTTTGGTGCACCACCGATAGCAATCGTTTGCCCGAAGTCAATGTATTGAGCAGCAGCGATTTGACAAGTGCTGGCGCCACCGTCACGGATAAAGCCAATGGCTGGAAACATGTTGCGTGGGCTAGAACGTTCGATGCTAGCAAGAGCTACGACTCTGCCCACATTTGGGCTAACGTCGCAAATGGCGATCTTTATTTAGACAACATTTCTGCTGTTAGTCAGACGTCTGGCACGAATATTTTTACGGGCGGTGACTTTGAAGGATTTTTGGATTATGCCCCGAGCACTATCCCAGAAACGGCAGGAGAAGATGGCTTATACGGCCATAATGCTACGTTAGTAAAAGGCGGTGTTTCGCTGACGGATGGCGGTTATTATGGCGTTATCACTTCATTAACGGAAAAAACGTATCAAATTGACGTTTCCGTCAAAGAATTGACAATCGCTAGCGGCACGTCTTTAAAATTCAATTTCTTAGACGAATCAGGCAATAGCGTTTCTGCTTTGGATTTGATTAAAGACGGCGTTGTAGATTCTGCTTATCAAGATGGAAAATATAGTGCCCAATTAGCTGGAAACGCCTCGATTGCGAAAATACAGCTGGAATATAGTGGCACAACCGCAGTGGTGATTGACGGCATTGTCGTTAGAGCGGCCTATACCTCAAGCTACGATCCTTCTAAAACTTACTACGAAAGCAAAAATTACGTGGTGAATGGCGACTTCGAGAAGTTCGAAGTTGGCACAAAATTTAGCGAAGATCAATTAGAAGGAGCTTGGGGAAGCGTTACTTCTTATGATAACGGAGCCAGAATTGCTGAAGATGGCGGTTCAAAAGTTGCCCAAATTGGCAAGCTTGATGATACCCAAACGAAAACGTACAGTTCGATGTTCTTAATGACACCAGACGACATTTCCATCGGGGATATCGTTCGTTTCCGTTATGACTATAAAGTCACGGCAAGCGATTCGTTCGATTCTTATGCAGAGTTGAACTCTTGTTTTGTCGGCGGGGCGAACGTTCCTTATTACAAGATTGATTTGACTAAATTAGGCCGGGATGAGACCTATACCAGCACCAGTGGCGCTGAAAAAGCTTCTTATCCGATCCACACGGAGGCGTTATCTAACGGATATACACGCGTTACATTGGATTTCGAAGTGACTTCGGACAAGGTGCAGTGGAATTCCATTCGCTGGCTCTTCACGCCCCATGCCGTTGGCGATACATTGAGCATCGACAATGTGGAGTTGCATTTCCTTTCGGAGGCTCCGTTTACTACGGCGGTAACGAAAGTCGAGATTGCCGGTGGCGATGTTGAATTGTCTATCGGCGGGACGAAGCAATTAAGCGCCACGGTTACGCCGAATGATGCCGATGATAAAGCCATTACTTGGTCATCTTCCAATGGGACGGTTGCCTCAGTGAGTTCGACTGGACTTGTGACTGCTTTAGCAGAGGGAACGGCTGAAATTAAAGCGCAGACTTCCAATGGTGTTAGCGGTTCTATCGTCGTGACCGTTACAAAAGGCGAACCAGTGACACCAGATGACAATAAAAAAGGCGGATTAAGCGTCGGTGCCATTATTGGCATTGTCATTGGCGCAATTGTCGTCGTGGGGTTAGCCGTAGCAATTCCTTTAATCATTAAGAAAAAGAAAGCGAAATAACGCCACATTCACCACATTAAAGGAGGACTTCTATGAAAAATAAACACGTTTACTGGCCGGTTTTTGGAACGCTTCTTGCGCTGTCACTTGTTAGCTGCGGTGCGCAGCAAAACGCAGAGAAAGTGGTGCTTCCCGATCTTTATGGCCTCAGCGTACGCCAAGCGAAACTACAAGTAGGAGCCTCCTTCTTGTTTGAAGAAATTCAAACTCCAACAACCGAGTTGATTGAGGGGCGGATCCTTTCTTATGGAGACGGCTTAAAAGCGGGGGACATGGTTTCGAAAGGGACACGCGTCCCCGTCCAAGTTAGTCAGCGAAGCAAAGAAGCAACAGCAAATGACGACTCTATCATTGCGTATCACAACATTATCGCCAAAGAGACTGGCCCCGATTCTATCAACGGAGAAATGCTGTCTGCGGCAGGCGAGTATGGTTGTGACCTAGGCATTCCGTTTCGTCTTCCCGATAACCGGATGATGCTTCTTTATGGCGATACTTTCTCGGGAGACAACATGAGTGGCATGTGGTTCTCCAACTACATGGCTATCACTTCTGATACTACGTTTTATGACGGTATTACGTTTGATTCTGTTGTAACGCAAGATAACGGAATGCTTAAGCCTTTTGCCCAAGGAGCACATCAAAGCGGTAGCGAAGATGACTTGACAAAGGAAGTCACCAAGATTCCGACTGGTGGCATTTCAGTCAACGGCAATGCCTACATCTTTTATATGTCAATTCGTTATTGGGGCGTAGGTGGCTCTTGGCTTGTTACTTACAATCAAGCACTAAAAGCCGCGGATAACACCTATCAAACTTGGGAGCCTGTCGAATCATTACGCTGGAATGAGTCGGAATTCCGGTTTGGAGGCCAAATCTATCCTTATCAAGATCCGAATGACCAAGAACATATTTATTTCATCACCATCCCGGGCGGTCGAAATGATGGTGCCGTCATGATGCGCGTAGCAACCTCATCTTTCGAAAATCGTTCCGAATACGAATACCTTGTTGGACCTAATCAATGGGAAAAAGGCGATACGGGCATGAGTAAATTAAATGCTAATCCGTATTACATCATCGATCCAGCCGCAAGTGAGCTTTCGATGACTTGGAGTGAATACCTTCAGCAATACGTCATTATCACATTGCGCGGCTCATCGATTTCGATGTTACTTAGCCCAACGATTACGGGACCATATCGTGAAAGCCACGCGATTTGTTCCTCTACGGAATATCCGGGCTTGTATGGTGGTTTCGTTCATTCCGCCTTTATGGATAGCGAAGGCCAACGGATGTATTTGCAATTATCACGTTGGACCCCCATTTACAATACCTTCCTCATGGAAGTCGTTTTGACAGATCGCTAAGGAGAAGAAAAAATGCGAATTCCAGTGCCTAATCCTGTTGGACTGCCTTTGTCCGAAGCTCGGAAAAAGCTAGCCGATTATCATTGCAACGTTGAATATCGTAAAACGCATTTTGGCTTGCCAAATACGGTGTTAGATTATGCGATTGACGCCGAGAAAGAATGTGTTCATTTATTGGTAAGCGTTCCTGAAGACGAATCTTTCACTTTAGACCCTGCGCACGTTGTGTCGGTGACAAAAATTGGAAAAATCACTGGTAAAAGCGGCTTCAATGAACGATTGATGAACGAGGCGGGTGTAGGATCTACGGATTTAGGCATTCCCGTGGATTTAGGAGATGAAATCGCTTTTCTATATGGCGATTCCTTTAGCGGTCCAGACGTAAATCAAGGAACCTGGAATAGCAATTTCATGGCACTTGCCGATTTTCAAAACTGGGAAAAGGGCATGTATTTTTCTCGTTTAGTAACTGGAAGCAATGGCAAAGTTAAACCTTTATTCCAAGGCCAACACGATGAGAATTTGCCAAACAACTTAGATATTCAAAACAAAAAAGAGATCACAAAGATTCCTACTGGCGGCATTCAAGTGGGCTCGTCTCTTTATGTCTATGGTATGTCGGTTCGTTATTGGGGAAAACCGGGTGAGTGGTTCGTAACGGAAAATGCATTATGGAAAGCGGACATCCATCATTTAGATGAATTTCAAAAAACGGGGTTGTCTTTTTCTGAAGCGGATTATCCTTTTGCAGGTCAATTATTTCCATTCCTTTCTTCACCTTCATCGCCATACATCCATTTATTGGCAATCCCCGGCGGAAGATTTGGCCAACTTTCTCTTTTACGCGTAAAACGAGATGAAATTGAAAATATCGATGCTTATGAAGTCTTAATGAAAAAAGACTGTTATGTTCCAATAAAAGAATGTCGGCAGCAGTTACCTTATTCCATTTTGCCAGGGGTGAATGCTAGTGAACCCAGTATCGCTTATGACGAATATCTAGGGGAGTGGTTGATTTCCATGATTTCGCTTGAAGGCTTGAAACTCTATCACGCGAAAGATTTTCAAGGCCCTTTCCGCGAATCCTATCTAATCCTTACAGCAAAAGAATGTCCGCAATTTTATGGTGGCTTTCTCTCGCCTCTTTTGATGAGGAATCACGGACAGAAAGTGTATTTGCAAGTGTCACAGTGGTCACCAATTTATAACACATCTCTTTATGAGGTTGCGTTTCGTTAGGGAGGATAGATATGAATTATCAAGAAAGCATTCGTCGAGTCATTGAGGAAGAGACAACCGCCATCCAAGAAATGGAAACGGGATTGCACGAAGAGGAACTCGACCGTGTCGTGGAATTAATCCGCCACCGGCAAGGTAAGGTGATATTTTTGGGTGTTGGGAAGTCTGCTCATATTGCCAAAAAATTAGCAGCAACGTTTTCATCAACCGGCACGCCATCGTTCTTTGTTCATGGTACCGAAGCCTGCCATGGGGATTTAGGAATGATTGAAAGCAAAGATATTGTGATTTTAATTTCCAATAGCGGTTCCACCAAAGAAGTCATTCAAAACATTGTTCCATTGCAGCGCATTGGTGCTACTTTGGTTGCTTTTACCTCACGAGAAAATTCTCCTTTAGCGAAGGCTTGTTCTTATCGAATTTTATATCGTTGCACACATGAAGCAGATCGCAATGATTTAGCTCCCTCCAACTCTTCTACGGTTGCGCTTGTATTAGGCGACGCTATTGCATTGACGCTATCAGAGTCATATGGGTTCACGAAAGAAGATTTCTTCAAATTTCACCCTAATGGTGCGTTAGGAGAATCGTTAAAGAAGGAGCTTCAGCAAAAATGAATCGCGTATTGGTGCTAGGATCCTTTGTCACGGACTTAGTGGCAACGATGGACCGTTTTCCTGAAGCTGGAGAAAGTGTAGTTGGTACTCGTTTTCAACAATTCATGGGAGGAAAAGGGGCAAATCAGGCAGTTTCTTTGACCCGTCTTGGAGCAAAAGTAACCATGCTTGGAGAAGTTGGTAACGATGCTTTCGGGGATCGTTTTGTTCAATTACTCCAAGCCGAAAACATTGAAGGACACATTCTAAAAAGCAAAACGCAAGCAACAGGAGTATCCAGTGTTCAAATTAATGGCCAAGGACAAAATCGCATTTGCATCATTTTGGGGGCTAACTTGGAATACACGATTGATGACCTGTATCGAGAAGAGACGACAATCGCTTCAAACGATGTGTTTTTAACGCAAGGTGAAATGAATCCAGAGATGACAGATGAGGCTATTCTGCTAGCAAAACGGCACGGATTAATTACGGTAGTCAATCCCGCCCCTTGCCGCCCGTTCCGTGACGAAGTTTTATCTAAAATCGATTACCTTACACCGAACGAAACAGAACTTGCACGGCTTAGTGGTCACGCTACGGAAACCATAGAACAGGTAAGAGCAGCGGCTCAATCTTTGCTTCAACGCGGTGTCCAAAATGTAATTTGTACCTTGGGCGATCGCGGTTCTTTGTGGGTAAATGCTAAACGTTCTCTTTTTGTGGGCGCGTATTCGGTTCAAGCGGTGGACACGGTTGCTGCAGGTGATTCGTTTAATGGCGCTTTCATCAAAGCGTTAATGGAGAACAAGAACGAAATTGATATTTTGCGCACCGCGAACGCAATGGGCGCTCTCACTACCCTTAAACATGGTGCCATTCCATCATTGGCAAACAAAGCAGAATTGGAAAAATTCATGTGGTCACATCCGGAGCCAGTTGCAAAATACGAATGATATCCTGGCTATTTTTATGATTGCGAAGTAAAAAATCGAAGTATTTTTATAGAACGCTTTGTCCCATTAATCTTTTCATTTTGTAAGAAATCGCTGTTAAATTTTGTATTTTCTATTCCGATTTGTTGCGATTCCCTTTACAATAATGACAACATGCAGTCTTTGACTCCTGTCTCCACCGAATGGCGGAACGGCAATCTCCACTTTCTTTTGAATGATGACATCACTTCGGAAATCTCCGTGGTGGATGCGAATTCCATCGTTCTTCTGCATTATCACGATTTCTTTGAGATGGAACTCGTCATCGATGGAGAAGGCTATCAATTATTTGACGGAGAGAAGTTCCCCTTAAAGAAAGGGGATGTCTTTCTTTGCACTTCCATGGACTCTCATGAAATTTGGGGCAATCTCAAATTCCGTCACTTACAAATCCGCGAATCCGCTTTATCAAAAGCTTTATTGTTAGAGGCGTATTCCTTACAAAACCCAGTCGTTATTTCTTTAAGCGAAGCGAAAGCAAGACGATTAGATATCTTATTGCAACTTATCGAAGAAGCCGTCCGGGATGAACGAAGCTCTTCTTTGATTTTGAACGATCTTGTTGATGCTGCCTTACGCACATTCTTTGAAGAAGCGCCCCATTCTAAACCAAACGGCATTTATCAAAAAGTTTGTTACTATGTGCAACAAAACTTATCGAACTTAGGCGGGGTATCTTTAGATTCGATTGCCGCCCATATCGGTTACTCAAAATGCTATACCTCTCGTCTCTTTCACGAAGAAGCCAAGATATCCTTACAAGAATATCTCGGGCGCACCCGCGCGAATTTAGCTTGCCGTTACCTTTTGCAAACCGAATGGTCCGTCAGTGAAATCTCTAACGCATGCGGCTATGGAAGTCTTTCGACATTCTTCGCCATGTTCCGCCGCTATATCGGCGTTACACCGCAAGAATATCGCAACCAACACCGCAACAA
Organism: uncultured Erysipelotrichaceae bacterium; assembly: GCA_902791935.1. Classification (GTDB taxonomy): domain Bacteria; phylum Bacillota_I; class Bacilli_A; order RFN20; family CAG-826; genus UBA4951. The sequence goes on along the minus strand of CADAXQ010000002.1, from coordinate 19,574 downwards.
ATAAGATAACGTTTTTCTTTCCCCTTTAGGGCAAAGCAACATATTGGACGTTTAAGACAATAAACCGCAAAAAGTCGCTTTTCGTCACCCTTTAAAATGGATTTAGCAGTTTAGATATCTCGACGTCTAGTTTTGAGGCAAGGAGATTTTTATGAAAACAAAGTTATTCGCTTTTTCTACGTTAGTCTCGTCCGTGGTTTTATTAACGGGTTGCATTAGCCCCGCTTCCACGCCAGTAAACGATAGCACCAATAGCGGTGGCAACAACGCTAGCGCCGATGCTTCGAAGACCTTACTCACCATCGGCACGTTTGATGGTGGTTTTGGCACGCAATGGTTAAGCAATGCTGCCAAACGTTTCGAAGAAAAATATGCCGATCAAAGTTTTGAAGCCGGCAAAAAAGGCGTTGTCGTCCGTGTGGATGGACAAAAAGATGCCTACTCGGGTGCCCAGTTATTAAATAAAACACTAGAACGTGACATCTATTTTACGGAACAAGTTTCTTACTTCGATTTCTTGAACCGTGGCAAGATGGCGGATATCTCGGATGTTGTCACTGGTAGCTTATCGGACTTTGGCGAAAGCAAGACCATTGAAGACAAAATGGATCCTGCCTTTAAGAGTTACCTCACGGCAAAAGACAACAAATACTATGCCGTCCCGTTCTACGATGGCTTCTTAGGCATCGTTTATGACAAAGACCTCTTTGACCAAGAATCGTTCTATCTCGGCATGGACGGAAACATCATTAGCGATAAGGATCAAGAAAAATCATCGGGCCCCGATGGAGTGAAAGGCACCTCGGATGACGGCCTTCCCGCAACCTATACCGAATTCAATCAATTATTGAAGGCAATTCGTTCGGCCGGTATGACCCCATTCTCTTATGCCGGCGGGGACGCGTCCCAATATCCGGAGCGTGCGATTTTAAACTTCTTTGCCACGAACGAAGGCAAAGACGCGATGAACTTGAACTATACGTTAAACGGCACTGCCAAAATCGCTAATGTGGCAGAAGATGGCACCTTTACGACCACCGATACTACCATCACGGAAGACAATGGCTATTTATTGCAAAAGATGCCAGGCAAATACCAAGCGCTTCAATTCATGAAAGACATCATGCTTGGCGACGCCAGCAATTTCGACATCAACGCCGGATCAGTCTCACACATGAATGCCCAAACGAACTTCATTGCCGGTTATTCGAAGAAGCGGGATCAATATGCGATGTTAATCGATGGTTCTTGGTGGGAAAACGAAGCAAGTGGTGCCTTTGCTTCCGTGGAACGTCTTTATGGCGTTAAGAAAATAGATCGTCACTTCGCCTGGATGCCGATTCCGTTTGCGGATCCCGCGTCTGTTGGCCAAAAGAAACAAACCTATGTCTCACAAAATAGCTCGTTTGGCTTTGTGAGCGCCAATACGGCTCACTTGGATTTAGCCAAGTTATTCATGAAATTCACCAACACCGATGCCGAATTAAGCGCCTTTACGGCCGAAACATCGACAACCCGTGCCTTGAATTACGAAGTCACCGCTTCTGATCAAGCCAATTTAACGTCGTTTGCAAAATCGATCTGCGAACTCAAGAAGACAGCAGACATTGTTTATCCATATTCTTCTTTGGTGAAGCAAATCAACCATCCGTCTGATTTCTCTTGCGACACCTGGTACTGGGCCGCCACCATCAATCACACAGATTACACGAATCCGTTCTTGGCGTTCCAAGAAAATAAAGCCGATGCGCGGAGTTATTTCTTAGGCAGTGCCGATTATCATGGCGCCTCGTTCTGGAGCAATTTGAAGTAATTGAGGACGAAATCATGGAAGGCGTAAGAAGCAAGAAACGGAGGTCTTCTCGTCTCGTCGACAAGAAAGACGTTCTCTTCTACGTCGCTTTGATGGCATTCCCGATGCTCCAATTCTGCGTCTTTTATATCGGGGTAAACGCCAACTCCTTGTTCTTAGCGTTTAAAAGCTATGACATCTATGAAGGCACCTATTCTTGGGTTGGCTTCCAAAACTTTGCCCATATCGGCGAAGAATTAACCCAGTCTTACACGTTACTCTATGCCTTAAAGAACTCGTTGATTGTCTGGGTTTGTAACCTGGTGTTTGGCACATTCTTTGCCACGTTATTCTCGTATTACATCTACCAAAAACGGTTCTTAGGCGTTGTCTTTAAGTTCATTTTGTTCTTGCCTTCTATCCTGCCCGTTATCTTGTTGACCACGATGTTTAAGTTCTTTGCCAATGAGGCTATCCCCGAATTGGCTTATGAATGGACGAACACCAAAATCAAAGGCTTGCTTGTCAATCCCGATATCCGATTCTGGGCAGTTCTCTTCTATAACGTCTGGGTTGGATTTGGGGCACAGGTGTTGCTTTATAGCGGCGCCATGAACCAAATCTCGCCGAGTGTCATGGAGGCCGCTGACCTTGACGGGGCCTCTTCCGCACGGAAATTCTTCTCGATTGTCTTGCCTTCGATTCTCCCGACCGTCGGCACGTTCTTGTTGTCGAGTGTCGCCGGTTTATTTATGAATCAGGCGAACTTATGGGATTTCTATGGCAATGCTGTTCCCACCACTGAGAACTACACGATCGGTTATTACCTTTATTGGTTGGTGAACCGTAACCCCAGCGATATTTCTTCGTATCCTTATGCTGCTGCGTTAGGCATTGCTTGCACGTTTATCGCATTGCCCTTAACGTACGCTGTCCGGAAATGGATTGAGAGGTGGGAATAACATGAACGCCAATTCTCAAATTGCCAAACGTCACACGAAGAAACGAACATTCGATTGGTTCTTCTTTGTGATTTTTGTGATTTTGTTTCTTTATACGGCATCTTTGCTAATCCCTGTTATTTGGACATTCTTAACCTCTGTCAAAGACAACGATGAATATACGATCTTAGACAATATCTTAGGCTGGCCATCATCATGGCGATGGTCGAACTATGCGACGGCTTATACGAATTTCTATGTCCCGATTCAACGAAATGGCCAAACGTACCATTACACGATGCCTTATCTTTTCTGGAATTCGATTCTGTATTCCGTGGGTTGTGCCGTGGCGGCCACGATCACCCCGTGTCTCGTTGCTTATCTTTGCGCTCGTTATCCGTTCCGCTTTAGCAAAGTCGTCTATGCGATTGTCTTAGTGGCGATGTCCCTACCGATTGTTGGCTCGTTACCTTCCGAGATTCAAATGTCTAAGACGTTACATTTCTTCGACACGTTCTGGGGCATTTGGCTCATGAAGGCAAACTTTTTAGGCATTTACTTCTTGGTATTCTATGCCCGCTTTAAGACGATTCCAGCGGCTTATAGCGAAGCGGCCAAAATCGATGGTGCCAGTAATACCCGTGTGCTTTGGCAAGTCATTCTTCCGCTGGCGAAAGACACGTTATTCACGGTATTCCTTCTGAACTTCGTCACGTTTTGGAACGATTACCAAATCCCGATGGTTTATTTACCATCCCACCCCGTTGCGGCCTATGGCATGTTCTTATTCCAAAATAGCACCGTCACGGAGATTAGTTACACGCCGGTTAAATTGGCAGGCATCTTATTGATGACCTTACCGATTTTGCTCATTTCCCTCATCTTCTCACGCCGCTTAATGACGAACATCAATGTTGGCGGCATCAAAGAATAAGCTGGAGGTTATCGCAATGAAACGATTGGCTTTACGTAGTATTCCTTGGTTGCTTCTTGGTGTGCTTATCGCCCCGACGTTATCGGATCAAGCGGTGCATGCGACCGCTCCCTTACCCTCTTGGGTCTTTATGGGTGATAGCGTTTCGTTCCCGATTCACATTCTTGAACACGAGGGGCAAAAGAAAGTCGCGAAGGTGCGTATCGTGGCACCTTCGGGAAAAATTCTCACCGATGAATCGTTCGTGGCTTCTGAAGCCGGGCGTTATGAAGTGCATTATCAAGCAACATTTGGCGATACGTTAGTCGAAGAAACCGAAACATTCCTATCCGTCCGCCATTCTTCTGACTTATTCCAAGGTAATGGTGATATCTCGTTTACGAATCAAGCCATCTTTGCTTACGACAGCGGCTATAGCGGCGTCATGACCAAGATGAATACGGGTGGTCGTTTCACGTTCCTGAAAGTCTTAGACATGACTTCGTTCACTCAAAGTGCCCCTTTAGCCCAGTTCATGGTCGAGCCAAGCACCGAATCGAGCGCTGACTTTGAAACACTACATTTCTCGTTCCAAGACGTGGAAGATTCTTCCCAAGGTTTTTCCATCGTCGTGGAAAATGGCGGTGCGATAAATGGGGATGGCCACATCTCTTATTTGAGAGCGGGCGCTTTCAATCAAGCGCTTTCTGGTTATGAACGGCTAGGTGACCGCGTGACATTCCATAACGATGGCACCTGGGGAACCCCATTAAGCCACACATTCCGTGGTTTAACGAAAGAAGGCATTTCTAAATGGGGTTACCATCCGATTACGTTATATTATGATGCTTCGCAAAACGCCCTTTATGCGAGCGCTCCTTATGGGCAAGATTCAGGAAGTACGTTAGTCGTGGACTTCGATGAAGCGAAAGCGTTCCCGACAAACCCCTGGAGTGGCTTCCCTTCTGGAAAAGCAACCGTGACCGTCTGGGGCGAAGGATTCCATTCTGCCGCGAATGTGTTATGGACCTCGCTAGGTGGCTATGACCTTAGCAAGCGCGAACAACAAGACACGTCTGCCCCGAAGATCACCGTGGATTATGGCAAAGAAGATGGCGCGCCAAATGGTGTCGTCGGCATGGCTTATCCCGTTTTTAAGGCGAGTGTATTTGATGATTATGATGATGGGTTAACGATTGATACCTATGTGACCTATCACGACGAACGTTACGATGCCGCTATTCGTATTCCGATACAAAATGGCAAGATTCAAATCGAAAAAGCCGGGTCTTATCAAATTCATTACGAATCGAGCGACCGTTCGGGAAACAAAGCCGAAGAAGTCGTTTCCTTCACGGCAGGAGAGGCCGCACAAGATTTAACGGTTGTGGTACCGACATTTGAAACAAACGGAACGGCGTTTGAATCCTTTACGTTGCCATCCTTAGATGCCTTACGAGCAGAAAACGCCTATGGACATTGCAATTTCGCCTTGACAGTGACCGATCCTGAAGGCAACGTCATGACCGTAAAAGACAACACCTTTGTTCCGGAAGAAAGTGGCACCTACCACGCCTCTTTCTCAGCACAAGATTATTTAGGACGCACCGCGACTAAGGTGATGGACCTTACGATTGCCCCGACTGCGAAGCCAGTATTTTTAAGCGCACCTGACCTTCCAAAAGCCTACCTTACTGGCTTCCATTACACGTTACCAACCATGGAAGCCGTAGAGACGGGAAACGATGGCAAAGCAAAAGCCGTGGCCGTGAAAGCGTATCGTAATGATACGTTAGACGATGGTTCCTCTTTTGAAGCATCGGGGGAGAACCTCTCCATCCGTTATGAAGCGGTCGGCGTTACCGGAACAAACACCATGAACCTCACCATACCAGTGCAAGATGGGCAAGGGGGCAAAGTCAAAGCTCAATATTTCTATGGTGAGAACGCCACGATTGAAGAAGTCGACGAAAGCATGAATATGACGTTCTCTGCTGCCGGAGAAGTCACGTTCCTTCGTTCGTTATCGAACCAGAACTTCGAAGTCTTATTCCGCATTCCAGACGATGGATTAAATGGCCTATTCCTTCGTTTCCATCAAAATGGCAAGGCTATCACCCTGCATGTTCATGCGGTGGATGATACCTATGTTGTGACCTATCCAAATAGTGACCGTGAAATCACCTTAACGAATACGGCTGGCTTCTTTGGCTTATCTTACAATGCCTTAAACCATTCTTTAAAAGATGGGTTAGGAAAATCCATCGGATTCCCTTCGACTTATGACGATGGCTCAACCATAGATCAACTCAATGACCAATTCTCGTTTAGCTTTGGTTTTGCCTCATTATCGTCTTCTAAGACATTGTCTTTAACAAGACTTAGCGGTCAACCCTTTGGCCATGGCGGGAATCCCGCCCGTGCCAAGGACCGGATTAACCCGATCGTCATCTTAGCGAATGACTTTGCTGTCCGCCAAGAAATCGGGGCAACGTTAACGATTCCTTCCGCTTCAGCCTATGACGTCTTAAATGAAGTCGGAGAAGTGACGGTTTCGGTGAAAAACGAGAACGAAACGTTACTTGAAGAAACATCCGCGGCTGTTTCACATACGGTGACGTTTACGAAACTCGCGAAATACCGGGTGGAATACAAAGTCACCGACAGGCAAGGCAATGAAGACAACTATTTCAAGATGATTGACGTGGCCGAGAAAGAAGCGCCGACCTTGGATGTCGATTTCAATGGAATATCCTCCCAATATCATCTCGGCGATATTTTGAAACTTCCGGAGGCGACTTCGAGTGACAACTCAGGTTCTTCCTATGTTTTGGCTTACTTATTAACGCCGAAAAATCAAACGATATTGTTGTTCCGTTTTGGCGAAGAGACCACAAGCTATGTTTCGCGCCTTGGCTCTGAAATTGCGGTCGATGATATGTCGTTCCGTCTTTGGGAAGAAGGAACGTATCGCCTTCGTTATGTGGCCTATGATGAATCCTATAACCATACGGCAAAAGAAGTGGCCTTCACAGTCACAAAAGGAGAAGCGGCATGAAAAACAAGGGTTTGTTTCCGATTTTAAGCGTGGCAGCATTGCTACTCGTTGCTTGCCAAAAGACAGAACCAGCGGCTTCTTCTTCGTCCATGGCCTCTTCGGAGACTTCTTCCACGAAAGCGGAATCACCTTACGCCTTACTCATCCATGGCGTCAGTGAGTATTCGTTGTTGATGCCCGAAGAAGCGAGCGAAAACATCCGTTATGCCGTCACAGAATTCCGGACGTTATGGAAAGAAGCCAGTGGCGTTACCTTGCCGATCATTCAGTCCGCTAATGAGACCCAACCCGTCATTTCCTTTGGGAATACCGTCCGTTCCAGCGTGGTTTCCTTGCCAAGTGATGTTACGCTTGGAAATTCCGGTTACGTCTTAAAAACCATTGGGAATTCCTTGTATCTTTATGATGATCCAAGCGGTGACGATGAAGGCATCTTAGCCGCCACCTATCATGTGCTAGAAGATGCGTTTGATTTCCGTTTCTATACAGGTGATGTCTATGACTACACCGCGAAAGAAGACGTTCCGTTATACGCGTATGATGAAGTCGAAATTCCAACATTCGATCAAAGAGAACTCGGTTACTATGAACTCGTCCACGAGGAACAATATCGCAAGAGAATGCGGCTACTTGCCCGTCATTCCGATACGGTTTGGTCTCCAATCTTAGCCCATTCTCAGACGACATTCGTCTTGCGTTGGGGCGAATACCATGACGCCCATCCCGATTGGTTCTCAGGCGATGCCCAACACAATCAACTTTGTTGGACGGCAGGCGAGGAGATGGAAAACGAATACGCGAACGTGTTCTACCATCGTTGGATCGCCTCTTATCCCCAAGCAACCTACTTTATGATTGGCCAAGAAGACAATCAGTTCTATTGCACGTGCGATCGTTGCCAACAAGCGTTGAAAGACTATGGCTTAAATAATGCCGGTCTGGAATTAGTCTTCGTGAATCACGTGATTGAAAAGACGAATGCCTTAATCGCCCAATATGAGCCAGAACGATTACACAAGGTCAAATACTTGATGTTCGCCTATCAAGGCACCCTAGAGCCACCGGTCGTCAAAGGAGACGATGGTGCCTATCATCCTTATAGCGAGCAAATAACGGTTTCTCCTGACTTATATATCGAATACACCCCGATTATTGCTGACTTCAGCCACGCCTTAACCGATGATGAAAACCAATTCTGTTACGAAGCGTTACAAGGTTGGAAAAGCATTGCCGCAGGGCAACTCATGACCTGGACGTATGACACGAACTTCAAACATTACTACGTGAACTTCAATAACTTCTCCACCTGGGTCGAACACATGGAAGAGTTAAAGAAAGCCGGCGTCAGTTATGTCTTTAGTCAAGGGTCTGTGGATTCTCCTGCCCCCACGTTAGAAGAGATGCGAATTTATGTCGAAAGCCATCTCTTATGGGATAACACCCTTTCTTACGACGATTTGGTACAAGAGTTTATGCATGGTTATTACCAAGATGCTGGGGATGCGTTATATCACTACTACGAAATCACGCGGGACCGTTATGCGGTTTACCAAACGGAAGTCAGTGATACGTTAGGTGGCATTTATGCCGACATCGAATCGTCCGACATTTGGACGGAACCGGTCGTGAATGCGTTACAGAGCGCGATTGATGACGCTTATGCGGCCATCGAAAAGTACAAGACCTCAGATCCTGACCGTTATCAAGCGTTATTCTTACGCATCAAACGCCAAGAATTAACGGTGCTCTATCTCAAATTGGCGCACTACCAAGCTTCCTATAGTGACAGCGGAGTCAGTCAGATGATTGCTGATTTCTATTCCTATAGCGAGCGTTTTGGCATCGTCAACTATTCTGAATCTACTTCAGTGCAAGGGCGTTTTTAAGGAGGAATTCACGATGAAAATTCGAAATTTATGGAAAATTTGCTTCGTGCTTCCTTTGCTTTGCGCTTGTGAAAACGGAGAAAAAACATCTTCTATCCCGGATTCCGTAACGTCTTCCGAGAAAGACGAAACGCTGGCGTTTGATACGTATCACTTGTCGCTTGCGGTAGGGGAATCGTACCGCATTCGGTTAACAAAAGGGGCAGAAGAGGTGCTGCATGCCACTTGGACGAGTAGTGACGAAACCATTGCCTCTGTTTCTTCCATGGGCACCGTCTTTGCGGTGTCTACTGGTGTCACCCATGTGAAAGCGGTAGTCGAAGGCAAAGCCTTACTTTGCGAAGTCACAGTCAAGCCGAAAGACATCAAAGCGGAAGAAGCGCTTTATTTCAAACTCAACGTCACTTCGTTATCGCTCTATGTAGGGGATACCTATCCGATTACTCCAACGTTACTCGAAGATGGCGAACCGGTGGAAGGCACCTATGAAGCGACTAGCACCAATGAGGCGGTTGCCTCTCTCGATTTCTCTACCTGGAACGTGACGGCGTTAAGTCAAGGCACGGCCACATTCACGATTACCGCCAAGAAAGGAGACGCCAAAGCGGTGACGACATTAAGCGTCATTGCTTACGAGAAGTAACATGGAAATCCGATTAGAACACGTTGCGGTTACCTATGGCAAAGGCAAGGAGCAAGACCAAGCTTTGCAAGACGTTTCGTGCGCGTTCGAATCGGGAAAAATCAATTGGTTATGCGGCGCTTCTGGCGCTGGCAAAAGCACGTTGCTTCGTTATATTGCCCGTTTAATTCCGGGTGAAGGGCATCTTTGGTTCGATGACGAAAATATGGACCATGCCTTGCCCCAGAACTTACATCTTGCTTATGTGAATCAAGAGACGGATCTTTATCCGAATTTAACGGTGTTTGATAACTTGGCCTTCCCCTTAAAACATGGTCATTATGACCGCGATGAAGTGGTGCGTCAGGTGACTCAAATGGCCGAGGCCTTATCCCTTAGCCCATGTTTAGGTGTCTTACCGCGTTATCTCTCTTTAGGGCAACAACAGCTCGTCATGCTTGGAAAAGCATTCTTACGTGAAGCCGATCCCGTGTTATTAGACGAGCCATTCTCCCATCTTGACCCCGAAACACGGTCATTCGTATTCCAAAAATGCTTGGCGTTACAAAAAGTCCAAAAGAATACGTTGATTTTGGTTTCGCACGAAGAAAATGAGATCATGCCTTATTTTGACCATTTCGTATGGCTAGAGCGGGGGCGCGTCCTAGCAGAAGGAAATCACGCGCAATATCAGTCGTCTTTCTTAAGATTACAGTCACAAATCGGAGGGCGGGTATGAAACGGAAAATGCGTTACGCGTCACGTGATTTCTCGTGGCAAGACTTGCCAACGACCCGTCGTGCCGAGTTTGTCTTCTTATGGAAGAATCGGCGGAATACGATGTTTGCCTTAAGCGGTTTGGCGTTGCTTGCCCTGTTGCCGTTACTTCTTGTGATGGCTTTCCGCATGTTTAATTTGGCAGCCTTAGAAGCCAGTTGGGAAAGCGCGAACACGAGCGCGGAAGCCGTGGCCCAAGAACGGGCCCGCTTCACATTGGCCTACAACCTCTTTGATGTTCCTTGCTTTGCTTTCTTATTTCTGGGGTTTGCCGCGATTTTCTGGATTGTGCGCCAACTCTCGTTCAATGAACCTGTCTTCTTCTGGATGGATGCTTGGCAAGGCATCAAGAAAGATGGCGCCACGTTCGCCTTCGCGGGTTTCGTTTATGGCATCGTTCGTTTCCTTTGTGCCTGGGTGAACGAAATGAGCTCGCTTTATTGGTTAGTCCGTGTCCTCCCCTTTGCGCTTGCGGTGGATTTCTTCTTACCCGCCTTACTCTTCTTACTAACGTTGCATCTTACCTATCAGATCTCTTGGGGCGAAATGTTCAAAGGCTCATTTGCCTTGTTCTTCCATCATGCCGGTTACGCCTTGTTATTTGCCTGGGGCATTGCCGCTTGGGAAGCCATCACGTTGATTCCGTTCTTTAGCGTGCGCTTATTGGCGCTCATTCTGGAAGCCATCTTATTCCTTCCGTCCTGGAGTTTGGGATGGATGTTATTCTCTTTGTCTTGTTTTGATCGGGACATTAATCCGATCTCATGCCCTGCGGATGTGCGCCGCGGGCTATATGTGGCGTCCCATGAAACGCCGAGGAGGTAATTTATGCACCTACATCACAACCGTATGCTACCCTTAGCGGGAACACTCATTCTCGCGGGAGCGCTTGGCGCTGTTCCGATGTTTGAGAAAGCGGAAGGTGTCCACGCCGATAGCGATTTCACCGAAACCGAAACTTCTCTTACGGGATTGATGCTTCATCAAGCGGGAACCAACGTCCGTTTCCATTTTGCCCTAAGCGCGCATGACTATAATGGTGCAACCGCTTGGTCAAGCTCCGACTCCTTTGCCGTCGCCGATTACAAATTGGCAAACTATATCTATGTGAATGATGAAACCACTCCATTGTCGTATCAAGGAAGCGGTTTCTATAACACGAATGGCACTGGCACGATGTGTATCATTGCCGACGGCGCCGATTGTTCGAGCTGGACGAAAGTCACCGTGAAAGCGGGCGCCCAATTCCCGTCTTATACCTATACGAAAGACACCACGACGACAAAAGCCTGCTATGTCCTGCCCGAAGATGTTGTCTTCACTTTCTCATCCACCAAAGCAGATGATGCCAATATGCATGACTATGTGCCAAATTACACGTTCGAAACGGAAGATTTAAAAGTTACTGGTCTCTATTTGCAATCCGTAGGCAATATGGTCCGGATGCATTTCTATGTAGACCATAACGACTGGTCATCTTCCATTACGGTCAATGATTGGTGGACCTATCCAATCAATAGCAGCAAATTGGCCGAAATGAGTGCAGGTAGCCCAAGCTTAATCGAAGTGAACGGCACACAAAACTGGACCGATGGCCAAGTGTTCTACAGCTCCGTCGGTGATGGCAGTCTTTGCTATTTCTCCAAAGATCTCGGCCAAGAGAACGCAGCCGACACCTTCAATACCGTGAAGATTCCCAAGGGATTCTTGATTCCAAAGCTTGCCTTCGTTGGCGCAGGGAGCATCGCCCCAACGACCACGAAGCACGTTGCCTACAAGGTTTCTGAAGACTATATTTGGCGCCGCGCTTGCACAGTTACCTTTGATTCCAATGGTGGTAGTGCCGTCGATTCCCAATCCGTCGGTTATGGCTTACCGATTACTAAGCCAGCCGATCCCACGAAAGCATCAACTGCTCAATATTCTTATGCCTTCGCCGGTTGGTATAACGGCGATACGTTATGGGATTTCTCGACCACAGTGACTGGCCCAGTTACGTTAACGGCGCACTGGACGGAAACGGTGAATCAATACACTGCAACCTTTGACTTAAACGGTGGCACTTCGGAAGCAATCGCCTCTCAAACGTTGGATTATGGGGCAAAGGTCACGAAACCTGCTGATCCTACAAGAGACGCAACAGCACAATATACTTACACGTTTGATGGCTGGTACAATGGCGATGCCAAGTGGGATTTTACAAATAACACCATCACAGGTGCGTTAACATTACAAGCCCATTGGACCGAAACCGTAAATAATTACACCGTCACCTTCAATAGCGATGGTGGTAGTGCCGTCGATTCTCAAACCATTGCCTATGGCAGCAAGATTACGAAGCCGACCGAGCCGACCAAAGAAGGGACCGACCAATATCGTTATCTCTTCGATGGTTGGTATAACGGCGATACCAAGTGGAACTTTGAGAATGACACCATCACTGGCAATGTGACGTTAAAGGCGCACTGGATTCAAACGACGAACCAATACACGGTCACGTTTAATTCGGATGGCGGCTCAGAGGTGGAATCACTTCATGTGGAATATGGCCATACTGTAACGAAACCAACAGATCCCGCCAAAGCTGCAACGGCGCAATATTCTTACACATTCGCTGGTTGGTATAACGGCGATGAAGCCTGGGATTTTGAGAACGATACCATTACGGGCGATGTTACGTTGACTGCCCATTGGACGGAGACCGTGAATCAATATACGGTTACCTTCGATGCAAATGGTGGCAGTGCCGTTGAATCACAATCCATTGACTATGGTGCGAAAGTGACGAAACCAGCTGATCCTACCAAAGAACCAACTGCCCAGTATTCTTATACCTTTGCTGGCTGGTTTAATGGGGAAACCGCTTGGAGTTTCGAAAATGATACCATCACGGGAAACGTCACCTTGACCGCGCACTGGACAGAAGTGACGAATCAGTACACCGCAACCTTTGACTTAAATGGCGGCAGTTCGGAAGCCATTGCAGCACAAACGTTGGATTATGGTGCCAAGGTGACAAAACCTGCTGATCCGAGCAAAGCGGCAACGGCACAATATTCCTACACGTTTGCAGGTTGGTATAACGGCGATGACTTATGGGACTTCGAGAACGATACCATCACGGGCAATGTTACTTTGACCGCTCATTGGACCGAAACCGTGAATCAATACACGGTCACCTTTGACTCGGATGGTGGTTCTTCTGTCGCTTCCTTACAAGTCGCCTATGGTGGCAAGATTGCCAAACCCGCTGACCCCGTGAAAGCCGCCGATGCGCAACACACCTATGTCTTTGCGAGCTGGTATAACGGTGACAAAGCTTGGGACTTTGACAACGATGTGGTTGTAGGAAACGTGACCTTGAAGGCACATTGGACGGCGACCGTCAATCAATATACGGTCTCCTTCGATAGCGATGGCGGTAGCGAAGTCGCCTCTCAAACCATCGGATATGGCTCGAAGGCCACTAAGCCAGCGGATCCCACGAAAGAAGGTTACACGTTCGCTGGCTGGTTCGATGCGAATGGCAACGCCGTGAATTTCGATGAAGCCATCACCGGAAATACGGTCTACGTCGCGCATTGGAATCCGATCGCCAAACCGGAAGAACCTGCCAAGAAAGGACTTTCGGGCGGTGCGATTGCAGGCATTGTGATTGGCTCGGTCGTTGTCGTTGGTGGCATCGTTACCTTAGTCATCTTCTTATTGCGGAAAAAACACGGCGTGAAATAATCCCCATTTCACGCCTCATAGGAGGGGTATTTATGCAAACATCAAAATGGCTGCTTCTGGCGTTCTTCCCATCTTTGCTCTTTGTGATGCCTGAACGTTCTGCTTTGTCTGTCAAGGCAGATTCGGACGTTCAAAAGACCACCACGACGATTTCGGCTTTGATGGTCCATAACATCAATAACCAATCGGCGCGGTTGCACTTTACGTTATCGACGCATGATTATAACGGTGTTGCGGCGAATACGTCGGTGGACGTCTCTGCTTTGGATTTCCGTGGCCATCTTTTCTACAAAACCGATGGCGACTGGATGCCGATAAGCTTTGACGAAAACGTTACCGCTGAGTTCAACATGAATGGTGGTGGCACGTTCACCTACTTTTCCGCCAACAAAGACGCCACTTCGTGGACGGGCGTCAAGGTCACGGCAGGTTGCGAATTCCCTTCCTATGCATCCTCGCACGATTCGTCTTTGCCCAAGGCTTGCTACGCCTTGGACGAAGACGTCACTTTAAAGCTCCGCGGCAATAACGGAGACCCCAATATGGTTTGGTATGATCCTTCTTATACGTTCGTGACTGAACCCGTTCAAATTACTGGCATCTACCTTCAATCCGTTTCTACGATGGTCCGGATGCATTTCTATGTGAGTCAAAACGATTGGGCCGCCATTCCGAATTCCAGTTGGTGGGAATATCCCGTGAATTCGTCTCGTTTCGCCGAGATGAGCGCAGGGAATCCAAACCTCATTGAAATCAATGGGACGCAGAACTGGACCGATGGCCAGGTGTTCTACAACACGATTGGTGGCGGAAGTATCGCGTATTTCACAAAAAATCTTGGCCAAGATAACGCGAAATCTTTACTTCATTCGTTGGTGATTCATAAAGGCTTCTTAATTCCGAAGCTAGCCTTTGTAGGCGCGGGAAGTATTGCGCCAACCACGAATCAGCACGTTGCCTATGAGGTTTCTGAAGACTTTGTGTGGCGCGAAGACTGCACAGTTATTTACCTAGATGACGAAGGGAACCAAGTCAAATCCGCGAAAGTTGGTTGGGGTCTTTCTAGCGTGGCTCCTTTGGTGGAACCGATGAAAACCAAGGATGGTTATACCTATTACTTCCAAGGATGGGCGAACAATGCAGGAGAGATGGTAACGGACTTTACCATCACTGGAGACACCACCTATCACGCGGTTTACCGCAAAGAAATCCGAAAATACACCATTGTGTTTGCCGATAGGGATGGCAATCTTTATCAAGATGAGCAAACGTTAGCTTATGGAGCTACGCCGACTCTTCCGACGTTAACCGAGGCTCCGACCAAAGAAGCGGATGCACAGTACACATATCGTTTCGACGGCTGGCGCTTACGGGATGGTGCCGACACGTTAGTCACGGATTTCATGGTTACTCGTGACGCCGTTTATGTACCTCATTATGAGGCGTTCCTCCGTTCTTACGACATTCATTATTATGCCGAAGACGGGAAAGCGCTTGGCAAGATGACGCTTGCTTATGGCAAAGACGCCTATGCGGCGGCACCCAAGATGCCACGGCGTAGCGCATCTCATTTCGCCTATTGGGCGGATCAAAATGGCAATGCCGTCCGCGATATGACCGTCCGCTCTAATGCGTCTTACTACGCGCATTACGAAGCAAATTAACGTTTCTCCTTCTGAAAAGCCATCACCCCCCTGACGGCTTTTTTGACGAAAATAGGCGCGATTTCTCGCGCCTATTCGTGTTTTATGATGCTTAACGGTTCTTGCTTTGGAAATATTCGTATACCCCAGCCGTCCAGCCCATCATGGTGGGGGTCTTATATTCGTGATTCACTGAGACTTCACCTTTTAAGGCATCGTATTTCTCCCAGAGATTACCCGTTTCCCGGAAGACTTTCTCCACGGTGTTACAGTAGAGGTCACGGACTTCTTTCGCGCGTTCTTTCTCACCGAGCAAAGTGAACCCTTCTTCTAAGAAATACATGGTCGGTGGCCACATGTTGGGATAATCCCATTGCAAGCATTGCCCTTCGTGCTTGGCGGCGACAGAAATGCCGTAAGGCAACTTTAAGGCTTCATAAATCTTCTTTGCCGTCTCGGCATCTTTGCTGACGCCTAAGGCATAAGGGTAGAACGAGGCGAGCGTTAATGTGGGGGATAAGCGTTTATCGACAAAGTCATAATCATAGAAGATGTGGTCTTTTTGACTTTGTAGATAACGTTCCATCAAGGCTTTTCGTTCCGCGGCAAAGTCGCGATAACGCTTGGCATCTTCCGGTTGTTTTAACCAATCGTAGAATGTGGCAATTTTGCTTTCTTCATCATAAAGGATGGAGTTTAAATCCACGTTTGCATAATTTAGAATCGCAAAACGGTTGTGCTTGCCTGGATAACGGAGATTAAAATCCCAACCGCTTTCGGCGATGGCCATCAAATTACGCACAAACGAGGCTTTATCCAGCTGTTTTTCTTCTTCGCTATAGCCAATCCGTTCGTTGAAATAGGGATACATATCGAGTAAGGCATCTATGGGCTCATACGAAGAATATTGCGACAAGCCACAAGGAGTAGCCCGGTCATGCACGAAGAAACCATGTTCACGTTCTAATTGAGGCATAAAGGCCTTTAACGTAGCAAGATCATGTGTCGCTTGGATATAGTCATAAACCCCACGCGCGAATAACGGGGGTTGGCTACGGAAGATCAAGTGGTCGGCATTCGGAACATAGCCAAGGCGTTTGATGAACATATTCATCGTTAAGAGATTGTTCTTCGCTTGCTCCACAAAACCATCTTGGAGTAAGCCAAGGTTCGTGAAATACGTATCCCAATAGAAGAACTGCGTGAAGTTTTCGTCGGCACAAGGTGTTGTATAAGGAACAGGATAGGTGAACCACGAAGCGTGCTGGCCAGGTTGCCGAATGGTATTGGGCCACTGGCGCTTGATATAAGCGGATAAATCTTCCATTGAGGTAGCATCCTTTCTATCGGGAAGCGCATGAACGCGCCCGTTTTCTTTATTTTAAACGCCGTCACTTCGCTTTTTAGTTCGAAATGTTGCCTTCTTTATGGAACATTGAGTAGTTTCTAAAGAAACTGGCAATGGTGGACGAAGTAGAGAAGCAAAAAGTCGTCTTTTCTTCATCAAACGTTAAGAAACACTACACCGCCTGCAAGGCGAGTGCTAAAATAACACACGCGTAAAAGGAGTAGTTGGATTATGGGAAGACACTTTGAAGTCAGAGCTGCTGCAATGGCGGCTACTGCAAAAGCCAAGAGCGCCATTTACATGCGCGCTTCGAAGGAGATTTATGCCGCCGCAAAAAGCGGCGTCCCAGACCCGGAAGCCAACTTGGCCTTACGGAGTGCGATTGAAAAATATCGTAAGACCTGCCCGAAAGATGTCATCGACCGCGCCATTGAAAAAGCAAAAGGCGGTGATGCAACGGCCTATATTGCCGGACGTTATGAATTCTTTGGCCCAGGCGGCAGCTATATCATTGTCGATACGTTAACCGATAACGTAAACCGTGCTTTGGTCAATGTGCGTACCATTGTGACCCGCAAAGGTGGCAAGATGGGGAGCGTTGCCTATAACTTCTCTTATAAAGGCATCTTAGATTTCAAAGGCGATCAAGCATTACGGGACAAAGTCGAAGAGAACTTAATCTTAGGCGATGTCGATGTGAGCTCTGTGGACTTAACCGATGGCGAAATCGAAGTTCAAATGGCACCAAATGACTTAGAAAAAGCCAAAGAAATCTTAAAAGGTATCGGCGTCACGGATTTCGACGCTGCAGAAGCCACGATGATGGCGAACGAACCGATCGCCTTAGAAGGCGACGACTTACAAAAAGTCAAAGACATGTTGGCCGATCTCGATGAATGCGAAGACGTCCAAAACGTCTATACGAACGTCGACAATCTTTAATTCTTTTGGAAAAACAGAAGTGGCTGGGGAAACCAGCCACTTTTCTATTTTTAAGCAACATAAGGCATTGCCTTTTGATTCCAAGAGAACGTGACGATTGATTCCTGCGATTTCGGCAGTTTATACATCCCATTTCTGTTTATGGCAGAAAAAAGAAAGCTTTTTTGGCAAAGATACGTCGCCTTTTTTGTGTACGCCGAGAAGGTACCTACTATTTTACACTTTGAAGCAGAAACGCCCTATGCTAGAATAAATTCAACATGAAACGATTCAGGTAGAATTAATTCATGTAAAAGAAAGGACTTCGACTTTATGGAATTCTATGCGAGAAAAACGGAGTTAAGCACGTTACATGAGCTGTATGCCCAAAAAGGTTTAAAAGGAGCCATTGTATACGGGAGACGACGCTTCGGGAAAACCGCCTTAATTCAAGAGTCTGCAAAATCTTTTCCGGGGAAAGTGATTTATTATCAATGTTTGGAAGCCGTCGATGGCGAGAACGCGAAACAACTTTTCTTGGTGCTTCGTGCTGTCTTTCCGGAAGTCAAACTTTTTGGATCCTATTCTTTTACGGATGTCCTTTCGCTTATTTTTTCGTTGGCAAAAGAAACTCCTTTATTATTGATTTTGGATGAATACCCTTATTTGCAGCAGCGCGAAACCATCGACTCTTTTCTTCAGAGTTTGATGGACTCCCATCGACAAACCGATATGAAAATCGTCTTGTCAGGCAGTACGGTTGGCGTGATGGAACATCTTTTAGACGAAACCCACCCGCTGCACGGAAGGTTTCTTTATAAAATCGAGTTAGGCTCTTTTGATTATTTCGATAGCGCATCTTTTTATCCCGATGTTTCGTTGGTGGATAAAATCCGCTATTACGCTGTTTTTGGCGGGATTCCTTATTATCTCAGCATGCTGGATAAAAGCCTCCCTTTTGAAGAGAACGTGAAACGACTTATTTTGGCTCCCTTCGCACCGCTAGAAGAAGAAATTAAAACCACGTTGCGAGAAGAATATTCAAAAATTAGTTATGCTTCTCTTGTGATGTCTTTAATCGTGGAGGGAAAGCATTCTTTTTCAGACATCAATTCTGTCTTTCGAATGCAAGCGCCGAACGCCGATATCAACTACATTTTAAAAAAGCTGGTAGACATGGGCTTTGTCAGCAAGACGTATGCGATAAACGATGGGAGAAAGAAATCTGCTTATTACGGGGTGGAAGACAATTTATTGGCGTTTTATTATCAAGTGATTTTTCCGCAAATTGGTATCAAACCTTTGGTAAGCACAGAGGTTTTTTATCAAAAATTCGTCGAAGAGAAAATGAATACTCAATTCATCCCTCATCGTTTCGAAAAAATCGCGAAAGAATTTTTAATTCGAAGAAACAAAGCAGGGAAAATGGACCCCATTTTTACCTCCATCGGTTCTTATACCTATAACAATCCAAAGCTTCATCAAAACGGTCAGTTTGATCTGGTAACGCAAGACGAAAACGGCAATACGTTTTATGAATGTAAATTTACTAACGAAAAAATCGGAAAGGCGGTGGTAGAGGAAGAGATCTCTCAATTAAAGAAAGCCGCGGTTCCTTATTATCGTTTAGGCTTCTTTTCTAAGGCGGGATATGATTTTAATACGAACGGTCAAAATCTCTATTTCACGCTGGAAGACATGTTTTAAATGGGTTGCTAGACGATCTGAAATTTGTGCCTTTCAAAAAGACTTTGCTATGATAGATAAAGCATGTGTTCCTATTTTCCATACGGCGACGATGAGGTCGCCTATTTAAGTAAGAAAGATCCGATTTTGGGAGAAGTGATGGCGAAAATAGGCCATGTGTGCCGTGAAGTGGATACAGACTTGTTTTCCTCTGTCGTTCACCAAATCATCGGGCAACAGATATCGACGAAGGCA
>CADAXQ010000001.1:32963-170481 GCA_902791935.1 uncultured Erysipelotrichaceae bacterium | reverse complement strand
AAGAACCTCCTGTAGATAAGTGTCGCAACTATATCTTACACCAGGATTGATATGAGCCTTTATTTTTGCCTAGAAGTGTTGCACTTGAACGGTAAATTCGCCGTAAAAGAAAAAACCGCAGTTTCCTGCGGTTTTGCAAGGCGAAGTCGATTAGGCCAAGGCTTTCTTTGCCATGTCGCAAAGGTTAGCAAAGGCCTTGGGATCGTTGATGGCCATTTCGCTTAACATCTTGCGGTTTAAACCACCGTTTTCTTTGCTTAAGACGCCGGCTTTGGTTAATCCATTGATGAATTGCGAATAAGAAAGGCCATTCACACGGCAGGCTGCGTTGATACGTTTGATCCAGAGCTTGCGATAATCGGATTTCCGATCACGACGGGAAACGTACGCATAGTTGTAGCCGTGGAGAACTTGTTCTTTGGCGGTCTTGAAGAGAAGGTGCTTGGAACCGAAGTATCCTTCTGCTTGATTGAGAATCTTTTTGCGGCGTGCACGAGTGGCGACGCTGTTCTTTACTCTTGCCATGTTGTTGTATCTCCTTACTTCTTACGCGAGACGAGCCCTTCGGTACGACGGGCATCGATCGGATTTAAATAATAGGCTTGCGCGAGATGCTTTCTTTGCTTTCTCGTTTTGCGGGGGGCCAAGTGACCCATTCCAGCGTGATGGACTTTGATTTTGCCAGTTCCAGTGAAGCGAACGCGCTTCGAGAGGGTACGGCTCGATTTCATTTTCGGCATGTTGTTCTCTCCTTCATTTCTTCTTCGCGGGTGCGAGAATTTCGTTGTACCATTTTCCTTCCCAATAAGGGGCTTTGTCGACAATGGCAACGTCTTGCAGAGTTTCGTTGAAGTGTTTCATCACGTCTTCGCCGATTTCTTGGTGGCTCATTTGCCGACCGCGGAATACGACACAGACTTGCACACGATCGCCTTCTTCAAGGCATTCTCTGGCTTTGTGGGCCTTTGTTTCTAAATCGTGTTGACCAATTTGCGGGGTTAACTGGATTTGTTTCAACTCTTGGGTCTTTTGGTTTTTCCGGCGAAGCTTGTCTTGCTTCTGCTTTTCAAAACGGACTTTTCCGTAGTTGCAAATCCGGCAAACCGGCGGGTTGGCGGTAGGGGCGACGCAATAGAGGTCAAGATTGTAGCTCATGGCTAAGCTATTGGCTTGGCGTGAGCTCATGATGCCCAATTGTTCCCCTTCGGGGCCGATGACGCGCACTTCCGGATAACGGACGTTCTCGTTGATGGGATCGTTTCTCCGTTCCGGGGCTCTACGATTGCTATTGTTGAAGTATGGTATAAGAAATTCCTCCTCCGAATAAAATAGCGTGGCATTTCTGCCACGCACGCTTTCCAATGGTTCACACTTCGGAGTAGCGTAGGCCGATTTCCTAAGGGAAGTCCGGCGAGTTCGTGGAAGAACTGCTTTCTACTTTATTAACGGGGTATATTATCCGCGTTTTTCGTTCCGATGCAAGAGGGAAAGTTATTTCTCAGGGGTAGAAGCGGAAGAAGTGGCTTCTTTCGCTAAAATTTGTTGCTCATAAGCCGCTTCTTTGTCGGCATGGCGCTTGGCTAAGATGTTCTTTCGTTCATCCCATTCTTTGCCGTGTAGTGGGTAGAAAATCATCGCGATGAAGCTTAAGACACAAAGAATTGCCACGATTAACATCCAGCTCATAAACACACCGTCTTTGGCACTTTGCGGTTGAGCGGCATAATCCACGACGGTATTTCCGTTCGCATCCGTGGTTGTGATGTTTTGATCATAGCCATAGAAACCGAACATCCAGACGAAGACGGCATTCGCGATGGCAGAAGCCGGTTTCGTGATTAATGAGTTCGTGCCGGCATACATGCCTTCCCGTCTGGCGCCATTCTTCCATTCATCTTGGTCAATGACGTCACCGTTGATCATCGGGATTAAATACAAGCCACCCGAAAGACCGACGCCAATCAAGAAGAACGCAATTAACAAAGCAATGAAGTATTTGCCAGCAAAGGCACCTAAGAAGCAACCTGCGCCCATTAAACCAGTCATGATCAACGTGCAATTACGGGCCCCAATCTTATCTTTTAAGAAGACGAAGGCGATTAAGGACAAGATTAATCCTGTGCCTAACGCCAAATAGGCGTAAAGTTGAGAATTCGCACCAACCCATCCGTATTCGGCCGCGTTGGACCACATTTCAAAAGCGGGGGTTAAGCCATCCATCAAGACGGCCATCGCATAAATGACCATCCAGGAAATGACTTCGAATAACAAGAACGAAGAGTTTTTGAAGCATTCTTTAATGCTGTCCCAGAACTTCGGCTGCGCCTCATCTTTCACGTAACCATTCTCATGATAGAAGAACGTTGAAACGAAGATAATGATGCCACATACCGCACCAACCCCAGCCATAATCCAAGGGAAGACGGACATATTCGCGAATAACGTCTTTAATTGGCCATTCACGACCATCGGAACTCCATAAGAGAAGACGGAGAAGGCAATATTCCATAAGAAAATCGGAGAACGGGCTTTCGAAGTGACCGCCATTTCGTAAGGCATGACGTAAATAGCAGAAGCCACGGCCGTATACACCGTATCAAACAGGAACAACATCAAGATCATCTGGAAGAACAAGAACCAGTTGTTCCCTGCCATAGCAGGGAAAGGAATCCAACTTAAGATGAAGAAGAGGGCCATCACAGGTGCCCCATAACGAATCCAGGGGATCCGTCTTCCTAAGTGGTGTTTTCCACGGTCTGCAATATAGCCATATATCGGGTCATTGATGGCGTTCCAAATGCCAAACAAAATCCAGGCAACCCCGATAAAGTTGTTGTCTAATCCCATGACGTTTTGATAAAAATACGTCACGGCAGTGCCTTCGGCAAATGCCGCTAAGACCCCCGTCATTGAGTTGGCTAAACCAAGCCAAACCGCCGCCGATGTTTTGACTTTCTTCTCGTGGGCGGGTTTTTCGGAAACGGATTCCATATGAACAAACTCCTAAAAAATCTAAGTATGTATTGTAAGCGCTTTCGAGAAAAAGGAAATCAAAAAAAATAATTTGCGGGACCAATTGCAATATAAAAAGGTAACAAATTATTTCGATGAATGATAAATAATTAATAGAATTAAAAACTTTCAACACAACGATGAAAACAGTTGAGAAATTTGCTTTTTTTGCGAGAAATCCTAATAATTATAGAGAGGAAAATCATGATACATTACGCGGTTTACGATACGCTCATTAATGATGTGACCTTGCTTTCTAACGAGAATGCTTTGACGGGCATGGTCTTTGGACCAGTGGATCCCGTGGGAGCCGTGAATGAAGAAGACACGGTGCTTTACGACGCCATCGTCCAATTGAATCAATATTTCTTTGGCCAGCTTCGTCGTTTCACGATTCCTTTAGCCTACGAAGGTACGGACTTTGAAAAGAAAGTCTATGACTGCGTTCGTTTAATCCCCTATGGTCATACGAAGACCTATGAAGAAATCGCGAATGAAATCGGAGAACCGAATGGGGCAAAAGCCGTCGCGAATGCCTTGGCTCATAATCCCATCCCGATTTTTATCCCGGATCACCGTGTCGTCGGAGAAAATGGTGAAACGGTAGTTTATTCTGGACCCGTTGAACTCAAGGCAAAGCTTCAAGCCTTAGAAGCTGCGCACGCGATATAACCTATTCATAATAGGTACTGGAAATGAAAAAAGTCCGCCTCACGAAGAGACGGACTTTTCTTGATTCTCGAATCAATAACGGGCTTTCGAATCGATGGAGTGGTGGATGATCTGATCAAACTCATCCAAGGAGACCGTAATCTGCTTTTCCGAACCGTAGATTCGATACGTGACTTGACGGTTCTCTTTTTCTTTGTCCCCAACGACCAAGGTAAACGGAACCTTGTTCACTTGGGAGTTCCGGAGACGATAACCGAGTTTTTCATCGGAATCATCGACTTTGACCCGGACATTCTCGGCAAAGAGACGATCATAAATCTCTTTCGCGTAGTCGCCATGCGCTGCGGCATTGACGGGCAGCACGTTCACTTGGACTGGTGCTAACCAAGTCGGGAAGGCACCGCCATAGTTTTCGATGATGATGCCTAAGAAACGTTCGATGGAACCGAAAACAACACGGTGTAACATGACTGGTTCCTTCTTGCTTCCATCTTTGTCGACATAGGTGCAGCCGAAACGATGTGGCAAGTTGACATCGAGCTGAATCGTGCCACATTGCCAAGTACGGCCCATCGAATCCTTGAGTTTGAAGTCAAGTTTCGGCCCATAGAAGGCGCCGTCACCAGGGTTAATCGAATATTCGTGGCCCGAATCTTTGCACGCTTGCGCTAAGGCCGCTTCACTCTTGTCCCAGAATTCAACGGAACCGATATAAGAATCCGGACGCGTCGAAAGCACAATCTTATAGGACAAGCCAAAGACAGCATAAACTTCGTCAAAGAGTTTCATGATGTTCTTGACTTCGTCTTCGATTTGGTCGGGACGGAGCAAGATATGCGCATCATCTTGCGTGAAGGCGCGAACCCGGAACAAGCCGTTTAAGGCACCCGAGGCTTCGTGACGATGGACGTGTCCTAATTCCGCGAAACGTAAAGGCAGATCTTTGTACGAACGGATCGAGGATTGATAGGCTAAGATGGCACCAGGGCAGTTCATCGGCTTGATGGCAAAGTCATTGCCGTCAATCTTCGTCGTATACATGTTCTCTTTATAGTGATCCCAGTGACCAGAGATTTCCCAAAGCTTCCGGGAAAGCATCGTTGGGGTCTGGATTTCGAGATAGCCATAACGACGATGGACTTCGCGCCAATATTCGAGCAACGAATTCATGACGATCATGCCATTCGGTAAGAAGAATGGGAAGCCAGGGCCATAATCGGAGATGAAGAACAGCCCAAGTTCACGGCCTAAACGACGATGGTCATTCGCTTTGCGGCGTTCCAAAACTTCGAGGTGGTTCTTTAAGTCTTCTTCGCTCCACCAAGAAGTGCCGTAGATACGGGTCAATTGCTTGTTATCAGAGTTGCCACGCCAATAGGCGCCAGCGACGCTTAATAACTTGAAGTGTTTGATCATGCCGGTGCTAGGAATATGCGGGCCACGGCAGAAATCGACGAAATCACCATTGGTATATAACGAAAGCTTCTCGTTTTCGTGTTCAGCAATGAGTTCTTCTTTATACGGATTGTCTTTGAAGATTTCTTTGGCTTCCGCGGCGTCGACGTCTTTGCGAATGAAAGGATTATTCTCTTTCGCGCATTTCTTCATTTCGGCTTCAATGGCGGGGAAATCCGATTCCGTGATGACTTTGCCTCCAAAGTCCACATCGTAATAGAACCCTTCTTCAATGGCAGGTCCAAAGCCAAAACGGCAACCGGGATACAAGTGACGGAGCGCCTGGGCCATCAAGTGAGAAGTGGAGTGATTTAACATTTCAAACGCTTCGGGAGAGCCGACGCGGACAAACGAAACCACATCGCCTTCATGAAGCGGGCTTCGCATATCATAAATCACATCGCCGATTTTTAACCCGACGTCTTTGTTCTTTTGCTCTGGATCGAGCGCTTTTGCGGCGGCAAATCCATCCGCCCCTTCGGGAAGTTCGACTTCCTTCCCTTCATAGATGACTTTCATGTCTTTTCCTCTTTCTGGGACGAAAAAAGCGTCCCCTCAAATCGAAGGACGCTGCCGCGTGGTACCACCTTGTTTCGCCTAAAAATACCATTTAGACGCACTCTCCTGCCGTAACGGGGCTAGGGTTCGCCGGGCTCATCGTCCGGAGCTCAGGAGTGGTACTGCTTGCATCTATCGGTGCTTCAGCTTGTCTCCGTCAACGCCGTAATCATTGTAGGAGGCGTGCTAAGGAAGTCAAGCGAAAAAAGAAAAGAGCTTGATGAAGTCACCAAGCTCGTAAGGAAGAAGATTAACGATCCCCGAAATCTGAGATTTCCGGAACGTTCACAATGCGCATGAAATTCGTCTTACCAGCGCCCGTTGGGGTGCCGCCCGCAATAATAATCGGACTTCCTGGTTTGACGTTAAGGTCACGGGCAATCTTTAAGGCGATCGCTTCCATCTCTTCGATGAAGTCTGGCATTTGCGTCTTAATCAAATGGGCATAGACACCCCATTCCCAGCCGCTTTCCAACGCGACTTTACGGTCGTTGGTAATTGAGATAATCGGGCAGCATGGACGGGCTTTTGAGATACGTTTCGTCGAACGACCAGTCTGTGTGAAGTTAAAAATCAATTCTGCGTGAATCAATAAGGCCGTGTTTGCGATAGAGTTTGCAATGGCATCGTTATTCGTGTGATCGGAGACGTCATAGGCTTCTTTGGCCATTTGTTCGTAAGGAAGTTCGCTTTCCATCGCGTGGGCGATCTTCGCTTGCATTTGGACAGATTCGACCGGATATAAGCCCGATGCGGATTCGCCAGAAAGCATGACACAGTCGCTTGATTCATCGACGGCAGTGGCGACGTCACTCACTTCGGCACGCGTTGGTCTTGGATGGGTTGTCATGGAGTCTAACATCTGGGTAGCGGTGATGACGGGTTTTCCATAACGGCGGCAAAGATGGATGATGCGCCGTTGCACCAGAGGAACTTGCTCTGGCGGAATTTCATCGCCCAAATCGCCACGGGCCACCATGATGCCATCCGCGGCTGCCACAATGCCTTCGATTTTTCTCACACCTTCTGGGTTTTCGATCTTGGCAAACACCGGAATATTCGGCTTGCCATATTTGGCTAATACGGCCTTTAAGTCACGGATGTCTTCGGGACGACGGACAAACGAAGCAAAGATGGCGTCCATGTCGTGTTCGCAACCGAATGCCAAGTCTTTTTCATCTTGTTCAGAGATAAACGGCATCGAAAGTTCATCTTCGGGAATATTCATGCCTTTTTGATCTTTGATGAAGTGGTCATTCTGCGCTTCCACGACGAGTTCCCGTTTGACGGGGTCTTTATCGATGACTTTGAGTAATAAGTTCCCGTCATCGACCAAAATCGTATGCCCGACGGCCACATCGTCATAAATGCCGCTATAGCTGCAGGTGAACCGTTCGGCATTTCCTAAGACTTGTTCCGTCGTGATGCGAAGGATTTGGCCTTTTTTGACCACGACTTTGCCACCTTCCATCATGCCCGTGCGGATTTCTGGTCCTTTCGTATCCAACGCAACCGGAATATAAATCCCGTATTTCTTTTCAAACGAACGAGCGATTTCGACTTTCCGCAATTGTTCTTCATGGGTGCCGTGTGAGAAATTCACCCGGATGACATCCATACCTGCTTGATAGAGCTTATACATCATTTCCTCGCTGTCCGAGGCAGGTCCAATCGTACAAACAATCTTCGTCTTCTTAAAAATCGGCATAAATATATCCCCCTTCGAATTAGTTATTGATTTGATGCACCACGTTACGGA
Organism: uncultured Erysipelotrichaceae bacterium; assembly: GCA_902791935.1. Lineage (GTDB taxonomy): Bacteria > Bacillota_I > Bacilli_A > RFN20 > CAG-826 > UBA4951. Next base: position 163,025 of record CADAXQ010000001.1, on the reverse strand, counting down.
TGGATTCATCCCAAACTTTCTTCATTTTGAGTGCTTCAGGAATTGGGGTAGCGACTAGGGTAGTGCCACGGATTCCTACGGCTTCGCCACCTTTGCCTTCCATCAGCAAATCGACGGCATATGCACCCATTCGGCCACCTAAGATTCGGTCGTTCGCGCTTGGCGCACCGCCACGTTGGATGTAGCCAAGGACGGTTGCTCGGGTCACAAAACCCGTATTCTCTTCGATTTTCTTCGCGAAATCATGAATGCTCGGATAAAGCTTCTCCGAAACCACCATGATGGCGCGACGATCTGCATCTTGTGCCCGTAATTTCTTTAAATAATCGATGACTTCTTGATCATCTGGATGAATTTCGGGCGTGATAATGATTTCCGCGCCCGAAGCGATGCCGGCATATAACGCCAAATCGCCGCAGTGGTTCCCCATGACTTCCACGATGGAGCAACGCGAATGCGATTCGGTCGTATCTCTGATTTTATCGACGGCATCGATGATTGTATTGAGTGCCGTATCGAAGCCGATCGTGAAATCAGTCGAGGCCACGTCGTTATCGATGGTGCCAGGTAACGCAATGCAGTTCACGCCTTGATTCGTTAAATCTAAGGCGCCACGATACGTGCCATCGCCTCCGATGACGACCAAAGCTTCGATGCCGTGTTTCTTTAAATTCGCAATGGCTTTTTGTTGCACGGATAGTTCCTTGAATTCTGGCAATCGCGCCGTTCTTAAAATCGTGCCACCCCGGGCCACGATATCCGAAACAGAGTGACGATTCATCGCCACAAAGTCTTCTTCGATTAAACCGCGGTACCCATTATAGATACCGTAGACTTCTAGTCCGTAGGACAAGCCGGCACGGACTACGGCGCGAATGGCCGCGTTCATGCCAGGCGCATCACCACCAGATGTTAAGATACCGATTCGTTTCATGCGTCATCCTCGGGTTAACTCTAACCCGTTAGATTATAAACTTCCTAGCGTGTTTAGGGGTATAGAAAATCGCTTGTTTTCGTGAACGAAATAAAATCTTCCGTAGAGAATTCACTTTCTTGTCGTCCCTCCGTGCGTGGAACCCCGTTCCATGTTACAATGCATAGGATATGAATTTGCCCCAAAGTCATGATCGTTATGAAGTTTGTTTCGAAGGCATCCCCTCTTCTGCCCAAGAAGAGTGGTTGCTTGATTTTTATGCGCCGATTCTCGGCTTAAGGGCCATTTCAATTTATTTGGCGTTACGGAATGAGCCAAGACAAACCTGGAAACCGCATGGTGATTTCTTCTTGCGTTACCAAGTCACGGAAGGGGAATTCGCGAATGCCTTATCGGGGTTAGAAGCCATGGGTTTAATTGCTACGTATCTTCAAAAAGGAGAGCAAGGCAATTCTTACGTTTATGCCCTATATTGCCCAAGAAGCCCGAAGAGTTTTTTAGGGCAAGAATTAATGGCAGGTACGTTACGGCGTTACGTTTCGGCCCAAGAATTCGATCGTTTAGTCGCGAAATATAAGCTCGATCCTTTGCCGAAAGAAGGATTCGAGAACGTCTCCACCAAGTTCTTCGAATACTTCCAAGATAATGACAATGCCGCGTATTACACCCCGGTGAAAAACGTGCTGGGAGAAAGTTCGTTGGCCTTACGCGTTCAGTTTGACTTTACGAAGTTCTTTGTGGCCGTCAATCAAGAAGAACCTTATATTCACGAGAACAGTTTTAATTCGGAAGAGAAGAACCTGATCCGTGATTTGGCAGGGCTTTATGCCTATGACGAAGAAAGCATGGCATCGCTCGTCATTCGTTCGTTTCAAAATGATCGCCCCTGGGGATCAAAGCTTGACCGCGAACGATTACGCTATCTTTGCGCTCAAAACGAGGAACGACCGTATTTCCATCGCGAGAAAGAAATGACGGAAACGAGCCACGTAAATGGGGACAGCGCGATTGCGGAAGTTGTCCGCGCCATGGAACGCTCTTCTTGTTCGGAATTCTTGTCTTCGCTCCAAGGAGGCGGTAAACCTGCCCCGAAAGAAGTGGAAATCGCGAATTCTTTAGTAACCGACATGGGCTTAACGAACGGGCAAGCCAACGCGGTGGTTTTCTATTTATTAAAAGTGAAAGAGAATCCGACGTTAACGGCAACGTGGGCGACCAATTTAGCCGCGGCAGTACTACGTAGCGGCGGCAAAACCGCCTTAGACGCGTTTAACTATTTGATTCAAACGGCGCCTGAAAAACGAAAGAGCGAGAAGCCACAAGCAAAGACGAAACCCGTTCCGTCAAAACAAGAACAAAAACCAACCACCCCGGTCAAAGAAAAAACGGCGGAAGAAGAGATGGAAGTGAGCGACGAAGATTACGCCGCCTTCTTGAAGGATCTATAAGGAGGGAAAACGATGGCCGACATGAAAAAATTAACGGTATCGAGTCCCGTCCAACAACCTGAGCCAAGCGTCAAAGACTCGTTACTTGCTTCGTTAGAAAACGATCCAGTGATTCAAGCGGAATTAAAACGGCTTGGGATCGCCAAAGAAGAGATGTCTTTTTATCTTCCGACTTTATTAGAATTCCAAGAAAATCACGCGGCTTGTGCCGCTTGTCATGGGTTAGACGAATGCAAATCCTCGTCAGAATCCTATCAAATGGTCTTAGAAATCAGCGATTCTGGCAAACTTGCCTATCACTGGGTCGAATGCCCGTTCGCGCAAGAAAAACATCGTTTGACCGAAAACTATCTCTTCCGGGATTTCTCCGATGAATGGCTTTCCGCGACCGCCCAAAGCATGCGTGACTTAAAGAGTCGGAAAATCCGTCAAGTGGCCTTGCTCGCTTTAAAAAACAAAATCGGGAAGAACTGGGCTTATTTCTATGGCGAAGAAGGCACGGGCAAAAGTTATGCTTTGGCGGCCCTTTGTAACGACATTGCGAAAGCGGGGAAACACATCGCATTCTTAAACTGCAACCAAGAATTCGATGAACTCAAAAACCTTGCGATTAAGGATCGCCCGAATTTTGAAGAGACGATGGAACGTATTCTTTCTTCAGATTTATTGGTGCTTGATGGTTTCGGGGATGAATTTAAATCGGATTATGTCCGCGACCAAATCGTCATGCCGCTACTCAATGAACGGTCAAAGCGTGGCACCCCGTTATTCTTCTCCTCGAACTATTCCCTCAATGAGATTCAATCGTTATACCAGACTTCGAAAGCATCTTATGTCATCGCGAAGCGCTTAACGAATTTGATTCGTAACAAATTAGCCATGCAAGAAGGCTTAAATCCCGAGGGAGAATTCAAAGTTGAAAAAGGACTTGAGAATTTAATCCCTCATAGAAAAGGATAAGCGTCTAATTGTTGTTCTAAGTCGGACAAAGAACCGCTGCCATCGAGCAAGATGCCGGCGGCTTTTTTACATTTTGCCATCGGGAAGGAGCGGTTGAGCTCTAAAGCCCGTTTCGGATCGACGCCACGGGCAATTAATCTTTGATAACGGATTTCTTCAGGAGCAGCAATCCCAATTACCAAATCGCATTGATTCAAGAAAGGCGAAGTCAAAAGAAGCGGCATATCAATCGCGATTATTAAATCTTTGCCGGCGTCGATGACCTCTTGGGTCTTTTGATAAACATAGGGGTGAATGATGCGTTCTAAGCGCTTCCGTTTCTTCGAGTCTTCCGAAACAATGTTTAACATCTTTGCGCGGTCAATGCCGGTCGGCGTTAACACATCTTCTCCAAACGATCTTGCGATTTTCTTTCGAATCGAAGGAACCGTATACGCTTCATGGGAAAGCTCATCAGCATCTAAAATGCGGTAACCCTTCTTGGCTAAATAAGCGGAGACCGTGGATTTTCCCGAGGCGATTGGGCCAGAAATCCCGACAATAAACGGTTTTCCTTCTTCGTGTTGGCAAACGGGGCAATAAACCGAACTTCTTTGCCCGATACGAATCGAACGTAATGGTGCGCCACAACGAGGACACGGCGTATTGCCTTTGCCATAGACTTCAAGATGATTCTGCATTTGGCCACTCATCCCTTGTTTTGGGTGATAGGAGCGAATGGTCGATCCCCCTTCTAAAACGGCTTCTTTTAAGACGGCATTCGCGGATTGAAGCAAGGTAATTGCCTGTTTTTCGTCGACATCTTTGGCCGCTTCTTTCGGCGATATCTTCGCGGCAAATAACGTTTCATCCGCATAGATGTTTCCAATGCCGGCGATGATGTGTTGATCCATTAAAGCACTTTTGATTGGCAAAGATGCGTGACGATGCAAATCCATCAAAAACACATCGGGTTTTGCCTCCCATGGCTCAGGTCCTAATTCCGAAAGAGGAGGAATGTTTTCAACCTCATCTTCGCGATTTAATCGTAACCGCCCGAATTTTCGGACATCTTCATAACGTAATGAACTTCCATCCGTAAAGTCATAAAACACGATGTCGTAAGGATTCGGGGCTTGTCCTGCCTTGCCTTCGAAGTACTTGCCTTCCATTCTTAAGTGCGACAAGACGACCCAACCATCGGTTAAATGAAATAAAAGATACTTGCCACGACGAGAAACATGCAAGAAAGTCTTACCTTTTAACGTATGCGTAAAAAAGGCGGGATCATTTTCAATGTTTTTGGCCCGGATAATCCGTACTGCTTGGATGGTTTTCCCCGGCAAAAAAGTATTGAGAATGCGGGCAATGGTTTCGACTTCTGGGAGTTCAGGCATAGAAATTAGTCCTTCGCGTCATACCAGGTATGGCCAATGCCAGCTTCGACCGTTAACGAAACTGGCAAATCCACCGCGTGGGTCATGATATCGCTGATCTTTGTTTTCACGTATTCGAGTTCATTCTGCGGAACGCGGAATATCAATTCGTCATGGATTTGAAGCACCATCTTCGTTTGAAGATGTTCTTTCGTCAAGAATTCATCGACTTTGACCATGGCGAGCTTAATTAAGTCAGCTGCCGAGCCTTGCACCGGCGCATTTAAGGCCGCCCGTTCCGCCGCGGCTTTTTGTTGGTAATTCGAACTCTTTAAATCACGGAAGTAACGGCGTCTGCCAAACATCGTGGTCACATAACCTTTTTGATTCACCTCTTGGAGCAACGAATTCAAATACGTGCCCACTTCAGGGTAGGTGAGATAGAAACTCCGGATGATCTCTTGCGCTTCCGCACGACTTCCCCCGATTTGCTGGGCCAAGCCAAAGACGGAAGTGCCATAGATAATCGCGAAGTTCACGGCTTTGGCTTTCCGTCTAAGTTCTGGCGTGACTTCGTCCACATGGAAAATCCGTTTTGCCGTTTCGGTATGGACATCGCGTCCTTCATTAAAGACATCGATGTAGTTTTGACAATGCGATAAGGCCGCTAAAAGACGGAGTTCAATCTGGTGATAGTCTAGCGACAATAAGACCACAGACGGATCGTCATAATAGAACGCCTTCCGAATTTGTCGGCCTTCTTCGTCACGGACACTGATGTTTTGAAGGTTCGGCGAGGAAGAAGAAAGCCGGCCCGTCGAGGTTTGGGCTTGGTTAAAGTAGGAGTGGATCTTGCCATCGCTTTTGATGCAAGGTAACAGGCCTTCGACATAGGTGCTCATGAGTTTCGCATACTTTCGGTACGTCAACAAAGCATCGATAATCGGATAACGCAGCCGTTCTTCTTCTAAGACATCGCTTGAAGTTGAGCCATGTTTCGTATCGGGAATGCCCATTTCGGTATAAAGTACCGTCGCGATTTGCTTGGGTGAATTCAAATTAAACGGATGTTTCGCTAGCTCATAGACTTTCGCTTGGGCGGCATCGCGTTGTTTTTGGAATTCTTCGCCAAATCCTTTTAAGACTTCGGGGTGAAGCGGGAATCCTTCTTGCTCCATCTTGGCTAACACGAACATCAAAGGGAACTCGACTTCATGGTAGAGGCGATACGCATCGACGGCTTTTAAGCTGGTTTCGGCTTTTCCTAACAAATGCAAGGCGTAGTAAGCCATCTTCATCGTGGTTTTGGGTTTCCCTTGGGCCAATAATCCACCTTGGCTTTCGTTTGTATCGGAGACATCAACACCAAAAGACGTATACACCAAAGTTGGGTCATCCGTGATGGAACTATCTAATAAGTAGGCCATCAATAAGATGTCGTTTTGAATGCCAGCAATCGGAAAACCTGCTTTTCCTAGCGCATAGATGGTGGCTTTTCCGTCATATACCTCTTTTTCTTTCGAAGCGTCAGCTAACCAAGCTTGGAATGGTTTATCTTGTAAGAAATCATCCCAGGTTTCGTAGTAGGATTTTTCTCCATTGGCAATGGCAACGCCACAAGGAACCTCATCATGATATTCAGAAAAATCAAGATCTAGTGCCAAGCCACAAGGTCCAGTGAATGTGCGAAGCGGCATGGATTTCACCATTTCTAAAGAAGGTCCGTTATCGTTAGATCCGCCTTGTTTTAAACGGGCGGGAAGACGCGATAAGAGCTGATGTAGTTCGTAACGATTCGCAAAACGTGAGACGTCTTCGAACGAATACCCATGATAAACCAGATCTTCTAGCGTGAAGGGGAGCTTCACATCGGTCAAGATGGTGGCCAAGTGGTAACAAGCTCGTCCTTGTGCTTCGTTGTTTCGGATGTTCTCCCAGACTTTGCCTTTTTGGTTTGGGGCGGCGGCAAAGATGGCATCTAAGCTGCCATATTCATGAATGAGCTTAATGGCAGTCTTGTCCCCAATGCCCGGAATGCCTGGCAAATTATCGGAATCATCACCCCGCAAACCTTTGTAGTCGATGATTTGTTTCGGAGTGAAGCCAAACTTCTCGACCATATTACCTTCGGTGATAAGGTCCATATTCGAGAGACCAGTCTTTAACAAAGACACCGAAATCTGAGAATCAATCAACTGCAAGTAGTCGCGGTCGGAAGTGTAAATCATGACTTCGTAACCTTGTTGGGAAGCAAGCTTTGCTACCGTGCCACACAAATCATCCGCTTCCACGCCATGTTCTTCGTAGCAAAGGATTCCTAAGGCGTGACAAAGTTCCCGTGAGATCGGGAATTGTTTCTTTAATTCTTCGGGGCAGGGCTTCCGATTGGCTTTGTATTCGGCATATTCGTCCTTCCGGAACGTATGGGAATCGGCATCAAAGCCAATGAAAATCGATTCGTCGCCATGGAACGAAGAAAGTAGCTTTGTAAGCATATTCGCGAAGGCAAAGATGGCATTCGTAGGAACGCCGTCTTTCGTCGTCATGATGGCGCCCGAATAACTCGTCGCATAGTAAGCACGGAACAATAAACTGTTCCCATCGATCACCAATAACTTTTTCATGGTTCATTCTCTCCTAAGGCACGGGCGGAATCGATGATATAGGTTCCGTCTTTTCGATCGTCTTTATGACATTCCACGGCCAATACGGCACCAGTGGTTAATACGGCATAACAAGCTTCATAAACGCTGGGGAACACCGTAAACTCTTTGACGGATACTTCGTCATAGAGTTCTAAGAAGGCCATCTTTTTGCCACTTTTGGTCGTGATGGCGCGGGCACCACGAAGTACCCCGGCCGTCATGGTGTGGTAAGGGGCATTCCCTAATTCATGAAGCGGGCAATAATGCGGCAACTTCTTAATTTCCTCTTGATATAACGATAACGGGGATCCCGAAACCATCATGCCAAGCGCATTATATTCTGCCTCTAAGTTCGCGCGTAAATCATCGGGTTCACGTTCGAGAAGCGGTTTGGCAATCCCAATATCAGTCAAGAATTGTTGCCCATTTTCTTCGCCACCCGTTAAGTCGGCATACTGCATGGCGCTCGCGGCAGAAGCCCGTAACGTTTGTCTAGAAGAGCAAAGGGAATCAAAAGCCCCGGCATCGACTAATCGCACCAAGATACGAAGATTAAGTCCGGCGGATTTAAGGCGCGAAGCAAAATCAAAGAAATCGGTATAAGGGCCATGAAGATTCCGTTCGTCCACGATAGAAGAAGCCAGTTTGCCTTGCAAATCCTTAATTGGGGTTAATGGAAAGCGGATGCTTTGTCCTTCGACTTGGAAGGAGAGGCCGCTTCGGTTGACGTCTGGCACCACCAAACGGATCTGGAGGGCTTTTAGTTCTTGCAAAGTACTCGCGAACTTCGGATCAGACGGCGACAAGAAATCCAAGATGGCGCAGTAGAATTCGGCGGGGTAGTGCTTCTTGAGATAAGCCATTTGGCACGTGATGACGGCATAAGAATAGGCGTGCGACTTATTGAAACCATAGTTCGCGAAACGGTAAATCAAGTCATAGACTTTCTCAGCAACCACCGGGTCTTTGCCATTTTTGGCACAACCTTCTAGGAACGAAGACTTCAATTCGTTTAATTGCTCGACTTTCTTTTTCGAGATGGCGCGACGGAACAAATCGGCTTGGCCATAGCTAAAACCCGCCATGGCACGCACAATCTGCATGATTTGCTCCTGATAGACAATGATACCATAGGTATCTTTTAAGATCGGTTCTAGTTCAGGCGATAGATATTCGATTTTTTCTTGTCCATGTTTCCGCCTTGCAAACGAAGGAATCGATTCCATTGGACCTGGACGGAATAAGGCCAATAAGGCAGCCACGTCTTCGAACGAAGTCGGTTGCACCGTTTGAATCGCCCGTTTCATACCGCCACTTTCAAGCTGGAATAAGCCCATGACCTTGCCTTGACGGATGATGGCGATGGAATCGGGATCATCGTAAGGAATCTTTTCAGCATCGAGTTTGACCCCTTTGTCTTTGGCAATTAGCGTCAAGCATTCATCGATGATCGTGAGGTTTCTTAAACCGAGCAAGTCCATTTTTAAGAAGCCTTGTTCTTCGAGATAGTCTTTCTCAAGACACGCCACATAACCAACTTCGGGGTTATCCGAGGTAGGGATGGCCGTAGGTAATGGGGTGTCATTCAATACGATACCGGCGGCATGGAGACCCGCCTGACGGGGCAAGCCTTCAATCTTGGCGGCCAGGCCTACTAAAGTCAGGTAATAACGATCGCTATCGACCTTTTCTTTGAATTTCGGGGAGTTTCGATAGTTAAAACGCAACGAATGCATCGGATACATCAAGGTGCTGATAAGGGGAGATACTTCCTTGCTGTCATCATACCCATAGACGCGTCCGACATCGCGTAACGCTTGTTTGGCCAAGATATTCTGCGTCGTTAAAACGTGCCCGACCCGTTCGATGCCGTATTTGTCTTGCAAATAACGGACCACGCGGTCACGCGAAACATCGGCAAAATCGACGTCAATATCGGGCATTGACCGTCTTTCGGGGTTCAAAAACCGTTCGAAAATCAAATGATAACGGACCGGGTCTAAGGTCACAATGTCTAAGCAATAAGAAACCAAAGAACCGGCGCCAGAGCCACGACCCGGCCCCACGGATACCCCATGGGTTTTGGCCCAGTTCACGTAATCTTGCACGATTAAGAAGTAGTCGGCATAGCCCATCTTGTTAATGACGGACAACTCGTAATCAATGCGGTCAAGGTATTCTTGTGAGGCGTTAGGAACGTGCTTTTGTAGTCCTTCTAGGGTCATCTTACGAAGGAGTTCTTCACTCGTGAGTCCTAAATCGTTTGGGTAATGCAACAAGCCACCGCGTTTTTGTAACAGCTTAAAATCCGTCTCATCGGCAATTTGGCCCGTTCGATTCAATTCTTCTAACGAATAGAAGGCCGCGAGTTCTTCGGGGGTTAAGAAGCATTCATTGCCGCTTTTCTCTTTTTGGGTCAGGTTCTCTTGTTTTTGAATGGCTTGAAGAATCTCTAGGGCAATCGCATCGGCCTTCTTTTCATAACGGAGGAAGGGGAAAGCGATAGTCGAATAGGAATATTTGGCGGCAAAGCCCCGTAATCTTGCGATATAAGCGGCATTATTCGGGTAATAGGGGATGCCGAGATAGCATGAAGGGAAGGCACGCGTCACACGAGAAAGATTTTCGGCGAATGTTTTTTCTTCCGTCTCTGAAAGTCGTCCGAAATAGAAGGGATCTGGCGAATAGACTAGCGTAAGCCCCGAGGCATGTGAGATAAGCTGTTCTTTCGTCATCTTTTGCTCGGAGCAAAGTAACGTCAAAGGAAGTAAGTTCCGATACCCCGTTTCGTTTTGGACGAATAACGAATAGATTTCGTCACCAAAGCGGACGTCCATGCCGTAGACGGGATGGATGCCACCATCGAGGGCACTATGAGTAAAAGGCGCATAACCGGAAAGTGTTCCGTCATCGCAGATCGCAATGGCCTGGTAATGGTATTTCTTCGCATAAGCGGGCAATAACTTCGCGGACAAAGCGCTCTCAAGATAAGAGAAACCGCTATAGACGTGCAAGGGAACAAAGGACATACTACAATGATTATAGCGAAAAGCGTGCCGTTCTCCTATAGGAGAAGCACACGGAGGAACCTTATGAAATTCGTCTCATTCAATGTCAATGGCATTCGTGCTGTCTTACAAAAAGGCTTCGACGAGACTTTTTCTCGTCTCGATGCCGATGTCTTTTTGGCGGAGGAGACGAAGTTCACGGAAGGAAAAGACCCCTTCCCGTTTTGGAAAGATGGCTATGAAGCGTTCCGGACGTCTTCAAAAGAACGAAAAGGCTATTCCGGCGTCGCTGTCTTTAGCAAGCATAAGCCATTGTCTGTGCATTATGGCTTAAAAGATGGCAAGTACGACAACGAAGGCCGTGTGATTACGTTAGAGTTTCCGGACTTCTATTACGTGGGTGCCTATGTGCCAAATTCGGGGGAAGGGTTAAAACGACTCGACTTCCGGACGGAATATGAAAAAGATTTATTAGATTATTTGACGGAACTAGACGTCAAGAAACCGGTCATCTATACAGGGGATTTAAACGTAGCCCACGAAGAAATCGATATTAAAAATCCTGACAGCAACCATATGTCAGCTGGCTTTACTGACCAAGAACGGTCGATGTTCACGAATCTTTTGTCGCATGGTTTCACCGATACGTTCCGGGCGTTACATCCAAATGACGTGACCTATTCGTGGTGGAGTTACCGCTTCCACGCGAGGGAAAAGAACATCGGCTGGCGCATCGACTACTTTGTCGTTTCTAACCGCTTGATGCCGAAAGTCAAAGACAGCAAGATCTTAACGGACATCACCGGTTCCGATCATTGCCCGATTGAGTTAGATTTAGCGGATTAATCTTCGTCTGCTTGGAAGAAAGGCGTTACATCGCCTTTTTTCTTTTTTGCACTTATTTCTCAATCGATAAATGGCGAATAAAGCAAGTGAACATAAGCTTTATCGTCTATCGAAACAAAGTGGCATCCCTCGTAACTTTGCTCCGATGCTTGTGACGGAAGTGGGCATGGTGAGCGAAGTGACGTTATGGAAATACCAGAAAGCACAGTTTTTGATTTCCGTGGTGCCGTTAGGAATCACCATTCTTGTTACCTCACGGTAGCTCCCTTCCCTTTTCTTCAGATAGAAATTGAAATTCTCATTCATTGGATTGGCGGACCAATTCACGAACGTTATCGATAGCCAGTTCGCCATGGCTTCCTGGTAATAAACGCCAGTGAGGGCGGGGCAGGGCATCCGGAAAAACTTCATGGCCGAGATGACGTTCTTACTGCTTTAAGAATATTTATTCTCTCACTTTGCGTCATTTGCGGTCTGATGAACGCCACGGATAAAAAAATGGCGGGATCGAATGAGCTCATCGCGTATTTTCACAAAACGCTGATTCGTAGTTAAAATTACACAATAGGATTGAAAAAACTATCGTTTTGTGCAAATCTATATACAGAACATATGAAATACTATCAAGAATTAGTGGACTTAGGCTGTTTCGCAATCAAGGATTTGGTCAAATTAACGGGTCATGAAACAGCCGCCAAATGGGTTTGCCAAGAATATCTAAAGAAAGGCTATATTGAACGGGTCAAGCACAATCTCTATGTGACGATCAGCTTGGAGACCCATCAACCGATTCCGAATCGGTACGTCATTGCTTCCCATATTTTTCCCGATGCTACTGTTTCGTATCATAGTGCCTTCGAATTCTATGGCTTCAGTAACCAGGTTTTTTATGAGATGCAGGTAATTAGCGAAAGTCGGTTCCGCGATTTTCGCTATGGAGGAGTAACCTACCGACGGGTGACTCCGAAAATCAAAGATGGTGTCACTATCATAAACGGAACCCGGGTCACTACACTGGAACGAACGGTCATTGATTCCGTGGATCAGTTCGAGAAAATCGGTGGGTTAGAGGAACTATTACGGTGCCTTGCTTTAATCCCGACTTTAGATGAAACTGCTCTTTCTCGTTTCCTTGCCGAATACGACAACGGGTTTCTTTATCAGAAAACCGGTTATATCCTCTCTTATTTTGCCAGTAGCCTCGGTCTTTCGAAGAATTTTTTCAAACTTTGCAAACAGCATCTTCCGAAAGGGAAATCTTATTTGCTAAAGCAAAGAAAGGGGTTATTTTGGCAGCCAGATTGGAGACTCTATGCGCCGGAAAACCTGATGAATCTGATTCACAAAGGAGTGGAATACAATGACGCAATTTGAACGAATCATTTTAGGAAGACAAGCCAAGGAATTAGGATTTGTGCGAGATACTTTCGAAAAAGTATGTCGTTTAGTTTCTATCCTGGGCTTCATACAAAAAGATCCTTTGCTTGCTGATTCGCTGGCATTAAAAGGCGGAACTGCGATCAACCTGACAATCTTTGATTTACCTCGTTTGTCAGTCGATATTGATCTGGATTTTTCAAATAACGTTTCGCGGGAAGAAATGTTGGCGACGCGAAAACTAATCACCGAACGGATCCATAAATACATGAATGCCCAAGGATACCTCATAAGCGATAAATCCAAAAATTATTATGCTTTGGATTCTTTCGTCTATGATTATCAGAATAGTGGCGGCGTGAAAGATAACCTTAAAATTGAAATCAATTACATGCTTCGCTGTCACGTCTTGAAACCGAAGCGAAGGGCAATCAAACTGCCTTGGCTGAAGCAGGAAATCAGTGTGTTGTGCGTTGATCCACTAGAAATATACGGTTCAAAAATCGTTGCTCTCTTAAATCGGGCAGCTCCGAGAGACCTCTATGATATACAGACCATGATAAAGAACGAGTTATTTGATAAATCTCAAGAACCGATGCTAAAAAAGTGCGTCATGTTTTATAGCGCAATCGGTTCTGACACCATTCCAGAGCGTTTTGATTTCGAACGGATTTCTTCCGTTACCCAATATCAAGTCAAAACCGATTTAGTTCCCGTGTTGAAAAGTGGTACTTGGTTTGACGCCGAGAAAGCACAAGAGCAAGCCACGTCCTACCTGCAAAAAATTTTGACGCCTGACGTACGGGAACTTTCTTTCTGGACATCATTTCGTCAAGGTGAGTACCATCCAGAATTACTTTTCCAAGATGAAAATATACTTTCTCGCATCGGTAATCATCCGATGGCGATTTGGAAATGTAACAACATCCGCAATCGCAATCTCACAAAATGAGTCAGCATTATTTTTTGAAAACGGTGGATGTTGGTTTGTGAAAAAAAGCAATCGGCAAAACCTCTGACTGTCTAGAAAAAAAGAAACGCTGGGGGTAATATCAAAAAACGCGTCTCATTTGGGGCGCGTTTTCTGTTTTATTGTTGATCTTTCGGCGTGTTGTCCGTCGGTTCTGCTGGCTTTTCTTCTTTTTCGTCGGCTTCTAATAATCCCGGAATCGGAACGAAGTAGTGGTAGACGCATTCAAAGAGGTACACCAATGCGAAGTAGCAGAAGATGGAACCAATCAAGTAACGATAGACATTGACATCGACGTTCGGAATGCCTTGGATTAACATCCAGATATCAAATGGGATGGTGACGAATGGTGCCGGTAAGGCCAAGACTTTATCCACCAAGGAGTTCGCGGCCCGATGCTTCTTAGAGAATAACGTCCAGAAGAAGTCGGCAATCGGCCATAATCCCCCAATCAAGGTGACATAGGTAAACGCATAACGTTTCCAATCGCTTACGCCAATGACGGAAAGCAAGAACAGAATGCCTAAGACCCCAAAGACAATCGCGAAGACCAAAAGCTCACCGCAATAAATGCCGATTGCTTTCTTTTCTTCTTTGTTATAAGTCGGTAATTTCATGGCTTTAAGCCTAAAAGAAAATGCGCTTTAATGCAAGAAGCGCTATGCTAAGAATATGAAGATTGAATACAACGAAGCGTTAACTGAAACGTTTCTTCGCTATTACCGCGAATTGGAATCGATTCGCGATATGGCTCCTGAAGAGTATGCGTTCTATCAACGTAAATACTCCCGCGAATTCGAAGGATTCCGGCAAATTCGTAACTTCTTGTCCCACGAAGCCTATAAGGCCAAAGACTGCGTGGCCGTCTCTAGCGCGGTCGTGGAAGATATCATCCGCATTCAAAAAGAGATGGGTCGTTCTGTTTATGACATCACTTCCAAGAAAATCATCGCGGGTCGACCTTCCATGCCGTTTCATGATGCCTTGGAACTCATGAGCGAGAATGACCTCACTTATCTTCCCATCTTAGAAAACGACAAATCCGTGCTCGGCGTCATTTCGGCGAATGATATCCTCGATTTGCTCGTTATCCGCACGAAGTTCCCACGAGAACTCCTCGTCGATGATTTCTTGTCATCCCATTTTGCTTTAGACAAAGAACATTCGCACGGTTATGTGTTCTTATCTAGAAAAGAACCAGCCTATGAAGCCAGTGAAATCTTTGCCACATTATCGGAATCAAAGCATCGTGTTGGCTTAATTCTTGTCACGGAAAATGGCAAACGCGACGAAGCATTACTCGGCGTCATTACGCCCGCCGACTTAATTCGTTATAAAGTCAATTAATCTAATCAAAAAGAAACGCGTATCAGCCTCGATACGCGTTTTTATGTTTGGCGCAGAGATAGACTCGTTCTCCATCGTCTTTTGTAATGATTTTGGCCGGGGTTTCCGTATGCCAGGGATTTCTTGACGGGCAGAATGGACATTTCCAGCGTTTCGGAATCGGTTCTTCTTGTACTTCGGGAGCCAAAGGATCGCTTGGCATCGTACTTGTTTCATCGCCGGTTTCTTCTTCTGGCAACAAAGCATCGTTATTAATCCGGAGAGAAGTGGATTCCATGGCGGCAAGATTTACCGATGCCTGCTTATGTTTTTGAACAAAGGGGTGAAAGGTGCTATCGCCGGTTCTTTCGCCCCATTCATCGGATTCTTCGGGCTCGTCTTCATCCCAATCTTCCGTGTCAACAAGATGTTCTAATGGCGTTGGGGCATGGCTTTGGAAGACGGCCGTCTTGCTTTGCACCCGTTTTGTTTCGGGGGCAGAGGCTCGCCTTAGTAAAGGCGAAACAACCATGGCCGTTTCGACATAAAGAGGATTTGGTTTATGCGCGATATCATCGCTACGGAACGTGTGATGTGGATAATGCGCATAAAGGGTGGCAAAGTCCTCATCGCTTACTTCATAGGTGGCAACCACAATCCAAGAATGATCTTCGTCTTTTAGCCCTTTCTTCCGAATCTTACGGTCAAGTGCCGTTAACATCTCGTCGGCATTCTCTCCTTGGATTTGGCATTCTTCCCAGCCATAGTGCACCCCAATCCGGGCTTTCATACGGCGGGCTAATTCTTCACTACGGGCTTTTTCTTGCCGTAACGTCTCTAACCCTTGCTCTTCTTGGGCGTCATAAGAAATCGGCGCTACCTTCTTGACAACAGGTTTAGTGATAGGTTTCGGCACTCGTTTGATAACGGGTTTTGCAGGGGTGACCTTCTCTAGCGGTTTTGCCGTCGGTTGCTCAGATGCCTTGATCTTCTCTTCTTTTTCAAGCTTCCGTTTCTCACTTTGCAATGCTTCTTCGTAACGTTTTGGCTTCATTTCGTTTTGTAACGTGAATTTGGCCCGTAACGCGGACGGCATATGGTCAAAGAGTCGTTTTAAGAAAGCGGGAATCGTCGGCGTATCATCGAAGAATTTCGTTAAGGCGTCGTGGTAGTGGTAGGCGTAGTCGGCATTCGCAAGTTCTAGCAAGGAACCATGGGTGTCGGCGATGGGTGGATTAGGGATGGCTTCGGAGTGAAACCCTTCATGGTAGGCATTTAAGGCATCTAAACGAAATCTTGTCCCATCGACGAAATAACGGGCTTCATAAGAAGGGGTGATCGCGATGGTTTGATAACCTTTGACGTGTAGTTTCCGTCTTCCTTCATAAAGCTGGAATAGCAAGTTTTGGGAAGCCTCTAATAATAATGTGAACTCCCCAATATCGCTTTGGATGGCGGCTAAATCGAATAAATATTGATCAGAAATTTCAAAAGTGCTCATACGATTCTTTATTATAGGCGTTAAGACACGCTTTCCAAAGGAAGAGGGTGATTGCGAACGGGATGAAAAAAGCAAAAGAAGCAACGAAAAATATCGCTACATTGGCGTTTTGCCCCATATTTTGCGTGGTAAAAAGAAACAAAAAATAAACGTTAAGGTTGCAGCCATCAGCAAGGCATGAAATTGTTACGATATAAAGGTAGCCTACATATGGAAAGCAATCGCTCAGAGATGTTTCGCGGTTTTAGCGCAGTGATCGTGCTTTCGTTACTCGAAGAGCACGATGACTACGTTTATCAGATTTGCAAAACCATCAAAGAAAGAAGCAATGGCTGCTTTTCCTTATCTCATCCCTCTCTATTATTGCTGATGGATAACTTAGAGCAAAGAGGTTTCATCTTCCATCATAACGAAAAGAACGTCAACGGCGTCAAACGGAAACGCTATTCCTTAACATTAGAAGGAAAGCAGTGGTTAGCACAAGAACGGCCCCATGCCTTAGAGGCCTGACATGATTTGCAGCTCTTTATTCAGGAGGACAAACCATGAGTGCAATGCCCAGTTTTTCGCTTTTTCTTTCATCAAGAATTAGCCACACGCAATCAAAATCGACTCTCTTTGGTGAATGAGTTGAACCAGTCTTGTCAAGAAGAGTACGCCCAATTTTTAGCTGATGGGAACACGCCAAAAGAAGCGAAACAACTGGCAAAAGAATCGGCAAGGAAAGCCATAGAAGAAAATTATCAACGCTTTAGCAATCGCTATTTGTTCCCAGTAATTGCTTGCGGAGTGTTTTGGATTCTTAGCCTTCTTGAGCCGCTTGTCTTCTATGCATTTGGTGGGTTTGCAGATAACCTCAGCATTTATTTATTCGCGGAATTCTTACTTTCTGGTGCCTTGTTAATTTATTTATTTGCTACGAATAGACGCCGGTTTTTTGAAGACTATCTTTGCACGATTGTGCTCTTACTATCCTTAGCGATTTCCTTCGTTGAAGTCGGTCTTTCTATGTTTTATGGAGAGACTGCTGACATCGCTCCTTTGAATGAATATTACTACCCCGGCATTTACTTTATTAAACGGGTATCGCGTGAGGATCCCAGCGTGGTTTACATGACCATGGTTCGGGTTTTGCCACACGTTTTCTACGAATGGGCGTCTATGATTGTCTTCTTCGCATTATACCTACGAAACAAACGACGAGTGAAAAAAGAAGGTAAAATATAGATATGGCAAACGCAGATTTTAACAACATCGAAGAATTCATCGATGGCTTCACCAAGACAAACGCTTATGCTCCGAGTCTTTATGACGGCATCATCTGGGGCATGGAGTTCACTTATCATGGCCGTTTTTATCGCCTGACCCGCGATCAAAGCGCCGATGATGCGACTTATGCTCAAATTCGAAAGAAATTTGGCAAACCAGATGGATATTATATTGAGGTGTATCGCCTCCCTTGTGAGGACCACGGCGGTCGTTATGAACTGACCCCGGATATTTATCTAGGGCTCTATGACGACGTCAATGACCTTCTCGATCATTGTGTCATCGACGGAAAGACCCTGCGCGAGATTATCACCTCTGAAGAGACGCGGATTTGTAGCATCGATTAACGGTCAAACAAAAAAGCACCCGAAGGTGCTTATTTTGTAAGGAACAAGGCGTCCATGTCAAACAAGAATGCCGGCAGTTCGTCCAAGGTTTTGATCTTGGCACCCGACGCTTGCGCGTGGCCTCCGCCATGCCACTTAGTGGCAACGCCCGAAATATCTTTGGCCTTGCTCCGTAACGAAATTCGCCAACAAGGGTCTTTGGGATCAGAATCCTCAGTAATGGAGCACCAAGCATTGATCCCTTCGATATTCGCGAAGAGATTCACGTTGTTTTTACCTTGCTCCGAAGTGAGTTTGAATTCGTCTTGGACGCTTTGCGGCATTAAGTAGTACGCAACGCCACCCGGGGTAACCGAGAAGTGATTTAGCACATAGGCCATGACACGTAAGTCATCAACCTTCTTTTCGTACATCGCAAGATAAATGGAGTTGATGTCGATGCCGGTCGACAAAAGCGACTGTGCGATCGCAAAGGTATGAGAAGAGGTCGAAGAATAGAGGAAGCGGCCTGAATCTCCGACGATCCCAATATAAAGGTAATGGGCGGCTTCTTTTGATAAGGTCATGCCTTTGAATTTGAGCAAGACATCGCTCATTAACTCAGCAGCAGCGGCACTTTCTAAGTCGACAATCGGATGGGGTGCGATTTCTTTTTTGCAAGGGTGGTGGTCAATTTTGCAGATGCGTTCCGCTTTGGTGTAACGGGGATCGGCAATCCGTTCATGGTCACCTACGTCGACCACGATGGCTAAAAATGGCGTATTGAACCAATCATCGTTCAACCGTTCCATTTCGGGGAATAAGCGTGGGGTGAAGGTGACGTGATTATCACCGACCACATGGATTTCCTTATTCGGGAAGTTATCCTTCAAAAATGTGGCTAGCCCCATTTGGGTGCCTAAAGCATCGAAATCGGGCTTAATATGACGGAACACCACGATGCGGTCGTACTTCTTAACGGAATCGTAGAAGTAGCGGTACGCGGATTTTAATTCTTTTCCGTACGCACGGACGATGGGGTCAAGCGACATCAAAGTTCTCCTTTTAAGGCACGATAGCAATCGCGGGCGATCATGACTTCTTCGTCGGTTGGGATCACAACGACTTGGACTTTGCTATCCGGCTTCGAAATCACGCCTTGAACGCCCGACAATTTCTCATTCATATCCCAGTCAATCGATAAACCGAGTGCTTCTTGGATATCTTCCAAGACGAACTTCCGATAATCCGGCGCATTTTCGCCGACGCCAGCCGAGAACACGATGATATCGACGCCACCAAGACGAATGACATATGAACCGATATAGTCGGCGACGCGTCTCGCCCATAAATGAATGGCCGTTATGGCGCGTCTGTCGCCTTTTTTGGCGGCAGCCAAGACGTCACGCGTATCGTTGGAAATGCCAGAAACGCCTAAGAAACCAGACTTCTTATTCAAAATATCGTACATTTCTTCGACGTTTTTGCCCGTGCATTGGCAAAGGTAATAAACAACCGATGGGTCTAAGTCACCCGAACGGGTGCCCATCATGACGCCACCTAATGGGGTAAGGCCCATGGAAGTGGCAACGCATTTGCCATCTTTGATGGCGCAAAGGGAAGCGCCGGATCCTAAATGGCAGGTGATGATGCGTTTCGAGGCATCGCCATTCGCATAATCGTGAATGGTCTTATCGGCCAAGTAGTGGTGCGAAGTGCCATGCGCACCATAACGACGGCAGTCATATTTTTCCGTCATTTCATACGGAATCGGGAACAGATAATCCTCTTCTTGCATCGTTTGGTGATAAGCCGTATCGAATACGGCAATCGTGACGGCGTTTGGTAACGCGTCATGGAAGGCGTGGAAACCGACTAAGTGAGCTGGGGCGTGTAAGGGGTCAAGCGGGATTAACGACTTGATCTTTGCTTCGGTGTCTTCGTTGAAATACGCGGATTTTGCGAAGTATTTGCCCCCTTGGACCACACGGTGGCCTACGGCTTTGATTTCGTCAAAGTCTTCGACAATGTGGAATTTCTTTAACGCATCGAGAATGAGTTTGACACCGACCGCATGATTTTCGATCGGTAAATAATCATCGTGACGTTGTCCGTCGAACTTGATGTTGAAGTGGGCGTCTTCGTGCCCGATCCGTTCTACAAGACCCGAACAAATGACCTTTTCTTCGGGCATTTCGTAAAGCTTGTACTTAATGGAAGACGAACCGGCATTGACCGCCATGCATTTTGCCATAATAGAAACCTCTTTTTGATATCGTCATGATTGTAGACTGCTTCGGGCATTTAGGCAAAGAGATAAACAACAAGAACTGCTTTCCTATGCTCGCGCGTATCGTTTATAATAGAGCCAGAAAAATACGGGGTATGTTATGGCATATGGTATCCTTTACGACTATTTGATGGGCCAGTCTCAAGAAGCCTATCGTTATTTCGGCGCGCATTTTGGGTCGTACACCGATGAAGCAGGAAAGCTTCATTCCGGCGTGACGTTCCGTCTTTATGCGCCCTGTGCGGACAACGTTTCCGTCATTGGTTCCTGGAATGGCTGGAATCCGGAAGTGAATCCCTTAAGCAAAGTCGACGCTTCAGGCGTGTGGGAAGGATTTGTGGAAGGACTTCATAATTATGATTCCTACAAGTTCCATTTCCGGAATGCGCGCGGAGAATATGTCGACCATGCGGATCCATTCGCGTTTTATTCGGAATTACGGCCGGGGACTTGTTCTCGCTTGTTCGACATTGAGAACTTTGCCTGGCATGATGCCGATTTCTTAGCAAAACGTACGCGCTCGTTCGACGAAGCCATGTCGATTTATGAAATTCACCTTGGCTCGTGGCGCGGATTAAAAGACGGAAGATTCCCGTCTTATGAAGAAGTGGCGGATGATTTGATTCCTTATTTAAAAGAAAATGGCTTCACCCATGTCGAAATCATGCCGATTACCCAATATCCCTTCGATGGTTCTTGGGGTTATCAAGCGACAGGATTCTATTCCGTCGATGCCCGTTATGGGAATCCCTTCCAACTCATGAGTTTTGTGGACCGCCTCCATCAAGCCGGATTCGGCGTCATCTTGGATTTTGCCCCCGTGCATTTCGCGAATGATCCCTGGGCCTTAAGAGAATTTGATGGCACGTGCTTATACGAATATGCCGATCCGCATCATACGTTTAGCCCTTGGGGCTCTTGTTACTTTGACTTAGGCAAAGATCCGGTCCGCTCATTCTTAATCAGCGCGATGGACTATTTTGTCACGTATTTCCATTTCGATGGCATCCGGGTCGATGCCGTGTCAAACATTGTCTATTGGGAAGGGGATAAATCCCAAGGCGAAAACCATGGTGCGACCGAATTCATCAAGCGCTTAAATGGCAAATTGCATCTCGCCCATCCTGCTTTGATGATGATTGCCGAAGATTCCACTGACTTCCAAGGCGTGACCAAGCCCTTGGAATATGGAGGCTTAGGCTTTGACTACAAGTGGGATTTAGGCTGGATGAATGATACGTTAAAGTATTATTCGTTAGATCCCATCTATAAAAAATACGAACACCACAAAATCACGTTCTCCATGGCCTATTTCTATAGTGAGAACTTCTTACTGCCATTAAGCCACGATGAAGTTACGCATGGCAAAGGCACCATCATCAATAAGTTATGGGGCGACTATGACACAAAATTCGCATTGCTCCGGAACTTATTCACCTATCAATTCGGCCATCCTGGCAAGAAACTGAACTTCATGGGCAATGAACTCGGCAGTTTTGACGAATGGAATGAGAACCGTTCGTTGCCTTGGAACTTGTTGACGTATCCCAAGCATGATTCCATCAAACGGTTAGTCCGTGACCTCAATCTCATTTATCGAAGCGAAGATGCGATGAAAGTCGAGGAATATAACCCTGAACATTATCAATGGACGTTGGTTGACAACGCCGATCAATCGGTGTTCGCGTTTGAACGGACCGTGGGTGACAGCGACTTGTTATTCGTCTTTAACATGACGCCGAATTATTACGAAACATACGATGTCGGCGTCTATCATGAAGGAGAATGGCGCGAACTCTTTAATTCTGACAAGGACGTCTATGGGGGCAATAACCAATATAATGGATTGCCTTGCCAAACCATGCCTGGCGCCCCAGAAGGAAGACCCTATCACGTGACAATTAAGTTAGGCTCTTTCGCCGCTTTAATCCTAAAACGCGTGATTACGAAGCCAAAAACCCCTATAATCGGAACGCCGACGAAGGAAAAGAAGACGAAAACGAAGTCTTCGAAACGAAAAACCTCCGCCCGCAAAAGAAAGGCAAAATAACATCCATGTTTGAAAATAAAGAAGCATTTAAGAAGGAATTTGAAAAACGACTCATTGAACGTTATGGCCGCTCGGTCCCCGATAGCCATATCACCGAACGTTACGAAGTATTAGGCGAAATGATCCGCGACTACGCTGGCATTGGCTGGCGCAATTGCCGCGATGATGTCATCAGCGGCAAGAAGCAGTGCATCTATTTCTCGATGGAATTTTTGATTGGCCGCTTGATGAAAAGCAACCTCGAAAACCTCGGGGTTCGCGATTTGGTGAAAGATGGGCTAGCCGATTATGGCATCCGTCTAGAAGATTTAGAAGAACAAGAACCCGATGCCGGTTTAGGCAATGGTGGTTTAGGCCGTTTGGCGGCCTGTTTCTTAGATAGCGCTGCCTCGCTTGGCTTACCGATGCACGGCAATACCATCCGTTATGAATATGGCTTCTTCCGCCAGAAATTCGTGAATGGCCGTCAAATGGAATTGCCGGATGAATGGCTTTCAAATGGCTTCGTTTTCGAAGTCCGGAAACCCAAACACGCGGTCGAGGTGGAATTCGGTGGCAATGCCGAAACGTATTTGAAACCGAATGGCGAATACGCGCTTCGCACGGTGAACGCCACCCATGTTCGTGCCGTCCCTTATGACGTCTCTATTCCCGGATATCGTAACGGCGTCGCGAATACCTTGCGACTTTGGAGTGCCGAACCAAGTGAAGAAAACTTACCAACCGATGTTTCTTTTAACGATTATTTATCGACCTTAAAAGAATTGTCATTTGGTCTTTATCCCGACGATTCCACAGAACATGGTCGATTATTACGGTTACGGCAACAATATTTCTTGGTCTCGGCGGGATTACAATCCGTCATGCGCGCCGAAGCAAGACGTTATGGCGATTTGACTCAGTTAAAAGACCATTATGTCTTCCAACTTAACGATACCCACCCGATTTTGGCCATTCCTGAAATGATGCGTCTACTGATGGATGTCTACGGCATGGGCTGGGACGAAGCCTGGGATCAAGTAAGACACTGCTTTGCCTATACGAATCATACCGTCATGCCAGAAGCCTTAGAACGTTGGCCTGTCACCTATGTCCAAAAGACGCTACCACGCATCTACATGATCATCGAAGAAATCAACCGCCGTTTCTTAGCGGAATTAGCCGAAGAAAAAGTCGACCCAGCGAAGATTCAAGCGATGCAAATCATCAAAGATGGTCAAATCCTCATGACGAACATGGCCATCCATGCCGTCTTTAGCGTGAATGGCGTGGCCAAAATCCACACGGAGATTTTGGAACACTATACGTTCAAAGAATTCTATGAACTTTATCCCGAGAAGTTCTCAAACAAAACCAACGGCGTCACACATCGTCGTTGGTTAATGTACGCGAACCCGCGCTTAACGAAGTTACTTTGCGACAAAATCGGAGAAGATTGGAAAATCCATCCGAATGAACTGGAGAAGTTCAAAGCATTTGACTCTGATCCTGCGACGCAAAAAGCCGTCATGGACATCAAAGCTCAGAACAAAGCCGACTTTGCGGATTATTTAGAAGAGCATTACGGCATCACCTTGCCAAAAGACGTCATCATCGACGTCCAAATCAAGCGGCTTCATGCCTATAAACGTCAGTTATTGAACTTGTTCCATATCATGGCGTTATATCAAAAGTTAAAAGCCGACCCGAAACATTTCTCCATGCATCCGCATTTGTATGTCTTTGGTGCGAAAGCCGCTCCGAGCTACGAATATGCGAAACGGATTATCGAACTAATCTTAGCGGTGCAAGACGTCATTAACAATGACCCAGAAGCCGCGCCTTACATGAAGATTGTCTTCGTCGAAAATTATGGCGTGAGCTTAGCGGAACGGATTATCCCCGCCGCGGACATCTCAGAACAAATCTCGACGGCAGGCCGCGAAGCTTCAGGCACCTCGAACATGAAACTCATGATGAATGGGGCTTTAACGTTAGGTACCATGGATGGCGCGAACATTGAAATCGTGCAACGCGCTGGCAAAGAAAACGCGATCATCTTCGGGATGAGCGTCGAAGAAGTCGAGCAAAAAGAACGCGAACATTCCTATAATCCTTGGGATATCTACAATCAAAATCCCGTGATTAAAGGCGTGGTGGATTCCTTGTTCAACGGTCCTTGGGCCGTCTCCGCTGAAGGACGGTTCCAACTCATATTTGATGAGTTAATGAATCGTGGTGATCCCTTCTTTGTGTTAGCGGACTTCGATGCTTACGTCAAAGCGTGCGAAGAAGCGGAAAAATTCTATGAAGACAAGCCACGTTGGGCCAAAGCTGTCATCGACAATATCGCGATGTCTGGCGTCTTCTCTAGTGATCGTACCATCGCCGAATACAATCGCGACATTTGGCATTTGGAACCCTATTCGCTTCGGAAAGGAAATTTTGAAGAATAATCTTATGGAATTAGCAGAACTCTATACCGCTCAAAAAGGGCTCGATGCCGAAATTCAAGAACTCCATCACGTGACGTATGAAAGCACGTTTCATGAACGGATGCTCGCGTTGCTCGTGGAACTCGGGGAATTCGCCAACGAAACCAGAACCTTTAAATTTTGGTCGTTAAAAGGCCCGTCCCCGAAAGAACGGATTTTGGATGAATATGCCGACGCCGTGCATTTCTTCTTGTCGCTTGGCATCGCGATTGGAATCGACCATTTCCAACATGAATTCACGCCGTACGAAGGAAAACTCACCGATCAAATCCTCGGTGTCTATCAAGACGTGGTGGACTTTACGAGAAACGCGAATGCCGAGACGTATGGCACCGCATTCCATGCCTTCTTAAATCTCTTGCCGTCTTTAGGCTATAACGAAGACGATATGTTCGCTGCCTACAAAGCAAAATTGGCCGTGAATTATCATCGTCAAGAAACGCATTATTAATTCATTTTACCTTCGATTTAGGTAAAAATATTAACTGATAAAATAACAGTTTCTATTAAGAATGTTACTAGATTACCTGATGAATAGGTAAAAAGGTAACATTCTTTTTCTTGGTGTGATTCCCTAGTAAAAAACAGGCGATTGCCTATAATAAAGACATAATGAATATCGTGCTACGCACGTCTAGAAAAAGGACTTGGCTATGAACGACAATATTTCCCATTGGTGGGACCATGCGATCGGCTACATGATTTGTCCGGTATCGTATCAGGATTCTAACCACGATGGTTACGGGGATTTAGAAGGGATCCTCTCGCGTCTTCCTTATTTGCAAGAGCTCGGCATCAATTTGATTTATCTGATGCCCATCTTTGATTCGCCGTTTTTCGATTGCGGTTACGATGTCTCGGATTACATGAAGATCAATCCGCATTTCGGCACCATCTATGATTTAAAAGCCTTAATTGCCGGTTGCCATGAACGTGGCATCCGTCTGATTCTTGATTTGCCGCTCAATCACACGTCCAATCAACATGTGTGGTTCCAAGAAGCGTTAGCGGATCCTTATTCCCCGAAACGCGACTATTACTATATCCGTGAAGGGAAAGTGGTAGGAAATGAAATCCTTCCCCCGAACAACTGGGCTTCGTTCTTTGGCGGTTCGTGTTGGGAAAGAGTGCCGAATACGAATCTCTATTATCTCCATGTCTTTGGCAAAACGATGCCTGACCTTAATTGGTCAAACCCTGCTTTACGGCAAGAAATCTACCGCATCGCGAATTACTACTTAGATTTAGGCGTCGATGGGTTCCGGCTGGATGCCGTATCCCATTTGGCGAAGGATTTGTCATTTGAAGATTCTTCAAAACCGGCGAATCCCGACGGCACCGTCGATGATTATGACCGGTTCTCTAATCGTCCCGAGATGTTAGATTATCTCCGTGAATTCGATGAACACGTCACGAAAGGAAGAGATGTCTTGACCATCGGAGAAGTCGGGGACTTCATGACGCCTACACAAGCGTTATCTCTCGTGAATTACAAAGATGGTCCGTTACGGATGGTTTTTAACTTTGATACGGCGTTTGACAATGATTCCGTCGATTCGTTTGACAAAGCCGATGATGAAATCAAAACGGACGTCTTATCGTTAAAACGCAACTTCATGCGTTGGTATGACGGATTATATGGCAAAGCTGATTTGCCGCTTTATTGGTGCAACCACGATGGACCGCGTTTGTTGTCGCAATATGGTTCGACGAAATACCGCGATGAATCGGCGAAGATGTTGCTCACCATCTTGTTATTCCTTTATGGCACGCCATTCCTTCAATACGGCGAAGAAATCGGGATGTCGAACTTGCATTTTGACCGCATTGATGACTTCTACATCGATGATTCGAAACGAAGTGAAGTGGCGTCTTGGCGTAAAGCAGGTATCAGTGATGACAAAATTTTGCGTTACCTTAACCGCACCGCCCGCCTTTCTTCCCGTTCGGTCATGCAGTGGTCAAAACAAGCCTATGCCGGTTTCTCTTCCAGACCGCCTTATATGCCGCTTAACCATAACTACACCGAAGGCGTCGATATCGCCTCGCAAATGGCGGATCCTTATTCCATTTTAAATTTCTATCAATACGCGATTCTTTATCGTCGTCAGGCATTGGTGAACGATACGGTGATGAACGGGCCGTTATCGATCATCGATCCGAAACATCCCGATGTGTTCGCCTACCGCCATGATGGGCCAATGCGCCTTGCCGTCATCGCGAATATGCGGCCTTATACCACCTATTTCTCATTTTATTCCGACATCAAAGACATCAAACTGCATAACTATGGGGACGTCTTGTTCCAAGACCATGTCTTCACGTTACGCCCCTTTGAAGTGTTCTTATTAATTCTCCAATGACCAAGTATTACCTCTTTCTTGCCTCCAATCCGTTAGATCGGGACTTGTGGGAAGAATCGTTATCTTCCTTAATTAAAGAACCGTTGTCTTTTACGTATGAGTCGGACCGTAAGGGCTATATTCTCGCTTCCGAGAAGCTAGGCATCCGGTTACAAGATTGCCTTTATAACATCCATGAAGACTTAGGGATTACGGTGACGGTGGTGATTGCCCACCGCGATGGCGCCTTAGAAGAGAAACTCCTTCGCGAGGCGTTATCGTATTTCCCGAACCAATGCCTTTATCTCACGGATATGTTAATGAAGGAACTTTCATTTGGGGATTATTCCTCTTTCCCATTGTTATCCAATGAATTTCGAAACGTACCACACGACTTGTTGTTAACGGCAGGGACGTATCTTAGATGCGGCATGGATGCCTCTGAAACGGCCCAAAGCCTCTTTATCCACCGCAATACGTTCAATTACCGCTTAGCTGCCTTTATTGCCCAAACGCAGCTCGATATCCGGGACTATCATAATGCCTTGTTATTAGAGCTTTATTTCCAACTCGGAAGTGGCAAATGATCTGCTTTTTATTTAATTTATGCACAATGCACAACATGAATTTGGAAGCCATGCTATAATAGCCATAAAAGAAAGGGAGACCAAACATCACCTTATGAAGAAAAATAAGAAAGCGGCCACAGAAGAACAAATTCTGAACGGCCAGCCGCTCGTCACGAAAAAAGAAGTGGAAGAGCGTGCCAAAGAAATCGAAGCCATGGAAGCCAATGAACCATTGGATCCGAATGGCTACGTCATCCTGCGCCATGTCGACAAAGTCTATGACAATGGCATTCAAGCCGTCTATGACTTCTCCATCGACATCAAGAAGCACGAATTCATCGTGTTTGTCGGTCCTTCGGGATGCGGCAAATCCACGACGCTTCGGATGATCGCCGGTTTGGAAGACATCACAAACGGCGAACTCTACATCGATGGCGAATATGCGAACGACAAATCCCCGAAAGACCGCGATATCGCGATGGTCTTCCAGTCTTATGCGCTTTATCCGCATATGACCGTTTATAACAACATGGCGTTCGGCTTAAAGATTCGTCACATGCCGAAAGCCGAAATCGACAAACGGGTCCACGATGCCGCGAAGATTCTTCAAATCGAAGAATATCTCGACCGGAAGCCAAAAGCTCTCTCGGGTGGTCAAAGACAGCGTGTCGCGTTAGGCCGTGCCATTGTCCGTAATGCCAAAGTCTTCTTGATGGATGAACCTTTGTCCAACTTGGACGCAAAACTCCGGGTTCAGATGCGTTCCGAAATCATCAAACTTCATGAATCGCTCCATGCGACCACGATCTATGTCACACACGACCAGACCGAAGCCATGACGATGGCCACTCGTATCGTCGTCATGAAACTCGGCCACATCCAACAAATTGGCACGCCGCTTGAAATTTATAACAAGCCGGCAAACGTGTTCGTCGCAAGCTTCATCGGCTCGCCAGCCATGAACCTCATGCGGGCCCATTACAAAGACGGCGTCTTAGCGTTCCCGTCTGGCGAAACCATTACCTTGGATGACGCCTTCAAGCAATCCTATGCCCGTTTCTATGCGGCAGAAGTCGAATCGTTAAAGAAAGAACAAGCGGCCTTTATGACGAAGATGACGGCACGTGGACAAGAAATCTTAGACAAGGGTGGAAATCCGCTTGCCAAGAGCGTCCAACAAGCCGAACATGCGGTGAAAGTCGCGAAAGACGATGTGGCAAGAGCCGAAGCGCAAGCCAAACTTGATGAAGTGAAAGCAACCGAAGCCCAGTATGCGTCTGATCCCTATCAGATCGCATTGGCAGCCGATGCCTACGCCAAGGCAAAAGCCGAACATTATGAGAAAGAAATCGCCCGTTGCCAAGACGCGCTTAAAGGCGAAAGCGATATTATCTTCGGTCTCCGTCCGGAAGACATCCATGAAGGGGATGAAGCCCATATGGAGAAGTATGGTGGTGTGAAGTTCCATATCAGTGTTTCTGTCGCAGAACTTCTTGGTCATGAATACTATGTCCATACGAAGTTCGGTGGCATCGATGACTTAGTCTGCAAGATCCCGATGGTTCATGAGATTAAGCTCGGCGATGAGATGGATATTCTCTTCGACGTCAAGAAAGCGCACCTCTTCGATGCTGGCAGCGAAAAACGCATTGCCTAATCGAATTCTCTGCGATTATAAATGGCCTATGTTCCTTTTGGGACATGGGCCTTTTTTATCATAGGTATGTGCTTTTATTGATAAAGGGTACAACGTGCCCTTCTTAAGAATAACGATAAGAGGTCTTAACCTATTTGCGTTAGGGGTTTCCTACTACAAGAGCAGAAGGAAAAATGGAAGAACGGGTGAAAGACGTTTTCCCTTCATCGTTTCCACCTTTTTATCTTTTATGAATTGTGAAACGACAACGAGATCGATTTTAATGATCTACAAAAATTTAATCCGGGATAGAATATATGTCCGTCACAAACCGAGACAACCAGTATCCTGCCATCTTGCAGTTGCCTCGGAAAGGTGTTAACCTATTTTTGCGTTGGGTGTTCAAACCAATCACTTGGCTTGAACACTTTTTCGTTTCCTACTACAAGAGTAGGAGGAGAATTGCAAGCGCAAGAAGCAAGATAATTAAATCTCGCATCGTTGTTTGCCTTTCTACCTTCAACGAAATGGCAGGCTAACGCTGACGGAAACGGAGACATAATAAACCTCCGTCGACAAATTGTTAAAATAAACAAATCTGTGGTTCAAGTATTTTTTTAACAAAATGTTGTTTTAATGACTGCATCAGACAATGATTGACCGAACAAAAAAGATGTCGAGAATTACCCCGGCATCTATTTTATTTTTCTTTTGATGCAGATTTGTGGAACGAATGATGTCCTGGTTTGGAGAAGTAGGGTTTCTTGTGCCCATAGGATTTTTTCTCTCCAAAGGATTTCTTCGAACCATATGGCTTCTTATCTCCGAAGGACTTCTTGCCATGGAATGATTTCTTACCATGGAACGGTTTCTTCTTCGCGGAGAATGGCTTTTCTTCGGACTGACTTGCAACCGGTTTTTCGGAAGTGATATTCCGTTCTTTGACGGAATTTGACTTCGAACCGTAATGAGAACGACGGGTTCTTGCTGGTTTTGGTTCTTCTTCCCATAAGAAGCTTAAGTCATCTAGTGAGGAGTAGACGTGGATTCCGTTTGCCTCGAGGAGACGGGTCGTGATTCCTTTGCCTTCTACCTTCGTTTGCCGGAATCTGCCATCATAGACATTTCTGACTCCGCAAGAAGGAGAGCTTTCTTTTAAGACGGCGATAGAGATGCCAAAGAGGCGGCACGCCTCTAAAGCTTTCTTGGCGCCGAGTTGATATTCGCTGGCTTTAGAAGCACCATCTTTCGTCACGACATCGGCACCCCGGATTTCGCAAGGCTCTCGGGGAATCGATAAACCTCCTGCCACTTCAGGGCAGAAAGGGACTAATTCATATTTTTCCCGGAGTTTTTCCACGAAGGGGGCGTAGTTATCGCCGCCGTCATAACGGGTTTTCTCTCCAACTAAGCAGGCACTGATCAAAATCTTTTCCATACGGGTGTGAAGTTTACCTTGTTTTTGGGGAATTTACTAGAGAAACCACGAAAACAGGCGAATTCTTTTTCTTTTCTGATGAGTATCAATCAAAGGTACGTAACTTCGCAGAAAGATTCTTTGCGTTGGTGATTTTTTAATCCACGAAGCACGATGATGCCGATGTCAAGCAGCACGAGTCCAAAGACAATCAGTAATGACCAACCGTTTAATGAAAGCAAAGAGAAGGACAACTGGAACGATTGTGGGGAACGGAACAAAAGATTTAGCAAGTAAAGGAATAATGATCCACCGCCCCAGGAGAGCAAGAAGGCAAGACCGAGTAATGTGGCGGAATAAGAGACAATATTCCCGATGATCTGCCGTCTTGGAACCCCGACGATCGATAAGACACAGTATTCCTTTTCCTTGGATTTCAGGATTTGTCGAAGCATATTGGCAAATAAGAATAACGATAAGGAACCGAAAAGAACTTCGATGCCGATGGCCACCGGAAGGAAAGAATCGGAGAAAAGGTCGTGATAGAAACAAACAGTGTTTGCTTCATTTGTTTCGAATTGGAAACCTTGCTTCGTAATCGAAGCGATCTCTTCTTTTCCCGTTTGCACCCGGATAGAATCTCCATAACAAGTTTTCAAGTTAACGAGGCTGGACCAAAGAGTGGAAGAACAATAAATCGTCGAAAAACCACTGTCTGAAGTGACGCCGGTAATCTCGACCGAGTCAATGACAATACTGGCATCAAAGGTGTTTTGATAGGCGATGGCGTTCCGTAACGTGTGAAGATTACGGAAATAGAAGCGTTTCCCGATGGCATCAGAAGCGTTTTTGTAGGTGTCGGGATCCAAAGGATATGCCGAGTGCATATTATTTTTTTTGAGAAAGCGGGCGATGCAGCAGATAAGGACTTTGTATCGCTCTCGCTCTCGGCCTCTAAATAAAATAAAGCTTAGAACCTCTTGAAACATGACTGTATTTGCAATGTTTCATCATCTACACTATGTTTTGTTTTGATAAAAGTTGAATATGTTGCTAAATTGTTGCGATTCTAGAAAATCGTATTGAGCCAATCTATTACCTTATTTAGAATGTAAATAACAAAAAGGCATCCATATTTAATAGATGTCTATACCACGGAGGTAATACGATGCAAACCACATTTCATAAGTTGGCGCTTTTGGGCATGAGCGCTTTGCTCATCACTTCTTGTGGAGGCGGCAATTTTCATCAAGTCAGTTATGACGAATTTCATGGAGCAACCACGAAGATAGAAGCGCATACCTATCGGTCTTGTAAGGTGAATGGCAGTATCAAGATGTCTGTGAGCGGCACCCAAGTCGAAAAGAAGTACGAAGACTTTGTCTTAACCTATGACGCCACGAGTGAGATGTACGATTCAGCAACCGCGGATATCACCAGCGCGAATTATGTGATGGATTTGATGGTCGTTACCTTCGCCAATGTGAAAGCTGGCGATTTGAACGCTACTGACGGAAACGTGAAATATTATGTGGGTGACGGTTTTAAGGTCGAAGGTGAATCGACCGAATTATCAGACGGAACAACGACCACCACGAAAATGACGGCTACCTTTGACCAATATGGATATATGGCCCATCTCGTGGATGATACTACCGCGACCGACAATTCAGAGGCCCATCTTAATCTGCATTACCAATGGTCCGACTAAGCGACTAATTCAATAGCTTCTAGAGACGGATACTTGATTCCGTCTCTTTTTCTTATCTTCTTATTCAAGGAGATCCACCGAACTCGTTATAATTCTAGGGATGAAGCAATTAGAGCAGTGGATATTCCGTGATGAGGGCCATGATTACCCTGTCACCATCAATTACCGAAGAAGACGGAGCTTAGGGCTTCGTTACCGCGAAGAGAAGCGAGATTATATTTGCAATGTTCCTTATCGTTATCCGAAGCAAGAAATCATTAAGTTCTTACAAAAACATGCGTCAAAGCTTCGGAAACGAGTCGAAAGCCGGCATCCGATTGCCCCGATTCAAGGCGATATGGTTTATCTCTTTGGAAGTCCAGTCACCATCGAAGGGTTTTCTTCTTGGAGTCAAGCGAAGCAAGAGAAATATCTAAAGAAGCAGTTACTTGATTTCTTAGTTCCTACCGCCCAAGAAGACGCTAAAAAGATGGGGATTGCCATGGAGCATAGTATCAAAGTGAGAAAGATGAAAAGCTTATGGGGCGTGAACCATATTCAAAAAGGGGACATCACGTTTGCGTTATCTTTGGTCCATTACCGGAAAGACATCATTGAATCTGTGGTTTATCACGAACTTGCCCATGATTTCTATCGGGGACATGGCAAATATTTCTATCGTGTGCTATTAAAATATTGCCCCGATTACTGGGTTCTTCACAAAGCATTAGGGGAGGGAGATTATGACGGAACGCATCACCTCGAAAGAAAATCCGAAGATTAAAGAGGCCTTAAAAGCTGCCTCCGCGAAAGACGACTTGTTCTTAGTCGAAGGTTATCACCTCGTAGAGATGGCCTTAGAAGCAGGGTATGTTGTCCGTCTTTTTAGTGTCAAACCTTATTCTTACCCTGGCGTAGAGACCATTCTCATTAACGATGCTTTATTGCACCGCCTTGCTTTCAGTAAGAATCCTGAAGGCATTGTGGCATTATGCCATAAGCCATCCACGAAGAAACCGCAAGGAGACGTGGTGCTTTATTTAGATCGCGTGCAAGACCCAGGCAATGTTGGTACATTGCTTCGAAGTGCCTTGGCATTTGACTGCCATGACGTCGTCTTATCGAAAGGCACTGCCGAAGTCTTTGCCCCCAAAACCATCATGGCATCACAAGGCGCCGTCTTTCGTCTTAATCTCTATGAATCTAAGGCTGATCCAGTGGAAGACATCCAACAACTAAAGGACGATGGTTACTATCTTTTAGGCACGGATTTAAAGTCATCGTTGCCGTTAAAAGAACTATTGGTTCCTCATAAGTTTGTCTTGATCCTTGGGAACGAAGGACAAGGGGTGGATTCTGATGTTTTAGCCTTGACGGATGCAAGAGTCCGTATCGAAATGAGTGGTATCGATTCCTTAAATGTCGGGGTAGCAGGGGGCATCTTGTTATATGAGCTTTGTCAAACGCGTCATGATTCCTAACCATTCCGTTATTTTTGTATTAGAATTATTTCGTTCGGTGAAGAGAAAGAGTACGTCCGAGCTTCTTAGTCGTGGGAGAGACCGCTAGAGTGACAGTCTTCTAAGAAACGGGCCGAAGTTCGTCTCGGAGAACGGAGAAGAGATTCTCCCCGTCGTGGGTTATAGCCAATAAAGTGCGTTTCTAATAAACACAAACACGAAACGAATTGGGATGGCACCGAGGGTTAACCCCTCTCCCTGCAATCCCTTTTTTATTGAAAAGGAGAACACATATGGACGATCCAAAAGCACAAGTGGCAAAGGCAAAAGAAGAGGCGTTAAGCGCGTTAGCAAGCGCCAACACCGTTGAAGAGTTGACCGCTTGGAAGAACACTTACTTAGCGAAAAAGAGCCCGTTATCGCAATTAATGGGGTTAATGCGCCAAATCCCGGCCGAAGAAAAAGCGGCATTTGGGAAAACGGTGAACGATGCAAGACAAGAGGTCGAAACCGCCTTTGAAGCCAAAAAAGAACAAGCGGATAAGGCAGCCTTGGAAGCGAAACTGAAGGCGGAAAGCATCGACCTTACTTTGCCTGGCCGTCATTATGATGTGGGCAAGACAAATCCTTATTGGTTGGTTGTCGATGAAATGTCTGCCATCTTTGCCTCTATGGGATTCTCCATCGTCGAAGGACGGGATGTCGAAACCGATCACTATAACTTTGAATTACTGAATGTTCCTAAGGACCACCCTGCCCGGGATATGCAAGATACGTTCTATTTAGGGGACCAGTTGTTACTACGGACCCAAACCTCGGCAGCGCAAGCCCATACGATGTTAGATTCGAAAGACAAAGCACCGATTAAGATGATTTGCCCTGGCAAGTGCTACCGGAGAGATGACGATGACGCGACCCATTCGCATCAATTCGGCCAAATCGAAGGACTTGTGGTTGATAAAGGCATCTCTATGGCTGATCTAAAAGGCACGTTAGAACGCTTTGTGCATCAACTCTTTGGCGAAAAACGGCAAATTCGGTTGCGTTCTTCTTACTTCCCATTCACGGAACCTTCCGTCGAAGTCGATGTCTCTTGCGCCAAATGCGGTGGAAAGGGTTGCAACATTTGCAAAGGCACCGGCTGGATTGAAATCTTAGGCGCTGGCGAAGTGCATCCGAATGTCTTACGGATGTGCGGCTATGACCCTGAGGTCTATAGCGGCTTTGCTTTCGGCGTGGGCATCGAACGGATCGCCATGCTTCGTTATGGCATCGATGATATTCGCCGTATCTACACAAACGACGTCCGGTTTTTGAAGGACTTCCAAGAGAAGTAAGGGAGGAAGCGAAAAATGAAAATTTCATGGAATTGGTTAAAGACGTTTGTTGATTTATCGGACGTCACCCCAGAAGAAGTGGCATCGCGCCTCACGTTTGCTGGTGTAGAAGTTGATGCGATCACTCCACTTTCCAAAGCCGATCACTTGGTGATTGGCGAGATTCTTTCTTGCGTGCCTCATCCTGACAGCAACCATCTTCATATTTTACAAGTCGATGAAGGCAAAGAATTTGGCATTCACCAAATCGTATGTGGCGCCCCTAATGCCAGAACCGGCTTAAAAGTCATTGTGGCAAGAGAAGGGGCGAAATTACCAGAAGTCACCATTGAGAAATCCACGATCCGCGGCGTGGAAAGCGATGGGATGTGCTGCGCTTTATATGAGCTCGGCGTCGATAAGAAACGGTTAAATGAAAAGCAATTGAGTGGCATTGAAGAATTGCCTTCTGATGCGCCCGTAGGCGAAACGAATGTTTTAGGCTATTTAGGATTAGATGATGTCATCCTAGAGCCTGATTTACTCGCGAATCGTCCCGATTTAAACGCGATGGAGAATGTGGCCCAAGAAGTCGGTTGTTTACTGGATAAACCAGTGACGTTACCGCACTATGAAGATCCCGTGAATGGCGAAAGCGATTTCCGCGTCTCTTCGAAAGTCGCAGCTTGCCCGACGTTCGGGGCAAGAGAAATCCGTGGCATTACGACTGCCCCATCTCCGTTATGGTTAAAGCAAATTCTCGAAAGTGGAGGCGTTCGTAGCATCAATAATGTCGTGGATATCGGCAATTTTGTGATGTTATTGACCGGGCAACCGATCAATATGTACGATGCCGATAAGTTAGAAACCCGTTCGCTAGAAGTCCGTGATGATTACCAAGGCGACTTTGTGGCGATGGACGAGAAGACTTATGCATTACAAGCAAAAGATTTAGTCGTTTGCTCGGGCAAAGAGGTCGGTTGCTTAGCAGGCATTATGACGAGCGCTTCCTGTGCCGTCACCGAAAATACTAAGAACGTCATCATTGAAGCGGCAACGTTTGCTGGCGCTTCCATCCGTCATACGTCGAGACGTTTGGGCTTAGCCAGTGAATCCAGCGCCCGTTTTGTGAAAGGTATCAATCCCGATCAAACGGCAAAAGTGTTAACGATTTGCTCCGCCTTGATGAAAGAGCTTTGCCAAGCAAAAGAAGTGTTATCCATCCCCACGTATGATGCGGCAAAACACGAAACGAAAGTCATTGCGACCTCGTTATCGTATCTTAACGGCCGTTTGGGCACGAATTTAGCAGAAGATGAGGTGCTATCGGTACTTCGTCGCGACCATATGGGCATTACGAAAGGGGATGGCGATACGTTTACGGTAGCCGTTCCGTCTTATCGTATCGATATGGATGGGGCCGCGGATGTCTCAGAAGAAGTCATCCGGCTACTTGGTTATGACCGTATCCATTCGAAGTTACCGATTGTAGAAACTGCCCATGGTGGTTTTAACGAGAAACAGAAGAATCAACTGGCGGTCCGTCGTTACTTACGGGATATTGGTTTGAGTGAAGTCATCACCTATTCTTTGGTGAACCAAGCACAAAAAGATGCGTTTGCCGTGTTAACGGAGGGGGAGAACTATCAAGTCATTAACCCTTTGACCGAAGACCACGAATACTTACGGAAGAACTTATTGGCATCTTTATTGGATGTGGCATCCTATAACGTGGCGCACCAAGAGAAAAACTTAGCATTCTTCGAAGTAAGTGACGTCGATACTCCGTCCACGAAAGGCAGACATTTAGCCATGGTGGAAGTCGGAGAAGAATCGTTACAAGGAAGCTGGAAGAAAGTTCCTTATGACTTCTATAGCGTCAAAGGCGTCTTAGAAGGCATCTTGAACTTACTCGGTTTTACCATGAGCCGGTTCCAACTCCATCCGTATGTCGATACGAAAGAGGAATTCCACCCCGCAAGGACTGCTATTTTAACGATGGGCAAACAAAAGATTGCCGTGTTAGGCGAGTTACATCCAAATGCCAAGAAACGGTATGGTTTAGGCAAAGCCCCCGTTGCCGTGATGGAACTGGACTTAGACACATTACTTTCGTTACGGACCGGTGCGCCAAAGGCATCGTTGCCACCTCGTTTCCCTTCAGTAACGCGCGATTTGGCATTCGTGGTCGATCAAAAGGTTACGTTTGATGACATCCGTCGTTCGATTGTGACCTTGAATAAAAAGATCCATTCCGTTGAAGTCTTCGATGTCTATCAAGGCGAGAATATCCCTTCTGGGAAGAAGTCCATGGCCATTTCGATTACGTTCTTAGATGAAGAGAAAACCTTAACCGATGGTGAAGTGGCGACGTTGATGAAAAACATCCAAGACACGTTATCCACGAAGTTTTTAGCGGAGGTTCGTGCCGCATGAAGAACGTCGCGAAAAGTGCCGTTACTTCTGGACGGGATTACACATTCTCTTCGGATGGGCCGTTAGAAGGATATGAAACGCATTATCCTTTGATCGCGGTGAAATCTTGTCATTACGAAGGGGAATTAATCCGTGAGAATGAGGATGAGGGACAACTTTGGATCCGCGTCAAAGGAAAAGCAGAACTCGAAGTCTACGACACGAGAACAGGCATTCCTTTCCTTTACCCGACTAAAATTCAAGAGAAAGCCCAAATTCTCGATGATGAAGATGGCGAAGGAGAAGGTTACATCGTCTCAGGACCGAATATTGATTTAGATGGTTTGGTTCTTCGAATATTAGAGTCTTCCTTGCCGTTACAGCTTTTAAAGAATCCCGATGAGCCTTTACCAAAAAGCAAGGATCCATCAGTGCATTTGATGAGCGAAGACGAACGGAAAGAGGAAAAAGGTAACTTCTCCTTGGATGGCCTTCCTGAATTTCCGGATGCTCCGAAGAAAGATTCCTAGTCATAAAGAACGAAGTCTTGCCATGCGAATCCATGACAAGACTTTTTTCTTTTTCTTCAGTTTTGCTTTCCTTTTCTTTGGGAGCGTGCTAATTTATCCTTGGAGTGGGAAAAAGTGGGAAATTATTTTGGAACCTATGAACGTACTTTAGATGCCAAAGGCCGCTTACAACTTCCGAGCAAACTCGTGAAGGAAATGCCGTCATGCCTCTATTTGCTACGCGGCTTCGAAGGAGCGGTCTCGCTCTATGACGAAGACACGTTCCAAACCTACTTAGCTTCCTTGTCCAAACTTCCGTATCTCGAAAAAGAAGCCCGTGCTTATTTAAGGCTTGCCACATCGAGCGTGGAACGGATGGAAGTAGATTCCCATGGCCGCATTACGTTAGGTAGTGCCATCTTAACCCGTTATTCCTTAGGAAGTGACGTGGTTCTGATCGGGGTTCTAGACCATATGGAATTATGGGATAAAGCCACGTATGACGCTTACTTAACGGAACATTCATCCACGTTTGAGGAAATCGCCGAAAATTTAAGCCATCTTGGCGAAGCGAAGGAGTAGTTATGGGCTTTCATTACAGCGTCATGCTACCCGAAACCATCGCTTTGTTAGATCTAAAGAAAGATGGCGTCTACGTCGATTTGACCTTAGGAAGAGGCGGTACTTCAAGCGCCATCCTCTCTCACATCCCCTTTGGCCATCTTTATAGCTTCGATCTAGATGAAGAAGCCATTGAGGAGAGCCAAGAACGACTTGCTAAAGTCGGAAACAATTTCACCATCATCCATTCGAATTTCCGCGATTTCGTGCCTCGTTTACAAGAAATTGGAGTTCATGAAGTCGATGGCATTACGGCTGATTTAGGGGTCTCTTCTCCCCAATTTGACGAAGCAGAACGCGGTTTCTCTTACCGCGAAGACGCTCCGCTCGATATGCGGATGAATCAAGAAAGCCCTGTGAGTGCCGATTCCATCGTGAACGGATATTCGTACGAACAATTACGTGATATCTTCGAACGTTATGGCGAAGATCCGTATGCGAAAGCCATTGCGGCAGCGATTGTGAAGCAAAGAGAAACAAGCCCCATTCATACGACCGGAGAGCTGGTTGCGCTCATTAAACGTGTGAAACCAGCAAGGGAACTTAAGAAGAAAGGCCATCCAGCCAAACAAATCTTCCAGGCGTTACGGATTGAAGTGAACCAAGAGATGGATAACTTAAGAATCATGCTAGATTCCTTCGATTCCATCTTAAAACCGGGTGGACGGATTGCCATTTTGACCTTCCAAAGTTTGGAGGACCGAATGGTGAAAGACAAATTCCGTTCCTTGACAGTCGTGGAAGGAAGTCGCGAAGGACCAG
The DNA here is from genome assembly GCA_902791935.1 of uncultured Erysipelotrichaceae bacterium. Taxonomy (GTDB): domain Bacteria; phylum Bacillota_I; class Bacilli_A; order RFN20; family CAG-826; genus UBA4951. The sequence continues at coordinate 123,509 of CADAXQ010000001.1, read as the reverse complement.
ATCTCTTGCCTAGCGAATTGCCCGAGGCACCTTATGTCGCCTTAACGCGGAAGCCTATCACAGCAAGCGAAGAAGAGCTGGCTGAAAACCATCGTTCCAAAAGCGCGAAATTACGCGCCATTCAAAAGAAGTAAAGGGAAACTATTGCGATAGCAAAGAAAGGAGGACGCCCATGAAAGACAAGCTCGAAAAAACGGGTAAAACCAAGGCTTATTACCGGTTACGCTTTGCCACAAAAGCCACTTTGATTACGCTTGCGACATTCCTCCTTGCGGCCATTCCGGTCGGGGTATCCTACAAGATTGCGGAGACCGCCAAAGCCGAAGAAAACACGGAAAGTAGCAGTGTTGTATCTTCCGAAGAAGAGACGAGTTCTTCCCTTGATGAAGACATCGTCTTAGCCTAAGCCCCGTCAAAGCCCTAAAAACCTTAGGGCTTTTCTTGTTATTTCTAAAAAGATTTTCTTCGTATCTTTCTTGCCTATTCCCTTTGTAAAAGAATGTTAAAACCTTTGATTCTATCGATACTTTACTGTGATTTTATCCTTGGTTTTATAATTCCTAAAAAACTACTAAAACACCTCTAACAAACTTCTAATTTTCTTGTCAAATAAACCTGTCTATTCTAGAATAGAATACAAGTTATGGAAAACCCGAATTACATCAGCGCACTTGAAATTACCAATTCCTGCCTTCGCTTGGCCGTAGGCTTTTTATCGAAGGATGGAACGCCTTGCCTCATTTGCTACCGCGAAGTTCCATTAGCGCCAGGTGTGGTGAGTAATTGGGCCATCTTAGATCAAGATGCCTTAGTCACGGCGTTACAAAGCTTCCATGATATTCAAGACGAAAGCACGGGGCTTCATATCACGCCGCAGAATTTATGTGTGGTTTTGCCACCCCGAGGCTTTTTGATTTATCAAGTGCAAAAAGCGACGACATTAGTCGGTGGCGACACCGTCGGTTCCGTCGATGTGACGAATTGCCTTTCCTTGATTCGCCAAGAAAAGTTACCCGAAACCGAAAGTACGATCGTCGATATCGTTCCTGACTTCTTTGTGGCGGGCAATGCGAAATATGCTTATCCGCCGCTTGGCCAAAAAGGAACGCAACTCACGATTACCGCGAAGTTACATACGTTGCCGAAAGAGACGTTAGCGACATTCCGTGCCGTAGTGGAAAGCGCAGGATTCCGGGTTTATCGGACTGCTGTGGCGCCGTATTGCGCTTCGGAGCTTCTTGCCACGATGCATGGCTACCCCGATACGTATTTCTTACTCGATTTCGGAGCGGAGTTCACAAGCTTATCCGCCATCGGGCAGAATTCGGTCATCCGTTCCCGCTTCTTCGCGAAAGGGAGCGCGAATCTATCGCGCCAAATCGCTGAAGAACTGGACTTACCTTTCACGGAAGCCAACTGGCTCAAAGAGCGGTATGGCTATGATTTAGCCGAGCATCGTTATACGATGTCGCTTCTTGGCCCGAATGGTGCACCGTTATCGAAGAAAGTCAGTCAAAAAGAATTAAATGCGGCGATTTTGCATTACTTCGAACAACAATATAACCCGAATCTTGTGCCCGCCATCGGAGAAGTGGCGACAAACAAAGAAACAGCGTTCCGCGATTGCCCCATCTTAATTACAGGGGGTGGTGCGGAATTACGGGGTATTGGTTCCTTACTGGCCCCCGTATTGCAACAACGGACCTTATATGGCGTTTTGCCTTCCGTATTAGGCGCAAGAACCCCGAAAGCAACGAATGTCCTTGGCATGATTGTGGCCGAAGGAAAACATAAAACTTCAGAAAGTGATATTTACCGTGGCGTGTCGACCTTATCCCGCGAATCCGCGTCCGGTAGAGGAGGAAGATAACCATGAGCGACGATTTCGAAAATGATTTGGACTCATTTGAGCCCGTAGCGCGTATTGTCGTCATCGGTGTCGGCGGCGCTGGCAATAACGCCGTGAACCGCATGATCGATGAAAATATTCAAAACGTGCAATTTTATGTCATGAACACCGATAAACAGGCTTTGGCCTCTTCCAAAGCTCCGCATCGGATTTGTTTAGGCAGTGAAACGACGCATGGTCTTGGCGCTGGTGCGGATCCGGCCGTCGGCGAAAAAGCCGCGCTCGAATCGAAAGACGAAATCAAAGAGATCGTTAAAGGTGCAGACATGGTCTTTATTGCCGCTGGCATGGGAAAAGGCACTGGCACGGGTGCTGCCCCGGTCATCGCGAAAATCGCGAAAGAATCGGGTGCTTTAACGGTAGCCATCGTGACTCGTCCTTTCTCTTTTGAAGGCACAAAACGGACGGAAAACGCCGTGCAAGGTTTAAGAAAACTCAAAGATGCCGTCGACTCCGTCATCATTGTTTCGAATGATAAACTATTAACGAATTCAGGCGGCGTATCCGTCGATAAAGCGTTCCAAGAATCGGACCGTATCTTGGCCCAATCCGTAAAGACCGTCGCGGACTTAATCTTAATCCCTGCTCAAATCAACTTGGATTTTGCCGATGTCCGTAGCACATTAAAAGATTCGGGCGTTGCCTTAATTGGCTTCGGCCAAGGCAAAGGCCCAAACAAAGCGGAACAAGCCGCCTTAAATGCGATTAACTCTCCGTTACTCGAAGCAAATATCCGTGGGGCAAGAAGAGCGATTTGCTCCATTACGTGTGGTACGGCCGTCACGATGTACGAAGCGCAGCGCTGTGTGCAAAAAATCGTGGAAGAAGCCGGTGGTTCCGTTGATGTGAAGCTTGGTGTCTCCATTAACCAATCGTTAACGGATGACTTAGTCGTGAGCGTCATTGCTTCAGATTTTGAAAACGGCGATGACTTTATCGCAGCTCCAACGCAAATCTCGCAAACGAAGCCGATTATGCCTGCGCAATCTGCGCCAGCCATGGAACAAGCCACGAATGGCGGCGATGCCCCACGTGCCGATGACATCAACCTTTCTGATATCCTCCGTCCTGACTTTGGGAAAGACGGGAACGACGGAAACTTGTAAAAAAACGAAGATAACGGCATCATTTGGTGCCGTTTTTCGTTGAAACGAAAGCGAAAACCTCGTATTATCGTTTCGGCTAAGATCGTAGAGCGGTCAATGGCAAATCACAGAGAGCCTCTTGGATGAGAACGAGGCACGCCAACGATCCATCACTACAGGAGCCAGCCCTCTGAAGAGATGTAAGGGGCCGTCACCTGACGTTACCAGGCGAAGGAAGCGCGGATGTTTGTCACGTCCGAACTAAGGTGGTACCACGCGTTTAGCGCCCTTAGAGTGGGGCGTTTTATTTTTGCCCGAGAGGAGGTTTCCCGATGGGAGAAGAAATCAAAAAGAGTCTATTGATGCCACGCACCGCGTTTGAAATGCGCGGCAATTTAACGCAAAAAGAGCCGAAGATTCTTGAAAAATGGGATGCGATGGATCTTTATGGCAAAATGAATGAAGATCGTCCTGACGTCAATGAGTTCATGTTACATGATGGCCCGCCGTACGCGAATGGCGACATCCATTGCGGCCATATGTTGAACCGTCTTTTAAAGGACTTCATCGTTCGTTATAAGAATATGCAAGGCTATAAGACCCCTTTCATTTTTGGTTGGGATACCCATGGCCTTCCCATTGAAGTCAAAGTCACCAAAAGCGGCGTGAACCGGAAAACCACCCCGATTCTTGATTTCCGGAATTTATGTCGTGACTATGCCTTAAAGCAAGTGGAGCATCAAAAAGTCCAAGTGCATCGTCTTGGCGTCTTAGGCGATTATCAAAACCCGTATTTAACGTTACGTCCAGAATATGAAGCGCAGCAAATCGAAGTGTTTGCCGAGATGGTGAAGAAGGGTTTGATTTACAAAGGATTGAAACCCGTTTATTGGTCCCCATCGAGCGAAAGCGCGTTGGCCGAAGCCGAAGTGGAATATGCCGACGTGCCAGCAAGAACGATGTACGTGGCCTTCCGCTTTATCGATGGCAAAGGCGTGGTTCCGAGTGACGCCTCGATCATCATCTGGACAACGACGCCTTGGACCATCCCTGGAAACCGGGCCGTTACTTTAAATCCTGGTTATACCTATGGTTTATTTGAGACGGAGAAAGGCAAGTTCGTCTTCTTGGCTTCATTAGCTGAAAAATTACAAGCCGAGCTTGGTTTTGAACGTTGCGCATTATTAAAGAGCTTCCCTGGCCAAGCGTTAGAGAACGCCACCGTCAAACATCCGTTATATGACCGCGCTTCCCCGATATTGATGGCTTCGTTTGTCACCGATAGCGATGGTACGGGTTGCGTCCATACCGCCCCCGACTTCGGCGTCGATGACTTCAATGTCTGCGCGAAGTATGGCATCCGTCCGACTTGCCCGATTGATGACCGCGGTTATTACCATTTGGAAGAGAATGATCCGTGCAACGGGTTATTCTATGCTGACGCGAACGATAAAGTCGTCGATTTACTAAAAGAAAATGGCTCGTTATTAAAAGAAGTCGATATCGTGCACTCTTATCCGCATGACTGGCGGACTCATAAGCCGATTATCTTCCGGGCCACGCCGCAATGGTTCTTCTCCATCGATAAGATTCGCCCACAACTCTTAGAAGCCGTGCATCAAGTGCATTGGAACCCATCCTGGGGCGAAGAGAAGATGGTCAACATGATCAAAGACCGTGGTGACTGGTGCATTTCAAGACAACGGGCTTGGGGCGTTCCTGTCCCGGTGCTTTATGCGGAAGATGGCACGCCGATTCTTGAAGAAGCTGTTTTCCATCATATTGCCGAACTCGTTCGCAAAGAAGGCTCGAATGCCTGGTGGAACCACACGGCACAAGAACTATTGCCAGAAGGCTACCACAACCCACATTCACCACATGACGAATATAAGAAAGAAACTGACATCATGGATGTTTGGTTCGATTCTGGTTCGTCTTGGGCGGGGGTCTTAAAAGAACGTGGCTTAAAGTTCCCAGCCGATCTTTATTTAGAAGGCAACGACCAATATCGTGGCTGGTTCAATAGCTCGCTTATTTTGTCAGTGGCAGCCACAGGGCAAGCACCATACCGCGCGACCTTAACCCATGGTTGGGTCATGGACGAAAACTGGCAAAAGATGTCGAAATCCGCCGGGAATGGCATTGATCCTTCCAAAGTTGCCAACCAATATGGTGCCGACTTATTACGGCTTTGGGCCGCCAGCGTGAACTATGTGGCGGATGTCCGTATCTCCGAAAGCATCATCAAAACCATCGCCGATTCTTATCGGAAGATTCGGAATACGTTCCGTTTCTTACTCGGAAGCTTGCAAGATGGCGAAGGCAAACCTTACCTTCAACCCGAGACGGCCCCAGAACTTTGGCCACTCGACCGTTATGTCTTAGCCGAATGGGAAGACACGAAGAACAAAGTCTTAAAAGCCTATGATTCCTACGCTTTCTCAAGCGTCTCCATGATGTTGACGAACTTCATGGTCGAATTGTCTTCGTTCTATCTCGACTTTGCCAAAGACATTTTGTATTGCGAAGCTGCGGATGCACCACGCCGGAAAGCCGTCCAATACGTGCTTTATACGTTAACCTACGAGCTTTGCTTGCTTTGGAACCCAATTCTTTCCTTCACGATGGACGAGGTGTATTCTTATCTCCCCGGCGCGAAGAAGGCATCACCGCAATTAGAGCGCATGGTGCAAGAAAGCCACGCGTATTCCGCGGATGACTTAGCGGAATATCAAAGCTTCTTGGCGTTACGGAACGGCGTCTTAAAAGCGTTAGAAGAAGAGCGCGCGGCTGGCAAGATTGGATCTTCGACCGATGCGAAGGCCGAGATTCATACCCCCGACGAAAAATTAGTGGCCTTGTTTGCCCATTTAGATGGCGCAGAACGGGCACGGTTATTCGGCGTCAGTGAAGCCAACGTGACCTTAGGGGAGAAATCCATTACGATTGAAGTGGATGACGACCCAGTATGTGAACGCTGCCGTCTCCATAAGAAAGACGCGGTCAAACGGGAGAATGGGGCAGTGCTTTGCACGAGATGCGAAGACGCCATCGAGGAAAAACAATGAACGAAGAAACCCCGAAAAACGGAGCAATAAAACCAAATCAGGACGAAAAGGTTGAAACAAACTTTGCGGATGCCAAACAACCGGAACCTTCTTTGAAAGGCGAGGTGATGGATATGTCAAAGCAAGCCGAGCTAATCAAAAAGCCTATAGAGAAGAAAGAAAAGTTCGTATGGACTTGGAAATCGTTCTTCTTTAGCTTTGCGTGGCTTGCTATCGTTTTGTTCGCGATGGATTTGGCCAGCAAATGGGGCGTGGTAAATGCTTTTAAAGCGCACCCCGTCTATGAAAATCCCCACCTTTCAGGGGCATTATCGAAAGAAGTGATCCCGCATTTCTTTTATATCACGTTAAGCTATAACAAGGGCTCGTCTTTCGGCATGGGTGACAATGTCGTTTGGGCGCGTTATGTCTTTATTGTGATTTCGTGGGCCGCGAGTGCGGCACTCGTGTGGTATTGGTGGAAGAGCCTTCCGAAGAATGACCGCTGGATGAACGCGATTGTCATGTTGGCGTTCGCCGGGGCGATTGGAAACGCGATTGACCGCACGTTCTATTGGGAACCGGTGGTCGGTTTCTCTGGCGTTGTCGATTTCTTCCAGTTCTATATCTTTGGCTTTAACCACGACAGTTTTGCCATCTTCAATGTGGCGGATTCTGCTTTGGTGGTGGCGGTTGCTACGTTAATCGTTTTAACGATTGTGCGGGCCATTCGTGACGCGAGAAGGAAGGGTTAAGCGAATGGAAAAGCTCAAAGTCGGAGAAGAAGCGAGAGGAAAACGCCTCGATGTCTTTTTGCTAGAACAAGGCATTGCCCCTTCCCGAAGCAAAGTCCAATCGTGGATTCATGAGGGGAAAGTACTTTGGAACGGGAAGAAAGCAAAACCCCATCTTCTTTTAACGCCAGGGGACGTCATCGCGTATGAGCCCTATGAAGCCGAGACTTGGGACGTCAAAGGAGAAGATATCCCGTTAAATATCGTTTACGAGGATTCTTGCCTTTTAATCGTGAATAAACCGGCAGGCATGGTGGTTCATCCCGGGAATGGGCATCGTGACGGCACGTTGGCGAACGCTTTGGTCTACCACGAAAAAGAATTGGCCGATGATGGGGATCCGTTACGGCCTGGCATTATCCATCGGATTGACAAAGACACTTCTGGGCTTTTATGCATCGCGAAAACCGATGAAGCCGCAGCTTTCTTAAAAGACCAACTCCAAGATCATACGATGCACCGCGAATATTACGCGTTAGTCAAAGGCATCATCGAAGAAAACGATGGCAAAATCGATGCACCGATTGGCCGGGATCCCAAAAGTCCCGTGAAGTTCGCGGTGAATCTTCATTCTGGCAAAGAAGCCATCACCTTCTTTCACGTGATAACCCGTTATCATGAGGGTTATACCTTGATTTCTTGCCGGTTATTAACGGGTAGAACCCACCAAATCCGCGTGCATTTAAACGCGATTGGCCATCCTGTGGTCGGAGACCCGCTTTATGGCGTTGGGAATTGCGCGATTTATACGAAAGGCCAATTGCTACATGCGTATCGCTTAAGCTTCATCCACCCCTTAACGAAAAAACCGGTGCAGTTTGAAGCACCGATTCCCGAAGATTTCCAACATGTCTTGGATTCGTTACATCCGCTTGCTAGTTAAATTTCTTCCCGTTTGCCCAGTTTAGCTTCGCGACTTCGCGGAGCTTTTCTTTTCCATATTTGGCGATGAACTTCGGTAAGAAGTCGTCAACCGGTTGTCCGGCCCCCAAGGGAAAATCCATGCCATAAGTTTCATTCATGGCTTCCATTTTCTTTAAAAACGCGTAACGGGCAATGACACTTCCTGCGGCAACGGAAGGGAAGTGGATTTCGCCACGCACATGGAACACGATGTTACGTAAGGGGTTTGGCTCGTCTTTGAGATAGGAATAATAAAGACGCGGTTCGGCAAACTGGTCTTGATAACGGTAGGCCTCGGGATGGCGAGCGGCAAGATTCGATAAGCAACGGTTATGCATCTTTGCTTTTATCGCGTTCATGTTGTAAGCCGGATAAAGCGTGTTGTATTTCGCGTTAGGAAGCGCTAATTCGGAATAATCGAGCTTATGGATCAAGACTTTGCCGACTTCTAAGATTTTCTCGTCACTCATTTTTTTGGAATCCGTGACCCCTAATTCGGTCAATAACGGCAAGTCTTCTTTCCGTACATAGGCGGCAGCCACAACGACTGGGCCAAAGAAATCGCCCGTTCCGACTTCATCGCTCCCGATTTGGGGATAACGATTGATGGGCGCGGATTCTTTTTTGACCTCTATTTTGGCACTAGGATCCCAGATCTTCGCTTCTTTTAAGGCGTCTTTTCCTTGAAACACCACGGATACCACACCTTTTTTGTTTGGCTTATAAATCGAAACTGAAACAGTGGGAGACGTCACAAATATCTCGATATAGGGATTGGCGTTTGCCCCTTGGAACGGCCGATAAAAATCCTTCATCTTCTCCAAGGTGGCAACATCAGGAACGAATCGATACGTCGTCGGGGCTTTTTCCATGGTTTAGATTTTAGCATGTTCCTAGGCGTTCTCACACGGAGACGAAAGAAGGAATGCTATAATATCGACGTTATGCAAGATGCCTACGAGAAATTTGAATTTGCCCGCATTCGGGAAACGTTAAAAAGCAAAACCAAGACAGAACGAGGGGCAAGGATGGCCGAGGAACTCATGATGTTCCCCGATCCCAAAAGTTTAGCCCGCGAACGGAATTACGTCGAAGAGACCATCGATTTAGTGGCCCGTCATGGGGCGATTCCAATCGACGTATCCTCCGATTTAACACCGCTTGTTTCCGCCGCGAAAAAAGGTGGGGTCTTGTCTCCCGAAGATTTTGAACGCATCGCTTTGGATGTCACGAATGCCGAAGGGATTCGTGCCTTCTTTTCTAACGTCACGGAAGAAGACGAATTGCTAGACTATGTCTCAACGCTCCCGCGTTTGGCATTCTTAGAGAAAGATATCCATCATATCATCGCCCCCGATTTATCGATTTATGACGATGCCTCGCCGAAGCTGAAATCCATTCGGATTGCCATCCGCCGGTTAGAATCCACCATGAAGAAAAAGCTAGGGTTCGTCTTAGAAAGCAACAAGCTCTATCTTTCCGATACGAATATGACCTTAAAGAACGGTCATTATGTTTTGCCCGTCAAAAATGCCTACAAGAACAAGGTCAAAGGCATCGTGCAAGATATTTCGAACACCGGCGAAACAACGTTCATCGAACCGGAATTACTCGTGGAGATGAATAACAAGTTAGCAGAGTTGGCCAACGATGAACGCGAAGAAATTCATCGGTTGTTACTGGTGTTATCCCAAGAAGTGGCGGGCAGTGGCGATGCTTTGCTCGAAACGAATGGCAAAATTGCCCAGCTCGACTTATGGATGGCAAAAGCCCGTTATGCGGAACTCATTCATGGCCATTTGGCCGTTCCTTCCGAAAAACCGTTAATTGACTTATATGGGGCAAGACATCCGTTGCTTGATCCAAAAAAAGTCGTCGCGAACGATTTTCATTTAGATGAAAAAACTTCGTTGGTGGTGATTTCTGGCCCGAATGCCGGGGGTAAAACCGTCGCGCTAAAAACATTGGGTTTACTGGTTTTGATGAACCAAGCAGGATTACCAATCCCCGCAGAGCAGGGTTCTTCTTTATCGTATTTCCCCCATATCTTCGTGGATATCGGGGATTCCCAGTCTATCTCCGATAATCTTTCGACATTCTCTGGACATATGAAGAACGTGGCGGAGATTTTAGAGGTCGTGAAAGGCAAAGACTTGGTGTTACTCGATGAAGTCGGGACAGGAACGTCTCCGAAAGAAGGGGAAGCGATTGCGTTAGCCGTTGTCCGCGCCTTACTCCGGAAACATGCCTTATCGATGATTTCTTCTCACTTTGAGGGCTTAAAAGCCTACGCGATGTCTCACCCCGAAGTCACGAACGCTTCGATGATGTTTGATGAAAAGAACTTGTTGCCCACTTATCGTCTCAAAATGGGATTGCCTGGCGAATCGTATGGCTTAGTCGTCGCGAAACGTTTCGGGGTGCCCGAGGATGTGTTACAAGATGCCAAATCCATTTTAGAACAAGGCGAGGATCAATCTGTGGCCGAAACAATCGCGAAACTTTCCGCCGTCACGAAAGAAACGGAAGATTTGAAAGCAAGCTTAGAAAAAGAAAAAATCGCCTTGGCCAAGCAACAAGCGAGTCTCGATTCCAAACAAGCCGCCCTTGCGCTACGCGAAGAACATTTCTTATCTGACGTCGAGACGAAAAAGAAACGGATGTTGGCCGATTATGAATCCCAGATGGAAGACATCCTTCATTCGGTCGAAGGGGGTAACGCCAAGTTACATGAAGTCATCCAAGCCAAGAAGAAACTAGAAAACTTAGAACCCGACAAACCTGCGGAAGAAGACCATCACGAAGACTTATCGGTCGGCGATTATGTGAATTTGCCTTCGTTATATACGACAGGCCGAATCACGAAGAAAGATGGGAACCGCATTGAAGTGACGTCTCCCGAAGGCATTGTCTTTAAAACAAGAGTAGAAAAAGCCATCCGGGTCGAAGAGCCAAAACAAAAGACGAAGACGGTTTCTTCCACCGTATCGTTAGATGACTTGGCTTTCGTGAAGTCCGTTCCTTTAGAACTCAATTTGATCGGAGAACGGGCGGAAGAAGCGAAGTTAGACTTAGAAAAATACCTTGATGATTGCCGGATTCGCCACTTTAAACGCGTTCGGATCATCCATGGTTGGGGCAGTGGGGTATTACGAAAAGTCGTCCGTGATTATCTCGATGCCCACAAAGAATTCGTCGATCATTACGAGGGGGCGAATGGGAACGAAGGCGGCGGAGGCGCCACCATCGTTTATTTGAAGTAGTTATGGTGTTAACCGAATCGTTAAAACGCCAAATCGCCTTGCTGCCAGACCGGCCAGGCGTCTATCAAATGAAAGACGTCAATGACCGGATTATCTATGTGGGCAAGGCCAAGAACCTCAAACGACGCGTGTCGCAGTATTTTTTGCGCCCCCAAACGGGCAAAGTGCTCGCGATGGTCAACCACGTCGACCATTTTGACTTTATCCAAGTCCATACCGATCAAGAAGCGTTCATTCTTGAAATGAACCTGATCCAGTCGTTACATCCCCGTTACAACATCATGTTGATGGACGACTCGCATTATCCTTATATCGCGATTCGAAAATCCGATGCTTTCTTAAAGATTGCCAGGCGGGCAGATGACAAACATTATTTCTATTTCGGGCCATTCCCGAATTCTAGGGATGCGTTTACCATCATTGATTTATTGAACCGCATTTACCCGACTAGAAAATGCAAAACGTTAGGGAAGAAACCATGTTTATATGCCCACCTCGGGCAATGCCTTGCGCCTTGCGTCAACGAAATCTCACCTGAAACCTATCAAGATTTATATAACAAGATCAAGGCGTTCCTAGATGGCAATACGGCCCCCGTCATCAAGGAATACGCCGAAAAGATGGAACAAGCCTCCGAAGCGATGCGTTATGAAGATGCCGAGTCCTATAAAGAAACGATCGATGCGATTAAACGGGTGACGGCCAAGCAGGCGGTAGAATTACAAAGCGACCGCACGAACCGTGATGTGTTTGCCTATGCGGAACGCGATGGTTACCTTGCGTTAAGCATTTTAACGTTCCGGAATGGTTTATTGCTCGGCAAAAAAGTTCGGGTGGTGCCTTCGTTTGAAGGCGGTGCTTCCCAAGCTACGGAACTCATTGAAGAATATTATCAAAATAACGATTTACCTTCTGAAATCCTTTGTAACATCGAAGGCATGGCCGAAGAATTTACGTCGGTCTATCCTTCCGCGAAGGTATTTTCCCCGAAAGAAGGTCGGTTATTGTCCCAAATCGATATGGCAGCCTTAAATGCCAGACAAGGATTAGACAATCACTTCCAATCGGCAAGGTTGACCGATGACAATGAAGCCATTTTAGAATCGCTTGGAAAGTTGCTCGGCATCGATACACCTTATCGGATTGAGTTATTTGATAACTCTCATTTACAAGGTTCTAACCCCGTCGGGGCCATGGTTTGCTATATCAACGGAGAGCCGGTGAAAGGCATGTACCGGAAATTCCATTTGGATCCCAAAAATGCCGGGGATGATTATCATTCGATGGTCGAAGTCGTCACCAGGCGTTATCGGCGCTTAAAAGAAGAAAACTTATCTTATCCGGATTTAATCTTAACCGATGGGGGATTACCCCAAGTGCATGCCACGTTAGAGGCGTTAGCGGCAGTCGGCGTGAATATCCCTGTGTTTGGCTTATATAAGAACGACCGTCACGAAACGGAAGGCATCATCGATAAAGATGAGAAAACCTATCCGTTAGACCGACAATCCCCGTTGTTCTTTTATTTGATGCGAATGCAGGATGAAGTGCATCGTTTTGCGATTTCCTTCCATCGTTCCGAACGGATTAAATCGATGCATGCCTCGATTTTTGACGGCGTTCCTGGCATTGGCGAGAAACGGAAAGAGCTATTACGGAAGAACTATCCAACCTTGGATGCGTTAAAGAATGCGTCGTTAGAAGAGCTAAAACAAATCTTGCCAGCTGCCTCTGCCGAAGCATTAAAACAGAAAATCGATACACTCTAAACTTGTTCCTCAAGGGGAAGTGGTTTATAGTAAATCCGCTGCGCCCGTAGCTCAGCTGGATAGAGCAACAGCCTTCTAAGCTGTGGGTCAGGCGTTCGAATCGCCTCGGGCGCGCCAGCAAAAAGAGTGACGAATCCAATGGGGTTCGTCTTTTTTTGTTCTCGAACATTCAAAAACGTTGAATATCACATTTTTCGTAAAAAAAACACATTTTTGTGTAGAGACTGTATATAGAAAATCACATTTTTCGTAAGAAATCACATTTTTGTTTACTCGTTGTATAACGATTTAGCACACTTTTCGTAACCAAATTAAAAGAAAGCATTCTGCCCGTAACCAATTTTGTGACATTTAAAAAATATTATTACTTATTAATTAAAAATTCATTTATCGTTTATGTTTTATGCATTTTGTAAAAATATAAATAAAAAAAGTTCATTTCGCAAATTTAAAAAATGATTAAAATTGCGAAACGTAATATAATAAGTTGAGGTAACGGAAATGAAACTGATCAAACGTCCTTATTATTTAGATAGTCTAATTCGTGTGAAAGATATCCCGGACATCAAAATCGTGACGGGCGTGCGGAGAAGCGGCAAGTCAAAATTGCTGGATGCTTTTTATGATTATTTGATGGCCGATACGCAAAAGAAGAACGTCATTCGTATCAAATTAAATCTCAAAGAGAACGAGAAACTTTTGGATTCGAATGAACTCTATCGTTTCATCGAACGGTCTTATCAAGCAGTCGTTCCCAATTATTTGATTATCGACGAAGTGCAAGAATGTCGCGGATTTGAAAGTGTCATCAATAGTTTGTATGAAGAGGAAAAATTCGATATCTATCTCTCAGGATCGAATGCGTTCATGTTATCCAGTGATTTAGCCACATTATTCGGGGGCCGTTATTTTGACTTAAGGATGTATCCGTTTTCATTCCGCGAATTCAATATTTATTATGGCAATAAAGACCCTATTGCATCTTTTGATGACTATGTGATCAAAGGCGGAATGGCGGGTTCTTATTTATATCGCACCCAACAAGACGCCTATCAATATGTTGATGGGATTTATAAGAAAACCATCGCCAGAGACATCGTGCAAAGATTCAAAATTGATAATGAGCCGTTACTCATCATGATCGCGGACTTTTTGATGGACAACATAGGAAGCAAAACCTCGATTCGAAGAATCGCAAGCCGATTAACGTCGAATACCTATCAAACAAACGATAAAACAGTTGGTACCTATGTTGATTATCTATGCCGGTCTTTCCTTTTTTATCCATTCACAAGATATGACATCAAAGGTGGGAGATTCTTAGAGTCAGATAAAAAGTATTATTTGGCTGACCTATCGTTCCGTTTTGCCAATCTTGGTACGAAGAATATGGACTATGGAAGGCTCTACGAAAACCTGGTAGCAATCGAGCTTTTACGCCGAGGGTATGAAGTTTATGTCGGTGTTCTTTTTGAAAAAGAAGTCGATTTTGTCGCGATGAAAGACGGCTATAAGTATTACATCCAAGTCAGCGATGATATTTCGCGAGAAGATACATTTCATCGCGAAGTTGATCCTTTATTAAAGATTCGCGATGCTTATCCCAAGATGTTAATTGCTAGAACAAAGCACCCCGAAAGCCAATATGAAGGCATTCGGATTGTGGATATCGGTGAATGGCTGGACGGAAGTGACGCAAAGAATTGATAATCGTTGCCTTTAAATTTGGTGTAGCGCGTCAAAACGTGGAAGATTGTACTTGTTCTCGTTTTTATCTTCATTGTTGCACTATCTGATATAGAGTGTAATAATGGTATTTAGACAAGCATAAGCAAAAGGAGAAAACCGAAATGGTAGGGCTTAATTTATGCGCTGTTGCCTTGCTTAGTATCCAATCTGGCAACGCCGATTACCGCGACCACAAAACTGTTGAGGAGAGCCAAATTCAACAGTTCTTTTCACAACACATCAAAGATTTATCCGACCATTTTTATCAATCTTACGGATCTCGGTGGAACCCTGAAGCAGTTGTCCGTGTTGACGCTTTGATGGATGAAGAACGAAATGAGAACGCTTATTTAGTTGTTTTTCGGCAGGGATATTTAGGATACGATTCCGAATACAAGCTTCTTTGCATTAATTCAGAAGGAAAGCCTTATTCATATCTTAACGCAATGTCGTACGCAAAAGGACGAATCGGAGTATGGATAGGCGACTCTTTTTATGACGATCGTGGAAATTTGATTGACGAAAACGCAGTTATTGCCAACGGCCATTTTGATGACAACATTTATTATCCGTTCCCTAATATCGCGCAAAGCAAAGATCATAAAGATTCCGATGGCGAGGCGAAAAATTTTCAAAGGGACTATGTTAATACGTATCGTGACAATAATTTTACTGTCATCGACTCCGCTGTGCAGATTCCTTTATTGTCTGAGTCTTCTGACATTGATAGTTCACATTGGAATGAATATATGCCAATTTGTATTGAGCAGGGTCAAAAAACCGATTGCGCTACCTGCGCCAGCGTTGATTTGCTTTTTACTTACAAACTTTCTGGCAAATGTGATTTGACAAAAGGTTTAACCGTTACAAAATTGCGCGAAAAGTTGGAAGGTTTACAGAAATGGCAGCAAAACATTGCGCACGAAGGGACGTTGCCGTCTGATTTTGTGACGGGAATGAATGATTGGATATCAGATAGCCCTTATCGTATTAAACTGTCGCAAAGCGGTTTGAACTTCACGGATCCGTTTATTGGCCTCTATTCAAACGTCAATGTTGCTGGGACTGCTCATTATGCAATGACTGTTGGAAGAGCAAAATCCAAGGCCTTTTGGTTTTTCAATACCTATTGGCGAATCATCGTCAGTTGGAAACGTAATTACAACAGTAAAGATGATGTGCCATGGTCGTGGTGGTATAAATATTTACAATGTTTCTATCTTGTTGACGAACAGTATGTTCTTTACAGTTATGTTTTAACTAAATAGAGTGGGGGTAAAATTATGAATAGAATACGACTTGCTAAGTTGTTGTCAAATGCTATTCTTCTTTCCTTAATGCTTTCCTCCTGCCTCACGTTTTCTAAACCAACGGATGAGCAGGCAAGAAATTACATTATTCATATGCCGGATGCGACCGAAAATCGTTTTTATTTTTGGCGTAAAAACAATGAAGAAGTATTAGGCAATATGCTTTATAGCAGCACGCAGAACGGCGTCTATCATGCTGGGTCGTATGATTACAGCACGGCGCATAAAACACTGTATCGCGAATGCTACGACGAATCAGGAAAGCCATCAGACCCTGAGATTATCCCCATTGAAAAGCCTTTTGCTTCATTAGACGAATTTTCTCGCTATTTGTTGGCCAAACAATACAACGCCAAAGTTGTGATTGCAGAAAATGAGTTCTTACCGTTCGTCCGGCAAACCTTTAAAGATGCCGAAACGATTACCTGCAATGGTTACCGCCAAGGCGTTGCGTTCTACCGCACTGCCGGCTCTTGGGACCTTTTCTTGCAAGACGAGGCCTTTAAAACAAAATTAGAAGCCTACATTGTGGATGGGGATTGGGACGCTTGGCGGCAAAAGACGTTATGGGTCGAAGCGAAAGTGGACCATGAACTAAAAAAGATCGACCCAGTCTTTGATATCCATATCGACCCGAAAGAAAACGGCGCTTACGAGTTTCGTATCAGCCTTGACTGGCAACACCTGTAAGCAAGCCTGTTTTATTTCCTTTCTCACAGAAGACGGAGATTTTGTTTTCGATATGACGAAGGCGATATCCCCGTCTCTTTTTTAAACCGCAAAGAAAACGCGGTTAACGAACCATAACCGAGTTGACGGCGGATGGTTTCTAAATCTTGATTGGTCTCTCGTAATAATCGCTTGGTTTCCGAAAGACGAATCCTGGTCCGTTCTTTTTCGATCGTGGTACCCGATTCTTGTCGGAACCGTCGTTCTAATGTTGCCCGCGATAAGGCAAGAGATTCGGCCATTTCTTCAATGCTTAACGGGTCTTCTAGATGTATCAATAAGAGATTCTCCACGTCTTGGACAAGCTTTGTCATCTTACCTTCCGAATGCAATAAAGCAACGCGACGGGCATAGTCTAATAACATTTGATATTGCAACGATAAGATGTCTTTTTGACTTAGCATCGCTTCGGATTGGCTGATGTAGGTATCGCTTAAGGATAAGGCTTGGCCGATATCTAACCCACCTTCAATGGCCGCTCGGGACGCTAAAGTAGCGGTCACCACGAACATATTCTTCGCTTGTCTTGATAAGCTAGGGGCTAAAGTGCCGCCCTGAACGAAGGGAATATGGCTCATAAATTCTTTTAACCCGGATTCGTTGCCACCACGAATGAAGTCGTGGATGCGTCTTTCAATGAACATGGTCTCTTCTTGGGCTGGCGTTTTGCCTTCTGAAGCAGAAGCCGCGGGTTCCGGTGGCGTTAAGGCGGATAGTTCCAGTTCTGCTGAAGGTTTGCTACCCGTAACGGTATAGGCGATTAACGATAAACTTTCGATTAAGACATCGACAGGCATCGATGGTAACGTCTTTAACGCGAGCAATAGGTCCTTCGTTTCTTTTTCACTCTTTGATACGGATAAAGCAAACGTCAGGCGGTCCCCATCGCTCGGCAAGGAAAGCCGGTCGGGCCCAATGACTAAAAGCTGTCCTTTTACTTTAATTCCGACATAAAAGAAATAAGAAGGTTCCGAATACGTCGAAAGATAGCCTTCGGCCTGATCCATCCGCGCTTGGGCAGAATAGTCCCGCATAAAGGGATCAAAAGGAAAAAGCGACTTTGAGAAGAACTGCGGTTCTTTATCTTTTCTTAAGATCCGAACTGGAAGTCCCGTCAAACGCGACAACGACTGAGCAAGTACGGATAAGTCTAATTCTTGCATTGAGATAATTTTAATAAAAGTGAGACAAATATTAAAGCATGCTTGAAAAATAGTCGATATTCTATAGTTGTTAGCGCTTTCATAACGGATTTAGGAGGTCACGACGATGGCAGAAGAAAAAGCAAAAGGCCGCCTTTGGAGTAAAAAACCGCTCCGAAGTGCCATTCAAAGTCGGAACGTCACGGGAAAAGAGAAGTGGCTTGGCTATTTAATTGGACCAGCTGGGGCGTTATTACTCAACGCGGTCTTAGCCACCTATTTGAATATTTATTACACTGACGTCCTGAATCTCTCTCCATTATGGAACGGCCTCTTTTTGATGATTTTCCCGATTGTGAGCAAGATATTGGACGCAATCACCAATTTTTTAATGGGGAGTATCATCGATCATACACACACCAAACAAGGCAAAGCCCGTCCTTGGATTTTGTTATCCGCCCCCTTACTCGCCATTACGGGCGTCTTGTTATTTGTCGTCCCCGAAGCCAATCCGACCGTGCAAGCCATCTGGGTCATGATTTCTTATAACTTCTTTTATAGCGTCGCTTTCACGATGTACAACATGTCCCATTCTTTGATGGTGCCGTTATCGACGAGAAACGTCTCCCAACGTGGCGAATTAAGCGTCTTTAACCAAATCTCGACCATCATGGTTTCGGGCATTGTCGTGGCCTTGGTGTTCCCAATGGTCGTCATGCCGCTGATTGGGGTGGACCGTTCTTCTTGGATTCTTGTCATGTCCATCTTATCGATTTTGGCGTTGCCTTTAACGATCCTTGAATATTACTTCACCAGGGAACGGATTACCGAAGAAGGGCAAGACAACGAACCGAAGAAAATTCCGTTGCGTCTTAAAATGAAAGCGGTGTTCTCCGATCGTTACTTGATGTTATTGATTCTTTATTTCTTCGTTTATACGTTAGGTTCTTCATTTAAGAACACCGCATTGCCTTATTACTGCAACTATGTTTTAGGGACGTATAACGATGGCAAAACCCAGACGTTAGTAAGCGTGTTAGGCGGTATCCCGATGGGCATCGGCATCTTTGCCGTTTGGCCGCTTGCCAAGAAATTTGGCAAACGGAACGTCACGATGTTTGGCTTCTTAATCTACGCATTAGGATCTTTGATTTGCTGGATTGCCCCGACGAATCTTTATGTCGTGTTGGTCGGGCAATTCATCAAAAACATCGGCGGTCTTCCGTGCGCCTATGTGTTTATGGCGTTATTTGCCGACGCGTTAGACCATCTCGAATGGAAGACGGGCTTCCGAAGCGATGGCTTAGCCATGAGTATCTATAGCTTATTGACCACCATCATTAGCGGCATTACGACAGGATTATTTAACTATAGCCTTCAATTAGGCCATTACCAGGCACCGGTGATGGGGGACTATTCTGGCATTTCGAATGCCGTGCAAAAGACCATCACCCAAGGAAGCAACGTGACAACGGTCTTTGTCCAAAGCGACACAATGAATAACTTATTCACGTTCTTCTTTGTTGGATTTGAAGTCATCACGGGCCTTCTTTGTGCCTTGATTCTTTTGTTCGTCAATGTCGAAAAGACGATCACAAAGAAGCAACAAGTCTTGGTCGAACGGCAAAAAGAAGCGTGCTTGGCGGCTGGCAAGACTTGGATTTCCTTTGCCGATAAAGCTCGGATGGAGCAAGAAGAACAAGCCTTAGAAGCCGAGCAATACGCCTTACAAGAATTAAAGGCACGTTGCGAGAAAGAACATACGAATTACGAAGCAGCGTTAGCGAAACATAACGCCGCGAAAGCATTGCGCGATCAAAAGGCCGCGGAAAAGAAAGCAAAGCAAGACGCAAAAGAAATGACGGCAAAGCAAAAGAAAGCCGAAAAGGAAGCGCGGAAAGAAGCAAAGAAGACGCCAGAGCAAAAGGCGAAAGAGCAACTTCGGGAGCGGGCGAAACAAGAGAAAGTCAATGCACTTTATCACGAAGAAGAAACGAAGTTTGCGCCGGTTTATTGGCGTTATCAACGCGCGTTAAAGCTCGCGGAAGAAGCGGAGGGAAAATAAGATGGAAGCCATTACGATTCGGACAGAATATCTCGATCATCCCTTAGGTATTGAAGAACGTTCGCCCCGGATTACTTGGGCGGATGTGGGAGGCAAAG
Source organism: uncultured Erysipelotrichaceae bacterium (assembly GCA_902791935.1). Taxonomy (GTDB): domain Bacteria; phylum Bacillota_I; class Bacilli_A; order RFN20; family CAG-826; genus UBA4951. Next base: position 103,667 of record CADAXQ010000001.1, on the reverse strand, counting down.
CGCAGACGGCTTATCGCCTGACCTATGCTAAGAACGGGGGAGAGAAAAAGACGATAGAAGTAGAGACCTCTTCGATGCATCTTGATTTCCCGGAGACGTTATTCTCCCGCGACGAGGTGTCGTTTACGTTAACGTTACGCGACGAAAAAGGGGAATGGGGCAAAGAAAGTGAAACCCATGGTTTCACAATCGGTTTGCTTCATCCCGACGATTTCCATGCGAAGTGGATCAGCGGTAACTACCATGTGAGCAAAAAAGAACGTTATCCTGCCGATTATTTCCGGAAAGTCTTTGACGTTCCTGAAATTCCTAAGAAAGCCTATCTTTACGTGAGTGCGTGTGGTGTGCTTTCCGTCTATTTGAATGGTAAACGCATCAGCGATCCCTTGCTTCCTGGCAGCGCCGAATATCATAAACGGATGCCTTATGCCGTCTATGACGTAAAAGCGGACTTAAAAGTGGGAGAGAACGAACTTGTCTTCATTTTGGGCGATGGTTGGTATCGCGGCAGTATCGGGGCCAAAGGAAGGCGGAACGTCTTTGGCAAAGAGACGCGTGTCTATGGGCAACTTGAATATGAGACCTCGGCAGGAAAAGAAGAAGTTCTGACCGACGATTCTTGGGATTGGTCTAATGATGGTCCCATTCGGTTCAATGACTTAAAAGACGGAGAAGTCGTTGACCTTCGTTTCACGCCTTCGTTCCAAAAGAAAGCCAAGGTATGTTCTTATCTTGAACCTTGCTTCTCCGCTTGGGAAAACGTTCGCCCCATCGAAATTGATGAAGGAGAACCATTAGAAATCCAAGAGATCGAAAAAGGCGATTATGTCGTGAAATTTAAGAAGAACACGACCGGATATATTTCGTTATCTCTCGAAGCGAAAGGAAACGAAACCGTCGATGTTCGGATGGGCGAGATCTTAGATTCGAACGGTCACGTTACCTTGAAAAATGTGCAATGCGTCTATCACGGCAAGAAATCCCCATTACAAGAGTTGCACCTGGCCTTAAAACCAGGAAAAAACGAATATCGGCCTCTCTTCTATTTCGGGGGCTTCCAATATGCCGAAATCAAGACGGCGTTGCCACTTAAGAAAGAAAACATTCATCAGATTTCGTTACATAGCAACATTGCTTCCGTCTCGACATTTGAATGCGACAATCCTTTGATTAACACGTTTGTCCAAAACACCCGAAATAGTTTGTTGTCGAATTCGTTAGACATTCCTACCGATTGCCCGACTCGTGAACGGATGGGCTGGACGGGCGATAGTCAGGTATTCTTTAAGACGGCAAGCTACCTTTGTGACTATGCCGCCTTCACGAAGAAACACCTGCAAGACGTCTTTGACGAGCAAACCCGGTCGGGCAAATTGCCGCAGATTGCGCCCTATAGCGCCCAGGACTGGTACATGAGTCCGATGGATGGCAGCAGTGGCTGGGCTGATGTCGGCATCTTAACACCATACCGATTCTATCGGCAGTATGGCGATGATCGGTTACTCAAGAAATATTGGCCCAATATCGTCCGTTATACGCGCTTCTTGATGAGCCGGTGTGGCAAAGTCGGGGCACCCTATTCGAAATATACGCATCTCCATGGCAAGAATCGTCGTTACCTCGTGAATTGGGGCCAATCGTATGGCGAATGGGCTGAACCGAAGGATGTTTGCGAATTCCATTGGTATGACTTTGCTTCACCGCACCCCGAAGTTTCGACGGCCTATACGTGCTGGATGTTGTCGTTAGTATTAAAGATTGCTGAGATTTTAGGTTTACCCGAAGATCCTTTCTTAGATCAGGTAAAGCGGTTTGAAGAAGGCACAAAACGTGCCTATCAAGCGTTACGGAAAACGAAAGCCTATCCGTTAGATACCGACAGACAAGCGAATTTAGTTCGCCCATTATATCTACATTTGTTAGAACCAGGCGAAGAAGCATACGCTAAAAAACGTTTAGTCGAAGCGCTGGACCATTATGACTGGCGAGTCGGAACCGGCTTCTTATCGACTCCGTTCATCCTCTATGTGCTTTCCGGCATTGACCCCGATTACGCTTATCGTTTGCTAGAAAATGAGAAAGAACCGGGTTGGTTATATATGGCCATCCATAATACCGGCACTGTGTGGGAAGGTTGGGAAGGCCCTAATAGCCAAGCAGGTATTGCTTCTTTGAACCATTATTCCAAAGGGGCGATGGTCGAATGGTTGTTTGATGGTATGGCAGGCATTCAAATCAAGCAAGAGAATGAATTCGTGTTAAAGCCGATTCTTTCGATGCTTAGCAAAGAGAATGCCGTGTCGGCCACCTATCAAAGCATCTATGGCAACGTGGCGTTGTCTTGGCAAAAGGACGGAGAGAAGGTTTCTTTCGTCATCGATGTTCCTTCGAACACGAAAGCAACGTTTATTTTCCATGAGGAATCGTTGCTTTTAGAGCCTGGGCATTATGTGTTTGAACGCCCGTTACAAGAGGAGGAGTAAATGATGTCAGAATTTCTATCATCTTTATCCTTAAAAGAGAAGATCGCGCTTGGTAGCGGGCGTAACATGTACGAATCCAAGACGTTCAAGAAACATCCGTTACCCATCTTGATTACGAGTGATGGGCCATGTGGCATTCGGAAACAAGATGTGTCCCAAGCGTCGAATGTGAATGTTTCTTACCCTTCAACGGCATTCCCATTTTCTTCTGCCTTGGCTTGCTCGTTTGACCCTGAGCTTGCCTTCTTACAAGGGCAAGCCTTAGGTGAGGAAGCAAAACATTTTCATGTCTCTATGGTGCTAGGTCCAGGCGTGAATTTGATCCGCAATCCTAGAGGCGGACGGAGTTTTGAGTATTTTAGCGAAGATCCTTTGCTAGCTGGCAAGATAGCGGCATCCTACACGAGGGGCATCCAAAGTACTGGTGTTGGCGCATGCGTGAAACATTTCTGCGTCAACTCGCAAGAAAATTACCGTTTCGTCATGGATGCCGAAGTCGATGAACGGGCACTACATGAGCTCTATCTCAAACCATTTGAAATCGTGGTCAAAGAAGCAAAACCTCAAGGCATCATGTCGAGCTATAACCAAGTCAATGGGGTTTTCTCCAGCGACAACAAGACGTTATTACGCGATACATTACGTAACGAATGGGGCTTTGACGGGATTGCCATGTCGGATTGGGGCGGACTCAACGACCGTGTGAAAGCCTATGAAGCTGGCCTTGATTTAGCGATGCCGGGGAACGCTGCCTATGGAGAGAAAGCCGTCTTGAAAGCCATTCAAGAAGGCACGCTAGACGAGAAAGTGATTGACGAAAGCGTAACCCGCCTTCTCTCTTTTACCTCAAAAACACAAAATATCCTGAAAGAATCCTATTCTTGTGACTTTGACGCCCATCATCAGATTGCCGTCACCACGGAATGTGAGTCGGCTGTCTTACTCAAAAACGATGGCGTATTGCCACTTGCTGATTATCAAGACGTGGCGGTGGTCGGAAGACTCGCGAAAGAGCCGCATTATCAAGGCGGTGGTTCGAGTCACTTAAATCCCAAACATCTCGTTTCGTTCTTATCGTTACATCCAGAGCTTCCTTATGCAGAGGGGTATCTCGGGAACGGGAGTACAAGTCAAGAACGAATCCAGAAAGCATTAGAAATAACGAAAGAGAAAAAGACCGTTCTTTTCTTTGCCGGTTTAGCAGACGACGCAGAATCCGAAGGCTTTGACCGCGATTCTTTATCGCTTCCGGAAGGAGAGAGACAAGTGCTTGACGCCTTATGTCACGCCGAGAAAGACGTCATTGTCTTGTTGATGACGGGTTCTCCTGTGTTACTTCCCTTTCGGGATCAAGTGTCGGCTATCCTCTCTCTAGGATTAGGAGGAGAAGGCGTAGGAGAAGCGGTGGATCGTTTGTTGCTTGGTAAAGCCAATCCGTGCGGCAAAACCGCCTGCACGTGGCCATTCGGAGAAGATAGCTTAAGCGAAGCGACGTTTGGAAAGAAATTCGTACCTTATCTTGAGAGTGTCTATGTCGGTTATCGTGACTATGACAAACGGCAGAAAGATGTTGCCTATCCCTTTGGTTATGGCCTTAGTTATTCGTCCTTTGCTTATCGAAACATCCGAAAAGAAAACGATACGATTGTCGTAGAAGTCGAGAACACATCGAATGTTCCTGGCAAAGAAGTCATAGAACTCTATGTGGAAAACCCCCAAAATCCCGGAGAGGTGTATAGACCGCTACGGAATTTGGTAGGTTTTCAAAAGGTATGCTTTGGCCCAAACGAACGGAAAGAGGTTCGTTTTAAGATAGAGGATTCGTTTTTCTCCATTTGGCATGACGGTCGTTTCCAAGTCGTGAGCGGGGATTATGTCTACTGCTCCGGTCCTTCTAGCCGTGACTTGCCATTACGACTGGAGGAACATATCGATGGTGTGACAGTTCAAGATAACGCACCGAAGGTGTATCACACGTTAGACCATGTTCCGAGTGTTGAAGATTTTGAAGCCTTAACGGGGCGAAAGATAGTAGAGCCAAAGCCGCATCAAAAAGGCACTTACACAATGAATGATTGCTTACGCGACGTGGCAAAACATTCTTGGCTTGGCCGCGTCGTGAAAAAAGGTGCTGAGCAAGCCATCTGGAAGATTTATCGTCACGCGCCAGGCGGGAAAGAAAATGCCGGCTACAAGATGGCCATCGCTTCTTCCATCGGAGCAAGCCTTCGCGTCATGAAAGAATGTGGTAACCTACGGATGCATGTGATGGAAGCCATCCTTCTTCAAGCAAACGGCCATCCCTTCCGTGGTTTCTTTGAACTTTGGCGGGTAGATCAAAACGTGAAGTAAGCAAAACGGCCGATAAACGGCCGTTTTTCATTCGGTTCGTAACGGGAAATAATCAAGACTTGGCATTGAGATATCGCAATGATTCCAGGAAACCTTCGATTGATAATACATGCCTGTCTCTTTGTTGATACGAGCCCCTGATTGATAGAGGTTATTTTGGAATTCCCCTTCATAACGATAGGAATCGTCTTCGGAAACAAACGTCAAAGACGTCCCATCATTCGAATGGTATTCCCCGTTCGTTTCGCCCTTCATATCCAGCAGATATTGATAGAATGTCAAGGCCATTTGACCATAAAGACGGTTCATCTCTTTGATTTCTTCCGAAGCGGTATTTTCCCAACTTTCTTCGTTTTTCTTCACTTCTAAGCGGTAACGTTCTTTGATCCATTTCCCGTTTTCGTAACCATTCCAATAATGGCAGGTGATGTTTTTGTCGATCGAGATATAAGTCCAGCTTTCATGAATATAGGGATGGCCTTCTTTCGTGCCTTGGATTTTGGCGTAGCAATAATGGTTCTCCCGGTCAAGTTCACGGTCGATTTGAACATCTTCAATCGTGTAGGCGTCATCTTCTACATAGGTCGACATCTTTTCTTGTAACGCATAACGAACGGGCGGAATGCGCGACGGTGTGTAATTAATCTCCAGGTCAAAGCGTTTTAATAGCGAAAGCGCAGCGTCGCGACTGACCTCAGGGGAGGAAGAAGTCGAGCAAGCGCTTAAGAAGAGAACGATTCCTAAAAGAGGCAAAACCTTCGTTTTCATCGTTCTCATTCTAGCGTTTTTTCTTAGAAAAAGGAACGTCACGCATTCCTTTCTCCTACGCTTTCGGCTAAAATTGCCGTATGGCATGGAATTACCAAGACGCAATGGCAAAAGGACAGTATGATGCCGTCTTGAAAGAAAGTGAAGGCAAGACGGCACCGAATGATCTTTTTTATCGCATCGCCGCCTTACTGGCTTTAAATCGCGGCAAAGAGGCCATGCAGCTTTGCCTTCGTTATCGCGATTCTTTATTTCAAACCAATCCTTTATTGACGTTAAAGACGAACTTTGAGCTCCGTTTTGCCTTAGAAGAATTCGATGAAGCCTACGATGATATGGCGGTATTTGAGAATTATCCTTACGTCTCACAAGAAGTCGAAGAACAATTACGGGCGCTTCCGTTACGGATTCGCACGGCAGAACGGGCCAGTCTTCGTCCGGCGATTTCCTCTCCTGAAGAAGTCGAAGAGAAGTTATTACATCCGAAAGATCCTTATGAAGCGTTATCTTATCTTGCCAATTTCCAAGATGCCGACACGCTTCGCTATGCCAAAACGCTAGCGAAATTGCTAGAGACTTCACCTTCGAATCTCGTCAAAACCTATGCGTTGATTTTGCTTTGCAAGGCCAAGTATGACCAAAACGTCACATTCATGAAGAATGGCAAAGTCTATCGCCTTGTTCCGAAAGAAGTCGTGCCGCCTTATGAAGAATCGGCTTATCGTCATTTCTTGACCCGCTTAGACCAAACGTTAAAAGATCCTTCTTTGGCGGGGGTCGCGCATGATTTGGCCAATAATTATTTCTTTGAGCTATTCCCGGATTCGTTTTTAAAAGACGTAGCGGATGAATCGTTGTATTTATGGGTCTTTGAAACGTTGGCCCATACTTATCTAAGATCGGCTTGGAATGAGGAAGAGGAAGCGAAGAAACTCGGGCTTTCTTATCCCGAAGCAAAAATGGCAAAATCCCAAGTCGAAGCCGTCTTAAATGCCGCCGAACGCCTCAAAGTATAACCAAAGGGGCGTTTTTTGCTGTTTTTCCGCGATTTTCGTTTGGAAAGCAAGCAGAGATAGGGTATATTTATACCCGTTACGGAAATTGAGGGTAACGAAGTTATGAAACACACAGTAGAAAAAATTACGCCCAGCCGCGCCAAAGTCGTCGTGGATGTCGACAAAGACCTTTGGAACGCTGCGCAAGAAAAAGCGTTCAACAAGGCAGCCGCCCATGTGAACGTGCCAGGCTTCCGTCCAGGAAAAGCCCCACGTCAACTCGTGGCCGAACGCATCAACCAAGAAGCGCTTTGGAACGAAGCGATTGAAGAAGTATTGAATCCCGTCTTCGCCCAAGTCATCACCGAAGAAAAGCTTTCGCCGATGTATCGTCCACAAGTCAATGTGACGAAATTAAGCAAAGACGAGCTTGAATTGGTCTATACCATGGTGCTCGTGCCAGAAGTGAAACTTGGCGAATACAAAGGCTTAGAAGCGACCGAAGAAGCGCCGTCTGTCACCGATAACGAAGTGAAAGACGCGATTGATCAATTGTTAAAAGGCAATGCCGAACTCGTTTTGGCCGAACGTCCAGCCAAACTCGGCGACACCGTCGTGATTGATTTCGATGGTTATCTCCCCGATGCCGAAGGCAAACTTAAGGCATTTGAAGGCGGACAAGCGAATAACTACAGCTTAGAACTTGGCTCACATCAATTCATCCCGGGCTTCGAAGAACAACTCGTCGGCATGAAAGATGGCGACAAGAAAGAAATCAAAGTCACGTTCCCGACGAACTATGTGAAAGAACTCGCCGGCAAAGAAGCCACGTTCAAAGTCGCGATGCACGAAGTGAAGGAAAAACAAATCCCCGAACTCAATGACGAAGCCGTCAAAGATTTGAACATCAAAGACGTCTCGACCGTCGCCGAACTCCAAGACTACGAAAAGAAGACGTTGCTTTCACAAAAAGTGCAACAAGCCGAAAATGCCTTCTATAACACTTTGGTGGCCCAAATCGTCAAGAACGCCTCGTTCGTAATCGATGAATCCATCATCCAAAACGAAGCGAAGCAAATGGAAGACAACCTCAAGAAGCAAATTGAGCAAAATGGCTTAACATTCGAACAATATCTCGATATCACTGGGACGAAAGCCGAAGATTTGCAAAAGACTTATCTCGCGAATGCGGAGAACAACCTCAAAGAGTTCTTGGCACTTCACGAAATCGGCGTCCAAGAAAAACTCGATGTCACCGATGCGGATGTCGATGCCGAAATCAAGAAGATGGCCGAACAATACAAGATGAAGGAAGAAGAAGTCCGTTCGATTCTCGAAAAGAACATGGACGACTTCAAGAATCAGCTTGCTGACCGCAAAGTCCGTGACTTCGTGATGGCTTCTGCGAAGAAAGCCGCTCCGAAAGCCGCGAAAGCTGCTCCGAAGGCAGAAAAAGCTGCTCCAAAAGCCGAAGAGGCCGAAGCCCCGAAAGCGGAGAAGAAAGCTCCTGCCAAGAAAGCGGCTCCGAAAAAGGAAAGCAAATAAGGTTTTCTAAAAACCATGAGGCGTGTCGTAAGATACGCCTTTTCATTTCCGTGAGCATCTTTCACCCTGGTTACGTCTTTATCCTATATAATAAAAATAAGGCAGTGATAATTTCTTGTTTCATAAAAACTGGAATTTCGATGACAACGAATATTTTTTGCATGTTTTAGCACTTAATGCTTGCAAGTGCTAACGATATCCCTATAATGTTCCTTGCGTAAAGGAGGCAGAACATGGACAGCAAAGAACCTTTAACTCTTCCCTTCCTGATTACGAAGGGCTTGGTTGTGTTCCCAAACATGACCGAATCCATCGAAGCAGGTCGGGCCTATAGCAAAGAGGCGGCACGCCGCGCACACGACCAGATGAACTCTTTATTGTTCGTCGGCGTTCAGAAAGATGAAAAAGTAGATGACATCAAAGTTCCCGAAGATGTCTATACAACCGCAGCGCTTTGCCGCATTGTCGATTATCAAGAAAAAGGCGATACCATCCGAATTCGCGTCATTGGCTCGAAACGGGTTGCGTTAAGTAACATTCGTTTAGACAATGGCACGTATTTAGCTGATGGCACGTTAATTGAAGATACGACCGGTGACGAAAACGAGATTGTGACCTTGATCCGCGACATCGTCACTACCATTGGGAACAGTCCGTCCATCGGACAAAATATCCCTAAGAGCGCCATTAACTCTTTAGGAAGAGGCGGATCGCCAGCCGATATCGCCGATACGCTTTCGGGCTATCTCCCTTTCTCGGTGGAGCAAAAAATCAAGCTCTTATCCGAAGGGAACGTCAATGAACGCTTGAAAGCCATTTTGGCAGCCGTCAAACAACAAGAACAACTGAACCAAATCGATGAAAAACTCGACGAAACGGTTCGGGAACGTGCCGAACAATCCCAAAAGGAATACTTCTTGCGGGAGAAGATGCGCGCGATTAAAGATGAACTCGGTGAAGGAAAGGATTCGGCAGACGATGTGGATGCCATTCGGCAAAAGATCGAGAAGAACCCTTATCCCGAAAACATCAAAGCCAAAGTCAAATCGGAATTACATCGTTATGAGATGATGCCCGAAGCGTCTTTGGAATCCTCGCTCATCATGAACTACATCCAGACGTTACTGGGTGTTCCATGGTATCAAAAGACCGAAGACAACGATGATTTGGCCAACGTGCAAAAGATTTTGGACGAAGACCATTACGGTCTCGACAAAGTCAAGAAACGGATTATTGAGTACCTTGCCGTCAAGAAATCGACGGGTAATCTCAAAGCCCCGATTCTTTGCTTCTACGGACCCCCGGGATGTGGCAAAACTTCGTTAGCGAAATCCATCGCTCGCGCCTTAGGACGGAAGTTCTATAAGTGCTCATTAGGCGGTGTTTCCGACGAAGCGGAAATCCGTGGCCATCGGAGAACCTATGTCGGCGCCTTACCAGGCCGCATCATCCAAGGCATGACGAAGGCTGGCGTGACGAATCCGGTATTCTTGCTCGATGAAATCGATAAAGTCGGCGGATCGAATTACAAAGGCGATCCTTCGAGCGCCTTGCTTGAAGTCTTAGACCCGGAACAAAACTCCTCGTTTAACGACAACTACCTCGAAGAACCTTATGATTTGTCGAATGTTCTATTCATCGCGACCGCGAACTATCTTGAGAACGTTCCTGCGCCGCTCCGCGACCGTCTTGAACTGATTGAAGTCCCGTCTTATACCGAGATTGAAAAACTTAAGATTGCCGAAGGATTCTTGGTGCAGAAGCAAATGAACGCGAACGGCTTAAAAGCAGGGGATATCACTTTCCCTGAAGATGGGTTAAAAGAAATCATTGAGTTCTATACCCGCGAAGCCGGCGTTCGTGAATTAGAGCGTTTGATCGCATCTTGTTGCCGAAAAGCCGTGGTGGAACTCATCCGTAACCCTGAGCATCCAAAACCAATTGTTGTGGATGCCGCCCAAGTTCGGAAGTATCTTGGCGTTGAAATCTTCGAAGACACCAAGAAAGAAAAAGAACCGCAGGTTGGGGTGGTGACAGGTCTTGCTTATACGGAATTCGGTGGCGATATCTTGCCAATTGAAGCAACGCATTTCCAAGGCAAAGGCGGCTTAGTGACGACCGGTAACTTAAAGGACGTCATGAAGGAAAGCTGCTTGATTGCTCTGGACTATGTGAGGGCGAACGCTGACCGTTATGGCATCCAACCGGAGATGTTCGAAAAGAACGAGATTCACTTGCATTTCCCAGAAGGTGCCGTGCCAAAAGACGGCCCGAGTGCCGGTGTTGCGATTACTTGCGCCATTCTTTCGACCTTGACTGGCAAACCCGTGGATAACAATGTCGCCTTGACTGGCGAAGTCACGTTACGCGGCAACGTCATTCCGATTGGCGGCTTACGGGAGAAATCCCTCGCGGCCTTACGGAGTGGTATTAAGACCATCATTGTGCCGGAAGAAAACCGCAAAGATGTCGATGAACTCCCCGAAGAAGTGAAGAAGGGCTTAAAGATCGTCTATATGAAGAAGGTCGATGATGCGCTTCCTTATCTCTTTGGACCGGATAACGTCCCTGCACCTACGCCAGTCACACCAAGCGAAAACAAGCCAGCGGCGACGAATGCTTAAACATTCCTGCCACTTGGTTACTTCATCCTAATTCATGACCTCTGTTGTTCCCAAAACAGCAGAGGTTTTTTATATGGAAAATAGCCAATGATGGAATGAATTTTCGTTGTCTTGATTTGCTTTTTGGATTTGAACATATGGCTTTTTATTCAGACATAGGTCAATTTTGCTCACTAATTACGAAAATTCGCTTCCTATGCATGCGTTCTTGCTTGGCGGTATGCTGTCAGTATTCGTGATATTGACGCATTTTAGTAAAAATGATAAATTAAAATTAAAAAAGAGAGATATGGTATGAAGTCTAAAAAGTTTTTTGCTACTTTAATGGCTGTTTTATTCGCTTTTGTGACCGCTTGCAAAAATAGCAACTATGCGGTTGCAAAGGCAAATGAGACAAAGACGCAGCTGGTTCGCAACATCAAAAAAGCAATGAACGACGTTCTTGATACCACGGAAGATCCTGAGGTTGTGTTTGAACGTGCCATAAACAGTTATCAAAATGAGTTTCCTGATTATTTGAACATTGCCGGTTTGAACGTGGATGACAAGGAAGCCATCGAACTTCCTGAATTTGATATCAACTATGTAGCTCCAGATTTCAGCCAAGTCATGTATGATTATCAAACCGATCTTGAAGCATCCTTGACCTCAGAGCAACTTCAAAAATATGAAACATTGAGAAGTCAAGACTATAATTTTGACCGCTATGTGACTTTGAATCACAGCTTCTATCAGGATCTTAACATCGATTTGAAGTACAACCATGCGACTATACCGACGAACCCCATTGATCCGATAATGCCCTTGCATCCGACGATCGATTCAGGCGGAACAACCATTACCAGAGTTGCCGCGGCTGCCACAGCTGGAATTGTCGCAATCCTCTCTGGAGCAGGGCTTGGTGAAACGATCATTACCGCCTTCACTTCATGCATATCCACCATGACCGTTGGTCTCTCTGCTTCTTGGATTCCGTTCATCGGATGGGCATTAGCCGTGATGTTGATTGTGGGCGCTCTTGTTGCTTTGACTGTCATCATTGTTGAGAATTGGGCTGCGATTAGTCAAAAGATGGAAGAAATAAAAACTTGGTTTAAGGAACAGTTCACCTTGTTCTCTTCCCTCATTGATACCTACTTTGGCGATGCTGCGGCCAAAGGAGAGGAGTCCAAAGTCGCTAAAAGAGTTAATGCTGGCGGGCGAACACTAGAATTCATCGACACAATCATCACGCTGGATATGGCGAAAAGCATTACTGACGAAAGCAGACGTAACGAAAAAATATGGCTGATGGGTCATATGGGGAATCCTGCTAAAGAAAAAGGAAAACACTGGTGGATTTGCTATGCGGAAGTAGACGAGGATTTTGTTGTCAACAACAAGCTTTACGATTTCGGGGTTTGCACTTACACGTGGTACAATAACAAAGCTAAAAGGATGATGGCCTTAGGTTCTAACCGAATCAATGGTAATTACAGCTTGCTTGTCTATGACAAGACCGTAGACCAAGGCGATTTATTCGGGTGGAACCATTACCATCTAGGAGAAAAGAAAGACGACAAGGTCGTGAGGATAGAAGCTCCGCCATATAAACGGGCCCATTCGCTCTTTGGGCTCTTGCGAATCAAAGGCGATGGCGGCTATACAACCTATCCCCAAAAACCGTAATGTTATGTTTACATTTTGTTACGACAAAAAAGAAATGGAAGAAGATGTCTTCTGGCATATGTCTTGTCTTTGCTTTGTTATGGCCAGGCACGAAAAATACTATGTTCTGGCCTATCTTGATCCTTATGATTACGTTCCGCTGTATTTTAAAAATACGCTTATTGAAGACATGGAGCCAGAGAGCAAAGAAGAAGATGCCATACTATGTGCAGAATTGAATCCCAAAGTAATTGAAATTCTGACAAATTACGCGATCATCGAACTTCGCGAAAAAAGATATCAAATTCATCGATATAGTGGCGAATAGCAAATGAAAAAACTCAATTTAAACAAGCGCGCCAACTCTCTCTTCGCACTCTTGCATATCAAAAACGATAGCGGATATACAACTTATCCCCGTAACTCGTAATCTTATGTCTACATTTTGCTACGATAAAAGGGAAGGATGGGACCAAATGGGACAGCCCGATACTTGCTTTATTATGGCTAAGCACGAGAAATACTATGTGTTGGTGCATCTTGATTCCTATGATTATTATCCTTGGCACTTTGAGGATACACCCATTGGAGTACATCGAGCTTAACGGGAAAAAATACAAGGTCCATAGGCATGGGGTCTATTGACAAACCGAACAAGTCAAATTTAAACGGCGATGATTTAGCGATTTCAGCGAGGTGAGAATGAAACCATTCATCACTTCAAAGCTTGTGACCTTTTAAAAAAACGTACTCCTTTTTGCTATAATCTAAGCATGATCGATTTTCGAAAAGCGCGTTATATCATTTCTGCCCCGTCGTTGGACTATCGGCCGAAAGACAAACTTCCAGAATTGGTTTTTGTCGGTCGTTCCAATGTTGGGAAATCTTCCTTGATTAATACTCTAACGGGGCAAAAGCTGGCCTATTCTTCGAAACGCGCCGGCAAAACCCGTTATTTGAATTATTTTTTGATCGATGATGCCTTTTATTTGGTGGATTCGCCTGGATATGGTTATACGCATTATGGGTCAAAAGAAGACGACGCTTTTGGCGCCATGATGGAACGTTATTTCGAGAATCCGCTGCTTCGTGGATGCGTGTTCTTGCTCGATTGCCGTTTAGAACCAAATGAGGATGATCTTTTGTTATTTTCTTATTTAGAAAAAGAATCGATACCGACTTTAGTGGTCTTTTCAAAGGCCGACAAAGCCAATCAAAGCGAAAAGCAAAAGGCGTTACAACGCCCCTATGGGGATGAACGCATTCTCTTTTCCAAAGACGACAATCCTGCTTTGTTACGAAAAAAAGTCGCAGGGATGCTAAAACTGTCATAAGAACTCAACTTGTTTTTTTCAGCCAGTGAGATGACGTTGATGTTTTTTGGCCAAGACTACAATAAAGTAAACGGATTCGATTTTTTGTTATATGACGCCAATTTTAGAAGCTCGTTCCCTTACAAAACGATTTCGTAGAGAGAAAGTCATCAAAGATGTCTCATTGGATATTTTCCCATCGCAAATCGTTGGATTAATTGGCCCTAATGGCGCCGGAAAAACGACTCTTTTGCGGCTCTTGTGTGGCCTTATTGTTCCGGATTCGGGAGAAATCGCCTATCATGGCGAAACAAAAGGAAAGGCATTTGACGCTGCAAAAGCGAGAATCGGCGCAACCATCAATGCCCCTAGTTTATATCCCAATTTGTCGGCACAAGACAATTTGAAGGCATACGCTTTAGGACGTGGCCTTGCCATCGATAACGATGCGATTCGTAATGCCATTCAAGCAGTAGGATTAGAAAATCACACAAAACCGGTGAAAAATTTCTCTTTGGGGATGAAGCAGCGGTTGTCGCTTGCCACGGCTCTATATAGTGGTTGCGAAGTCGTTCTTTTAGACGAACCGTTTAATGGTTTGGATCCCCTTGGGCTCAAACAAATCGAAGACCAAATTTGCAGCATCAATCGCGAAAAAGGCGTTGCGTTTGTCATTTCGAGCCACAATCTTCCAGAGCTCGAAGAACTTTGCGATCGTTTTGTTTTCTTGGAAGCTGGCCGAATCGTGAAGACTTTTTACCGAGAGGAACTCGCGGAAAAAGAACAACGGATTGTTTCTTTCTTCTCTTCGGATTCGAAACGTTGCCTGGATTTTTTCCGCGAAAAGGGCATCGCTTACGAACAAAAAGACAACCGTTATTTTCTCGTTTGCAACGACGATCCGCTTGTCCTCCTCGAATCGTTAAAACAAAGCGGAATCTCACCAGAAGATGTCTCGATTACAAAAGAAAGCCTGATGCATCTTTATTCTCACGGGAGGATCAGCGATGAATAGCCTTAAATTAATCCTGTTTCGCATGAGAAAAAGCGTTGCCTATTGGATTGCTTTCGCTCTTTTTGGAGCGCTTGGTATTGTTTTCGCCATTCTTGCGACGACTATTTTTAAAGGAACGATCGGCATTGCCAATCTTTTGATTTTGCCTTTTAGCATGCAAATCTTTTCCAGCGAAAGCATTCGCTCCGTTACTTTCGTCCCTCCCTATCCATTCTTTTTGTTCTCCATCGGGTTTGCCATTGTGTTCGTGGGGGAGGAGTTCCGAACGGGCACCATCAAAAGCCAGGCCCTATCTGGCAAAAGCAGAACGAAGATTTTTCTTTCTATGGCTTTGGCGGGTTTTGTCCTGGCCATCAGCCTCGTTCTTGCCTTCCAACTTCTTGCCACCTTGCTTGCCCTCCTTTTAAAGGTTCCTTTTTGCCCCGAGATGGGTTTTCCGCTTGGAAACAATGCGTCATACTCTGATTCGCTTCCTGCCTCGCAAGAGAAGTGGATCTTCTTACAAAGCTTAGCGATGACCTTTTTGGTGTATCTTGTCTGTTATCTCATTTGTTTTTCAGCCTGCGCCAATTTTCATAACGGCTGGATCGGCGTCATTTTTGGCGCGGTGGTGTTTCTGATTTTGTTTGTCGTCGGCATGGTTTTCTTCTCTTTGGGAGGCAAAAGCATCGAGGCGCACGAACGGAAGTTCCCGTTCCTTCTTGAAGTTTGGCTGCCGCATTTTTGGATTCGTTCTTTTTCTTCTTTTTCGCAATCCTGCGTTTATGAAATCACCAAAGACGGCGAGTGGGTCACCCACGCTGACCGCAATGGCTATTTGTCCATGGTCGCGGGAGTGGAGATCGTTCTTGCTTCCGCCATCACCCTTTTTGCCGGCATCTTCAAGTTCCGTAAAGTCGACCTTCGTTAAATCGCGAAAAAAGGAAGATAATTCCGCTTGCGAAACCGGTTTTTTTCCCTTAAGATATCCCGCTATGAATCATTACCCTGAATCATTTTTTGAACGTCGTGACAGCTTAGTGGGCTTTTCGAACTCCTTATTAAAGCATTACGGCGTAACGCCATTTCACCCCACCTGCGAAGCCGTGGATAAAGTCTTAGAAGGACACCGAAAAATCTGCGTTTTCCTCTTTGATGGGGCTGGCAAATATAACCTTTCCTTATATCCGAGAACCAATCGTTTCTTGCTTGCTCATGCGTTTCATACCATTCAAAGCACGAATCCGCCAACCACGGTGGCGGCTACCACGGCATTTTTGACCGCGAAGTGGCCTTGCGAAACCGGCTGGCTTGGCTGGTCCTTATATATGGAGAAACTAGGCTATCCCGTGGACGTGTTCCCGAACCGCAACTCTCTCACCGAGGAAAAAGTGCCTTCTGGGGAGAAAAGCTATATGGAGACGTATTGCCCGAAAGTCATGCTTGATACGTTACTACAACAAGTCGGCGTCAAAGCGAAACTTTCTTATGTGGCCCCCGTCGGGGGAGAAGGGGCGCCTAAATCCATCCGAGAAATGGGCATCCAGGCGACACATTTCTTTCAAGAAGAAGGTGGTGAGTTCCTTTATTCTTATTCGACCTTGCCCGATCATGATTTGCATCACCACGGGGTGAAGAGCCCTTGGGCGTGGCATGATTATCGTTCCATCAACCGCATGCTTCGGCGCTTTGCGAAAGCAAATCCCGATGTCTTGGTTTTCACGATGGCCGATCATGGCTTAATCGACGTGACTTATCAAGATCTGGCCGCTTATCCGGCGTTGGCCCAATGTTTGACGCGCCCGATGTGCATCGAAGGAAGAAATGCCACTTTCTGGGTAAAACCAGAGAAGAAGGAATTCTTTGCTACGGAGTTCCGTAAGCGTTTCCCTGACTTTCAGTTGTTCACCAAAGAAGAAGTGCTCCAAAATGGCTACTTCGGGGAAGGAACGCCGAACGCTCATTTCGAAGAGTTCATCGGGGATTTCCAAGCGCTGGCTTGCAAGAAAACCTCGTTATTGAACTCGCTAGATAAGCCTAACCCCCATCCATTAAAAGCCCATCACGCGGGCGGAAGCAAGGAAGAACGCGAGGTTTTGCTTGGTCTCTTCTTGCCGAAAAAAGGCTAGATTTCTTTGATTTTGGTTCCTATAATACCTTTGTTCGTGGAAGAAGAGGGATCCAGGAACGTTTGGGCTTAGAGAGTGGTAGATGCTGCAAATTCCGCCCCAAACGCTGGTGAGTCGCTTCGGAGAACCGGAAGAAGTCCCGTTGGCCGCGAGAAGGCCATAAAAAGTGCTGAAGCCGTGGCTTCAGAATTAGGGTGGTACCACGCGCCGCGTCCCTATTTGGAGAGACGTGGCTTTTTCTTTGCCACAAAGGAGAAAAGAGATGCTCGACAAACATTACGATCCCAAGAAAGTCGAAGAAGGCAAGTATGAACGTTGGGTGAATGCCGGCTATTTCAAAGCGGGACAAGATAAATCTAAGCCGCCGTTTTCGCTGGTGATTCCACCGCCGAACGTGACGGGCAAATTACATCTTGGCCACGCGATGAACACGACTTACGAAGACATCATCGCCCGTTATAAACGGATGAAAGGATATGATGTCTTGTGGTTGCCCGGCATGGATCATGCGGGCATCGCCACCCAAGCGAAAGTCGAAGCGAAGTTACGGGAACAAGGCATTTCTCGTTATGACTTAGGACGGGAAGGCTTCTTAAAGAAAGCCTGGGAATGGAAAGATGAATATGCCGCCTCCATCCATGAACAATGGAAAAAAATGGGCTTATCACTCGATTATTCCAGAGAGCGGTTCACGTTAGACGAAGGCCTTTCCAAAGCCGTGAAGCACGTGTTTGTCACCCTTTACCAAGAAGGATTGATTTATCAAGGCGAGCGGATTACCAATTGGGATCCAGAATTACGGACGGCGTTGTCCAACATTGAAATCGTTCACCAAGACGATCCCGGCGATTTCTTCTATTTCCGTTATGACATCGTAGATTCGAATGATTCTATTGTGGTGGCAACCACCCGTCCGGAAACGATGTTTGGCGATACGGCCGTCTTTGTAAATCCCAAAGATCCGCGTTATCAGAAATATATCGGAAAACAAGTGATTAATCCTGCGAATGGTGAAAAATTGCCTTTGATGGCTGATTCCTATGTCGATATGAAATTCGGCACTGGGGCGATGAAATGCACTCCAGCTCACGATCCAAACGACTTTGCTTTGGCCAAAAAATACGGCTTCCCTTTCATCAAAGTATTGGACGAAACCGCTCATATGAACGAAAAATGCGGCCCTTATCAAGGAATGGACCGTTATGAATGCCGAAAAGCATTGGTCGAAAAAATCAAAGCAGAAGGGCATTTGATCAAAATTGAAAAAATCGTCCATTCCGTTGGCCATTCAGAACGGAGCGGCGCCGTTGTCGAACCGATGCTTTCCAAGCAATGGTTTGTCAAGATGAAGCCGTTAGCGGATGCGGTTTTGGCTTATCAAAAGACGCAGGGCAAAGTGGAATTCTTGCCGAAGCGGTTTGAAAAAGTTTTGCTGCGTTGGATGAGCAACATCGAAGACTGGTGCATTTCCCGTCAACTTTGGTGGGGGCACCGGATTCCGGCTTATTACAACAAAGAAACCGGCGAGGTGTTAGTCAGCGAAACAGCACCGGATCCGAAACTATACCGTCAAGACGAAGACGTCTTGGATACGTGGTTCTCAAGCGCCCTTTGGCCGTTCGCGACCATGGGTTGGCCCGATACGACTTCGCCTGATTATCAACGTTATTTCCCCACGAGCGTCATGGTGACGGCTTATGACATCATCTTCTTCTGGGTGTCACGCATGGTGTTTGATTCGCTTCATTTCACCGGCAAAGCCCCCTTCCAAAAAGTCATCATCCACGGCTTAGTCCGCGATGAGCAAGGACGGAAGATGTCAAAGTCGCTCGGGAACGGTATCGATCCTTTGGATGTGATTGACCGTTATGGCGTCGATGCATTACGTTATTTCATCACCACGAATGCGGCGCCAGGCATGGATATGCGTTATTCTGATGCCAAAGTCGCTTCCGCGCAGGCGTATTTAAATAAAATTTGGAACGCTTGCCGTTATGTGGAAGGCGTGCTTGGTGAAGACTATACGCCGCGTCCCTTAGAGAAAAAGAAGCTCGGAACGCTTGACCGTTATTTGGTCGACCACTTGGAACGGACCATCAAGAAAGTCGGGGCCAAGATGGACGAATATCAATTTGGTCAGGCGTCTTCGACACTTTATGACTTCGTCTACGATGATTTCTGCTCGTCGTATCTTGAATTCTCCAAGATTTCGTTAGCGCATGGCGGCGAAGAAGCAGCCGTCACCAAAGACGTGCTATATTGGACGATCAAAGACATCATCTTGATGATTTATCCTTATGCCCCGTTTGTGAGTGAGGAAATGTATCTTAGCTTGCCTGGCCATTTGGATTCCATCATGTTAGAGACGTACCCCGTCTATGAACGGAAGCTACTCGACAAGAAAGCCAGCGATCAAGTCGCGATTCTCTTAGCCATGATCAAAGACATCCGGAACTACAAGTCGTCCCATGGCATTGCGCCGAACGCAAAAGTGAAGCTTGCGGTTTCTCCCCGAGAGCCGTTTGCCGGATCTGGCGAATATTTGACCCGTTTTGCCTTTGCGTCTTCTTATGAGATTCGTCCTGAAGCACTCGAAGGAAGCCCGTTCTTATACCCCGGATGTGAAATGGTGGTAGAAGAGGACGTCGATCCCGAAGTGTTACGGAAGAGGCTCTCGGAACAACAAGATTCTTTGCATTTTGAAATCGCACGTTCCGAAAAGATTCTTTCGAATCCAGGCTTCTTACAAAAAGCGCCGAAAGCGAAAGTCGAAGCGGAGCAAACGAAGCTTGCTCAAAACAAAGCGATGCTTGTCACCTTGGAAGAAAAACTCCATTCTTTGCAAAAATAAGCAAAAAATTTGTCCCATTCTTCAAAATCCCTCCTTTCTTAAAGTGAAGGAGGGTTTTCTATGCAAGGATACGAATTGACGGAGCAAGAGAAAATGACGCTTGTTCCTGGCGCTGGGATTACCTTGGCTGCTGTGATGGCTGTCTTAGCTATCGCGATTACGGCCGTGGTGGTTTACCGCATGTTCCGCTCAGGCAGCGGGAGCGCAAAAATGCCGGGCGGATGGCAATTTACCTGGAAATGAAACTTCGGGATTTGCCATTGGCGTCTAGGCCAAGAGAGAAAGCCAAAAAAGAAGGCATATCTTCTTTGTCTGACAGCGAGCTTCTTGCCTTGCTGCTTGGCAATGGATACGCCGGAAAAGATGTGCTGGAATTGGCCGAAGAGATTTTAACGACGTATCACGATTTTGCGACGTTATCAACGTTGACGGGTGCCGATTTTCGAAAGATCAAAGGCATCTCTATAGCGAAAGCCGAACGGCTTAGCGCCACCTTTGAAGTGGCACGCCGCAAAGAAAGGCGACAACCATACACGAATCCGCTAGATCCGCAAGAAATCTTTGACCATTATCGCTTGACCTTAGGCGCGAAGAAACGCGAAAGCGTCGTATTGCTTTGCTTCGATAGGCGGGGCCGGCTTTGCCAAGAACGGCTCTTATTCGAAGGGAGCGAAGAACACGTCTCTTCCTCCCCAAGAAGCGTTCTATCGGAATTAAACGATCCGAACTTTGCGTCATTTATGCTTCTTCATAACCATCCCTCTGGAAGTGTCTTGCCTTCGCCAGGGGAAGTGACTTACACCATCGATCTTGCTAAGCGTGCCAAAGTGATTGGCGTTTCTTTGCAAGATCATCTCATCCTTTCCCGCGAGGCATACTTCTCGTTTCGGGAGAATGCATTACTCGTTCCTGATCGAAAGGAAACTGGTAGACGTAACGCCTAGAAGCGGGGTGGACACGTTTTCTAGGCGTAACGTCAGGGAGAGCAAGACGAAAAACTGAGAGAAAGTGAAGACGACATATGGCTTCCTTCGTCTTCACTTTCTTCGAAAAAGAACGTTTTTCCGTTGTGATTTGGAATTTTCCTGATATAGTTATTAACGTTGTGACGCTCCTTAGCGCCTCAACCGCATTAAAATGGCGCCTAACAGAAGTTTCGTGCTTCGGCCATCCAAGCGAGTCTAAGTGAAAAGGAGGACAAATATGTACGCAATCGTAGAGACTGGCGGCAAGCAAGTCAAAGTCTCTGTCGGAGACAAAATCTTCGTTGAAAAAATCGACGGAGAAGCCGGCAAAGAAGTGACGCTCTACAAAGTGCTTTTCGTTGGCGGAGACAAAACGGTCGTTGGCAAACCCTATGTGAAAGGTGCTTCGGTCGTTGCCAAAGTCGAAAAACAAGGCTTGAGCGAAAAACTCACCGTCTACAAGTACAAGAGCAAAGCCAATGAGCGCAAGAAACAAGGCCATCGGCAACCCTATACTTGCTTGGTGATTGAAAGCATCAACGCCTAATGATTCAAATTACTTTTGTCACGATTCACGGTCATTTCCATTCGTTGGAAGTGAAAGGACATGCCGAATCTGGTCCTTATGGATCCGACATCGTGTGTTCTGCCGTAAGCGGTGTCACCATGGGTTTAAATGCCTTACAAGATGACCCGGCCACAACCTACAAAAGTAAAAACGAACCTGGCAATGTCTACTTAGAGGCTATTAAGGAAGTCTCCGAGCATGACGCAATTGTTCTCGAAACGCTCGAGAAACAATATGAAAGCATCGCGGCTTTGTCACCAAAGTACGTGAAGCTAGAAAGGAAGCAAAAATGAATTTCGTCATTGATCTGCAATGGTTCGCCTCGAAAAAAGGCGTTTCCAGCACGAAAAACGGCCGTGACTCTGCTGGCCGTAGACTCGGTGCGAAAGTTGGCGATGGCCAATATGTTTTAGCAGGCAATATTCTTTATCGGCAAAGAGGGACGAAGGTCCATCCGGGTGCCGGAACGAAACGCGGCGGCGACGATACGATTTATGCCATCGTTGACGGCGTGGTCAAATTCGAGCGCATGGGGAAAGATCGGAAGAAAGTTTCCGTCTATCCACAACAACCCGCTGCGAAATAACCTCAGTTCTTGAAACGGTCCCGGTCATACGGGGCCGTTTTGTTCTCTAAA
Organism: uncultured Erysipelotrichaceae bacterium; assembly: GCA_902791935.1. Classification (GTDB taxonomy): domain Bacteria; phylum Bacillota_I; class Bacilli_A; order RFN20; family CAG-826; genus UBA4951. The sequence continues at coordinate 81,796 of CADAXQ010000001.1, read as the reverse complement.
GAGAATGCCTTATAATAATAAACACCATGAAACTAGATGTTGTGATTGCCATAAAAAACCAAAGTGAAAAGTTGCTTAAGAATCTGAAAGCATTAGGGGTTCCCTATTTTGATTCGCTAGGCATTGACTATGATTTCATCATTGTTTGCAATGCCTCAACGGAACAAGAACAAAAGATTCTTTGGGACGGCGCGAAAGAGTTGCCGCCACAAGTGCATCTATTGCCACATACCCCCATCCCTGGCAAAGGCCACGGGGTTCAATTAGGTATCGAGGCAGCAACAGGCGATTACGTCTTGTTTATGGACGCGGACTTTGCGACGGATTTAAAAACATTCGAAGCCATTCTTCCCGAGATTGACCGCTACGATGCGTTTATCGCGTCGCGCCATTCGAAAGGATCCGTCATTGAGAACCCACAAAGCGCCATCCGCCGCTTTATTTCCTGGGGTTCAAGAAGAGTCATCCATGCGATGTTCCATTTCCATGGCATCCATGACACCCAGTGCGGTTACAAGCTTTTCCGCACCGACGTGGCAAAGAAAATGGTTGAAAAGCAGACGATTGCAGGCTTTGCCTTCGACGTCGAATACCTTTATTTCTTAAAACTAAATGGTTATTCCGTGAAAGAAATCCCAACGCATTGGACCGATGACCCTGCTTCGAGCTTAGGCCATCCGCTTCGGACTTCATGGCGTTTCTTTCAAGATTTATGCCGCATCCATCACCAAAAAAAGCATTATCGTTTAAGCAAAGAAGAGCGGGCAGCGCTTCCTTCGCGTCTTGAGGAGAGAGAAAAAACATGCTAATTGATCGTTGTGTCATTGAAGTTCGTAGTGGCAAAGGCGGCGATGGCGCCGTTTCTTTCTTGCAAGATCGGAATACTGCAAAAGGCGGGCCCGATGGCGGCAATGGTGGCCGTGGTGGCTCCATTTATCTCGTCGCTAGACGGAATCTCAACACGCTTTATAACTTCCGCCATTCCCGTGTCATCATGGCGATGGATGGCGAAAAAGGCATGCATAAAAACATGTATGGCCGAAATGGTCCGGATGTGACGGTGGAAGTGCCTTGCGGCACGATTGTGACCGAAGAGAAAACGGGCCGCGTCCTCGCCGATTTGAAAGAAGATGGCGAGATTGTTTGTGTGGCAAAAGGCGGCCGTGGCGGCCGTGGCAACACTTGCTTCAAGTCTTCGCGTAACCGCATTCCTAGAATCGCGGAAAACGGGCATCCTGGCGAGAAAAAACGGCTCATTCTTGAATTAAAGATGTTAGCGGATGCCGGCTTAGTTGGTTATCCATCCGTCGGAAAGTCAACGTTCTTAAACGTCACGACTAAAGCAAATGTTCCGACTGCCGATTATCCGTTTACCACGTTGGCGCCGAATCTTGGCGTCGTGGTTTTGCCTGACGGCCGTAGTTTTGTCATGGCGGACTTACCCGGCTTAATTGAAGGTGCCCACGAAGGCAAAGGCTTAGGCATCCGGTTCTTACGGCACGTTGAACGTTGCCGTGTTTTGGTGCATCTCGTTTCCATGAGTGGCGAACGCGATCCCTACGAGGAATACTGCACGATCAACGAAGAACTCAAAGATTATGGGGCAGAACTTGAGAAACGGCCGCAGATTGTCGTTGCCTCGAAAATGGACTCAGAAGGGGCAGAAGAACGGAAGAAAGAATTCGATAAGAAGCTTGGATTTGAATCCGTTCCTCTTTGTTCTTTAACGCATCAAGGCGTGAATGAATTGGTCTATCAAATTGAAGATTTAATTGAAAAGACACCATTCTTCCCACTTCAAGGCGTCAACGCCGAAACGGAGATGAAAGTCTACGATGCCCATGAAAGTGCGGATGATTCCTACGAAATTGTTCGTGATCCTCATGGCGTATGGGTAATCCATGGCGAGCGCATTGAAGCACGTGCTGCTTTAATCAACGTCACGACCGATGAAGGTGTCGATCAATTGTTAACGTTCTTAGAGAAACAAGGCGTGGATGAAAAATTAAAGAAAATTGGTGCGAAAGACGGCGATACCGTCCGCATCAATCAATTTGATTTCACTTACGCGGAATAAGCTGAGAAACGTGTATAATGAACCCATGAAAAACGAGCGCGCGTTTATTGGCATCATGACGTTTGTGGCAGCGTTTTTCGGATTGTTGTTCTTAATTTTGATTGGATTGGTAGCTTAAGCGATGTATTACTCATTAACCGGAACGATTGTGGAAGTGACCGATAGTCAAGTTGCTATCGAAGTAAACGGCATTGGCTTCGAGCTTTTTGTATCGCGCCCTGCTGAATGGCATGTCGGGCAAAACACCACGATTTATACCTATGAAGTCTATAGCCAAGATGATCATTATCTCGTGGGCTTCACAAACAAACTCGAGAAAGAAGCATTCGGTTCGTTGATTCAAGTGAAAGGTATCGGCCCAAAGACCGCCATTACCGCCTTAAGCGCCACGACGCCAGATGAACTTTTCAAAGCCATCCAAGCGAGCAACACAACGTATCTTAAAAAGTTGCCGGGTATTGGTCCTAAAGCAGCCGCCCAGATTATTTTGGACCTCAAAGGTCACTTGGCCGACACGAACACGAAAGGTGACCCCCATCAATATGATGAAGTGCGGGCTGCGCTTCGTTCTTTGGGTTTCAAAGCCAAAGATATTGATGATACCCTCGCAAAAATCAATGAGCCCAACGCTTCGAACGAAGAAATCCTTCGTTTGGCGTTACGACAGCTCGGGAAGGCGTCTCGCTCATGAGCAAGAATCGTATCGTAGATGGCAATGCGGAAGCCGAAGATCTTTCGACGGATTTGACGTTACGTCCGAAAAATCTGAAAGAATATGTCGGACAATCCGAATTAAAGCGGAATCTTAAAGTCTTTATCGGCGCCGCGAAAAAGCGGGAAGAGCCGTTAGACCATGTTTTGCTTTACGGCCCGCCTGGCTTAGGCAAGACCACATTGGCTTACGTGATCGCCAATGAAATGGGTGGCAATATCAAAGTCGTCAATGGCCCCTCCATTGAGAAAACGGGCGATTTAGCCGCGATACTTTGTGAATTAGAACCAGGGGACGTTCTTTTTATCGATGAAATCCATCGGTTGCCTCGTCCCGTGGAAGAAGTGCTCTATGGCGCGATGGAAGACTATGAGTTAACCATCATGATTAACCGCGATGGGGCGGCGAAGCCATTACATATGGCCTTACCTCCTTTCACCTTAGTCGGTGCAACGACAAGAGCGGGCGATTTAAGCGCGCCCTTACGGGCTCGTTTTGGCATCTCTGCCAAAATCGATTTCTATTCGCAAGATGAAATCGGTCTGATTATCACCCGGACTTCAAAGGTACTCAAGATGCCGATTGATCCCGATGCCGTCTCAATTTTGTCTTCCAGAAGTCGGGGCACGCCACGGATTGCGAACCGCATTTTCCGCCGCGTCCGTGATTTTGCTTCTTATGAAGGCAAAGATCATATTGATAGCGAAGTCGCTCTCCAGACGATGAAAGCCCTAAAAATCGACGATCTTGGCTTGGATGATGTGGACATTAAATATCTTCGGACCATCATTGAACGTTTCCATGGCGGACCGGTCGGTATCGAGTCTATTGCCTCTGCAATTGGCGAAGAAATCACAAATTTAGAAGATGTTTACGAACCTTATCTCGTGATGATTGGGATGATTAACCGTACGCCGAGAGGTCGGGAAGTCACCAATAAAGCCAGAGAACATTTGGGATTGCCTCATCAAGGATATTTAATTTGATACAGAGCCTCGCGTTCACGGGGCTTTTTCTTTTCTCGTCTTTCCCCTTGTCACCCTACGGGTGCGCGCGTAAAATAATAACCGCATTGCTAGCCGATTTTTTCGGTGAGGCACGGAGGAACGATATGTTACGGAAATGGGGATACATTCTGACGAGCGCCCTGTTAATGCTTGGCTCTTTGGCCACCATGGGGAAAGCCGTCACGATGATGGACACCGACGTGAGCTATGGCGACAGTCGCGCGTTGTATTTTAAGATTTCGAAAAAAGACACGACCTACAATGGTGTTTTGACTGAAAACTACATTCAACAAACCGATGGTTATGGCGCGGTGGACGAAGTCGCCGAAGAAATGAAAGACCGCTTAGAGAACTGGAACATTGAAGCGGAAGTGAACAAAGAAGGCTACGACACCATCAAAGTCGTGGTGCGTACTGCCTCGCAAGACGATACGGAATATCGTTATCTTGAAGATTATCTTTCGTTCTCTGGCCAAGATATCACAATTGGCGTCGGCGCCCCGACCCAAGACATTCAAAAAGGCGCCCCATCCCATGCTTCTTACCGCGATAACGCCATGTTTGATGGCCACGAAGCACAAATTGAATATATCAACAACGTCCCGGTCGTTACGATTGAAGTCAATGCCCAAGGCGAAACAGGCGAATTAAACGAACTCATTAAATACGCCTCGGATAATTCCCACGAAGCCGACTCCTCGGCCTCGACCGAAGCGTCTTACTCCTACATCGTTCTTTGGAACCATATGCAAGAAGGCGACAACTATCTTGCGGCGACCAATACGTCTTCTGATGACTATGATCCCAACATGGCCAAACGTTTGATTTTCGGCGAAAGTGCCGCGAATGCTTGGTATGTGGATTCCAGCAACGAGAATAACAACTACAAGAAATTCCAATTGGTGCCGAACTCTGACGCCATCAAAAATGGGAATTTCGATTCTTCCAAAGCTGGGGCTGCGTATAAAGCTGCCCTTTACTATTGCTCAGTGCTAAACGCCAAAGAATATAATTACGACATTACTTTTGATTACTCGGTCACAGTTCCAGCAACCGTGGACGCCTTAACGAAAGCAAGTGACTGGCATTTATCGGTCCATTGGGGACCCACGATGATTGCTTGCGTCGTTGCGCTCGGCGTTGTGGCGCTTGTGCTGGCTCTCTTCTATCACTGGGGAGCGCTCTCCATCGTTTCGAATGGCGTCCTTGCCTTAGAATTTGGCATTCTTCTCTTTGCTTATTTCGGCGCCCAGTTTGGTATCGGTGCCATCGTTGGCTTCATGTTAGGGGTCGGCGTGACGATGTTTGGCGGTGCCTACTATTACGCCAAGCTCAAAGAAGAAATGTATAAGGGACGTACGCTTAAGAAAGCCGAATCCGAAGCCTATAAGAAATCGGTTTGGCCGATGTTAGACGCCAATATCGTTTCCTTGATTGTTGGTCTTTGCGTTTATGGCTTAATCCCAGGCGCTGTCGGTAAACTTGGCCTTTCTTTAATCTTGACGGTGTTCTTCGGAACCGTCTTAAATCTCACGCTTGGTAAGCTCGAAGGCTGGATGTTAGCCAACGACAATGATTGTGAAAAACATCCTGGCTCGGTTTACTTCCTTGATGAAAGCCGTGTCCCGAACTTAATGGCCGAACAAAAACAAACGTATTTTGGACCTTATGCCGACAAAGACTTTGGCAAACACAAGAAAGTTTGGGCAATTGCAGGCGGGGCGCTTTGCCTTGCATCCATCATCGGCATGTCGATTTTCGCTCCTTCGAAAGGTGGCATATTCAATTACGCCGGTGCTTACGAAAATACGACGTCAATTGCCGTAGAGTATCGTGTGCAAACGGATTCGCAAAGTACCCGTACGCTTTCAACACAAGATCAAGTCCGTGACAATCTCTTGTCCCACATTACCTATAAGGATAAGGATTTAACGCAATATATTGACGGCCAAATCTCGTTAGAAAACACCACGGTTTCCATTAACGATGGCCTGCAAGTCGTGCAATACACGGTTTATCACTTCCAAATCCCATTAACGCAATACTTCGATGCGGAAACGGTTTATCCATTTGTCATCGATGGCACAAGTAGCGAAACCTATCTCACGACAGCCCTTCAAGAAGTGGTTGACACGAACGCGGATGCCGATGCAATTACAGTGAACGCCAACCGTGTGACCTATGAAGCGGGTAGCCCAACCATGGGTTCTGTCTATTTAGCCGTCGGTATCGCCTCGATTGCCTTGATGGCTTACTATGCGTTACGTTTCCGTCTCTCTCGTTCACTTCCTGCCTCGATTATCGCGATGGGGAGTGGCGTTATTGTCGGTGGATTCTTTGCTTTGACGCGTCTTGCCGTGACACCGATTGCTGGCATTGGCATCATTGCTGCGGTTGCGATGGGCTTCTATTTGGCACTCTATCCGCTGAACAAAGAACGTGAACTCATCAAAGATAGCCGCGAAAAAGACAAGAAAGCTTTGTCATTCCGGAACAGTATGTTACTGGCGGCTGGATCGCAAAGTGCCGGGGATACCATTGTGGCTACGTTAGCTGCCATCGGAATTTGCTTGCCTTTCCTCGCCATTGCGCCACAAGTGGACCGCATGATCTTCTTAGGCGCTGCCATCGGTATTTTGGTAGCACTTGCCCTCGTTTTGACATTGTTGCCATCTTACTCGGTGCAATTAAGCCTCGGCTTAGACGTCGCCGCTCGCTCGGTCCGGACTTCTTGGGCGAATCGTCCGCGTTCGAAGAAGAGCCAGCAAAAGAAAAAGAGCAGCGAACCGGAAGAAGCCATCTTTATCGGAATTAATGACTGATGGATTCTTTCGTCAAAAGACTCTGCCAATATTACGATTTGAGCGAAGGGGATTATGAGCAATTAACGCTCGCCCCTTCGCTTTCGTCTATCCCATGGATTGATGATAAGGAAGACACGAAAAAGGCTATTGCTTTAATACAAGAACTTCGCGACAAGAAACAACGGATTCTTGTGTATGGCGACTATGATACCGATGGCGTCATGTCTTGCTCGATTTTAGTCGCGGCGCTAAGACATTTTGGCTTATCTGTCGCCGGTTATTTGCCATCGCGTTATTTAGATGGCTATGGCTTAAATGCCAAAAATGTCGAGAAAATCCACGAGAAGGGATTCTCCGCCATCATGACTTGTGATAATGGGGTGACGGCTCATGAAGCGCTTCAAAAAGCCAAAGCACTCGGCATGAAAGTGATTGTTTTAGATCACCATGAAATGGATGAAACCGCCCCCGAAGCTGACGTTTTGATTCATCCTACCGCCTTGGCTTATGGTGATGTCCCGATTTCTGCAGGCTATCTTTCTTTCGTGTTTTCGAAAGCGTTATTGCAAACGGTCGACCCTTATTTGATGTGTTTAGGGGCCATCTCTACCTTAAGCGATTTAATGCCACTTCGCGACTATAACCGCGTGATTGTCCGTTTGATGCTAGAAGAAGTGAATCATAAGGATTACCCGACAATTAAGGCTTTAACCAGTCAAACGACACTGGATGAAAGCACATTCCAATTAGAGATTATTCCAAAGATCAATTCCATTGGCCGTTATGAAACGGGAACGACCATCAATCGACTGCTTCATTATTTCTCTGAACCGACGCCGTTTTCCGCCGATCAAGAAAAACGGGCAGCTTGGATCAATGAAGTGAATGAGAAACGGAAAGAGCTGACGAAACAAGCGGCCGATTCCTTAGAAATTCATCCCGAAGATGCCGCGATTGTCGTAAAAAGCAGTCTTCCGGAAGGATTAAATGGCTTATTGGCGGGACGACTACTTAGCCAATATGACAAACCGATTGCGGTCTTTTCTTTGGACGAAAAGAACAAAGGATATCTCGTTGGCTCGTTACGTTCCAAAGAAGGCTTTGACATCTTAAAGGCATTCCAAGAAGCGAAAACGTCGTTCTTACATCAAGGCGGGCATGCGTTTGCGGCTGGTTGCACCATCAAAGAAAGCGATTTCGATTCTTTTAAAAAAGATTTCATTTTCTCTGCGTTAAAACATAAATTGGCCCCGAAGAAAAAAGAAGCCATTCCGATTGCTTTAAATGAATGCAATATGACCTCTTACCGGATCTTACGGACATTCGCCCCGTTCGGAATGGAATGGGAAGCCCCAAAATTCCGGCTTGATGGGTTAAATCCAACGACGTTTACCTATTTAAAAGAAGGGAAGTATCTTTGTGTGCGTCTCACGAACGATACGAAGATTCTTTCGTTCTCTTTAGGGCAAGACGCGTTTGAACCCGATGAGAAAGTTTCGTTATTACTCACGATGAAACGGAATGAATTCAAAGGGGAAGAAAGCCTCGATTTAATGGCGGAACGTGCGATATAACGCGCTTTATGATGGCTAAAAAGGTATAATGATAACCATGGAAGAAACGAAAGTCGAAACCAAAACCAACGAAGCGCCTTCGGAGCCGAAGAAGATTCTCCCGAATGGCGGCTACCCGATGCACACTTACGAAGATCTTCGGGAGCTTGCTTTTAGCTATATCAAAAATGAAAAATCGCGGAAGATGGTGGCCGACGCTTATGAGCTAGCCAAAACTAAACATGCCGGCGTCTTCCGGAAGTCTGGGGAACCTTATATTCAACACCCGATCGAAGTCGCTTATATTTTGGCGCAACTTCAAGTCGGTCCAGAAACGTTGGCAGCTGGTTTATTACACGATACCGTCGAAGATACGGATTTAACGATTGAAGACATCCGGAAACAATTCGGAAATGATGTCGCCATGATCGTTGACTCGTTAACGAAGATTCAACGCATGAAACTTTCGCATCGTACCGAACAAGATTTCGAAGCGGAAGATCACCGTAAAATTTTCTTAGGCATGGCCAAAGATGTCCGGGTCATCATCGTGAAACTCGCGGACCGTCTCCATAATTTACGGACGTTAGATGCCTTAAAGCCAGAACGGCAGAAAGCATTATCCAAAGAAACATTAGAGGTATTTACCCCGATTGCCCATCGGTTAGGTATCTATAAGATGCAGTCTGAAATGGAAGACTTGTCTTTGAAATACCTTGAACCCGATAAATATAACGAGATTCTTAACTTATTAAACGAGCGGGAAAAGAACCGTCAAGAATCTTTAAATAACTTAAAGAAACGGATTGCGGACTTGGTATTTGAACAAGGCATTCCCTTCCGGATGGAATCACGGGTCAAATCGATTTATTCCATTTATCGGAAAATGTATTTGAAACATTACAATTTTGATGAAATCTACGATGTTTTAGCCGTTCGTGTCATCACAAACACCATTTTGCAATGTTATGAAATCTTAGGGATTGTGCACGCGACATTCAAGCCGATTCCGGGACGGTTCAAAGATTACATCGCTATGCCAAAACCAAACATGTATCAGTCGTTACATACGACGATTGTTTCTGGCGATGGCAACATTTACGAAGTTCAGATTCGAACGGAAGAAATGGACCAAGTGGCCGAAGAAGGTGTGGCAGCCCACTGGAAATACAAGGAAGGCTCGAGCTATAACGCTCGCGAAGAACAGAAAGATATCGAAGACAAATTACATTGGTTCCGTGATTTTGTTTCGATGTCAGACCAAGAAAATACGGCCGATGCCAAAGACTACATGGCCGCCTTGTCAAACGACATCTTCAATGCGAACGTCTATGTCTTTACACCAAAAGGCAAGGTCATTGACCTTCCTAATGGCGCGACCACGCTAGACTTTGCTTATAAGATTCATACGAAAGTCGGGGATTCTGCGGTCGGTGCGGTCGTCAATGGCACCATGGTCCCATTAAACACCATCTTAAAGACGGGTGATGTCTGCGAAATCAAGACTTCAAAAAACTCTCCTGGCCCGAACCAAGGCTGGTTAGAAATCGCAAAAACCGCCAGTGCAAAATCGCACATCAAGAAAGCCATTCAAAAGAATTCGGCGTTCTTACGGCAAGAAAACATTCAAAAAGGCTATACCGCTTGTGTAGAATCCTTCAAAGCACAGGACATCTCGGAAGCGGATATGGTCAAGATGATTGACCAAAAAGTCTTGGATGAATTCCATATGGCCGATACGGATTCCTTATACGAAGCCATCTCGAGCCGTAATGTGACGCCTTATCAGATCATTGACTTCCTTCATGTCCGGAAAAAAAGCAGCGACGTCAAAGAAATACGACATCATTCGTCCATGGATGCGAAGAATCCCGTTGTGGTGGATGGCGTCGATAACTTAGCGATCAGCTTGGCGAAATGTTGTTGCCCAATTCCAGGAGACGACATCGTTGGCTACGTTTCCAAGGGGAAAGGCATCATCGTGCATCGCATCACTTGCCCGAATATTGCCAATGCCGGCAAACGGACGATCCCGGTCCATTGGAATGAGGATTTAGGCATTTCCACCTATCCGGTGGCCATTCAAATCTATGCGGGTGACCGCAATAACTTATTGACGGACATCATGGGCGTGTTCTCCGCGAAGAATATCGCGGTGGACAATCTCAAATGCCACGTCATTCAAGAATCGATGACGGCCGTTACGGGCGTGACGGTCTATGTCTCAGATTCTCAAACGCTCGAAGATCTCTTCACGGCACTACTTGCCCTCAAGAGCGTGTTCGATGTGAAACGAATTGTTCATTAAAGGAGTATCAGCATGATTTATCAACCCGTAAAAGGTACACACGATCTCTTCGGAGAAGAAATGGAAGGCATGCGCTATATCCGCGATGTTTTCTCCGCTACCGTCGAACTCTATGCCTATCGTCAAATCATGCCGCCCGTGCTCGAATACACCGAAGTATTCTCGCGTGGCGCTGGTTCTAGTTCTGACGTCGTTCGGAAAGAGATGTATACGTTCTTAGACAAAGGTGATCGTTCCGTCACCATGCGGCCGGAATTCACGGCCGGCGTCGTTCGTAGCGTCGTTTCGAATAAGCTATATGCCACCGAAGATTTGCCCTTAAAACTTTATTATTGCGGCCCAGCGTTCCGTTATGAACGGCCACAACTTGGACGGTATCGGCAATTCCATCAATTTGGTGTCGAAGAAATCGGCGCCGATAGCGCAAGAGCCGATGCGGAATGCATCATCATGGCCATGCAGACACTTTATATGCTTGGTTTTCAAAAGCTATCGCTCAAGATCAACTCGATTGGTGATGACGCTTCCCGCGCGGCATATCGCGATGCCTTAAAGCAATATTTCTCCGCCCACATCGATGAAATGTGCGACGACTGCCACGAACGGATTAAACTCAATCCGTTACGAATCTTAGATTGCAAAGTCGCACATGACCAAGAAATTGCGAAAGGCGCGCCGAAAATCAAAGATTATTTGTCGGAAGCCTCCGAAAAACGCTTCTATGAGACCTTATCGATCATTAATGACCTCGGCATTGAATACGAAATCGATGAATCGTTGGTCCGTGGCTTAGATTACTACTCTGAAGTCGTTTTTGAAATCCACGCGATTAGCGCTTCGGGTGTGGACTATGGCGCTCTTTGCGGCGGCGGACACTATGGCGGACTCGTCAAAGAACTTGGCGGACCGGATTTAGCCGGTGTCGGCTATGCGATGGGCATGGAACGGGTTTATGCCGTCGCCAAAGAAGATGGATTATTAAAAGACCTCGACCATGGCATTGATTTCTATGTCATCCCCGTTGGCGAAGAAGTGTTAGATGACGTCTTCGATATCGTGGAAGAAGTGCGTTCGCTTGGCTTCTCTTGCGATACGCCGCTTGCTTCCATCAAACTCGGCACAGCCTTTAAGAAAGCGGAACGCCGCCATGCGAAATTCGCTTTGATCATCGGGCAAGATGAGCTTGACCGTGGCGTGGCTCAATTAAAGAACTTAAGTACGAAAGAGCAAAAAGAAATTGATTTGACACACTTAGAAGAAGAACTCGATAAAGCCATTGCGCCATTTGAAGAAGATGACGATGGCTGTGGGCATACACATCATCACGAAGAAGTCGAAGAAAAGAAGGAATAATTATGGAACGTACCGATTATAATGGCGAGCTACGCGCGAAAGACGCGGGCCGTGAAGTCACGTTGGTAGGCTGGGTTTCGACAAGACGTAACCTTGGGGCCATCGAATTTATTGATTTGCGCGATAATACGGGGATTGTGCAACTTTGTGTTGAAGATCCTTCGAAAGTTCCTGACGTCCGTAATGAATACGTGCTTCAAGTAAAAGGCGCCGTACGGAAAAAGGACGTGCCGAATCCAAAGCTCCCAACGGGTGAAATCGAAGTCGTTGTCAAGGAACTCAAAGTCATTAACAAAGCGGATACGACGCCGTTTATCATTGCCGATAAGACCGATGCGCTCGAAGATACGAGACTTGAATATCGTTATCTCGATTTACGCCGTCCTTGCATGCTGAATAATCTCCGCACCCGTGCCAAAATCGTTCGTTTAACGCACGAATACCTCGATGCGAACCGCTTTTTAGAGGTGGAGACTCCGATTTTGGATTTGGCTACCCCCGAAGGTGCCCGTGACTATTTGGTCCCCTCGCGGCTTCGCCATGGCTGCTTCTATGCGTTGCCACAATCTCCACAGCTCTTCAAACAGCTTTTGATGATTGGCGGCATTGAACGTTATTATCAGATTGCTCGTTGCTTCCGCGATGAAGACTTACGGGCTGACCGCCAACCGGAATTCACCCAAATCGACGTGGAAATGTCCTTCATGGATCAAGATCAAGTTTTGACCTTAGCGGAAGGACTGCTTTCTCGTTATTTTAAGGAAATTGTAAATGTCGATATCAAGCTGCCGTTACGGCGGATGAACTACTGGGATGCCATGGATCAATATGGTTCTGACAAACCCGATACCCGCTATGGCTTAAAGCTCAACGATTTAACGGAAGAATTCCATGCTTCCTCATTCGAAGGTTTTAAGAACGCCCGCTATGTCAAAGGCATCTTGGTGCCAGGAGTGGCAGCGGAGACGAGCCGGAAGAAAGTGGATACGTTATCGTTAGAAGCTCGTAAATTCAATCTCAAAGGCGTGATTGCCATCAAAAAGATTGGTGGGGCGTTAGAAGGCTCCGTCGTGAAATTCTTGCCAGAGAATGTTCAAGCGGCCTTAATGCAAAAACTAGGCTGGAACGACGGTGACGTCTTATTGGTGGCTTCGAGCGACGATCGGCGCGATATTGATTTCGGTTTAGGCGCTATCCGTACGTTATATTCGAAGGAACTCGGCCTCGTGAAGCCAGGAACCTATGATTTGCTTTGGGTAGTGAACTTCCCGATGTTCGATCCCATCGAAGGAACGAATCGTTTCACGGCTGAACACCATCCATTCACGCGTCCTCGTGATGAAGATTTGCCTTTGCTTGATACGGACCCAGCTTCCGTGCTTGCTTACGCCTATGACATCGTCATCAATGGTTATGAAGCCGGTGGAGGAACGCTTCGTATCTACGATCACGATACGCAGTGGAAGATTTTCCGCTTGCTCGGCTTAAGCGACGAAGACGTCGAACGTAAGTTTGGCTGGTTCTTACGCGCCTTCCAATATGGCGTGCCACCCCATGCTGGCTTCGCCCTCGGACTCGAACGTCTTTCCATGATTCTCTGTGGCACCGACAACATTCGTGATGTTGTTGCCTTCCCAAAGAACTTACAAGCCGTTGACCCGATGTCGAAAGCGCCTTCGACCGTGAGTCAAGAAGCGTTAGATACCGTTGGTATCGAAATAAAGAAGGAGTAGTTCTATTATCTAAGATAATAGGAAATGTCGATAAAACACTAAAAAACGACTAAAAGGAGAAGAAAAATGTCGGAATCGAAACTGTCGTCCTGCGAATTGTCTGTTGCTGCCATCCGTTGCTTGCTACTCGACGAAATTGAACAAGCAAAGAGCGGCCATCCTGGGATGGCACTCGACGTTGCCCCTGCGATGTATGCGCTCTATCACGACCATTTAATCGCCGATCCGAAACATCCTAAGTGGGAGAACCGCGACCGTTTCGTCCTTTCTAGTGGCCACAATAGTGCGCTCCTTTACGCGATGCTTCATATCGCGGGATATGATGTTACCATCGATGATTTAAAGCAATTTCGGCAATTACATTCAAGAACGCCAGGCCATCCTGAATATGGTGTTACTGCCGGTGTGGATGCGACGGCTGGCCCATTAGGGCAAGGCATTGGCCAAGCGGTCGGCATGGCAATGGCAGAAGCGAAAATTTGCGCTTCCTATCCTGACGCCAAGGACTTTTATGGCCATTACACCTATTGCCTTTGTGGCGATGGCTGCTTAGAAGAAGGCATTTCGCAAGAAGCGATTTCCTTAGCTGGCCATTTAGCGCTCAATAAACTCATTTTGATTTACGACGAAAATACTTCGACATTAGACGGACCGACGTCTGATTCCATGACGGAAAATGAGAATCTCCGTTTTGAAGCGGCAGGTTGGAATGTCATCGAAATCTTCGATGGCAACGATGTTTCCGCTATTTCTAACGCCATCGCAAAAGCAAAAGGCTCTTCGCGTCCGACCATGATTCATCTCCATACCATCATCGGCTATGGCAGTGAAAACGCGGGTTCTCACAAGACGCATGGCGCCCCATTAAGTGCCGCGGATGCGGCAGGAACGAAAGCGTTCTATCACTATGACTATCCCGCTTTTACGGTGCCTGAAGAAGTGTATGCCGACTTACGTGATTCCTTTGGAAAGCGCGGTGCCGAGGCCTATGCGCATTATGAGGACAAAAAGGCGGCTTGGGATACGAAACACCCTGAAGCCGCGGAAGACTGGAAAAATGCGTTTAGCCGGAACTGGAAGGCCTATTCGTTTGCGGATCCCGAAATCAAGATGGAAGAATCGACCCGGAATGCCTCGGGAAGATTCTTAGTGGCTTTGTCTTCTGCCATTCCATTCACGTTCGGCGGCAGTGCTGACGTCGCCTCGTCCGTAAAGACAATTTTGCCGGACAATACGGGATTTGACGCCAATCACCGCAATGCGAAGAACATTGACTTTGGCATTCGTGAATTCGCGATGGCTGCTGCTCAAAACGGTATGTTGCTCCATGGCGGAGTCATTCCTTATGTCGGCTCGTTCTTAGTCTTTAGCGACTATATGAAGAGCGCCATCCGGATGGCTTGCTTAGAACACATCCCCGCGATTTATCTCTTTAGCCACGATACGATTGCCGTCGGAGAAGATGGCCCGACCCATGAGCCGATTGAACAATTGGCGGCGTTACGTACGATGCCAGGAGCCGACGTCATCCGTCCTTGCGATGACCGCGAAACGTTCGCGGCTTGGAAACTTGCGTTAGATAGCAAAGACCATCCGACCGCCATCATTTTGACAAGACAAAACCTTCCTTTAGAAGCGAAATCTTCAGAAGAAGGCGTCAAGAATGGCGCCTATGTGATTGCCCCTGCCAAAGGCAAAGCCATGTATCAGCTTATTGCTTCGGGAAGCGAAGTTTCGCTCGCCGTTTCCGTGCAACAACAGCTTTTGTCCCAAGGAATCGATACAGAAGTCATTTCGATGCCTTCGACGGAACGGTTCTTGTCTTTGCCGCAAGAAAAACAAGATGCCGTCTTATCTTTGCCTCGCTCAAAACGCATCGCGCTCGAGATGTTGGCCGGTGATACTTGGTATCGCTTTGCTGATCACGTTGTCTCTTTAGACCGTTATGGCGAAAGTGCACCGGCAGCAGCGGTTGTCAAAGACCTTGGCTTCACCCCAGAACAAGTCACGGCCAAGATTCTTGGCTGGATCCGACCCTAAAACTGGTCTTTCATATCGAATTTCATTACAATAAAGCCATGGCAAGCGAATACTATTACCTCAATCACTATAGCAACCGCGGAAAAATGGGCATTTCTCGGAAAGCGTTCACGAAAATTGCTTCCATCGCGACGAACCAAGTGCAAAACGCTTCGGTCGCTTCGCGAAATAAGAAACTCCCATTCCTTTTGGACCGTCCGGTTTCCGTTGTTTTCCGGAAAGATGGCAAAGTGGAAATCAAACTCGATGTTTCAATTAAACGTGGCGTTCCAGTGAAAGATGTCTGCGCAGAGATCCAAAACCACGTTGCCGACGCGATTTTGATGATGTGTGAGACCGTTCCTTTCTCCATTGAAATCAAAGTTTCCACGCTTCACTGATTCATCCTTTAGCCAAGCGATTCTACGCTTGGCTTTTTCTTTTGTTCAAAAAGTCGAAGAAAGCGCTTCTTTCCTCTCGTAATAAAGTGAACTTTAGTGTAAACTTTCTACCGTTCGTAGGAACTTGATCTTTGTTATGTACCGCACAGAAGCACAAAAAACCGCCCTGACTTGCATCTATGACGCCTTGCTCTACGCAGAAGCAGGCTTGCCCGTAGACGTAGAAGAAATGGTATCCGGCCTTTGCGATCTTCCTTACGAAAAGTGCGACGCCTTCGTCAAACGGATGTTTATCGCCGCCTTGAAGCATCAAGCCGAAATTATCCCGATTTATCAAGCTAGAATGCCGAAATGGCAATTCTCACGTCTGAATCATTTAGAGCAAGCCATCTTGTTATTGGCGTATTGCCAATATTTTTATGGTGATGAGAAAACCGACCGCAAAATTGTCATCAATGTGGCCGTTGATTTCGCGAAAACGTATTTGGACGCGAAAGATTATAAGTTTGTCAACGCGATTTTAGATAAAGTCCTGGTACAATAAGAAGGATGCCAGATCCAAAACCATCGATTTCTTATATTTCCGTTACTGTCCTCAATACGTTAATCAAGCACAAACTAGAAGAAGAGGACGATTTACGTGGCCTTGCCGTCAAAGGAGAGATTTCCAATTGGAAACGTTATCGAAGCGGCGTCTTTTTCGACCTGAAAGACGAAAAAGGCAGCGTCATATCTTGCATTTTGTGGTCTGATAATTATCTTTATTTGCCGTTCGAACCCAAAGATGGAGATGAAGTGATCGCCTATGGCAACGTCACCGTTTACGTTCCACGCGGCCGTTATAGCTTACAAGTGGCGATGATTTATCCGTTTGGCCAAGGCGCGGCGTTATTGGCGTTAGAAGCGTTAAAAAAGAAGCTGGCCGCCGAAGGATTATTCGACGAGAGCCGGAAACGGCCGATTCCGCGTTTTCCCGATGCCATTGGCTTAATTGTGGGAAAAGACAGCGCAGCTGAGGCGGACTTAATTCGTAACATCACGAGACGTTGGCCATTGACCGATATTTATCTATTCCCCGCACAGGTTCAAGGCAAAGATGCCCCTAAAAGCATTTTAACGGCCCTAGAAACGGCAGAAACCTATCCACTTGATACTTTAATCATCGCGCGTGGCGGCGGCTCTAGCGAAGACCTTTCCGCTTTTAACGACGAGAAACTGGTCCGCGCTGTTGCTGCTTGTCCGATTCCGACCATTTCGGCAGTTGGACATGAAATCGATACGACGTTAATCGACTACGTTTCGGATTTACGCGTTTCTACGCCGACGGGAGCAGCGGAAGCGGCAACCCCCGATCAAGAAGAGATTCGGCGACAGTTACTGGATTTAGAAGAACGACTCGAGAATGCGAACGAGACCTATATGAGCAATCTCAGACAACAAGTTGAGCATTTAGCCAAACGGCCATTCTTTACGAATCCTGCTTCCTTGTACGAAAATGCGATTAAAGAGACAAAAAACCTCGAAGAACGCTTGACTTTAGCGGAGCAACATCGCTTGTTGCTGGCACAAAAGCAACTCGAAGGCTACGCGGCTAGATTAAAGTCCGTGAATCCCGATAATGTGATTAAACGCGGCTACTCCGTCACGCTAGACGAATCAGGGAAGCCTATTACTTCCGTGAAACAAGCCCATAAAGGGCAACGACTCAACACAAAATTGAAAGATGGTATAATCGTTTCTACCATCGAAGAAGGGAAAAACTAATATGGCGGAAAAGAAAAAAGCAAAATCTTTCGAAGACAACTTAAATCGGTTGAACGAGATTGTCAAAAAAACTGAAAATTCTGTGCTTCCTTTAGAAGAATCGTTTGCGCTTTATCAAGAAGGAATGGCATTAATCAAAGAATTAAAGACAACTTTAGATAATGCGCAGAAAGAAGTGGAAAAACTTAAGGATACATCGAAAGAATAATCGATTTTACCGTTCTATAATTAGTTTAAATTTAGTATTTTTTAAGTATAAAAAATGGCCAAGGAAATACAACGCATCAACGTAAGAGAGATTCGAGATCCGTCCATTGTGAAAACTTTGGACTCCCGTTCTTTGAAATTGCTTTGCCATGACCTGAGAAAAGAAATTATCGAAGCTTGTTCGGTCCATGGCGGGCATTTGGCAAGCAATCTTGGTGTTGTTGAACTCATTGTCGCCTTGTATCGATTTTTTGATTTCCCAAAAGACAAATTGATTTTCGATGTTGGGCATCAATGTTACGCCCACAAACTTTTAACGGGCAGAAGCCTGGATCATTTAAATGAAAATGGCGGTGTATCGGGCTTTTTACGCCGTGACGAATCGATTTATGACTGTTTCGAAGCCGGTCATAGTTCGACTTCGTTATCGGCTGCTGAAGCATTCGCGATTGCGCGTGACCTCAAAGGAGAAAAATATAACGTTATCGCCTTAATTGGGGATGCCTCTATTGCGAACGGCCTTGCTTTTGAGGCCTTAAACAATATTGGATGCCGTCGGAATAAAGTCATCGTGATTTTGAATGACAACCACATGTCAATCTCCCGTCCGATCGGCGGTTTAGGCCGTTTCTTCCGGAAAATCTCGACGGCAAAAGCCTATAACCACATGAAGGCCGGCTATCAACGCGTGTTATATCGAACGGCAGTAGGACGTGGCTTTTACCAATTTACCTATTTCATCAAACGTCGTGTCAAACAAATGCTTGTGCCGACCACGATGTTCGATAACATGGGCTTTACCTACATGGGTCCAGTGGATGGCCATAATATCCATTTGCTAGAAAAGGCGTTTAAAGGCGCAGAAAACGCGACGAAATCGGTCGTTATCCACGTTCATACCATCAAAGGAAAAGGTTATGAACCCGCCGAAAAAGACAAAACCGGCGAATGGCATGGCGTGCCTCCGTTTGATATCGAAACAGGACTTCCGAAAGATGCCCATGAGGGGCAAATTGCGTGGCCGAGTTACATGGGCGATTTGATTCATACCGCCTTGGAAAGCGTTCCGAACACCTTACTGATTTGTCCCGCGATGGAGAAGGGGAGCAAACTAGAATCCTGTTTTACCGATTTCCCAGAACGTTCATTTGATGTCGGCATAGCCGAAGAACACGCCGTCACAATGGCCGGAAGCTTATCATTGACTGGTTATCATCCGATTCTTTCGATATATTCTACGTTTTTACAACGTGGGTTTGATGAACTTTTACATGATTGCGCCCGGATTCATGCCGACATGACTTTGTGCATTGATCGCGCTGGCCTGGTTGGCAAAGATGGCGAAACCCATATGGGCATTTATGACGAAGCTTATCTCGCGGCGATTCCTAACGTGACCGTCAGCATGCCAGGAACGTTCTCTGAAGCAAAACGGCTTATGGCGTTATCACTCGAAAAAGGCCATGGTGTCTTCGCCATTCGTTATCCCAATGCCTGGACAAAGCATCCAAATGGGGAAGTGAAATCCGACATTTTCGACTTTGGAGATTGGAAAGTCCTAACCCCGATTCAAAACGATAAATCGGTAATTCTCGCTGTTGGACCAAAAGGGGAACAATTATTCAGTAAATTATTACTGGATGGTTACCAAGCAAATTTTGTCCGTCCTTTGTTCTTAAACCCAATTGATGAGAAAACGTTAGAAAAATTCCTTGTCTGCCCCGAAATCATCGTCTATGACCCATATGGCACTACCGAAGGTTTTACGAAATCGGTAGAAAAATACTTATTTGAACATCATTATGCCGGAAAGTTCCGATATTACGCCGTTCCTCAAACATTCGTTTCTTATGATTCGGTTGACCATCAAGAAAAACGTTTTGGTCTATCTGTCGATCAAGTTTCGCTTGACATCGAAAGAAAATAATTCATTCCGTTTTCTTACCGACATCACTCCTTGATTTCGGTTACAATGAGATTGCTATGAGCAAGGTCATCATGCATATCGATCTCAACGCTTTCTTCGCCTGTGCCGAAGAGCTGCGCCATCCTGAATGGAGTGGCAAGCCTATCGTTGTCGCAGGAGAAAGTCCCCGTTCTGTGGTGGCGACGGCTTCTTATCAAGCCCGCGCTTATGGCGTGCACTCCGCCATGCCTTATTACCAAGCCAAGGAACTTTGTCCGCAGGCGATCTTTGTGCCGCCAGATTTTGGCTATTACTCCATGCTGTCCCGCTCATTTTTTGCTTATTTGAAGCGGTATTCCTTAATCATCGAGGAAGCATCGATTGATGAAGGATATGTGGACATGACGAAAGCGACCCAACACGTTCATGATGCCTATCGGTATTTCGGGAACATCCAAGCAGGCCTTTTAAAAGAAATCGGTCTCAAATGCTCGATTGGTGTCGCCCCGACGAAATTCTTAGCCAAGATGGCAAGCGATATGAAAAAGCCGATGGGCATTACATTTATTTATCGAAAAGATTTAGCTACAAAGCTTTATCCTTTGCCCGTCGGCGCTTGTTTTGGCATCGGAAAGAAAACGGTTCCGCATCTTCAGGCGCTCGGCATTCAAACCATCGGTGATTTTCAAAAGATGGCCGCTAAGGACGATCCAAGGCTCATGGAATTATTCGGTAAGTCGTACGCCTCTTTAAAAGCAGCCGTGAATGGCCGGAGCTCCGATGTCGTCGACCCGACCCCGATGGATCCGAAGTCATTAGGGCACTCTGAAACGTTTGATTACGACACGAACGACGTCGACTTTATTAAAAGCAAGATTCACCAACTTTCTATGGAAGTGGCGGCTGGTGTAAAACGGGATAAGAAAAAAGGCAAAACCATCCGCTTGACCTTAAAAGATTCTGAATTCCGAAGCCATGTGAAATCCAACACCTTAAGTGAAGCCACTGATGATCCCGAGACCATCTATATGAATGCCTGCCGCCTCTATGAAGCAAATTATTTAGGCATGATGACACGTTTGGTCGGGGTCGCCTTGGATAATCTCGTGGATCCGCACGAAGAAACGGTTCAAATGAATTTTTGGAACTATGGAGAATACGAAAAACTCGATAAAACGAAGCTTTTGGTGAACGAATTAAACCGGAAAATGGATAAACCAGCCTTATTATTAGCCAGCGAGGCGAAGAAAAAAGATGGAAATTCATGAATCGTTAGAATATTTCTTACAAAATTTACGCCTCGAAAATGTCGCGAGTAAGGCAACCGTCGAGGATTATCGCGAAGATTTTAAGATCTTTCTTCGTTCGTTTCCGGACGTGAAAGACACGAAAGACCTTGATGAAGACATGATTCCGACGTTTCTTCGCGAAGAAGACAATAATGGCATGGCTGCGGCGACCATTCTCCGCCGTTATAGCTTCCTCCGTCATTATTTCAATTTCCTTTCGGCGGAAGGAATCAGGAAAGGAAGACCGATATCTTATGACGACAAGCCAAAACCGGCAAAACGGTTGCCGGTCGTCATCGATGAGGAAGATATCAATCGTCTTTTTGCGATGCCCGACCTCACGAAAGACAACGGAATTCGCGATCGTGCCATGCTCGAAGTCATGTATGCGACCGGGCTCCGTGTTTCGGAATTATTATCTTTACAATTTAAAAATGTAAATTTGACGGATGGGCTCGTCACAGTCTATGGGAAAGGCAACAAAGAACGAACGGTCCCGATTTCATCTTTTGCCTTGGAATATTTAGAAAAATATGTAAATGGTCCAAGAGCGCGAAACCCCGGTCATCGGAGCAATGTCTTGTTTTTGAATCGCGAGGGGAAACCAATCTCCCGGAATTATTTCTTTGTGCAGGTGAAGCGTTATGCCGCAGCGGCGGGCATCGAAGCCTCTATCTCGCCGCACACGTTACGGCATTGCTTTGCGACGCATTTATTAGAAAATGGCGCCTCGTTACGGGCCGTGCAAGAGATGTTAGGGCATGCCAAGATTGCAACGACCCAGATTTACACTGAAGTTTCTACGCGCCGCATCATGAGTGCCTATGATTTGTATGCTTCGCGGAAATAACCTACAATGAAGGGACGAGAGTCAACCCTCGTCAAAAAGAGAGGAATGACAATGAAATACAAACGAATCTTCTTGATTGTTGCCGATAGCGCAGGCGTTGGCGAAGAGCCCGATGCCGATCGTTTTGGCGATGTTGGTTCTAATACCTGGGCCCATGCGGCCGCCTCCGTTGGCGGCATCCATGTTCCTTATATGGAATCGATGGGTATCGGTGAACTCGATGACATCATGGGAGTTAAACCGGTAAAAGATCACCGACATAGTTTTAGTCTCCGTTGCCGCGAAGCATCGAATGGCAAAGACACGATGACGGGCCACTGGGAAATGATGGGCGTTTTAACGACACATCCTTTTAAAACATTTACGGATACCGGATTCCCGAAAGAACTGATTGATGAATTAGAACAAAGAACCGGCCATAAAGTCATTGGAAACTATGCATCGAGCGGCACAGAAATCTTGAAAGTCCTCGGCGAAGAGCAAATGAAAGAGAATTCGTTGATTGTTTATACATCCGCCGATTCCGTCCTTCAAATTGCCGCCCATGAACAAGTTACGGGCTTACAAGAGCTTTATCGGTGCTGTGAGATCGCCCGCGAAATCTGCATGAAGCCAGAATGGCGAGTAGGGCGAGTAATTGCACGTCCTTATATCGGAACCAACAAAGATAACTTTAAGCGGACTCCAAATCGCCACGATTACGCGTTGCAACCCCCGGTAAAAACGGATATGGACGCTTTAAAAGACCATGGTTTTATGACGAGCTGCATTGGAAAGATCTCCGATATCTTCGACATGGCCGGCGTCACTAAGACGGTTCATACCATTTCGAACATGGATGGCATGGATAAAACCATCGAGCAAGTCAAAAACGAAGATTGGGAAGGACTATGTTTCGTAAACCTGGTTGAATTCGATTCCGAATACGGTCATAGACGGAACGCGCCAGGTTATGCGCATGCCTTAGAAGACTTTGATAAACGCGTTGGAGAGATGATGCAAGTCATGCGTCCCGATGATTTGTTATTGATTACTGCCGACCATGGAAACGATCCGACGTTCAAAGGAACGGATCACACGAGAGAGAAAGTTCCGTTGTTGGCGTATTCACCGGCGATTACCGACGGACGTTACTTAGAAGAGCGTGCTTGCTTTGGAGACATGGGCGCAACGATTCTGAAAAACTTTGGACTCACGAAACCGGATCATCTCATCGGCGAGCCCATTGAAGAGATACTGAAATAAAGAAATATAAATCGATAATAAAATACCGATTATAAATTCTATGAACAACGAAAGCGACCCCTTCTAAAAAGAGATCGCTTTTTCTTTTTCGAAAACAAGAAAAAAATCGTGATAGAAAAGTTGATAAAAATTGACGATATAAAATAAGGAAAATAAAAGCCGATTGAAAAAGGTTGTTTTGTGATGAAGATATCAGATGATAAACCAAAAATAGGGGTTTTGAGACATTGTAGACGCATAGAATTACCGATTAGACATACGTCAATTTAAATAAAAATTAAGGAAAAATATTAAAAGATCATTTTTGATGATAGCAAAACAATTAAGCAAAATTTAGAAATAATCGATTCGAAATTAAAAATTAGTAATAGTTTTTATTTAGTAGTTTACAAATATTGTTAATAAAATTGTTAATTTTTATATTTTTGTGTGAATAAATTTATCATTAATTTTATAAAATTAGCATAAAAAGCGTATTTATACTTCTTTTTATTAACATAATGGACATTATGCGAAGTTTGATAAAAATATGTATTTTATAGAAGTGTAATGATTTTTATAAATGAGTTTTTATTTTGATTTTCGAATGGATATTCCTTTTCTACTACTTTACCGATAAAACGGAATACTTGCTCGATTTACAAATATCGGTATATCGTGTCTAATCAGTTAATTTATTTTGATTTTAGCCCTTTTGATTGCTTTGCATTCGGCGCAGCAAAAAAGCACTCCTGCTTTGGCTATCGGAGTGTTTATTAATCCGTTTTTATTTTTTATAACCAATAAATTGACGAATTATGCTTTCGCGATTTTGAACAAATCATCGAACTGATAATGCGCACGCATTTCAGCGGTGAAGATACTGACTAGGACACGTCCACAGTCTACTACAATCCAGCCGGACTCCAACTGTCCTTCCTTCTTTGTTTCGATTTGTTCCTTCTCCCAAAGGCCGTCTTCTAATGCCTGGGCCGTTGCTTCCATCGCCCGTTCGTTCGGTGCGGTCGCAATGACATAATAATCAGAGAATGGTGTCCGGTCGCTGACATCTACCGCGACGACATCTTCCGCTTTCTTGTCTTCTAAGATCGCTTTGATCTCGGTGACTAACTTTTCTTCTTTCATTTTTCTTTTTTCCTTTTCTTTGCTTTCTCTTGACTTAAATATTCTTCATAACATTCCCGACTTAGCTCGGTACTGTCTTTTCCACCCTTCGCGTCTAAGAATTTCGCGTTCTCTTGGATGACTTTCAAAAACCCGACATAGTAATCTTTTAAACAGGCTTTAATCAAGGCAGAAGAATCATAGCCACGGGTGGGTTCAATCTTATCGGCCGCGAAGATGATTTTTAACAAAGGCGCCATATGGGCTTTGCCTGTACAATGATATTCAATCGCGTCCAAAATCGATTTATCCGTGATGGCGAAATCGTGCTCCGCGAGATAGGCACCCGTAAACTGATGCCATGAAAACGCAGGATAGTCGACATATTCTGGATAAGCTTCCTTCATGATGGCGGAAGACTTTTCAGGCGGCAACTCTTTCCCGATATCGTGCAAGACCCCGGCAATATAGGCACGTCCGGGATCGGAGATATGATTCGTGATAGCAATCGCATAAGCCACGTGGGCAACCGATAAAGAATGATGAAATCTCTTATCCTTTAAATAAGAATGAACTTTGGGGATGAAATATAACTGATGTTCTTCAATATAGGTTAAAACCTTAGAAGGCACATCAACCGAATGTAACGTTCTTACGGATGAAGAAGAAACTTCACCTGAACCATTAAATTCCAAAGATTCAAAATGATAGGTCTTTACGATTTCAGGATCGATTGCTTCTTTTGGTCTGCCAGAATAAATGAGATGGACAGTATTCGCGATTTCCTCCGCATCTTTCCATTTGGGGAAGAGATTCACTTCATCTGCGCCCATTAAGAAATAAAGCTTATAACGCGGATATTTCTTCCGATATTCACGAATGGTATCAATCGAATAAGAAACTTCTTCTGGACGTTTTAACTCGCGGTCATCGATACGGAAGGAAGGAGAGCCATCTTCTTCTAACGCGAGGCGTAACATCGCAAGACGGTCTTCCGCGCTGGCGCCAGGTGTTTTCCAGCGTGGCGTTTTGTTCGGCAAGAAAACGACATCGGCGTTATAACGCAATGACGCTTCCCTTGCGATGCGTAAATGACCCCGATGCACCGGATCGAACGTTCCGCCAAAGAGAATGAGTTTTTCCATATCAAAGCACAATCCGCGGATTCTTCGGATTCGGGCGGTAGAGAATCAAGACGCGGCCGATGATATCGACCAAATCGGCTTTGGTTGCCGAGCAGATGGCGTTTGCTAATTCTTCTAACGTGGTATTCGCATTGGGGAGTACCCGGATTTTAATCAGTTCATGCGCGGTCAAAGAATGGTCAATCGCTTCCATGACTTTCGGATCGGCTTCGCCTTTTCCTAATGTCAATTGAGGCTTTAACGGATTGGCTAATTTCTTTAATAGCGCTTTGTTTTTTGGTGTCAACATAGTTTATTTTCCTTTGGCTTTCCCGAAATCGATGCCGATGCCTCGCGGCACATACACGCGTAACGTCATGCGTTTGCCTCGGTTACGGAACTGAATCCAACCGAGCCCAGCAATCGCGATTTCTTCTTCCTCGTCGCCTTCAATGGAAAGCTCGAAACCATCATAGTCCGCCATGGAAGAAAGGCAAGACAACGTTGGCTTCCAAGTCTTCTTTTCAAGATATTTCACAAATAAGGCATTCATTTCTCGCTTCGGAAGAACGGACTTTAAAGGGATTTTCTCTGGAAAATATGCGGTCACCGGGAACGATAAAGCATCGCCATCCCAGTAATCAATCCGGGCTAAGGTGCCGATAAATAATGAGCCGCCTTTAACAATGCCAGTTCTTCTGACAGGGAAAGGACGTACCGTTTGCAACGCTCGTTGCAATGCAGCATCCTCTTTGTAACGCAAGAACGAATTCGAGACGGCTAAATCAGGCACGTCGTAAAGGAAACTCGTCGAATCTAACGGAACTTTCATGACGTTCGCTTCCGTGCCGTAGTAATGGCTTACCCCGACGGGATGTTGCGATGGGTTCTTATAATGACGGAGATAGGCATCGAAGAACTTTGACTTTCCGGCGCCTAACGAACCAATGATATAGACATCATGACCTTGCCGTTTCGTCTCGATCGCGTTTTCAATCTCTGAAATATCAGTATTTGACGACAGCAATGAAGTTAAGAATATCTCTTCTGGTTTTAACGTGATGCCATTCTTTTGGAAGACATAGATAATATAGGATTTTAATTGTTCGTCTGTCCAAGAAGCGGGCAACAAATCACGTTTGTTCCCGATGACGATATGATTCGGGACCGCGTTTCGCGGCAAGCGCGGATCAAACGAACACTCAAATGACGTGAGATCAATGATATGGACGATCATGGCGCCTGATGCGAGGGCATCGCCAATCATCGTCATAAACGTGTGGTCATGTTGCACGGAAGAAGGGAGACGGTTGAATTTCCGTCTGGTGTAACACGCTTCGCAAAGAAGCACGTCTTTTTCCGCGTGCGCCGCAAGCGTTTCGGGGGCGATATAGCCTTCTTTGGTGGGGTCTTGGCTTTGTAAGACTGCGCCACAGGTGTAGCAACGACGGAGACTTTCAATTTGACTCATCGTCTGGTACCTCCTTCCAGGAAGAGCGGTATGGCTCTAGGAATAACTTCTTTTTCTTCGGACGGGCGAAGAAACGATTGACCTTCGTCCAAGGCGGATCGAGCTTCGTTAACGGATAGCAGAGAATCACACGGATGCCTGCGCGGTTTCCTGCATAGACGTCCGTCATGATTTGGTCGCCAATCAGGACGGTCTTCTTTGGATCTAACCCTTCTTGTTTTAACACACGGCGGATCCCACTGGCGAATGGTTTATGCATACGGCAATAGGCCGGAATGCCTAAGTCTTTGGCAAAGGTATAGACTCGTTGAGACGTGTTGTTCGAGGCAATGGCGCACACGATGCCGTTTTCTTGAAGATAACGGATATGGGCAATGGCTTCGGGCGTTGGTTCGGTGTCGCGATAACAGGCTAACGTATTATCCAAATCTAATAAGAGATAATGGATATCATTCTCTTGATAAAACGACAATGGAATGCGATAGAACGACTTCGCGATGGCAAAAGGGATGGCGTTATGGTTCATTTGTGATCCAAGTCATCTAAGTCATCGAACAAAGAAAGCTGCTCGAACTCATCGCTTTCTTTCTTCTCTTCGGCTTCAGGGGCTTCTTCAGGCTCTGCTGGCTTTTCTGGGAGCGGCGTCGACGGGATGGAATCGTCTAATAAAGGCGAACTCTCTTGCGAGATTTGGATGATTCTTGCCTTGGCAGGGAAAGAATCAGGACGTTTCACATATTTCTCACTCGGCGTGAGATAGAAATCATCAAAGACAATATCCGAACGCGTGCCATCTTCCATCACGGCATCAAGGCTATAAGGCGCAGTTTTATCGCCGACTTTCTCAAGATAGACGATTTCATGCGGCTCTTTCTTGAACATGTCGAATAACGGAGCGGCTTTGTCTAACCGATGCCCGGGCGTATAGTGTGATAAATCCACAACGCGGGTGCAGCCGCGGTTTGTGACAAGCAAAATCTTTTCCGATTTCTCATCGGGCAAGAATGTTAATAAGCCCGCTAATTCTTTGCCGCGGAACGAACCGGCTTTCACGCCAGAGGTCCGTGGATTCGAGATTTGAATCTCATTTTCGTTATAGGCAGAAACTTTGCCATCTTCAGAGAAAACAAAGACCGTGTCATTGCCACCCGTATAGGCGACATCAATTAAGCGGTCATCTTTCGAAAGGCGGATGGCGCCGATGGCTTTCGAGTGGCGGACGACTTCTAACGAAGAAAGCGGCACCCGTTTGATATAACCATGGGCCGTTAACATTAAGATGTAGAGGTCATTCCGGAAGTGACGGACGGCAAAACCGCCGATCAGCTTATCTTCGGCAGGAATGCTGATGAGGCTCGAAAGATGGAAGCCTTCGTCGTTCCACTTCGCCTCTTTGATATCATTCACCGGAATGTAGGCATAGTTGCCTTTGCTCGTGAACAAAATGAGATAATCCGTCGTTAAGCATTGGCATTCAAAAACGAACGCGTCACCAGCTTTGACACCAGGACGAATCCCATTATGACCACCAGAGCCTTTCCAACTCTTGAGTGAAGAACGTTTCACATAACCATCGCGTGTGGCGACGACCATCGTCTCTTCTTCGGCGATTAAGTCGCGTTTATTCACGACGATGTTTTCTTCTTCGGCAGGGCGAATTTCCGTACGACGCTTATCGCCATAAGTTTTGGCGATGCGGTTTAAGTCCGCGATAATGACGTCTTCCCGCTTGTCTTGGTTTGACAATAACGAATTGAGATAATCGATATCTTCGTGTAATGACTTCGCTTCGTTTTCTAACGTCGTGACATCCGTATGGCTTAATTTGTATAACGGCATCATCACGATGGCTTCTGCTTGGGCGTCATTGAAACCGAAAGCGGCTTCAATGTTCTTTTTCGCGTCGCTTTTATCTTGCGAAGCGCGGATGACTTTCACGACCTCATCCAATATCGAGATGGCATGGATTAAGCCTTCGACGATGTTTAAACGGGCTTGGTCTTTTTCTAAGTTAAAACGTGTCCGTCTCGAAATGACGTCCAACTGATGGGCGATGTAGCAATCGCAGTACGAAATGAGATCCATCGTCTTAGGACGGTTATCGACAATGGCCACCATATGGGCGCTGTAATTCGTTTTTAGTGGCGTCTTTTGGAGTAAATAGGCAATGATGGCGCTTGGCTTTGCCTCATCTTTTAAGTCGATCGCAATCCGAAGACCGCTCTTATCGGTCTCGTCCCGTACTTCATCAATGCCAGGAATTGTCTTGTCGTGACGGATTTGATCGATGGCTTTCACTAGCTCCGATTTGTTCGTCCGATAAGGAATCTCTGTGATGATGATTTGCTTGGGCTTATCGGGTTCATCGATGATTTCGTAACGAGAAGAAATCGTGACTTTGCCTTTGCCTGTGCGGTAGATATCTTTCAATGCATCGTTTTCGTAAATGATGCCACCGGTTGGGAAATCAGGGCCGGGAACATAACGAAGCAAGGCGTCCATATCGCAGTTCGGATGTTTGATTCGATAAGAAATCGCCGAAACAAGTTCGCGTAAGTTATGAGGCGGGATGCTGGTGGCGATCCCGACGGCAATGCCTTCGGCGCCGTTGGCTAGCAAATTGGGGAAACGGCATGGCAAAACGGTCGGTTCTAATTCTGTATCATCGAACGTTAATTCCATGTCGACGGTATTGCGGTCTAAATCGGCGACGAGTTCGTTCGATAAAGCGCTAAGCCGTGCTTCAGTATAACGATAAGCGGCCGGGCCATCGCCGTCGATGGAACCGTTGTTCCCTTGGAAATCGATCAAAGGATACCGATAAGCCCAAGATTGTGACATATGCACGAGCGCTTCGTAAATCGAAGAGTCGCCATGCGGGTGATATTTGCCCATGACGTCACCGACGATGTGAGCGCATTTCTTCGTGGGTTTATCGATGGTGTTCCCTGTTTTGAACATGTCGAAAATGATGCGGCGCTGGACGGGTTTTAAACCGTCACGGGCATCGGGGATGGCACGATCTTGAATGACGTCTTTCGCATAGATCGCATATTTCATGCCCATCAATTCGTCTAACGTGTCGGAAATGATGTTTTCCACGATGACGGGCTCTTTTTTCTCGTTCCGTTTCGCCATGGGTTATTTCCTTTTCTCCCCTTCAAGCTCTTCTAAGAATTTATCTTCGTCATTGAAGGTGACATTTTCTTGAATCCAATTCCAGCGGGCTGAAGAGTCTTTGCTCATTAAGATTCCGATTCGTTTCTCCACCACCAAAGGATCGTCGATTTTGACTTGGAGCAAGACCCGCTTCTTTTTGTCCATGGTGGTTTCGGCTAATTGGGAGGCGTTCATTTCACCCAAACCTTTATAACGGTTGATGCCGTATCCGGCACCAATCTTGGCTTTGGCTTCTTCTAATTGCTTATCGTCCCAGCAATAGATGTGTTTGGAAGGATCGCTCTTCTTATAGACCCGATATAACGGCGGTTGCGCGATATAAATCATGCCGGCGTCGATTAACGGTTTCATGAAGTTATAGAAGAACGTTAAAAGCAGCGTTTGGATGTGAGCGCCATCGGTATCGGCATCGGTCATGATGATGATCTTGCCATAACGGGCTTCGCTGATATCGAAGTTCTGGCCAACACCAGCGCCAATCGTTTGAATCAACGTGGAGAATTCTACATTGCTGACGATTTTATCGATCGTGACGTTATCGGTGTTGAGTGGTTTGCCACGTAATGGCAAAATGGCTTGATGCAGCCGATCACGACCGGTTTTGGCAGAGCCGCCAGCCGAGTCGCCTTCGACAATGAAGAGCTCGTTATTCGCATAATCTTTCGATTGAGCGCTTGCAAGTTTATCGGAGATGACATAGTCGACGGTCTTCTTTTTCGCGCCACGGGCGGCTTCTTTTGCTTTCCGAGCCGCTTCTCTAGCGTCTTTCGAAGCTTGGCACTTCTTGATTAAGTCAATCGCAAAGTCTTTGTGTTCATTTAAATAATAAAGGAAGAAATTTTGGAAGGAGTTTGAAACGACGGATGTTGCTTCTGGCGTTCCTAATTTGCCTTTGGTCTGGCCTTCATATTCCAAAAGGTTTTCGGGGACTTTGACGGAAAGCACGGCGGTTAAGCCTTCACGGATATCGGTGCCATCAATCGTTTGGTTCGGTTTGATAATCTCGTTTTGTTGGGCCCAATCGTTTAATGTCTTCGTCAACGCGGTCTTAAAACCGATTTCATGGGTACCGCCATCAGCGGTTTTCACGTCGTTGGCGTAGGAAATCACATTCTCATTATAGTCGCCATTGCACCATTGCATGGCAATCTCGATACGAATGGGGTTGGAATTGTCAGTGTAATCGATGATATCGCCTAAAGGTGTCTTGTTTTGCGTTAACGATTGCACGTATTCGCGTAAGCCATGTTCCGTATAGAACTCATGACTGTTGCCACTTTTTTGGTCACGCAAAATGAAATGAACGCCGGTTAAAAGATAGCTTTTCTCTTCCAAGCGGTTATAAATCGTATCCCAAGAGAATTTCGTGTTTGGGAAAATCTTTGGATCGGGTTTGAAATGGACGGTCGTGCCATGTTTGCTCGTATTGCCCAAAACTTCTAACGGGGTCAAAAGCTGCCCGCCATTATGAAAGGCAATGTGATAGATCTTGCCTTCACGGTAGATGGTCACTTCCAAAAATTCGGAAAGGGCGTTTGTTACGGTGGCGCCTACGCCATGCAAACCCGCAGAAGTTTGATAGACCTTGCTATTGAATTTGCCACCAGAATGGAGCGTCGTATAAAGCAATTGAACGGCAGGAATATGAGCTTGGGGGTGGATATCCACGGGGATGCCACGTCCTTCGTCTTCAATTTGAATGGAGCCATCCCGCATCATCGTGACGGTAATTTTCTTTCCGTAGCCATTCACAGCTTCATCCACGGCGTTATCGACAATTTCCCATACCAAATGATGCAAACCAGTGAGGTTTGTGCTTCCAATATACATGCCAGGACGTTTACGAACGCCCTCTAACTCGCTAAGGACCTCAATGTCTTTGGCAGTGTAGTTTTCCTCGGCAGCGATGAATTCGTCTTTCTCTTCGTTAGCCATATCGTGATTAGTTAATAGATTCTTCGTATTCTACCATAAAGGTTATGAATACTTTAACTACGTTATTATACGCGTGACAAGTTGAAAAAGTAACCCTAAAAACGCATAATAGGGAAGTTCTTTTTGACAAATGGGATAGGGAGAAAGAAATGAGCATTGGGTACAACATATTGGTTGCCGTCGTATTCTGTGTGTTTGGCTATTTGGTTGGAAGCATTCCTAACGGCATCATCATCGGTCACATTTTCTTTCATGACGATCCGAGAAAATATGGATCCCACAATTCCGGGGGAACGAATACGGGTCGGGTATTTGGCAAAAAAATCGGCGTGATTACGATTGTGATGGATGCCTTGAAGACCGCTGTCGTGTATTGGACCATCTGGGCGATTCTCTCCTACTCAGGATTACGAAACACCGTCACGCTATGGGACGACGGCATTTTCTACAACTATTTGGCGTTGTTCTTTGCGGCGTTTGGCCATTGTTTCTCCCCTTGGCTGAAGTTCCAGGGTGGCAAAGCGGTTGCCTGCTTCTCCGGGGCGGCATTCGGAACAAGCTGGCTTTCTTCGGCATTCGGTATTGTGGCCTTCTTCCCGTTATTCAAGAAAACAAAAGTCATGTCGATTTCGACGTTAACGTTAAGCGCCACCACAGTCCTCTTTGAATGGTTGATGTATGGCGTCACGATTTGGAGCCAAAATAAACTCACTTACTTCATGTGGAACTTCGGCGCAGGCCCACTTCCTTACGGCGGTAACTTCTATGGTTGGGAACGGGCAGTAGTCTTAATGGCCATCTGCATTTTGGTTTGGATCCGCCACGCTTCTAACATCCAAAGAATCAAAAAAGGACAAGAAAAACAAGTCGATTGGAAATAGGAAATAATTAGTAGTTTTCTAGCAATCTATATTTTATGGTGGAGAAAAGTTAATTCTCCACTTTTTGTTTAAAAATATTAGATTTCATCAAATGTTAATGATTGACTAAATTTTGAATTGAATACGGTAAGGTGAAAAATGTGTGAAAAAATAGGGAACGAGGTATTTTTGCCGATTTTATACCCACTTCCTCTCCTTGCCTACTGCTCAGATATTCACGGAAACGCATCGTCACGAGGCACTAAGGGATAGACACAAATGAAGGGCGCAACTTCTTCTACCCTTCTATAACTTTCGCCTCTTGCATACTATGAAAATCAGTCGGTTCAAAACAAGTCAATCTATCCTTGATTCTAGGGCACGAAAAAAGCCCTGATTTATGTCAGGGCTGATTTGCCTTTCGATACGACTTATTGGTTCTTCGTCATCGAGTTCATGACGGCGCGGACTTGAGCTTCTGATGGCTTCCGACCCATTTGGGCAAACATCGCGCGAATCATTTTCTCGTTGATTGGAGGGTTCTTCTTCAACTGGTACTTAATTAAGGCCCGAGCGCCAAAGAATCCACCAACTAAGCCAACGATTAAAGCAAGGATAATGTAGAGAACAAACTGCCAAACTTCGAGGGACATGGCTTATGCTCTCTTGTCGTATTTGCCAGTCGTCGTGTCAACGAGGACTTTTTCACCAACGTTGATGAAGAGAGGAACACGAATGACTAAACCAGTTTCGAGTTTCGCGTCTTTGCTGCCACCATTGCTGATGGTGTCGCCACGGACGCCAGCTTCGGTTTCAACGACTTCCAAGGCAACTTTGGCAGGAAGTTCGATACCGAGGATTTCGTCTTCATACGAAACCATGACGATTTCGCCGTTTGGGGCGAGATAAGGAATTTCGTGTTCGAGGTTCGCTTTTGGAAGTTCGACTTGTTCATAGGTTTTTGGATCCATGAAAACCAAGGTCGTGCCGCTGTCATAGAGATATTGCATGTTCTTCTTGGTGATGCTCACGAGTTCCACATCATAACCAGAGTTACGAGCAATTTCAGTGATGGCGCCAGTACGAACATTCTTGACCTTCACCTTTGCGACCATCTTCCGCATGGCCGTCTTGTTCAATAAGATGTCGATGACTTGGTAAAGGGTGTTTTCGTCCTCAAAGTAGTTTCCGGGACGTAATTCAGTAACGTTCATTGTTAATACTCCTTATTAATACGTAGCGATTGTAACGCAAAATAGTCGCAGTATCCACAAAAAGAGAAAGGATAGTGCCGTTAAAACTGCCGAGGTATGTCTACTAGGAAAGAGACAAATCATCGTTTGCTTCTTTGTCCAAAGCGCTTTATTTATAGATAGAGCGCTGGATAGAGATTTGGTTATGCTTAACTATTTTTAAACGAAATACCTGGATTATGTTCGATATGTTTGAATTTTCTTTAAGTTTGTTTTTTGATGTATGATGAGTATGTATTAAATGCTCCATCTGTTTTAGACGAGCGAAGACATTTTTGAAATACAAACCGTCTTCGAGCGCTGAAAAATTGCTAAAGAAGAATAATCGTTCTGAAGGAGCTATTATGGAAAAACGTTCTTTCATTCCTCTTGCTTGCGTTGCTTTACTATGCAATGGCTGCCTCCAGCATTTAGGAAGTCAACGTGTCTTTATTGACCGTTATGACGATTTGGCTTCTGCCATTTCTTCTTGGAAAAAGCAAAATGAATGTCGAGAAGAAACCAATCCGCGCTGGTTCGATCTTTCATCATCTGACGTTGGATTCGCTTATGACTATTCCATCTCCGGCATTGATGAATGCGTCAACGAGGGTCGCGTGAAAGACGATGACAGTCACCCGAAAGAATGCCTCTATCTTCATGATCGCCAAGCATGGGGTTGCGTGATTTCAAAGACTTATCCTTCTTCTTATGCTGCGATTCGCTTTCTGCCAGTTGAAGGAAAAGAATTCTACGAGCATCGCATGGTCCCGTTAGATCCAAATAACAAGGATGATCGTGGCTCGATCAACTATTGGTTTGTAAGTTCTTTCTTCCCTTATTCGAGTCTTCCTTTCAAAATAGACAGCGATTCGGATGCGTTTTATATCATGAAATCGGGTGATGTTTCTCTATGCGTTATCGAATTTACGTCTAACGCCTCTGCCGATTTTAAAGACGGAGTTCTGAATTATTTAAAAGCAGCCTCTGCGCAATCCTAAACCGGGTTAATGAAAAGCCTGATGGAGCATTTCCACCAGGCTTTTTAACATGTAGATGATTACGCTTTCAACAATTTGACGATGATGAATTGGTACTGATCGTCTGCGTTCACCTTGATTTGGAGTCCATCCGTCTGATTTTCGAATGTTACATTGTCGCTGCTCATATAACCGAGTTCTTTCAAATATGCCTTGTAAGCTTCGGTATAAGAGTCAACGGTTTCCCAAACGGAAATGATAAATTCGGAAGTGCTTTCATCGTAATAGCCGTCAAAATAGGTGCTGTTGGGATTAGCTTCTTCCCAGGTACGGTTTCTCAAATACGGAACTTTTTTGGCGACATCTTCGCCCCATTGTTCAACCATCGAATCGTAAACAGTGGTTTTTGAAGAATCATCTGCGAAAGTTTCCCGCTCACTGGGATTTAAGGCAGCCACGGCTTTTTCAATGTTGGAACGCAGTGTTACAGGCATGCTAGTTGTTGCATAATCTAGCGTAACGTCTTCCATCCCACCTTGATAAGCGAAGTGGATCGTTCCAATTTTGCCATTGACAATACCCATATTGAACGTCGAAGGATCAACCGTTAAAGGATTGTCGACTGCACCGATGAAATCCCCTAAATCCAAGATATCACCATAGGTGGTTAAGGTGTTGCCGTCTTTTTTCAATACGGCACTGGAAATAGAGAAGCCAGCTAC
Organism: uncultured Erysipelotrichaceae bacterium; assembly: GCA_902791935.1. Taxonomy (GTDB): domain Bacteria; phylum Bacillota_I; class Bacilli_A; order RFN20; family CAG-826; genus UBA4951. The sequence continues at coordinate 45,960 of CADAXQ010000001.1, read as the reverse complement.
CTCTTTTAAGGTTTTAGACAATGGATTTTTGTTAAATGTCGTAACTTCGCCAGCATCGTTGAAGGTGAAGGAATAAAGCTTGTCACCACTTAAGAAGTAACCATCGCCATTCTTTTCCAAAGTGGTTGGATTTCCCTCCTCATCGGTGTAATAGGTGCCTTTGAGATAGAAGTCCGTGCCTTTGACGGCTTTGGTGACACGATTTCCTTCCCAAGCAGAGTCTTTGCCGAGGCTAGTGAATACGGAATCGTCTTGGTTCAGATTGGCTAAGTATCCTTGAATTTCAGCATCATCGGCCGATGGAGTTTTAAGGACTGGTCCTTCGATTACGTTCGGGGTATCTTGCACCCGAACATCGGCATAACGGTAGAAATAACGGCCGGTATCCCGATCAAGCATGATGTCCGTCGTAAAGACAAATTGCGTGATTTTGCCATTCTCGACTTTCATTTTCGCCTCTACCACTGGCCATTCTAAGAACCGTTGGTGTTGGGTGATGGCATAAGCTAACTTCGTTGCGTCCGTGCCTAAATAGGTGTAATAATCGGCATCGGAGCCGATTTGTTGGAATTGGGTTCTTGGGAACGAATCCGCCGTGTAGAAGCCAAACGAAGAATAGGTCGTCGTGGTGCTCGTCTTCTTCATCTCGTTTTTGGCGTTCACACCGACTAAGGAAAGCGTTTCGCCATCCGTTTGCTTTTCATAGGTATAAGCGCGGCCGGCTCCTTCTTCGTCGATATCGGTAATCCGCACATAGTCGCCATAACGGTCAAGATTCGAATAACCTTGCCGCTCGATTTGGTCCGATTCATCTAAATAGAAATAATCATAGATGGCCGAGACAAAAGAGACGTCGCCCGTCACATTATCTAGGCTTCCTTGATAACCGTTCGCATCGTTTTTCCAGGTGGATAACAAGGCTTCCACTTCGGGAAGCGACGCGCTTCCGATTGAAGAAACCACAACATCGCCACCTTCGGGGATGTAATCTTTGCCAGTCGTTGGATCAGACGCATAAAGATGGACGTTAAGTAAGCCATCTTTTTCGGCTAAGCCAATCTTTTTGATGCCGGTGAAATCCAATTGATCTTGGAATGCGTTTAAAAGGCCACTTTCGGTAGAGATAAACTCGTCGTTGGTGACGGTGCCTTCGAATTTCCAAGCGGCAGCATCAGCAAAGTGATTGCGGTACGCTAACGAAGAAACTTCTTGCTTTTGATAGAATTCATCGAAAGTTTGGCCACGGATTTCCACGCCATCTTGGCTGATGGTGTAATCATATGCATAGGGCGTAGTTCCGTAGGTTTGGAGCAACACGCTGCCTTTTTGCAAATAGCCCGTGTACGTGTAACGGGGGTTGATGGTGTCAGTAAAGGAATGACCACCGATGTCATAGGTTAAGGCAAAATTGCCGTTCGCCATCGAAAGAATCGTCTCGCGAATGAACGATTATACATCCGTGGGTTGAGAAGAGCTAATCGACGAAGGAATGGTGCTTGAGGGGGAAGGAGCAATCGTTTCTCCACAAGCCGCCAAGAGGAGAGAAGCCGCGAATAGCCAAGGGATAGTCGTCTTTTTCATATCGTATCGTCCTCCTTTTTGGAATCTAGGGGGATTATCTCGAAAATCAAGGAGGAACGCAAGGCGAACGCATTTTTTCACGTGCACGCGTCAAAATATTTAATATACTAAAACCTCATTTGCAAACGAGGGATGAATAGATTCGATTATTTCTCGGTTTTCCCGAATCTGTCGCGGTATTTTATTCGGATTTTCTTCGAAAGCGCCATCTCCAGGAACCATTTCACCTTGTCCATTTTGTCCCTCGGCCCGTTCGTCAACAGCCAAAACAGATTCATCCAGTCCTGAAGGCTTGCTCGATCGTAGCCGGAATGGGCCCGCATGAACTTCTCCATTTTGTCGTGGAGATCGTTTATCTCGTCCAAAGGATTGTCCTCGTCCTTCATTCCGCGGGTTTCGGCGCTTGTGTGGACCTCGCTTTTCAAGGCGAGCGCGTCGATGACGGCGTTGTGGCCCCTTTCGCCGTCGTGGACCAAGGTCGAGCATTCGGCGATTCTCTTTCCGTATGCCTTGAGCATGGCCTTGTCGCCCGGCTTGCTTTTTCCGGCGACGACGTAGAAGCTGCGCTTCCCGTCGGTCCCGCAGGCCACATAGTATTGGCAGCCCCTGGCCGAGCCGCCTTTGGCGCCCGAGCCCCTTTTGGCCGATTCCTTCTCGGATTTCGGGGCGTCGAAGAGCTTCTCGTCGATCCAAACCCTCCCGGACAGGACGATTTCGTCCTGGATTCCTCGGAGCACGGCGAAGACCTTGGAAAGCCAGTAGCGGCCGGTCGTTTCCGCGTTTCTATTGTCCGACGCCGACGTCTTCAGCGAATGGAATTCGAACAGGTGGAGCAGAAACTCTATCCATTCGCTGATGGGTATCTTTTTCGAATCGAAGATCGTGCCCGTCAAAGCCGTGAACTTTTTGCCGCATTCGCAGCATTCGAAGCTTCTTATCCCCGATCCCCTGAACCCGTCTTTTGCGAACGTCCCGCCGCAATGCGGGCAGCATTTCGGCTTGATCGAATTGATGAGCGCCAGCTCCTCCGGCGAAGGCTTTCTGTGCTTTTGCTCGTACCACTCCAAAACGGTGGCCTCGATCATGGCCTCCGTCCCGGTCCTCCCCTTTTCCCCGGACCACGAAAATTGTCGCAGCGACGTGAAAAGGGGCTTTCCCTTTTTCTGTTTCATGTTTTTGGCGGTCGGCTTTTCCACGACGGCGACGCAGGACCGCCAAGTCAAATCTGCGACGCCGCCGTGGAAAGGCCATTTGATTGCCCATCCTTTTTCCCTGGGCGAGTCAATTATAACACTTTAAAAAATCATCCCTCGTTTGCAAATGAGGTTTTAATATACTTAAATGCTTGCTTTTTCTCTTTTTGTCCTTTACCATGAGGTGATTTCATTAAAGGAGGCTTATCTATGTCCAAAGCCCGCCACGCTAAAACATTACTTTTGGTCCTTTCCGCCTTTGCCATCACCGGCTGTAACAAAACCATTACTGTCAGTAGTTCCTCAGCGCAAGAATCCTCTCAGAGCGTGGATTCGTCCGTATCTTCCTCTACTTCATCATCTTCTTCTAGTTCCGATGTATCGACTGTGGAAGCAACGGAAATTAAGCTCAATATCGAGAAAAACATCTTAGAAGTCGGAGAATCGTTATCGTTTTCTTATGCTCTCGCGCCAGAAGGAGCAACGAACCAAGTCACAGTCACGTCTTCTCGTCCTGACTACGTTGCCATAGAGGGCAACACCTTAAAAGCTTTAAAAATCACGGATGATGCCGTTCCGGTCGTTCAAATCACGGCCGCAACAGATAACGGGCTCTCTAGCCAAGTGAGCTTAAAAGTCGTTTATCCGTATGCGAGTGCCGTAACAAGAGACTTATTGCCGGCATTATCGGCAAGCAAAGCCAAAGAGCAAGTGGCCGTGAATGCTGCCACGTATGAAGTTGTTTCCTATGGCGCGAATGACGAAACATTGTTGGCAAAGCAAAACGTGGAAGCCACACCCTATGCCGGCAAACAAAACGAATTAAAAGTCGTGTTACAAGAAGGCGAAAGTACGGAAACGAGACGGATTGTCCACGCCGAAGAAGCAGGCAAATACCTGCAATTGACGCAAAGCCAAACCGCAACGGGTTGGAAGAGTATGAGTTTTGTCGGCGCAAACACTTCGCAAACCATCGTGAATGCGGCGTCTTCGAGTCAAGAAATTGATCGGTCTAAAGCTGACATGGCTTTAAGCACCATTGCTTATGCCGCCCCGAATCAAGTGGCGTTCTATGGTTTCGGCGATTTGTTACAAAACTATTTCTTAGGAAGCAATGACTTCTTGTCTTCCTCGGTCGTTCAAAACTTCCAAGCCGCCAAAACGGATCTTTCTTATTCGTTTAAAGCCGACGCCATTTCGGGGAGTTCGTTCTATGAACGTTCGCTAGATGTGACATTCTTGGCAAACGGCATGTTATCTTCTTGGGACGCCCAAGAAATCCGTTATGCCTACAACACCGATACCAATGTCAAAGGAGACCGGGTCAGTCGGACGACGTATCGGGGCAGTTACAAGACGGGCGACAAGAAAGCAAATGCCGATGGCGCCTTTGATTTAAATGACCGCTTCTACCAGCAATATGATGTCATCATCAGCGCCGAAAAGAACGCGACGAAATCGGATGCTGTCTTCTATGCTGGCAAGACCTATAACGTTTTGTTAAGCAATATCCTTCCTGCCACGGCCGTAGACGCAATGGAATCGTTTGAACTCACCTGTTCTTCGGAAGATGCCTACGTTTCTTCTTCAAGCCAATATTTTGGCTTCCCATCAAGCTTTATAGGCGACGTCACCATTACCGTCAAAACCGCCAAAACATCGGTGACCGTCCCTCTTACGATCTCCGCCCCTGTCGTTTCTTCTTTAACGATGGTTTCGCTTCCTAGCACCGCGACTTTGGCAGCCGCCCAAGCTGGCATTGATTTCTCTGTGGCCCCGACACCAAGTAACGCAACGATGAATCTTACTTCTGCCACGTTAACCGATAATACGTGTGGTGGCAGTGTCACGATTACCGACGCCACGAAGGGCACGTTACATTTTGTGGCCACCCAAGCGGGTGCAGCGACCATTACGGTCGCGGATGCCACAGGCGCTAACGTTTCTGGAACGATTACCGTAACAGCCGCTTCTGGTGTTACGGTTGCTGATGTCGTCAAGAAATTAACGACCAGCACGTTAACAGTGAAGAATAATAGCGACTTTGATTCTTTCGCGATGACTGCTGACGAAGAGGACCCCACGAAAGGTACCTATACCGCAAAAGTTTGGGGACCTTCTAGCGTATTGACACGCACGGGCACCTTCGTCGTGGCTGAAGGTTCGTTAGGAAACTTTGATTTGACCTTGACCCCTGCTTCTTCTGGAAAAATCGCGTTTATCCCGCAACAAACCATCTCTTTAACGCCCGATTTCACATCGTTTACGGCCAAATATTTAGATGCCTATGGCGATGAATATACGTTCACCGTTACTTTGTCGTAATCCTGAATAGAAAGGAATCATCATGAAACATTTAGAAAAAGCAACTTTACTTTGTCTTTCGTTTTCCTTGCTTGCTGCCTGTCAAACGACCACTAGCGAGGATCATTCGTCTACGAATCTTACCTCCGATATGTCATCGAGCGTGAGCCCCGATACCAGTTCCACTTCAAGTGAAGACGTTGTCGAAACATTATCGTATCGCGACGCCATCTCGTTATTGACAAAATTGGCGGCAAGCGAAGGCAACGCTTCTCAAGAAACCTATCAAGAAAAAGTCGATAAAAGTGGATTTGTGACGACGTTAACCAAAGAATTGTCGTTATATTCGGACCATACCAGCGTTGGAACAGGAACGTTGACGAAGAAAAACGGGGACAACCCTTCGACAAGCACCACATTCAAAGAAGCGACTGAAACAAGAAAAGACACCTTCCAATTCACGAACTTCCAGCAAGAATGCACGATGCTTTATCATGCGTTGGATTATCAGGATGACAGCATAACTGGTGGTTCTTATCAAGATGAGGCTACCCGTCAATTCGTGGTGGCTTCTACGACGGAAGCCAATACCTTAGGTCTTGCCCAAGGACAATATGTGCTGGATCAAAACCTGGATTACCATACGTCTTACGAATTAAATGAGACATTGGCCGAATGGATCAGCGCGAATTTGATTGGCAATCTTTATGTGGGCCAAACCGGCAAAGATTCGTTTGAAATCACAAAGAAAAATGACGGCACGATCAGCTATTTTGTCGGCGTTTCTTATCTCGTCGACGAAGAGGCGCCTTACCGTAATTATTACATTCAAGACGTCAGCTTTGTGACGGATGCGGATTCGACGAAGTTGTTAAGTTTTGCCATTGACTATGAACTTCATATCGTGAACTTAGAAGATCCGGAAGATACGGCCGACGAAGTCTATCAATATGGCGGCACGATTACCTATGGGGAAAAAGGAGAAAATAACGTCTCTGACAAAATCACCCCTTATAACTATTTCTTACAAGACATCACGGAAGTTCAATTGCTTGATTCTTCAAGAAAAGATATCGCGAATGATAAAGTAACCATCGGTTCCCGTTATCTTTTCGCCAAGCCGAAGACCTATTCCCCTTCTTTGGCGTTACATCTAAGTGAAGACACCTTAACCCGCGTTTCTACGAGTGATGCGACGGTCGTTTCCTTGACGGACGATGGTTATTTCGAAGTCATGAGCACCGGCACGGCAAACTTAACGTTCTCGTACTTTGGCTTGGATTTAAACACGAAAGTTTGGAAGAACAAGTCGATTTCTACTTCCGTGACTGTGGTCACCGCGACACCAGAAAGCATCACCGTCAGCCCATTACTTGTCGATGCCGCGAATGCCGGAGCAACTTATTCCTTTACGCAGTTAAAGACGAACCATACCTATTACGCGAATGTCGTGATTTCTCCGACGGATGCTTCGCAAGACATCACGTTCCAAGTGGCAGATCCCTCTATCTTGGAAGTCACTTCTGTGAGCGATGTGTCGAGCGGCAATATTGCGATTAAAGCCTTGAAAGATGGCACGACAACGATTACGTTTGCCTCTTCAAGCGTTCCTAGCGTTCAAAAGACTTGCACGTTTACGGTACAGCCAGAATTAGCCAGCCAAGACACGGTGGCGTTACTCAAAGGGAAAACCTTCACTACCACCAAATCCGTTTACAATATCACCGAAAAGTTAATCTTCGCGAACGATGGTACAAGCGGCACCGTCCAAGTATTAGGGTCAAGCGGTTCCGTGGCTTACGAATTCTCCTTTACCTTTACGGCCACGAACAATAATTTGGCCTTTACCTTCACTAAGCCAGAAGATGTCGATTCCGATGTCTTCAATAATTACGTCTTCAACACAGGCGTTGTTGCATCGGATGGCAAATCCATCCAATGCGAAAACAACACGTCCTATAAGAGCTTTGCCTTTACCTTGGTGGCCTAAACATGCGAAAAATCTTGCTGTTATCGAGCGCTTTGCTCTTAGCATCTTGCACGGAGACTTTACCTGACGTTTCTTCCTTGGCGTCTTCGGAGGTTACATCGGCTAGTTCCGAACCGTCAATTCAAAGCGATTCTTCCTCGTCTAATTCCGTCACGGATCCCGCTCCTTTCGAAGAAGTAATCACGGACGTCAATGCCGTCGAAGGTCACCCAATTTCTTTGACGGTTCATCAAGAAGAAGCCTTCTCTTATTTGACGGATGCTAGCCCCTTGACCATTGAAGGAACAGATGATTTCACCATGGCCCGTTACCGCGTTCATGATGGGACGGTCGATGAATTAGTGCAACGTCTTGGCGCTTCGAAAGTAGGCGAAAACGAAACGAAATACGAATCGCAGTCTTTCTGCGATGCCACTTATGCCTATGTTTTGACATCGATGGATGACGGAACGAAAAATAAGCAGATGGCCCCTTATAGCGAAGCCACAAAACAATCGTTGCTGAACCTTAATTTTGCCGTCACCTTCGAACAAAACGTGCGCTTTGTGATGAGTTATCTCAATCAATCCCGCTTCTTGGTGGAATATGATTTAGGAAAGCGCATGACGGGAGATGGCGTATATTCTTATTCCTTTAAGATCACCCAATACGTCAGCGATACGTCACGTGTTCCGGAATTGTCACAAGGCCACGCCTATGAAGTGACGGTGTCTAACGGTATCATCACAACAACAAAAGATACCTACGAGTACGTTGCTTATGGGGGCGGCGTCAAAGCCAATTGGCGGACTTCGGTTTCTAACGTTACCTATACGCAGGGCGATGAATACCCGCTTTTTGAAGGAACGCGTTTTGATCCGAAAGATTTCAAGATGGAAACCAACTAGATTTTCGTCAACCGATGCGTTTTGGTTTCCTCAAAATCGCGTCTTGAAACCCAAAAAATTCTTTTTAAAATAGGACTTAGAGGAAGGAGATGGCAATCTCCTTCGGAGGTTAACCAATGAAACATCAAAAAATTTCTTTCTTAGCTTTGCTTTGTGCCATGCCTTTGATGGCGTGTAATGAATCGGCAGCAACGAAAACCGTGATCGTTCCTGCACCTACGTTTTTTGCCGCGGCAAAGAAAGCCAGCGAAGTCACGGCTGCTTCGACTTCCTTTGGCTATGAGTTAACGGTCGATCAAGTTAGCTTAGCGGTGTCAAATGCCGTGACAGCGAACGCGATGACCATCACAAAAACCGTCGAAGCGAGCTTAAGCAACGTCTTAGCCCAAGGCGCCACCACTGGTTTTGGGGAAGCCGATACGGTACGGAAAGCTTCGCATGTTTTGCAAGCGGACATGAAGCAACAATTCAGTGTTTTCACGAGTGGCCAAAGCGGTGTGGTGAGCCAAGGCTCTACGCAAAGCGTGGATGTTGGCGCGTACATCGAAGACAAAGATATTTATCTCTATTCGAACCATTCGTTTGCCTATTGGTCTTCTGCTTTTGAAGGAGACGCAAGCGGAGAAGTCGCGACGGGCCCGATTTATGCGAAAGCTACCATCACGGACGATACCCCAACCTTCATTTTTGATACGCAAGAATATGGCACGTTCTTCGATACGTTAGAAGCAAAAATAACGGCTTTGACCAGTTCGTCTTCTATCGATGCTAGCGACGCCTGGTTAGCGTCCGCGCTTTCGTTCACAAAGACGGGCGACGAATATGCTTTGAATCTTTCCGTCACCAACGAAAACAAAGGAACGTTACTTCAAGGCGTTGCTTCGGAGTTGGTAGAAAAAGGCAATATAAAGGTCAGCACTCAAGAATTGGCGACATTCGCCAATGCAATTGATGTACGTTCGTTTATGTTCCAACTCACGCTCAACGAACAAGGTTTTGGCGCACTGTCATTCGATGTTGATGTGGCATTCCGTTACGCTTATGACACAAGTCATGAAGAAGGCACGGTGCGTAACGACCTAAGCATCGCTGCGGTCTTGAAAGGCGAAGCGAAATTTGGCTACAACGTTTCACCAAAAGACAAACCCGCCGGCGATTACGTCGCGCTCCAGGAAGATTCCACCCCAAACGAATAATTCGATTCACCACTTCAAGCAGGGTTAACGCCCTGCTTTTTTATTTCGATAAAATCTCTTTTTCAAAAGATAGGAAACTATTTATTGCTTTTTTAGTTTCCAATGATTAGACGATGCCGCAGGGGGTAAGAAAATGGAGCTAGAGAAAATGGATCGTCTCGATGCATTGGCCATCGAACGTTTACGGGAATCCGGGGTGAAATTCACCGTCGATAGCCTTTGCAAGGAAGCCAAATGTTCGAAGAAAACGTTCTACGTCCTTTATCCGTCGAAAGGGGATTTTGCCAAACACGTTTATCAATATGCCTATGCCCAATATGAGGCGGCGGCTTCATCGTTTCACGAACATCCTTCGCGAGAGACGTTAGAGCATCTTCTATCCTGGGCGATGGATGCCATGATGATTACATCTCAAACGACGTTCAATCTTTATTCGATGAGCGCCTTGCTGCAAAAAGCCGCCTTACAAGAACGGGCCAAGATCAAAACAGATTTTGTGACGACATTATCGAATACTTTTCCACCTTCTGTGACGGATCATCGCTCGTTTTTCTATGCCTTGGAAAAGACGTTAGTCGCTTTAAGTCACGAAAAGAATCGCGAGGCAATATTGCACGATCTTTCGGAAGTATTAGCAAAATGGATGCGTTAACAGTTACGCAAGAAATCTTAGGTTTCTTCGCGATTTTAGCGAGTGCCTATGTGCTTGGAAAACTCTTAAGTAAGATTGAATTACCCGCCATTTTAGGCTGGTTGATTGCTGGGATTGTCTTTGGCCCTTATCTCGCAGGGCTTGTTCCTGTTTCTTTCATTAACCATCCTATTTATCGTTATTTTATCCATGCGTTTGAAGTCTTCGCGGGCCTCATGGTTGGCCGAGAACTAAGCGTTCGTAAACTCAAAAGCTCGGGTAAGGAAATCATCATTACGACGTTATTCCAATCTTTAGGAACTTTCGTCGTTGTTACGTTAATCTTTTTAGCAGCGTTAGCCATTGCACATCAGCCTTTATATTTAGCCTTTATCTTCGGCTCGATTGCTTTGGCGACCGCTCCTGCGCCTGCTTTGTCCATCGTCGATCAATATAAAACCGATGGACCTGTTACGCGGACTTTAATTCCGATGGCGGCATTAGATGATGTTGTCGGCGTCATCGTCTTCTTTACCGTCAACGCGGTTGTCTCTTCCTATTTCGGGGCCGAAAGCCTTTCTTGGTGGAAGATTGTGCTGATGCTATTCTTGCCGTTTATTATCGGTGGCGTCTTGGGTTTCTTCTGTTCTTTGATGGCCAAACATATCCATCAAAAATGGGTTTCCTTCTTTTTGATGTTGTTCTTCCAACTTGGTTGCTTAGCGATCGTCTATGTCAGCAATACTTATCTTATCGGGCAAGATACAATCAACTGTTTCTTAACTGGCATGGCATTTACGGCAATGGTCGCGAATCTCGTTCCCGAAAAACAAGAAGAGCAAGTCGAAGCATTATATGCCCCGATTCTTTCTTTATCATTGCTTATCGTTATTGTTTCGCTTGGCATGCCGCTTGATGTCAGAACCATCAAGGGTGCCGGCGTATTTACGGCCGTTTATATTATTGCCCGTGCCATCGGCAAAATCGGTGGCGCCAGCATCGGTTCTAAGATTATGAAAGCCCCAAAGACGGTCGTTCATTATCTAGGATTAACCTTATTACCACATTCGGGCGTTTCCCTAGTATTCACTGGCATTGCTTTAAATACGTTACAAACGGCAGATCCGAACTCGGCTTCGCTACTACAAGGAACGATTGCCGCTGCGGCGATCATCAACGAAATCATCGCGGTGATATTGGCGAAAATTGGTTTTACGAAGGCTGGTGAACTGAGTCAAAGAGGCATCTATGCAGGAGAAAATGAAGCTCCTCAAGGCGAGACGGCTTCATCTTCTAACAAATAAAATTCAGCATTTCCTATATTATTACCTTGAAATTAGGTAAATAAATAATTCGATATATTCTAAATAATTTATACTTTTAAAAAACCGATTATTTTAATAGGTAAAACAGCATCCGATCTGTACAAGTTTTCGAAAAGCTGCTACCGTAATAAACGGATCAAATGACGATGGAGCCGCGGTTTTTCACGAATAATAGCCAAACGACATTTTTAGCAAAGATTCGTGCTTCTTTAAAACGTTGCACCGCTTTCTATTTTTCCGTTTCTTTTATTAAGGACGCGGGGCTGGTGTTAATCGCGCATGATATAGAGGAAGCGTTGCTCCGCGGCGCGGAAGGTTATGTCATTACCTCCAGCTATCAAAATTTCACGGATTTGGCGTCATTACGTAAATTCTATTCCTGGACGAAACGTTTTCCTTCGTTTCACTGCCACTTTGACTTAACGACATTCCAAGATGGCGGATTCCATTGCAAAGGCTATTTGTTTGAATATGGCACACAACAAGAATTAATCGTTGGTTCTTCGAACATCACGCGCTTTGCGTTGTGTAAAAACGTGGAATGGGATCTATCCGTCTCGGAGAAGGGGATGAATCCGGCTTATCAGACCGCTAAGGAAGAATTCTTCCATCTTTACGCTTTGACATCTGAATTAGACGAAGCAATCTTGCAACAATACGAAAAGCGGTTAGAGTACGCGATCGATCGCTGGGACATGGATTATATTTCCCGCTACGACGAGAATGCAGTTCATCCCAACCTGATGCAACGTGCTGCGTTAAAAGACATTGCGCGTTATCGTGCGATGGGTGCAAACAAAGCCCTTGTCGTTGCGGCAACGGGCTCGGGCAAAACCTATTTAGCAGCGTTTGACGCACTTTCGATGGATGCAAAACGTTTGCTTTTCGTCGTCCACCGCGAAACGATTCTAGAAAGTGCCTTGGCTTCGTTCCGCCAAGTTTTCAAAGAACGGAGAACCTATGGGCTTTATACGGGCAACCGTCAAGAAGAAAGCAACGATTTTGTTTTTGCCTCGGTTTCGGAATTAACCCGTCATTTAACCCATTTTGATCCGTACGAATTCGACTATATCGTTTTAGATGAATGCCATCACGCAACGGCTGACTCTTATCAAAAGATATTGTCTTATTTTCATCCGTCGTTCTTATTGGGATTAACTGCCACGCCTAACCGTATGGACAATCAAGACGTCATGGCCCTTTTTGACCATAATGTCCCCTACCAATTAACCTTGTCGGATGCGATGCAAAATGACTTGGTGGTTGGTTTTCGGTATTATGCGGTCCGTGACCCTCACGTCGATTACAGTCTGGACGAGATTGACCCCAAAGAAATGGTCCGACAAATGGTCTCGGCCAAAAACGTGGATTTCATCGCAAAACAATTGGAACTTCATCGACCGCAAAATGGAAAATTAAAGGCAATCGGTTTCTGCCGTAACGTCACGCACGCCATGGAAATGAGCCAAGCCATGAATGACTTAGGCTATCACACGACATATTTAACGGGATCGGACGAAACGGGGATCCGGGATAAAGCCATTACGGAATTAAGCGATGAATCCCATCCGCTCGAAATGATTTTCACGGTAGATATCTTTAACGAAGGCATCGATATTCCAGCAGTTAATATGGTGCTTTTCTTACGACCAACCCAGTCACAGACGATATTTTTGCAACAACTCGGTCGTGGCTTACGGAAATATCCTGGGAAATCTTATCTAACCGTCCTCGATTTCATCGGCAACTCTTATCTTCGTAGCGTTCAGATTGCCTTGGCGTTCACCTCCTCGTTAAATCCTAACTTGGCCATCGAGAAGCCTTTGATTCGCTCGCTCGTAGCCAACGACTTTGCGGGGCTTCATTTGCCGGTGGAGATTCATTTTGATG
>CADAXQ010000001.1:0-32954 GCA_902791935.1 uncultured Erysipelotrichaceae bacterium | reverse complement strand
AGAAAACGAATTTCAATCGAGCTGACTTCTTGCTGAACGATTATCAAAAATTCAAAGAATATGCGCGGATTACGCCCTATCCAAACCATATGGATTATTTGAATCAAGAATGTGCGCCGGATTTACTTCGTTTTATCAATGCACGTATGTTGGGAAGGAAGAATGGCTGCTACTATCGATTCTTAACCATCGCTGAGAAAGACCATGTGCCGCATTTTAGTGAGAACGAGGTTACGCTTTTAACGTTCTTAAGCAGTTTCTTGCCACTTCCTCGCGCGGATGATTTCGCCATCTTGATGGCTTTATTGTCGGGCGACAAAACAGAAGCGGAATTAAAACATTTTGTCTCTTCTTATGAGCCGTTTGATTCAGCGTCCTTTCGACACGCCTTGCTCCTTTTAAGTGGAGGTTTCACGTTTTCAGAAGGCCCTTGGAATATTCAAAAACATGGTGACTACTATCACTTTGATACCCAGTCATACTCATTAGAGTTTATCCATCATTTAGAAGATTTATTGGAATACGGATTAGAACGTTACCGCGCTGAATTTGCCGATAATACCGCACCGTTCTTGCTCTATCATCCTTACTCCACAATGCAAGTGTTATTACAGCTCCATGCCCGTTCGAATACCTATATGAAAGGAACGTGGATCCAAGGGAATTATGGTGTTCTCTTCGTTGGGCTTAAGAAAGACGCAAGCCGCGATGAAAGACTTCAATATAAGGATAAGTTTTTGTCCCCTGCCGTTTTTCAATGGGAATCCGAGACAGGATGCACTTTTGATAGTACAAAAGGAAAGCGCGTTTTAGGCTTAAAGAAAGTTTCCTTATTCGTTCGCAAAGTCAAAGAAGAAGATGGCATTACGCTTCCCTTCTTATACGTCGGCGATGGCGTTTTAACGAATCCGCGGCTATCCTCCAACGTCGGTCAAACCTTGTTATTTGACGTGAAACTTGATCGTCCCGTTGAAATTCCGTATCAAGCGGACTTACTCGTTCCCGTAGAGAAGAAAGGACATGACGCATGAAGCATCTTGAGGTTGTGGCAGCCGTATTTCACGACGGACGAAAGGTATTCGTCACGCAGCGCGGTTATGGCGAATTCCAAGGAAGATGGGAATTCCCTGGTGGCAAAATTGAACCTGGAGAAAGCGCTGAACAAGCGATTCAACGTGAAATCCAAGAAGAGCTCTCTTCCACGCTTGACATCGAATGCTCCCTTGGAAGCGTTTCTTACATGTATCCAAATTTCTCGTTGACCATGCAGGTATTTTTGGTCCACCTCGAAAATGGTTCCTTGACGTTAAACGAAGCTGAAGACGCCAAATGGGTGGATGTAGATGCCCTATCGACCATCGATTTCTTGCCGCCTGATCGCATGATATTGCCAAAAATATTAGAAAAATTAGGTAATAAATAAATTAGTTAATAACAATAATTTTTGTTACCTTTTTATATTGAAATTTTCGCTTTGTTTCCTCCTATAGGCATCACCTCCATTTCTTTTTTCACTCCGAGGGCTTGCAAAAATCACGTCTCTTTTTCTTTGCCATCGTTCTCTCTATCTTTTTATAGGCCTTACTTTTAAAATAATGACACTATGATTCAAGCATTTTCTGACGGATACATGCTTTCTACCAAGTCCACCTCTTATGCGGTTTTTATCGCGGAGAATGGCAAAGCCGTTTTGGCTTATTATGGTCCTAAAATTCCGACTCCGCTTCCTTCATTATTAGCCGCTTGTCCTTCAAACGTCGGACCGGTGGCCCCGGGAAGTTTCTGCTCGGAAGCAAGAATTCCCAGCGAATTTTCTCTTCCGCTTCGTGGCGATTACCACATTCCCTCGATTCTTTTGCAAACTGAAGATTCTTCGGTCTTTGACTTCCGCTTCCAAAAAGGCGAAATTCGTGCCCCCAAGGCACTTCAAAATCTTCCGACCCCTCATGGTGCCACGGAAGAATTGGTTCTTACTTTCACTTGTCAGTTCCCTGGCATCACGATGGAACTTCATTATCTTGTTTTCGAAGAAAATGACGTCATTGCAAGAAATGTTGTGATTCGGAATGATGCCGAAAAAGAACTCCATGTGCAAAGAGCCATGTCTTATCAGCTCGCCATTACGAACCATGAAGATATTTTGTTATCTAATTATGGTTCTTGGTCTCATGAAGCCATGCGTGAAGAAATTCCTTTGCCCATGCGCGAGTGAGCTTTGGAAGCATCAATGGCTGGACTTCCAACCGTCATAACTCCTTCTTTGCCATCAAAGAAAAAAACACGACAAAAACCGATGGTAGCATCTATGGTTTCCATCTCCTTTGGAGCGGCAACTATGAAGTTTCCATCGAACGCGACTCGTTCGACATGCTCCGCGTGCAAGGCGGCTTGGATTCAACGTTATTCGACAAAGCCTTGAAATGCCATGAATCCTTTGAAACTCCTTGGGGCATTTTGGCCTACTCTCCCAAAGGAGAACAAGGGCTTTCATTGCTCTTCCAGCATTTCGTGAAACAAAATATCCTTCCCCCCTTAGCGCGTACGAAAACACAGCCGATTGTCTATAACAACTTCGATGCCACTGGCTTTGCTTTCAATGAAGACAAGATTCATTCCTTAATGAAAAAGGCGGCGGATTTAGGGATCGAGACCTTTGTACTTGACGATGGCTGGTTTGAAGGACGATTCGATGATTGCCATGCCTTGGGCGATTGGATGGAAGGCAAGAAACGTCTTCCGCATGGTCTTCGTGGTTTAGCTGATTATAGTGCTTCTTTAGGCATGAACTTTGGCATCTGGATGGAACCCGAAATGGTCTGCGACGACAGCCATCTCTATCAAGCGCATTCCGATTGGGTCATTCACGATCCTTCGATCGCACCTTATAAAGCCCATGGAGAATGGACGTTAGATTTACGGAAGAAAGAAGTTCAGGACTATGTGATAAACGCGGTGGAACGTGTGCTTTCCGAATTCAATGCCACCTTCTTAAAATGGGATTGCAACCGCGCGTTAAGCGATGTTCCTTTAACCACAAAGAACGGCTCATTCTATTACGACTATATCGTGGGCTTATATCGCGTCTTAGACCATATCCGGCAAAACCATCCGAATCTTTGGATGGAAGCGTGCGCTTCCGGTGGCAACCGTTTTGATTTAGGTGCCTTATCCTATTTCACTTCTTGTTGGCTCAGCGATGACACGGATTTCTATGAACGTTCTTTGATTCAGGCGTCTTTGTCACTTGGCTATCCAGTTTCTATGTTCTCGAACCACGTCACGTTACGCCGTAGCAACGTCATGCACCGTTATGGGAGTCTTGATTCGCGTTACGATGTTGCCTTCTTTGGCTTACTCGGATACGAGCTTGACCTCGATAAGCTGACGCTGCAGGAATATCAAACGATTCAAGATCAGATTCAGACTTACAAGAAGTATCGTCATTTAATTCGGGAGGGCGACTTCTACTTGGTGGAAGACTTCTACACTTCTAATGACGCCACCTTTGAAAACACCGATGGCAAAGAAGCCATTGCTTCAAAACTTATCAAACTGATTAATCCTACCCCGGTAGAACGTCGCCTCAGCCTCAAAGGGTTAAAAGACGATACGCTTTATACTTACCATGACCGGCAAGAACGGCTGACGGAACCAGGCAAGGAAAACGAAGCGCCTTTCTCAGAAATCGATGAAGGTGATGCCTATGGCGTTACCTTTGCTTCGCTTGGTATCCCTCTTGCCAAACAATGGAATGCCGACAGTGCGACGGGCAAAGAAGCCTACTTGTCGGATTTCTCGGGACGGCTCTATTTCGTTCAACAAAAAGAGTAATATTTCTTCAAAAGATAGTTATTCCGGAATTATCGACATTAATTAGGTAACAAATTTATTAATATGCATGTTAATATTTTGTTACCTTTTTTATTTCATATATGATATAAAAGCCCTTTCTTTCTTCCTTCAGGTGATTCACCGGATACAAAAGAGCCGTTTCTAAAGTGAATCAGATTCCTTGTCGGTGCAGTCGATCAGACACGGCGAATCCTTTTCTTAAACACCACTATTTTTTTAAATTTTCTTACGGACGGTTAAAAAATACCGTTAAAAATATAAAGACGTTTTGTGACGTAATGATTCGATTACATCTAGCTTTTCCATTGACGTCTTTTGCATGATTTACATTTTATTTACATAAAAAATGCGTTTTATTGACAATGAAAACGCTTTCATCTATACTTGTGGCAGTCAAAAAAGAGCAAGGGAAAAGCCATACTTATCGTAGTTTTTCGTTTGCTCTTACGTGTCATGTAAGGAGGTTTATTAAACAACATGAAGCACGGAAACAAATTAGTTTTGCTGAGCGTCGTCGCTTTCGCTGGCGGCGTGCTGGCAGGATGCAACGACACGAGCAAGAATTCCAAAGGAGATGGCTCTGACGAAAAAGTCGATTCCGTTGAAGTCTCGGCGGTTCAAAAGGTCATCAACGAAGCCCAAGAAATGGACGAAGCCGATCTTTACAAGAAGGCAGTCGATGAAATCAACGGCAAATCGTTCACGGTCGTCGCGAATTCTTCGCGTATGAAGGATGCCTTCCCAGCCTGGGTCGACTACATCAACAAAAACTACAAAACCAAACTTGGCTTGACGAGTGACTTCCAAGCCGGATTCTCGACCACACAGCCGAAGAACAACCAAATCTTTAACACCATCAAAGGCGATGTCACGGGCGCGAACCACTCCATCTCCATGACGTTAATTCAAGATGGCTCTCAAATCTCCACGAAGATGATTAAGACGGGCTATCTTCTGAATTACATCCCGAAAGAATGGAAAGCCAGTGGCGCCAGCGAAGCAGCCGATGGCCATCCGTTAGCACTGCAATCGCTTTCGAAAGTCTTTGCCTATAACAGCATCGGCACGGCGGAAGGCGCCTTCAATAACGTCTTTGACTTCACGATGAAAGACGATGGCACGCCGTTCTCCACGCAATTCATGTCGCCCGCTTCTGAACCGGTCGGTGCAAACATGCTCTACATGTTGACGAACCCGACCTATACCAAAGTCGTCAAAGAAGCCTATGACAACGCCACGGATACGCAGAAGAAAATCATTGATGCGATTATCGAAGAAGACAACAAAACGACCTTCAATTGCTTCGGCGATAAACCAAAGACAGTTGTAGCCGCTTATGGTGCCTCTGGTATCAAGGCACAAATCGAAAACGCCGGTTTAAATGCCGATCCGAACGCGAAATATGCTTTGGCTTGGGAATTCCTCTTCTTAAAGAATTACCAAGTGGTTACCGATGACGGCCCAATTTGCACGAACTTAACGCAAAAATCAGCCGCAGGTGCCGGTGGCTTACTCGTTTATTCGAAGTTCCGTTCCATCACGGAATCGGACACCGTCACTTTAAAGGATATGCGTGTCGCTGCCTATGATAATGGTTACAGCGGCTTTGGCGGATATATGTATAAACACTATCTCCAAGTCCTTTCCACTTCTCCTTATCCATGGACTTCTTGCGCGATCATTCAATTCATGACCTGCCACGCCGAAGGCTTCAAACCATGGGGCAAAGATATGGGCGGCTATAGCGCCAACCCGCAAGTGCAAGCCAAATTCGATCATAGCAGAGATGGCTATAACGAGGATGGTACGACGATTGACTATCCGATCAAGAACGATAAAGGCTACGACTGGTGGACGAAAAACGAAGCCGGCAAAGGCCGCCTCGTTCTCGAAGATGGTGCCTATTGCTCGAGTGTCGCTACAGCGATGTCCGACTGGATCTCGTATCTTCGTTAATCGATTCTGACTCAGAAAGAGGGCGGCTACGTGTTGTTGCCCTCTTTCTCCTTTATCAAGGGGATAACCTATGGGGAATGCATCAAATCTAACGGTGACGCCAACGCCAAAGACTTCTTCTTTTAAGAAGAAATGGCGTTCTTTTGTCACCTATATTTCCAAACCGCAAAATGCCATCCTGATTATACTTGGTATCATTCTTACGGCGCTGGTCTTTATTCCAATGGTTGATGTCTTTTTAGACACATTCAAACTGCATAAAGGCGCCGCAAGAGAAGACCGTGGCATGACGTTAGAGAGCGATCAATGGTCGACTTATAGCTGGTCGTTGCTCTTTACGCAGAACAAATTCCAAGCCGCGATTGTGCGGAAGAACTTCTGGGTTCCGCTCGGAAACACACTAGCGTTAGCGGCGCTAAGTTGCGTCTTTGCCATTTTATTCGGCGGCATCGTCGCTTACTTGGTAACCCGAACGAATTTAAAATTTAAAAAGTACATCAGTTCCGTCTTTATTTTTCCGTACATCATGCCCCAATGGACATTGGCCATGGTATGGAAAAACCTATTTGACAGCATAGAAGTCACCGGAACAAAACAAGGCATATTTGCCGCATTCTTCCATATTAATATGCCGGCTTGGTGGTGTGGCGGCCTATTCCCCTGCGCCATGGTGCTTGGCATGCACTACGCCCCTTTTGCCTATATATTAATTGGCGGCGTATTCCGGAACATGGACGCGAACCTCGAAGAAGCAGCCACCATTTTGAATACCCCAAAATGGAAAATATTCTTCCGCGTTACTTTGCCGATGGTCATGCCGGCGGTTGTTTCAACAATTTTGCTTGTCTTCTCAAGCGCGATGGGTTCTTACCCGGTTCCGCACTATATCGGTAGCACGAAAAGCACAGACTTCCCGGTATTGGCCACAAAATATATGGAATTACAGAGTGATAGCCCTGCCATGGCATCAATTATTTCAGTCGTCATGATGGTCATCGGTGTCACGATCCTTTTAATCAACATGAAAATGACCTCAGGACGGAAGCAATACACGACCGTCACGGGCAAATCTGGTCAAGCGAGCAAAGTGAATCTTGGCAAAGTCGGTGCTTGGGTTTGCACGATCATCCTTTTGATTACGACATTCTTCACTTCGATCTTCCCAATGATTTCCTTCGCGTTAGAAACATTCTATGAAAACCCAGGCGACTACAGCGCTTGGACGTTAAAATGGTGGAATAACAACGCCGTTGGGGAAGAAAACGGCATGTATGGCCAGTTAGGAATTTGGCATAACACTGCATTCTGGCGGGCGTTTGGTGGTTCTTTATTCACGGCTACTTTTGCCGCTTTGTTGGCTGGTACCGTCGGTACGTTGGTGGGTTATTGTGCCGCGAAAAACCGGAAGAGCAAGTTTGCGAACTACGTGAGTGGCGTCGCCTTCTTACCTTATCTTCTTCCTTCGCTTTCCGTCGGCGCCGCCTACTTCGTCTTCGGGAACAACATCGGTTGGTTTAACACGTATCGTCTCTTGATTTTGGTTGGGATGATCAAATATATCCCGTTCGCTTCTCGTGCTTCGTTTAACTCCATGATTCAATTGTCTGGTGAAATCGAAGAGGCTGCCATCATTCAAAATATTCCGTGGTACAAACGCATGCTTCGGATCATCATCCCGATTCAGAAGTCATCGATTCTATCGGGTTATTTGCTCCCCTTCATTACGGGCATGCGGGAATTGACGTTGTTTATGATGTTAGCAAGCTCGGACAAACTTGCCACGTTGCAACTCGACTATTTCGATGAAATGGGCTTATACGCCTTCTCAAGCGCCATTAACTTAATCTTGGTCGTTACCATCTTACTCGTGAACGGTCTTGTCAACCGTCTTACCGGCGCAAGCTTAGACAAAGGCATTGGAGGAAAATAATATGCCGAAAATTGTATTAGAACATGTGACAAAACGCTGGGGCAATTTCTATGGCGTCGATGATTTGAATTTGGTCATGGACGATGCCTCGTTCGTCACGCTATTAGGTCCCTCGGGTTGTGGCAAAACCACGACGCTTCGTATGATTGCGGGGCTAGAAACCCCAACGAGCGGCAAAATCACGATTGGAGACCGCGTGGTTTTCGATAGCGCAGCCGGCATCAACGTTCCTGCCAGTAAGCGGAGAGTCGGATTCTTATTCCAGAACTACGCCCTTTGGCCGAACATGAAAGTTTATGACAACATCTCCTTTGGCTTAAAGAATGTCAAAGACGATATGCCGTTATACGATGAAGATTATCTTTTTCATCTCCATATCGGCCACGCCTTATCGCGTCCAAAAGACATCGTGAAATGTGTGAATGACACGATTGAAAAAGACGAGAAAATCAACGAAAAACGCGCCATTTCTCACTTGATTGACTTACTTGATCTCACTGAAAGCGAAACGAAGGTCATCTTTGCCTATCATTTGGAAAAGGAAGAAGACCCTGTCGGTGCCGCGAATACATTAGCGAGCCAAGAACTGGCGAAGGCCGACGCAATCAAAGCGAAACATGAGGCGGAAGGAAATCCGTTAGGGCCAAACGGCGAACTGACGAAAAACGGCGAAGTCATCATGAAGAAACGCCATTTGACCCATGAAGAAATCGATTTGGCGGTACGCCGTTCTTCCCGTGTGGTCAAAATCGGTGACTTTATGGACCGTTATCCTTCCGAACTTTCCGGTGGCCAGCAACAGCGGGTTGCCATTGCAAGAACGTTAGCCCCGAATCCCTCGGTCTTGTTCATGGACGAGCCGCTTTCGAACTTGGACGCCAAGCTTCGGCTAGAAATGCGGGCAGAACTCCAGCGTCTTCATCGTGACTTGGGTTCAACATTTGTCTACGTCACCCACGATCAGCTTGAAGCCATGACGTTAGCCACTAAGATTTGCTTAATTAACAATGGCGTTTTGCAACAATATGAAGCGCCGTTAGCCGTTTATAAAACCCCGGCGAATGTCTTTGTGGCAGACTTTGTTGGCAACCCCTCCATCAACTTTGTGGAAGCACGGGGCAAGCAAGAAAGCGATGGCAGCTTTGTTTTGACAGGCTTAGGCGGTAAAAAGCTTAAGTTCGTGCCGAAAGCGCCCTTCTCTTACGAAGATTGGAAGAAACAATTGGCAGAGAAGGAAGAGAAAATGTCCGAAATCGAAGCGAAGAAAGTCGCCGCGAAAGATTATGTGGAAAAAGCCAACAAAGACGGCTTATTCCATTACCACATCAATAAAGTCGATGAAGACGCCGTGGAAGAAGAATATACCCCGGACGATCAAGACTTCATCCTTGGGATCCGTCCAGAAGCCATCACGATTCATGAAGGGGCAGACAATACGAATTCCTTAGATGGAAAGATCTATTCCGCCATGCCTACCGGGATGGAAACGACCATTCGGGTCAGCATCAATGGTTTCTTGCTAACCGGTGTCATTTTCGGCGCTTCTTCCTTCACGCTCGATGAAGACGTCAAAATCAAAGCCGTTGGCGAGTCCATCATGTTATTTGACCGGAAGCATCAACAGTTTATGACGTTAGGATCACTCGAAGTGCTGTAATTTCTTTCGTCCCCCAAGAAAGCATCCCCTCAAAAGGATGCTTTTTTCGTTCGCTGATCGAAAAGAAAGGAAATTCTTGTTTAATCAGGTATATTATTAGGCGAAAGAAGGTATTTTTATGTCGCAAAGCAAAAAGGTACGTGTCCAAGACGATTTATATCAATATGTGAATGGACAATGGATCGCGAAAGCGGTTATTCCTGACGACAAACCACGGGTCGGAGGCTTTTCTGACCTTGATACCGGCGTCGAAAAAATCCTGATGAAAGACTTCCGGGCCATGAATGCTGGAAGCAAGCCAATTCCTTCTACTTATATGGAAGAAGCCATCAAACTCTATCGAAAAGCCCGTAACATCAAAAGGCGGAACGAAGAAGGCTTAACGCCAGTGAAGAAAGACTTGGCTTTCCTTCAATCCTTAGGCAAGATCCAAGCCTTTAATCGCCAGCTAGAAAAGCTCTTGATGGGCGGCTTCCCCCTTCCTTTCTCACTCGGTGTCACGGAAAACATGCATAAACCAACCGAGTATTGCTTGATATTAACAGGTGCAAGCATCTTATTGCCCGATACCACTTATTATCAACCTGCGCAAAAGCAAGACCATGACTCTTTGCTTGGCTTATACGCGACGATGGCGAAGCAACTACTTGCCAAAACGGATTTGACGAGCGAAGCACAAGAACAATATCTCAAAGACACTTTGGCCTTTGATGAACTCTTGGCCAAGTACGTCAAATCTCAGGTCGAATGGAGTGAATACGTCAAGTGTTTTAACCCCAAGAGCCTCACTTCGGTATGTCGCTCCATTGCCCCGGTGAAGTTCAGACGGTTACTCACCAAGATCTATGAAGATAAACTCCCCGAGACCATCATGGTGGCAGAGCCACGTTACTTTGAGAATTTCAAAGCCATTTTCAATGAAACCACCTATCCGTTATATCAACATTGGGCTTATGTGATGACTTTGGTCGATGCCACGTCTTGCCTTTCCGAAGAATTACGGGATATCGGCTCGATGTATCGCAATGCGTTAAGCGGCGTCCAAAAGAATCCGGACATTGAGAAACAGGCCTATCGGCTCGCCAGTTCGTATTTCTCTGAACCCATCGGCCTTTATTACGGACAAACTTATTTCGGTGAAGAAGCAAAGAAAGACATCACGGCAATCGTTCACGAAATCATCAAGACTTACGAAAAACGGATTGAAGCCAATACTTTCTTAGCGGAAGAGACGAAGAAAAAGGCCATCGTGAAATTAGAAAAGATGACCATCCGAATGGGTTATCCTGACCGCGTGGAAGAAAAATATGCATTACTCCACGTTTCTTCGCGTGACAGCTTGTACCATGCCGTCGGGGCATTAAGCCAAGTTTTGACCCGTTATGACTTCTCGCGTCTTTATACGCCAGTTGACCGCAACCGTTGGCCGATGCCAGGTCATATGGTAAACGCCTGCTATGATCCGTCTTCGAACTCCATTACATTCCCAGCCGCCATCTTACAAGCGCCGTTTTATAGCATCCATCAATCGCGTTCGGAAAACTTAGGCGGCATCGGTGCCGTCATCGGTCATGAAATCAGCCATGCGTTCGATAATAATGGTGCCCAATGCGATGAAACAGGGGCTATCCATAACTGGTGGACGAAGAAAGACTATCAAGCCTTCCAAACTAAGACGAAACAGATGATCGAAGAATTCGATGGCATCGAATATCATGGTGGCAAAGTCAACGGCGAATTGGTCGTGAGTGAGAACATCGCCGATAATGGCGGGATGGCCGTCACGCTCGAAATCATGGACGAGATGCCTGAAAAAGACTACCAAGCCTATTTCTTAAATTGGGGTAAAATCTGGCGCAACAAATCACGGGAAGAATTCATTAAGTTATTGCTTTCCATCGATGTGCACTCTCCAGCGGAATTACGGGCGAATATGCAACCGCGGAACTTCCCTCAATGGTATGAAGCCTTTGATGTGAAAGAAGGCGACAAAATGTATCTTGCACCTGAAAAACGCGTCGTCATTTGGTAAAGTGCAAAAATGAATGAGGAGATCAAAGTCGTTTTGATGGCAATTCGACCATCACCCTTAACGATTGCTCCTGGGATAGATTTCGTTCCATCAGGCAGACTTCGGTCTGCCTTTAATTTAAAAATAAAGCATCTATCGATAGTTTAACAATTTAGCAAAAGAAAAAGACGGATTGGTTTTAGTCAATCCGTCTTTTGAAAGTGTTAAATCAGTCGAAAGTAACGTCTAATTCCTTTAGCACATTGCGGAGTTCTAATGCCGATTTCGTGAAGGCGTCTCTTTCTTCCATGGAAAGAGGCAACTCCAACACTTGCTCCGCTCCGTTCTTCCCAACGATTGTAGGAACGGATAAAGCCACGCCACGGACCCCGTATTCTCCTTCGAGTAAGACACTGACTGGCAACATTGTTTTGGCGTCGCTTAAGAGGCAATGGACGATATGACGCACCGCCATGGCGACCCCATAATAGGTCGCCCCCTTCTTCTCGATGATTTGATAGGCAGAATCACGAACATCGCGATAGATCTCGTCCATGCCTTTTTGGTGATCATGGAAGCCGCGTAATTCGCAGAACGAAGAAATTGGGATACCGGCAACGTTTGTGATAGACCAAACGGGCAACTCGCTGTCGCCATGTTCCCCAATGATGACGCCATGGACATTTCTTGCATCGACCGAAAGATGACGTGAGATCAAATATTTGAAGCGGGCGGTGTCTAAAACGGTGCCACTGCCAAAGACACGATTCCGTGGCAACCCCGTTTCGTGAACGGCGTAGGCCGTCAAAACATCGACTGGGTTAGAGACAATCAAAAGGTATCCTTCCGGCTGGATCCGTTTGATTTCTGTTAACACAGAATGCAAAATCGCAGCATTCTTTTTCGTCAAATCCAAACGGGTCTCCCCGGGCTTTTGGGCAGCGCCTGCAGTGATGATAATCAAGGCCGCATCTTTTAATTCGTCGTAGGTGCCGGCATGAATATCCATCGGGGTGGCATAAGGAATGCCGTGGCTGATATCCATTGCCTCCCCTTCCGCTTTGTTTTGATTGGCATCGATTAATACCAGCTCATTGATTTTGCCACCCTCCATCAATGAGAAGGCGATCGAACTTCCCACAAACCCGCAGCCGATGATGGCAACTTTTTTATCGTTAATCATAAAAATTCTCCTTTTCCTCTTTAATCATAAGAGAGAGAGAAGCCAAAAGAAAAGCGATATGCCCTATTCTTTTCTTTCATCATGATAAAATATCGATATTCATGATGAAGATGAGGGGATTCCGATGAACGATGAAAGGCCATCTTACCAGATTTTTGGCATTGATTTTGGAACCAACAAAGAAGAGAAAGAATTGATTCGGGCAATTCGCGAAGACATGAATCGCGCTCCAGTGGTGTTTTGCCGTGGCGCTGCTGGGACAGGCAAAACCTTTACGGCATTAGCAGCCTCTTTGGATTTGGTTCGTTCTCATGGTGCCAAGAAAAAATACAAAAACATATATTATGTTCGCGAGCCAGTGGAAATTGGGCATCGCCTTGGCTATTTAAAAGGCACAGAAGAAGATAAATACGGCCCTTATTTGGGACCGTTGCTAGACAATTACAACCATTTGATGAATGCCGCTAGAGAAGCGGGTTTGACCATTTCTGCTCCAAAAGCCAAAAAGCGTTTAACGCATGGTGATGAAGAAGAAAATCCGATTTATTCGCATTTGCCATCGGATATCGTTCCTTTGGCACCAGAATTTTTACGTGGTCGCTCGTTTGAAGATTGCATTATCTTGGTCGATGAAGCGCAGAATTTGACCCTGGATGAACTGCAGACTTTAGTGACGCGCATCGGCCGCTTCACCAAGATGGTGATTTTGGGTTCGCCGAATCAAATCGATGTCCCTGGGCAAAGCGAAGATAAGAACGACTTTTTGACGGCTTATGAAATTCTCAAACCAACTGGACTGGTTCGCTTTGTAGAGCTAAAAACGCCAATGCGGTCGGATTTTGTCGTTGATTTTGACTGCCGCTTTAGCGCATACAAAGCGACACTTTTAAAGAAATAACGCATCATTTTTAAAAAATGTAAGCATTTTTGTTGCTTGCTTTTTTACGCCTATTTGATTGATTTCTTCGACCATAGGCGCACTTTTTGATATTCAACAAAAATGAAAATTTGTGAAAAAAATCATTGAAGATGAACGAGTGCAAAAATAAATTCAACCGATTTTTAGGGGGTACCAATTATGCGACACAAAATCGGATTGCCATTATCGCTCGCTTTTCTTTTAGCTGCTTGCCAAAGTCAGTTGCCTTCCGCTTCAAAAGGCACATTTTCTTCTGACGTTGTTTCTAGTGAAAGCAGCCTTCCTTCTTCTACCTCTAGCACTTCATCTTCTTCAACTACGACCTATTTGATCCATTTAGAAAAGAATGTCACCTCGTTAGCCGTCGGGGCAACGTTGCAACTTTCTTACCAAATTGAACCGGCTGCCGAAAAAGAAGTCGTCTTCTCATCCTCAAACGAAGATGTTTTAACCGTTTCCGCGAAAGGATTGGTAACCGCCATTGCAAAAGGAAACGCCACCATCACGATTGCTTTCGCCGATGATCCAACAGTGAATGACTCCCTCACCTTAGAGGTAGTCCCCGCTCCGTTGACGGTAAAAGATTTTCAAGCCAAGCTTACTTCTTTGCGAGAAAAGGAGAAGACATCCGCAATTTCAGGAAAAATTGCTTATCAAGCGAAAAATCTTTCGCAGACTCGTGATTTCACCGCTTATAAAGATTCCTTACAAACTGTGGATTCTACCGGAGCAACAACGTTATATACCAAAGTTGGAAATGATTTGACCGCATTGACGTTAACTTCGACTTCCGTAGCGGAAAATGTACTGGGAACCATCGGAAACGATACCACTGCCGAAATCGTTGACAATGCGATTCACCTTTGCCCTTGGGGTTCTTTTTATGGCGTTAGCGGGGTCTTGCTAGACGCCTTGACCTCTACTTCTTTTGCCACTGGCGATCTTGCCAAAGAAAACTTGACTTTCACAGTGACGGAAGAAAATGGCAAAACCACTTACGTTGCTAAGACCTATTATCCAAGCCAAACCAATGCGGATGCTTTGCAAGTCAATGTCATCACTTTTGTTGAAGAAAATGGCACACTAGCAAGAGGCGAATATCGTTATCTTTCTTATCTTGAAGGATTTGATAAAACGACGTTTGCTTTGCAAGAAGGCGCCACGCCCGCTTCACAAGAAATCTTTGAAGCGACCTTGCAATATGGCGAACGGGTCGAAAGCGATGATACCCGTTTGAATCGTTCGGATTATTTGATTCAATCTTACGATATTGATACTAGCGCCTGGCGAAAGGGAGAAGCAAAGCTCTATGTCGGCGATAAAGTACCGCTTGCGATGACTAATGTTTCTCCTGCCCTTCACTTAGCGGACGTTCTTTCTGTGCCCGATGGCGGCATTTCGAATCCTTCCATCGTGGCTTCCGAAAAGAGTGGCGATGTCACTTATTTGACGGCCTTAAAAGCTGGCACTGCCACGATTACCACGACGACATATTATGGAAAAACGAAACAACTGACCGTCACCGTCAGCGAAGTACCACCCGAAAGGATCGAAATCAATCCAAACGCTTTAAAGACGCTAGAAATTGGTCAAACTTCCACCTACAAAGTGACCATCACTCCTGCCGGCTTATCCGATTCTACGTTTACCGCTTCCTTTACCGATAGCAGCATGGCAGAACTTGCTGAATTGACTTTGAACCAGGAAAATTCCTATTTCCAATTGAAGGCCTTAAAAGCTGGAACCGTCACGGTTCGCGTTGCTGCCCATTTAGACCCATCAATTACCGATGAAATCACCGTTGCGATTCCTGAAGCTTCTTCGATTGTGATCGATAAGAAAACAACTTCCATTGAAGTCGGATCCAGCGCCTCTTATGCCGTCAAAGTACAGTCTTCTGTATTTACCGACCTTAGTTTCAAGGCTGCTTTCCAAGATAGCGCCATGAAAGAATTTGCAACCCTGACCCCCAATGCCGCCAATTCTTCTTTCTCTTTAACCGCATTAAAAGAAGGAAGCGTCACCGTTGTCGTCACCTCTGTTGCCGACCCAACTTTGACCGACTCTATTACCGTCGCGATCACTCCTAAAGCCACTGTTGAGCCAATCGATGCCTTACACCAAGCGATGATTGGGAAGACCTATAACGGCGCTTACGGAAGTACTTCGGTTTCAATCACATTTGCTGAGGCAAGCGGAACCGTAACACTAGGCAACGGAAACAAATATTCATTTGCCTATACGCTTGGAACATATGGTACCTCTACTGGTAAAACACGGGTTAATTTTTCTAATGTGAAACCAATAGCAGACGTTGCGACAAACAAGATTTTTGATGGAAGTGACTATAATTCGAGCAAACGCAATGCCATCACGAACGATGCCAAGAAAGTCATGTTGAATATCAAAAACAAGACCACAACAGGTTCGTATGGCAGCAACTACACCACCCTTACCGTCGTCAGCGAATAATTCCCAACCCTAGTGAAAGGAAACTTTAATTCTTATGAAAAAATCAGTCGTTCTTTTAAGTTCGTTATTCTTACTTGCTTCATGCGGAGGGCCTACTGTGATCAGCAGTTCGTCCTCTTCTTCCGATGTTTCTTCTAGCGGAAGCAATTCCTCCGTCAGCACAAAGACTGTCAGCACCGCAGAAGTCATCAACGCGTTAAAGCAAGCTGCCAGCGCTTCTTCGATCACTGTTCATTATCAAGAACAAGATTCCAACAACGAATGGGTGGACATGGAAGACATCTACACTTCCGATTATGTTTCGATCGGCTGGAGCAAGTCTGGCTATGTTTTGTTACCAAGCTATGACGCCACATTAGGTGACAAATTGGTCTATTCGTTCCAATATGACGGAAAAGGCAATGTGGTTCTAGGGAAGGCGACTACCTATTACAACAACGATAATCAACTTGTCGGCGTTAATTCCTGCGACGACATGAATTATTTAAAACTTTTTAACACTGCCGATTATGGTTTAAAAAGCTCGCAATTCGTGGAAAACGGCGAATACGTCTCTTCAGAAGATGAGAAGATTATGACCATATTCTGCTCGATGATGGGTTATCAATATGGCGACAGCGACATCCGTATGACTTCGGTCCGTTTCGTGATTGGCGATGACGGGACGCTCTATTTCACCTTGTATCACCAAACTGATGAATATACAGAGAACGAAGAAGCGTTGCTTTATGGTTCGTTCAAAGACTATGGCACGAGCCAAAAAGAAGATTTGGCTGCGTTTGTTGCCAATTATCAATTGCCAAGCGGTCGTTTGGATGAGGCCACATTAACGGCATTGTCTTCAAAAACCGTTGCTTTTGATACTACCATTCGTTATGCCAGCACCAAAGGATGGGTGAATTATGGTACCACCAGCGTTGCTTCGGAATACGATCCAGCCCATCCGGATGATTGCAAGATGGCATACACATTGAATGACTTAGTCAATCAAGAACGTTATTCTTACCTCTTGACGAAAGACGAGGATGGTTACGCCGTCGACCACTACATCAATGGTCTTAATCAAACGGCCGAAAAACGTTTCAAGTCGAATTATTACGCTTGGGACAATGGCATCTTCTCCATCCAAAAAGAACTCGACGGAACCGCCTTCTTGGGCGAAAATGGCATTTACCAATATTACGGGTTCAATTTCGACCGCCTTTACGAATCCATAACGGCCATCAACGTTTTGACGGATATTCAAATCCGTGATGTTCTTTCTTTGACTTGCCAAATCCAAGATAGCACAGTCTCTTTCGTCGCGAATATCGACGCTTATTATGCCGATGCCTCCGGAAATGAGACAGCCTTATCCTTGCAAACGATTTCAACATTAAAAACGGCGTTACGCTTGCGCTTCCAGCACCCTTTACGGTCGAGGATGATGCCACCAAAGCCGTCCAAAACGCATTCTCTTCTTTAGAGACGGTGAATTTCGTTGCTGCAGGTCACCCGTTAAAATCCGATGGCTCTGTGCTTTCTAGCGTTTATAACAACACGTATTATTACAAAGCGGGATCTTATTTCGTTGCCGACGAGATGTCGCGCCTCACTTCCGTTCGAAAACGTCATGGCTACAAGGTATTAGAACAAGGTGTCTTACCCTTTAATGTCACCCGAACCGGAATGGATAGCAGCGGCAAATGGAATCCTGGTGCCGCGGTTGCTTCTTCTGATTTCGACAAAGAAAACAGCCTTTTCTCTTTCTTACATTTCAATGCCAGCGGCATGATCTTTAAAGCAGGGAGCAAAGATGGCGAATACGTTCTTAAAGATCAAGTGAAGACGGTGGCAGCCAATTTGCTTGGCGGTCCGACGAAAGATGAACTGGTTGACACTTCCTTGGTGGTCACCTTAGACGAACAAGGGCGCTTATCCAAGCTTTCTTATCGTTATGTCCATGGCGGAATTTTGGTTGGCCAAGAAGAATTGGCGTTCACTTATTACGAAGCGGATAAAATGCCGTTCCCTAGCGATATCGTAACGCAAGAAAGCTTTGATGCGATGGATGGAACTTTGCCCGCCGATTGGACAAAGGAATCTAACGCAAATGTTGTTACAAAATTCAAGCAGTTCTATGGCGATGATGCCACTACTATCCCCTATTTGGCGGATGCCGTCATCTCGAATCATTGGGAATTAGGCACGAACTATTACGATAATACCGGCGATTTCTGCGTTTATAACATGTCCGTAACTGCCGATTATCGCAATCGCTTTAACGCTTATCTCAAAGAACAAGGTTTCGTAGAACAAGGCATCGATAACTTCATGTATTATGTCAAAGGATCCGTGAAGATTCGTTGGGGTATATCCAGTGAAAATCAGGATCTCTCCACTTATTTGTTCTTCGGGAAAATCGCATCGACGACCGGGAAATAATCTCTTTTAGCCCAATCTTTGTGACATTGGGCTTTTTCTTTTTGTCGCAAAAACCCTTATGTTATAATCCCCTTATGCAAAAAGCAGTTCTTTTCGATCAAGATGGTACCTTGTTGGATTCTGGTGCTGGCATCAAACATTGCGCGATTTTAACCTTGCAAACGATGCATCTTCCATTGATTCCTTATGAAGACCTCGATTTCTTTATTGGGCCTCCACTACGTGATTGTTTCCGTCTTTGCCATGTTCCCGAGGAACGAATCGAAGAAGCCGTCCGCATTTATCGCGATGCTTACGAAGGAAAAGGCGATGGCTATTTAGAAGCCACCCCGTATCCGGGAATCGTGGAGATACTTCAACATTTACGCTCCCAAGGTCTTAAAACCTACGTTTGCACTTCCAAAGGAAAGCCTTTGGCTGAAATGATTTTGCAATCCTTTGGCTTATCTTCTCTTTTTGATGGCGTTTATGGCGCTACGTTGGATGGTTCTTTAGCCACGAAGCCTGAAATTATCCGTCATTGCTTAGTCGAAGAGAAACTCGACACCAATGCGTTGATGGTTGGCGATACCGTCTTGGATTTAAGAGGAGCGAAAGCCAATCATCTTCCCTTTTTCGGTGTCGAATGGGGTTATGGCGACACGAAACAAATGCGGCAAGAAGGCGCGACGACGCTTCTTTCTTCCGTAGCGGAATTAGAAAAAGCAATCTTGTCCTGGAACAAAAACGATTGATTTCATCGCATATCGCTTTGCCCTTCGCTCGTTTTTTGTTTATCTTATTTGCGGAGATTTGTTTATGAAATTCTCTTTGTCCGATCCTCTCTTTGTCTCGATTCTCTCTTTGAGTCTCATTTTTCTAGCCACAATGTTAGGTTCTTCTTTCGTTTTCTTTTTTAAGAAAGCGATGGGCCCTAAAGTCAAGGCGATGGTACTTGGCTTTGCGGGCGGCATCATGATTGCAGCTTCGTTCTTTGGCTTATTGATTCCTTCCGTGAATCAGTCCAAAGCCAGCGATATTTATTCGAATATCGCCTATTTGCCCCCTACCATTGGGTTTTTGCTGGGTGCTGCCATGTTATTCGGGCTTGACAAAATTGTGCCGCACTTCCATAAGCTACAAAACGTGGAAGAAGGCCCGTCAAATCGGCGCGCCTTATCACAGAATTTACGATTCTTTTTAGCGGTCACGATGCATAACATCCCCGAAGGTTTAGCCGTAGGCTTTGCTTGTGGCTTAGCGTTAAACCACCATGGTCAAGCCGACATCGCTTCCCTTTGCTTTGCCGCTTTCTCTTTGGCACTTGGCATCGCGATTCAAAACGTGCCCGAAGGCGCGGCAGTTTCTTTGCCGATGTATAGCGACGGCATGAAGAAAAGCAAGGCATTCTTATTTGGCGCTGCTTCTGGCATTGTCGAACCGATATTTGGCATCATTGCTTTATTTTTAGCCCAGTTAAGCGTAGTCACGCCTTGGTTACTCGCCTTTGCGGCAGGGGCCATGATTTATGTCACGTTAGACGAAATCTTACCCGAAGCAAGAGAAGATCATTTCGATCATTTTGCGATGTGGAGCTTTGTCATTGGATTCACGCTCATGATGGTGTTAGAAATTGTGTTGGACTAGGAAGGGCAAAAAGCCGATGAAACGTGCGATATTCTTTGATTTGGATGGCACATTGTGGAACGCGCTAGGCACGATTTGCCATGCCTGGAATGAGGCGATGAAGAAAGCTGGTTTGCCTTATCGCTTTGATTTAGTAAAAATACAATCCTTTATGGGGTTAACACCGGAAGAGACGTGCCCTTTGGCATTCCCGGATGCTGACTTAGCAACTGGCATGACTTATTTCAAGCTTGCGCTTCAAGAAGAGATTGCCGAACTTGCCATTCATCCCGGCACATTATACCCAGAAGAAAAGGCGACTTTAGAGACCTTATCCAAACTTTATCCGTTATATATCGTATCCAATTGTGATAAAGGCTATATCGAAGACTATTTGAAAGCGTGCGGCACTTCTTCTTATTTTCAAGGCCATGTCTGTGTCGGTGATACGGGGCTAGGAAAAGCCGATAACATCGTCTATCTGAAGCATAAAGAAGCGATCGATGAAGTCATTTATGTCGGCGATACCAAGAAAGACCAAGACGAGGCAAGAAAAGCCGGTGTCTTCTTTATTCATGCTGCGTATGGCTTTGGCAATATTGACCCTGAACCAGCGAAAATTGATCGCTTAAGCGACTTACCGTTTGCCATTCAGAAACATTGGATTGACTAAATCTTTGCTTTTTCTTCGTCCTTGACCGTTATACAATTTGGCTAAGGATGGTGAAAATATGAGCCAGAAAACCGCGGTCAACGCACCGCAAGAGCAGCCTTTTCGGCTGAATTATAAGCGTACCTTTTTAATTGGTTTCGCTTTCTTTGGAATTTTGCTGTTGTGGCAAGTCTATGATTCTTGGTGTCCGACATTTTTGACGGATCTCTTCACGAAAGCCATTTATCATGGCGAAGAAGGCCATCAAGAGGATGTGCAGTATTTAGTCGGCGTCATGATGGCGTTAGACAATTTAGCGGCGTTAATCATGCTTCCGATTTTCGGGCATTTATCTGATAAAACGCATACAAAGATCGGAAAACGAATGCCTTATATCTTAGTCGGCACTTTCGTTTGTGTGGTCGCGTTCCCGTTTATTCCTCTCTTTTTCTACTTCAATAACCTTGCGGGCACCATCGCGATGATGGCCATCGTTGTCTTCTTTGCCATGATGTACCGCAATCCTGCCGTTTCTTTGATGCCAGACATGACGCCAAAACCATTACGATCGAAAGCAAACGGCATCATCAATATCATGGGCTATATCGGCGGTGCGTTTGCAACAGTCGTTGGTATCGTCTTCGTATTATCCGAGTATTTAGGCACCAAGAAAAACGCCGATGGCACCTTGGCTGCCCATACTTGGCAGTACCACAACATCTGGGCGATTGAAGCGCCATTCTTAATCGCTTCGGTTTTGATGTTAATTTCCGCCTTAGTGCTTTTCTTTAACATTAAAGAAAACAAAATCGAAGAAGAGATGGCTCCGGAGATGGCGCGTGGCGAGAGATATAGCGAAGCCGCGACCAAAATCACAGAAGATGCCCCACTAAGCAAATCAAACCGCATCATGCTTTGGCTGATTTTAATCGCGGAGTTCTTCTGGTTCATGGCTGATAACGGAATCGGCACATTCATGGGGAACTACACGATTTATTATCTTGCTGCCTCTAGCCGTTCGAATATGATGAATACGATTGTGGGCGGTGTGGGTTCCGTGATCGGCTTTGCTTTAGGCGGTATCATCGCTTCGAAAATCGGACGGAAATGGACACTCGTTTCCGGCTTAAGCTTAACGCTGGCCGGCTATTTGCTTTGGACGATTTTGAACTTTACCGTTTTAAAAGGGGCAGCCGGAAGCGGCTCTTTCCCCTTTGTGCTCTATCTCATTTGGTTTATCAAAGGTTTCGGCATGAGTTTAGTTCATGTGAACTCCTATCCGATGGTGGTTGAACTTTGCAGCAACCATAAAATCGGTCGTTTCACGGGCTATTACTATGCCGCTTCTATGGCAGCCCAAACGATTACGCCTTGCTTATTAGGACTTCTCTTGCTCCATCCCAAGTTTAACTTCGGTTATCTTCCGGTTTACGCCTTGGCTTGTCTTACGGTATCGTTTGTGGTGTTCTTATTTGTGAAAAATGTAAGAAGCACGAAGACATCGTTCAAAAAAGGATTAGAATCAATGGATGCCGAGGACTAAGCCATGAAAAAAGCAAACTGCATTGCCCAATTAAACCCCCTATTTCTCGAAGGTATCGCCCATCGGGGATTACACGATGAAACCCGAACCGAGAATGGATTAAACGCATTCCAAAACGCGGTGGATCATCGTGTCGCGATTGAATTAGATGTCCATTTGACCAAAGATGGCGTCTTAGTCGTATGCCATGATTCCGAATTAAAACGCGTGACGGGGAAAGAAGGCGTCATCGAACATTTGACGTTAGACGAAATCAAAACAAACTATCGGCTTTTAGATGGTGAGCAAATCCCGACATTCCAAGAGGTTTTGTCGCTCGTCCATGAACAAGTCCCGATGGTGATTGAGATGAAAGTCTACGAAAAGAACTACACCCCGTTAGCAAAGCGTTTAAAAATCGAACTCCAAGGGATCAAAGACAAAAAGAACTATCTGATTATTTCTTTTGATCCGCGTGCTCTGTGGAAAATGAAAAAACAGGGATTTATCCGTCAATTGTTAGTCACCACCACCCACGAATGGACGTATGGCCTTCGCCACACCGTCGAAAGCTTGGACTTAGAGGACAAGATGTTAGAAGAAAAACGGGTACAACGTTATCAAAAGAAACATTTGGTGAACGTTTGGACCATCGAAACGGAGGAACAACTACAAAAAGTCGTGCCCTATTGCGATACGGTCACGTTTCAAAACATTTCTCCTGAGCAAGTCAGAAACGCCTTACATCGTTAAAAGGAATGTGTAACAATAGCCATTTTCAAAAAATGGCTATTTTTATTTTATCATCGAATGAATTTGTTACCTTTTATTCATAAAAATCAATGGATAATTTTTAACATTCGCCGAAAAAATAAATTGACATATCCCGAAATCGTTTTAGTGTTGTAACCGTATCAAAATCGAGGTGCATTTACGAAAAATAAAACGAGAAGTGCCGCGTTATTTGTTCTTTTTGGCGCTGCCTTATTGACTGGTTGCCAAAGTACGATTTCTACTTCTTCTACCTCTTCCGAAACGAATCCGTCCAGCTCTCTTCCCGCTTCAACGGAAGAAAACAATCAAGTCATTGTGACTTTGGATTACGAAGGACGGCAAGACAATGTCATCTTAGAAGTGAAAAAAAGGAGATATTATCCGTTTAGGGCAATATTCTATCGTCGGGGATGAAGAAACGGAATATTGGACGGATGAATCCGGAGTGGTTTATTATGCGTCGGGCGCTACGACGGTGACCAAGTCCATGATTTTAAAAGGGCATTGGAAAGCTTATCAATTCGAATACAAAATCAATGAAGATGCGACGGGCTACACCTTGGTTGCTCTCCATCAATCGCAAGGCGCTGAAGTTTCGATTCCTTCGACGTATCGGAATCTTCCCGTCATTGCGATCGGAGCGGACGCCTTCGTCAAATACGGTGCAGAAATCACGAAACTCACGATTCCTTCGTCGGTGACGAGCATTGGCTCGACCGCTTTCCTTCCCTTGACGGCAATCGAAAATCTGACAATCCCATTTGTCGGTCTTTCTGCCGAGGAAGAAAGCGGCTATTTAGGTGAAGCTTTCGGTATCGCAATGCGTCAGGTGCAAAAAGACTTCCTCCCGAAGACATTGAAATCTGTCACCATCACGAATCAAGAAACGGTCCCAGACTATGCGTTATCCGATGTCTCAACATTAGAAAAACTGACGTTTGTCGAAACAAAGACACTGGGCCACTATGCCTGTTCCAATCTTCCTTTGTTAAGGTCGGTTGAACTTGGAAAAGTCGAGAATATCGAGATGTATGCTTTCTCTGATGATGCAGCGCTTGCTTCCATCACCTTACCTGAAGGTTTAAAGACCATTGATGAGTTTGCCTTCCGCAATACGGCATTGACCACTTTGACATTCCCCGCAAGTTTGGAATCTTACGTTTCTTATGGCGATATCCCTCAACTTGCTTCGTATTCGGTGACGCAAGGGAACAAGTCGTTCACCGTTGTTGATGGCGTTCTCTATAATGCGGGTAAAACAGAGATTGTTTCTTATCCACGCGCTAAAGAAGGAACCAGTTTCACCTTGCCCGAAAGCGTAACCAAGATTGGCACAGGCGCATTTGCCTATACCTCTCTTACTTCCGCCGATTTAGCGAACGTGACGGATATTGGCGATTATGCCTTTATGCATAGCGCGCTTAAAGGAATCACCATTTCTCGCAAAATCATTCACATCGAAACGAATGCCTTCCAAAGTGCCGCGCTTA
This sequence comes from uncultured Erysipelotrichaceae bacterium, assembly GCA_902791935.1. GTDB lineage: Bacteria > Bacillota_I > Bacilli_A > RFN20 > CAG-826 > UBA4951. Next base: position 8,507 of record CADAXQ010000001.1, on the reverse strand, counting down.
CTTCTGTGACATTTGAAGAAAGCGATTCTCCTCTTACCATCGATACTTTAGCCTTCTCTTCTTTATCTAAACTAACTTCAATCGCCTTGCCAAAACGAGTGACGGCCGTTTCGGACCGCATGTTGGCCTATAACCCTGTTTTGACGACCATTACCTTCTCTTCTTCGTTAAAATCCGTTGGGAAGCAAGCCTTTAACGGCGACGAGGTTTTAACCGGCCTTGAATTGACATTCCAAGATGCCGCCTCAATCGGGGACAACGCATTCCATAATTGTGATGCCTTGACGACCATGAAAGTACATTTTGATGAGGGTGTCACGACGTACCCAACCTTAGGAGAACAGCAATATATGCCGTTAATTGCCGTCGATGATGCGGAAACACAAACCGCGTTAAAAGCCGCTTGGGCTAGCCACGCTGACAGCATCATCGTAGGAATCCCCGATATGTTTGTCGTCTCTAGCGATGGGAAGACTTTAACGTCTTATACCGGAACAGAAGACGCCATCGTGGAAATTCCTTCTTCCATCACCACGATTGCGCCGAATGCTTTCGCCAATCATAGTGAAATCAAAGAACTCATCATTCCTTCCAGCGTAAAGACGTTTGGCTATCGTTGCTTTAGCAAACTCACTTCCTTGGCTGCGGTAAGATTTCATGGGGATGACTTCTCTTCTATCTCCTATCTTGACGCCAATGGCAATGCCGTTACAAGCTCACAAAACTTGTCGAGTCTCTTTTATGACAGTCAAGAACGCATCCTCATTGCCGATAACGACACTGCGCTTGCTTCCTTAAAGAAAGCATATTCTTCATTCACCCAACTTGGTTATTACACGGAATCTCAGGTCAAAACATCCGGTGATTACTATCTTTCTAGCGATGGAACCTCGGTTTTGTCTTATGCTGGGGACGTGGCGACTCCCGCGCTTCCTAGCGGTGTGACTTCAATTGCCGTGAGCGCCTTTAATGGACGAAAGATCACATCTATCGATTTAAGCCATGTGACTACGATTGGTTATGAAGCATTCTATGGCACAAAGTTAACCGCATTGACGTTACCTTCCAACGTGACTTCCATCGGCGACTCTTCATTTGCTTATTGTGAAAGTCTCACGAGCGTAACGATTGATGATGCGGCCGTCACAATCGGCGGCAGTGCCTTTGACTCCGACACGGAATTAAGCGAATTCTCATTTGGTTCAGGCGCCGTCCGCCTAGAAGGTGGCAGCATTTGGGCGAGTTGCGATTCGCTTGAAACCTTAACGGTTCCGAATACTTTAGCTTACATCCAATATGATGCGTTTGCTGACTTTGATGGCACCGTTTCTTGCGAGTTCACCCAAGGCTACGCCGATGAGCATTACACGACGGATGATGGTGTCTTCTATGACGGCAACACGAATAACGACGTGGTTTGGGCCGAAGAATAACGGCTCTGTAACTTTTAAGGTGGTTGGAGCGAAACCGACCGCTCGAAGCTGTAACCATGAGGTGGTTTGGCCCAAGGCCGTCCGCGAGGGCGGCCTTTTCCTTGCCGTAAGACCCGGCACCGGCTACCTGTCTCGGAAGAGGCTCTCAGGCGCGGGCTTTTCGCGAAAGCGCCCCCGCGGCAAACCGTCGAAAGCCGTAACAAACAAGGTGGTTAGTCAAAAAGCCAACCACCTTAGAAGTTACAGAGCCCGTTAAACTTAGAAGGCATCTCCTTTTGGGAGGTGCTTTTTTATTCCTCTGGATTTTGTTTTCTTTGCTTTTTTATAAAAATTACGTTTAATAAGAGATAATAAATAAAACAGTAAAAGTTTTGTCCTCTCAAAACCTATGGTTTATTACTCGTTTCTGTACGATGAATGGCTTAAGGTGTCATGATGGAGAAGAAAAAACGGAGTCATTTCAAACTCCGTTTTTTTCAAAGCATCAATCAATCAATCCGCCATTCCCACTCATAGAGAATTGAGAGTTATACAACGATGCATAGAAACCATTTTGCGCCATTAAGCTATCATGGTTCCCCTGCTCAATGATGTTCCCATCCTTCATGACCAAGATCAAATCGGCATTACGAATGGTGGAGAGACGATGCGCGATGACAAAGGAAGTTTTGCCTTTGCTTAAACGGTCCATCGCTTCCTGAATCTTTTCTTCGGTGCGGGTATCAACGTTAGAGGTTGCTTCATCAAGAATCAGCATCGGCGCTTTCTTTAGCATGGCACGACCGATGGTAATGAGCTGCTTTTGGCCGCCCGAAATGGTGGAATCTTGTTGAATTTGATAGTCCAATCCCCCTGGCAAAGAACGCACAAAGTGTGTCAAATGGGCATCATGAATGACGTTCTTGAAGTCTTCCTCGGTGACGTTCGGCGTGTTGTAAGCAAGATTCTCCCGTAACGTGCCGTCAAAAATCCAAGTATCTTGCAATACCATCGCAAAGAGTGAATGTAATTCCGCGCGAGACAAAACGCGGAGATTAACTCCATCGATCGTAATGTTCCCGCTGCCAGTTTCGTAGAATCGCATCAAAAGATTCACCATCGTGGTCTTGCCCGCACCTGTCGGACCTACGATTGCCACCTTGCTTCCTGCTTTGACATGGGCAGAGAAATCGTGGACGATTTCCCGTTTTCCGTCATAGGAGAACGAAACATGATCAAAGACAACCTCTCCTTTTAACGGGGCGTGGCCTTCACCAGTGAGCAATAACGGTTTTCCGTCTTCGTTCGGAAGTTCGCCTTCGTTTAAGAAAGCAAAGACACGTTCAGAAGAAGCGGCTGCCGATTGCAACGAGTTCATCGCTTGGGCAATCTGGCTTAACGGCGATTGATAAAGGTTCACGTACATCAAGAAAGCCGCGATTGTGCCCATGGTGACACCAGGTGCCTTCGCATTCATCAAAAGCCCGCCCGCAATGCAAACCGCCGCATAGGAAAGATAACTTAGAAACGACATCAAGGGTTGCATTAAGCCACCAAAGATTTCTGACTTGAACATCGCGTCTTTTAAGTCGCGATTCTTCTTGTTGAATTCTTGTTTTTCCCGGTCTTCGGTGTTGAAGACTTTAATAACCATTTGGCCGTTATAGTTTTCTTCGACCATGCCGTCGACGTCGCCAACTAAGGTTTGACGTCGCATAAACTGTGGGCCAGCAATCTTTAAAATAACAACCAGGACAACCACGATGATCGGAAGCAACGCCAAAGCGACTAACGTCATTTGCCAACAAGTGCAGAACATCGCGATAATCGCGGCGATGATGGTGAGCAAAGAACTGACTAACATCGAAACGGATTGTTGCAACGATTGGGCGATTTGGTCGACGTCATTCGTGAGACGAGACAAGATATCGCCGATGGAATTGCTGTCGAAATAACGTAACGGAACAACATTAATCTTCTTCTCAATTTGTTCGCGGAGTTCTTGCGAGTAACGTTGCGAAATGACGGCCATAACCCTCGAAGAGACATAGGCGCAAATGGCTTGTGCAACATAGAAAATCGCCAAGATAATGCCGAGTTTGGTAATGTCTTGCAGGATATCGTTCGCGGTCGTATCGTCCTTGGCCACGGCCAGGTTCGTTAATTGATTCGTCAAATCTTTTAAAACCTGTGGGCTATAAACGGATAGCACGACCGAGATGACAATGAACACGGCAGCCACAATAAAAATCGGCAAATATTTCTTCATGGCTTTGCCAAGGGCTTTCCAACTCTTGACTGTGCTTTTCATATCCGGAAGCTTTTCTCCGGCCATCGGCCCACGACGGGGTCCTCTTCTCATGGCTGCGCTCATAAACCAAGTTCCTCCTTCGAAAGTTGCGATAAAGCAATATCGCGGTAGGTGGGGCAATTTTCTAACAATTCATGGTGCGTGCCGTATCCTACCATCTTGCCTTCGCTTAACACCACGATCTTATCGGCATCCATGATGGTGCCGATTCGTTGGGCAACAATCAGTTTTGTGGCATTCTTTTCGGCGCTTTTTAAATTCTCTCTAACGGCATGATCCGTTTTGAAATCCAAGGTAGAGAACGAATCGTCGAACAATAGGATTTGCGGTTTCATCGCGACGGCACGCGCAATGCAAAGCCGTTGTCTTTGCCCACCCGATACGTTCGTGCCACCTTGGGCAATCGGCGCATCGTATTTTTCAGGCATTTCTTGAATAAAGGAATCCGCTTCCGCGATTTTAGCGGCATCCACAATCTCTTCTTCGCTTAAAGAAAGGTCACCAAAGGCAATGTTGGATTTGACGGTGCCAGAGAATAACAACCCTTTCTGCGGCACGTAGCCAATCAAAGAATGTAATGTCTTTTGTTTTAAGTATTTGACGTTCACGCCATTGACGAGCACTTCGCCTTCCGTGCAGTCAAAAAGCCGTTCAATCAAATTCAAGATCGTGGTTTTCCCAGAACCCGTTTCGCCGATAAACGCGATGGTTTCTCCTTGCTTTGCAGAAAACGAAATGTCTTGAATCACGTTGCCATCCCCTTGCGGATAAGCAAAGGAAACATGACGGAATTCCACACTGCCTGTTTCAGATTGCAGCGCTTCTTCTTTGGGATCGGTAATGCTCGAAGAAGAGTCCAGCACGGTGTTAATTCGTTTTGCGCTGACTTGCGCTCGGGGAAGCAAGAAGAACATCATGAGTAACATCATGAATGACATGATGATTTGGGTGGATAACATCATGGTCGATAAGATTTGCGCATAGTCGGTGGTTTTATCCTTAATTAAATAGGCACCAATCCAATACACCGCCAAAGAGACGCCGTTCATGATTAAAGTGATGACCGGCGAAAGTAACGCCATCGCTTCCGAAGTAAAGAGCTGATCTTTCGTTAAGGCATCATTGGTCTTTTTGAATTTCTTTTCTTGATAATCTTCGGCATTATAGGCATGAACCACGCGGATGCCGACGATGTTTTCTCTTGTGATACCGTTCACACGGTCTAAGAGTTTTTGCGCACGGGTGAATTTTGGCATGGCAAACACCATGGTTAGCACCAATACCAAAACGAGTACCACAACCCCGACAACCATCGGCCACATCAAAGTCCAAGAAACGGATTGCACCTTGCAAATGGCCCAAATCACCGTGACCGGAGCGGCAAAGAACATACGAAATATCACCAAGACGGTCATTTGATACATTTGAACATCGTTCGTGGTGCGGGTAATCAAAGAGGCAGTCGAGTATTTGTTAATTTCGGCCAAAGAGAAATCGGTGACTTTATCGTTTAACGCCTGCCGCACTTTGGTGGAAGTATCCGCCGAAACATACGATGCCAGCAAAGAAATCACGACTTGGCAGCCAACCATCCCTGTCGCCGTGGCAACCATCATGCCACCTTGATACCAAATGTCGCCTGTCGAAGCGTTCGCAACGCTTTCTAACGAAGACAAAGCCGTTCCGCTTAAACCCATAGACTTTGCCAAAGCGACAATCTCATTCCAAGGAAAAGGAGAGACATTACGGTATGGTTCATATAGTGCCGCTAATCCCAGCGTGTTAAAGAACGATTCCGGATCATTATGGTAATTCAAATATTGAATGGCCGAGGTAATACCAGAAATATAGTCCATCAAAAGCATGGTGCAATAGACTTGAAGCACCGTGAATCCCAGGATAAAGGCCACAAATAGCCAGTCTTTCCAGGACAAATAACGAGTTAGTTTTCCCATGCTAGTTCTCCTCTTCCGCCACGAGCTCTTTCCAAGTGTCTAACAAAGCATTAGATTCTTGGATGTACTGTGACATTCTTTCTTCGCCGAAAGCCTCGATCAGGCGTTTTTGCCTTGCCCGTAACCGTTGATGCAAGGCATTGACACGGTTTTTCCCTTCTTCCGTTAAGAAAACCCGCACTTTCCTTCGATCGTTAGGATCCGTCTTACGAACGACTAAGCCCTTCTTTTCTAAATTCTTTAAGGCATTGCCAATACGACCCGTCCCCACGTGAATTAATACCGCGAGTTCCCCGGAATAAATTCCTTCGGGGCTACGGTCAAGAAAATATACGATGGCATGCTCACCGGCCGTTAAGTGTTCTTCGTGACGGGGCGGAACGTGACGAAGTCGAAACATGAGATCATCGATTTCGTCACAGAGTTGTTCTTCATCCATGGCCATACCTCCAATCGCACGTCCGATACTATAGGACGAGAGAAAAGAGAATTCAATGAAAAATCTCATAGTGTGAGAAAATAGTAAAAACAACGAATTTAACGGACGAAATTCATTAAAAATTAAAGCTGTAGAAAATGGCAGCATTCATGATTGTCACAAAGGATCAGTAAGAAAGAGGCGCAAGATTGCCCTTCTTGGACCCGCTAAGAAAAATACAAAGTAAAATGCGTTGATTTTGATTGACATATCGATGACCTGCTTTATGCTAACCTCGGATTTCGGAATATTGCCTATCTATCCCTAATATTGAATAAAGATACAGTTACTCTGATTCTTTGTTTCATAGCGTTCCATAGATTTGTCAATTTCCTCCGTCCGGGAGCCATGTTTACCCCCTTCTACATGGCTCCTTTTTATTGCAATTAGGTACAAATAAAATACGATTAATTCTTTTTAAAATTAATATTGCGATAGTTTTAATATAAAATAGGTAACAAATATATTAGTTATTATTGAATTATTTTGTTACCTTTTTCTTATTGTTATATTATCATCAGCACGTGCTTCTCCAATCAGAAACGAACTATCATCATGATGAGAAGCAATGTTATTGGCGATTTCTTTTTCGTCATAATTGGCATAGCAATACACGCAACGATGCGGGCAAGAATTATAGGCGCCGATATCGACTGTCTGGACGCAATGGCAGCCTTTGCCAGGTCGGATTTGAGAAAATGGAAAGCTTTTTCCCGTCCAGGCTTTCATCCGGTCATAAGGAATACAATCGCCCGCGACAAAACCGTATTCAACGAGATTTCGTTTCTCATAACAGGTTTGCACTTGCATGCCATGGGCTTTTGCACTACTAGAAAACCCTTGCCCAACGGCTTTGTAGTCTTCTTCCGTCCACGCTCTTGCCTGTAATTCCTTCGTGTGACGCCTTGTGTTTTGGTACGAATCAAGAAACGAAACAATGATGCGTTCTGTGGCACCGTCCAGCGCCGAAACCAAATGATCAAATGCTTTTAAATGGTATGCAACGGAATAACGAGGCGATAGAAATATTGGATCGTAACGGACGTCGACATGATCTTTGCCTAACAGATTCGCTAAGGTACGCATCGCTTCAATGACTTTCTTCTTGTCCCCTACTCCCGGCTCGATTTCCTCATGATAGGGGGTGATGGTAACTTGAAAAAGAATCGGCACATGATAATGTGATAGATAAGGCAATATCGGCGTTGGATTCTTCGAGCAAAACACCAAGGCATCGATATTGGAAACCAAGATCCGCGACACTTGGGTCGGAAAGAACGGATTCCGCACGTCAAAATAACCGGCTTCATAACGGGCATCGAACCATTTTGCATAGAAGGCAGGAATATCGGTACGTCCACTCGCAAACAGAATCATATAGAAATAGGATAGCACGGAATGATTCGTTCTCCTTTGTCAACGTCCGAAACCAAATCGGATAAAAATTTTGAAAATACGTTCAAAAAAATATTCCGCCGTTTTCCGTTTGCACTGAACTAATCGCATAGGAGGAATCAAGTCATCATGTCTGATTCTTGGAAAAAGTATCTTGCCGAGTTCATCGGCGCCTTCGTGCTCATGGTCATCGGTGTTGGCGCTGGCTATGTGGGCACGGCTCTCGCCTTCGGCGCCGCCATCATCATCTTAGCCTATTCCGTAGGCCGTATCTCAGGCGGTCGCGTTAACCCAGCAGTTTCGCTTGCCATGGCGATTCGGGGCGATATTTCTTGAAAGGATTTCTGCTTCTATGTCATTGCGCAAATCCTTGGTGCCATCTGTGGTTCTGCGACCATCGGTGCCATTCGTGGCGGTTATGCTGTCACGGGTGCAAACATTGTGGAAGCCGGTTACCTTGCCACGCTAGACAACAAAGGTGTTGCTTACACTTGCGCCTTTGTGAAGGAACTCGTGTTGACGTTCCTCTTTGTGTTGGCGGTTCTTGGCGTCACGGCAGACGACAAATTCAGCCAAGTCGGTGGTTTGGTGATCGGTATGGCGTTAACCGCGCACACTTGGTCGGTGACGGCATCACCAATACTTCGGTGAACCCGGCTCATTCGCTTTCTGCCGCCATCTTCTCTGCCATTGATGGCCATATGGATGGTCTCGAAGAGATCTGAATCTTCATTTTGGCCCCGCTCGTGGTGGTGCATTAGCGGCGCTCGTTTGGAAAATATTCCAAGACAAAAAAGCAGTCAAAGCCGCTTAATCTTATCGTTTAGATGCAGGAACCTCGCCTTGTGCGGGATTCTTTTTTTCTATACTTAGATCAGGATATTTCTATCTGGATCCATACCATGAGGAACACCCTAGGGTGTTCGCGACTAACATTCGTTATAGAATGATGTCAC